>JBDNFI010000073.1:0-19146 GCA_041689935.1 Cyclobacteriaceae bacterium
CAACAAAAAAAATTACTAATCAATACATCAAGCCAAGCTGAACTTTCAGCTCATCCGTATATAAATTATGCCACTGCTAGAGTACTAGTGAATTATCGAACTCAGCATGGTCCTTTCCAAAGTTTGGATGATTTGGCATTTGTAAAAGTACTTTCAGACTCAGCCATCAATAAAATTGCTCCATATTTAGATTTCACCATCAATGAAGATTCTAAGCGCTAAACAAATTCAGCAAGTAGATCAATACACTATTGCTAATGAACCTATTTCATCTATCCATTTAATGGAAAGAGCTGCGATGGCTTTTGTAGATGAATTTTTTCAGTATTTCCCGAATTTGCAGCCTGTGCTTATCCTCTGCGGTAAAGGAAATAATGGTGGTGATGGCCTTGTAATTGCGCGGCTATTAAGGAACATGGCGAGAGAAGTCCAAATCTATATTATAGATATTGCCTTAGAGTCTTCTCCCGATTTTCAGCTAAACCAAAGTCAGTTGTCGGATGGTATCCATGTGCAATATTGTAAAGAGGCTCAGGAAATAAAACCTCCCGCTTCGGATTGCTTAGTGATAGATGCGATTTTTGGCAGTGGACTTAGTAGGCCGCTAGAGGGAGAATTTGCCAAAATCATTGATCGGGTGAATAAATGGCCAAATACGAAAATTGCGGTAGATATTGCTTCAGGACTATTTGCCGATAAATCTTCCCGAGGGTTCACAAAATTAAAAGTTGATATCACTATTTCATTTCAGCTTCCGAAGTTAGCCTTTTTTATGCCTGAAAATGATGAATCTGTTGGAGATTGGAAATTGGTAGATATTGGGTTGGATGCAGAGTACATTGAATGTTTGGCGGCTGATTTCAACTTGACGGAGCAGGAGGATATAAAAGCAAAATTACCTGCAAGAAATAAATTTGCTCACAAAGGTAATTTCGGTCATGCTATGCTTATAGCAGGCTCTCTCGGAAAAATGGGTGCAGCTATTTTGGCTGGAAAGGCTTGCTTGAGGTCAGGTGTAGGGCTGCTTACTTTGCACATTCCTAGGTGTGGCCATGATGCACTTCAAAGCACCTTGCCCGAAGCCATGGTTCAATTAGATTCCGGTTTTGAATGGCTATCAGGTTTAGCACAACTTTCCACTTATTCGGCCATTGGCGTAGGGCCGGGAATCGGGCAACACCCGGAAACTGTCAATTTGATAGGTGACCTTTTGAGTAAATTTCAAGGAAAATTGGTCTTTGATGCCGACGCGATAAATATTTTTTCAGAAAATAGACATTTTCTTGAGTTGCTACCGAAAAATTCGATTCTGACTCCACACCTGGGAGAATTCAAAAGACTTGTAGGAGATTGGGAAAATGATTTTGACAAGGTGGAAAAGCAAATTGCCTTTGCCAAGCGCTACAAAGTGATTGTGATTTTAAAGGGCGCTTATACAACTATTTCTGACGTTGAGGGCCAAATTTATATCAATAGTACAGGCAATTCAGGCATGGCTAAAGGAGGAAGTGGCGACGCTTTAACAGGAATTATCACTGCTTTTCTCGCTCAGGGATTGGCCGAAATCGACGCAGCAATTTCAGCAGTTTATCTTCATGGCTTGGCTGGAGACTTGGCAAAAAGCGAATTTGGGGAGAATAGTATGCTCCCCAGCGATCTAATAGCACAAATACCTGTTGCTTTTAAACAACTTTAACTTTACATTGGTAAACCTTTGGAAAGTTTAACCCGTTAAAACGAGAAGTTGGTTTGAAAATTGTTTCTTTTTATTCAATGTTTAAAAAATTATCCATATTCTTTGTTTTCCTTAGTTTCTTCCTGTTAGGAAGCATACAAGCTCAAACAGCTTCCAAGAGCGTTAGTCAGAACGCAGTTAATACCAAAATCGAAGTAAAGGCTTATCCAAACCCTGTGGTAGATGAACTATTCATCGAAACTCCAGAAGGAATGAACGTGAAAGAGTTAAGTATTCGAATTTTCAGCTTGATTGGCACAGAGATGAAAATCTCTAAGGAGGTGGAGAATTCAACAAAGGTAAGAATTGATTTTAAAAATTTTCCTCCAGGCTATTATCTAATAAGTATAAGAGATGAAGTAAGTCGAAAGACGGATTCGATAAGAATACTAAAGAAATAGAAAAAGGCAACCCAATCGAGTAGCCTTTTTTTATTTTAGAATTCTGCATTTTTTGGAGTTCGTGGGAAAGCAATTACATCCCGAATGTTCGTCATCCCTGTCACAAAGAGTACGAGCCTTTCGAAACCCAAACCAAAACCAGCATGAGGAGCCGTACCAAACTTTCGGGTCTCTAAGTACCACCAAAGCTCATCTTCTTCTATGTGCATTTCCTTCATGCGAGCTTGTAGTTTATCGAGTCTTTCCTCTCGCTGAGAGCCACCTATTATTTCGCCAATACCTGGAAATAAGATATCCATGGCTCTTACTGTTTTATCATCTTCGTTCATTCGCATGTAAAATGCTTTAATGTCCTTTGGATAATCAGTCAAAATCACGGGCTTTTTGAAATGCTTCTCTACCAAGAATCGCTCATGCTCAGATTGCAAGTCTGCTCCCCAATCTTCTATGAGGTAAGCAAATTTCTTCTTTTTATTAGGCTTTGAATTTTTCAAAATATCAATGGCCTCGGTGTAGGTAAGCCTTTGGAATTCATTTTCAACCACAAAGTTTAGTCTTTCCAATAATGAGAGCTCACTTCTTTCTTCCTGCTTTTTAATTTGATCTTCCTCTTGAGCTCTTTTATTCAAAAATTGCAAATCATCTTGGCAGTTATCTAGCGCATATTTCACTAAGTATTTCAGAAACTCTTCTGCCAAATCCATATTATCATTTAGATCATGAAAAGCCATTTCAGGCTCAATCATCCAAAATTCAGCTAAGTGTCGGGTAGTATTAGAGTTTTCGGCTCGAAAAGTTGGCCCAAAAGTGTACACATCCGATAATGCCAATGCGCCTAATTCGGCTTCTAATTGGCCACTGACGGTGAGGTTGGTTTCTTTTCCAAAGAAATCTTTTTCGTAGTCTATCCCACCTTCGGCAGTCAATGGAGGCTTTTTCAAATCAAGCGTTGTCACCTTAAACATCGCTCCAGCACCTTCCGCATCTGAGCCAGTGATAATTGGTGTATTGATGTAATAAAAGCCCTTATCATTGAAAAACTTATGTACAGCATACGCCAATGAATGCCTCACGCGCATCACAGCACTGAAAGTAGCAGTGCGAGGACGTAGGTGGGCATTCTCTCTAAGGAATTCAAGAGAATGCTTCTTTGGCTGCAAAGGATACTTCTCAGGATCTGCTGCTCCAAGAATTTCCAGCGTCTCAATGCCTAATTCTACCGATTGGCCTTGTCCTTGAGATTGAAGCAAAGTACCAAATACACTAACGCAAGCACCAGTATTTACCAATTTCAAGTCATTCGCATTGAGCGCACTGGGATCGCCAACTAATTGCAAGTTGTGAATGGTGGAGCCATCATTAAGATTAATAAAAACAACATTCTTATTTTCACGCTTAGTTCTGACCCAGCCTTTTACTAATACTTTCTGGCCTACCGTGAAATCCTGTAGCACTGATTTGATCTTAGTTCGTTTTGTTGTTTCCACCTTTTCTGGTTTTTTTCGTTAGAATTAATGTAATGTTTTTTTAGATGGCCAATTATGGCATATTTTGTGAATACTGAAAACAATTAATTTATTAATCTAAATGCTTATTTCAGTATTGCCGTTGAATTGAATCATCCCTTTCTATTGGAGAGTTGTTAATTTAATTCCGATGCAAAAAAACGATAATTAAGTGTCATAGTCAAAGAACAGAGATTTTATAATAACTTTACATAAAGGAAAACGCTAAAGAGCGGCCCTGTCAGTCTTATGCAGAAATTAGGTTTACATCAATCATTACAACAAAAGCTATCTCCACAGCAGATACAATTTATCAAGCTGCTTCAGGTTCCTACAGCTGAGTTAGATTCTAGGGTGGAAGAAGAATTAGAAGGAAATCCTGCTTTGGAAGAAGGTAAGGAAGAATCTGAGGAGCAAAAGCAGGAAGATGAGTTTGATCAAGACGAGAGCGATCAGCGGGAGGAAAATAAAGAAGAGGTTGATATAAGAGATTATTTAGCCGATGATGATATTGCTGGCTACAAAATGCAAGGCGATGGTAATTACAATCAAGAAGAAGATCGTGAAATGCCTATCGCAATGCATTCCTCCCTTGGTGAGCAGTTACTTACCCAACTAGGATTTTTAGGCCTCGATGAGCGACAAGAAGCCATAGCAATGCAATTGATTGGTAGTATTGAAAGCGACGGCTATATTCGCAGAGATATGGAAGCCATTGCCAATGACCTTTTATTTTCTTCCAACATAGAAACTGATGTAGATGAAATCGAGACAATCCTCAATAAAATTCAAACCTTCGACCCTTCAGGAATTGCGGCGAGAGATTTGCAAGAGTGCCTCTTATTACAACTAGCAAGAAAAGACGATCCTAGTCCTGCTCAAGAATTGGCCGTTCAGATCCTCCGAAATTGCTTCGAGGAATTTACCAAAAAGCATTACGATAAAATCATTCGTAAATTAAATATCGAAGATGAGGCTGATTTGCGTGATGCAATAAAATCTATCACTAAGCTTAATCCAAAACCAGGAGGGATTTCTCAGGGCTTTGTGAAAACCCAGTATCTGATTCCAGATTTTATTCTAGTAAGCAATGCGGGCAAATTTGAATTGAGCCTAAATTCTCGTAATGCACCAGATCTGCGCATCAGCAAGTCTTACTCTGATATGCTACAAGCCTATGATAAGAGTGATAAGAAAGACAAAAAGCTCAAAGAAACAGTAACATTTGTCAAGCAAAAGTTGGATTCTGCAAAATGGTTTATCGATGCGATAAGGCAAAGACAACAAACGTTGTTGAGAACAATGAACTCCATTTTACAATATCAAAGTGAGTTCTTTGTAGAAGGGGATGAAACCAAACTTCGTCCGATGATTTTGAAAGACATTGCTGAAGATGTCAGCATGGATATTTCAACAATATCACGGGTTGTAAATAGTAAATCGGTTCAAACAGAATTTGGTATTTACCCTTTAAAATACTTCTTCTCCGAAGGGATCAGTACCGATTCTGGAGAGGATGTGAGCAGCCGAGAGGTGAAAAAGGTGCTGGAAGAGCTTATCAGTAATGAAGATAAATTTAAACCGCTCTCGGACGAAAAGCTGGAAAAAGCACTGCATGCAAGAGGCTATAACATCGCTAGAAGAACTGTAGCCAAGTATCGGGAACAATTAAATATTCCAGTAGCTCGACTTAGAAAAGAAATATAGTGAAGCGTAAGGGAGCTCAAGTATTAAGTGTCTTGTTTCAGCCCTTGCTGTTGCCAACGTTTTTATGTTTGGTGCTTTTTGCGTTTGCCTCCTCCAGCCTCCCGCCTTGGACCTTCCAAACCCAACTGTTGGTGCTAGGTCTTATCATTCTTACCACCTGCATTGTGCCTTTGGTTAGTTTGTTTTTACTCAATTATACGAATAGAGGTGTGAAGGATTTCTTTATGGTGGATCGAAAAGAAAGAATTTTACCTTTTTTCTTCATCGCCTTTTACTATGCCTTAAGCACTTATTTGTTTACCACAAAGCAGCTCACAGTGGCAGCAGACGTGCTTATTGCTTGTTTAGCTACCATCACAGCCTTAATTATGATTTTGAGTATTATAACCATTTTCTGGAAAATAAGTGCTCATGGTATTGGAATGGGTGGCTCTATTGGAGTGTTATTCGCAATCCAGCTCAATAATCCGATAAATGATTTATATTGGCCTATTGTGGTTTTGAGTATACTAAGCGGGTTTGTATTGTCTGCGCGTCTTTATCTCAATGTCCATAAACCAGCCGAGGTTTGGGTAGGTTTTTCCTTAGGCTTAATTTTCAGTTTTATTTTCATTACCTATTTAATAAGCTAGAACAAGAATATGAATGAGTTTGAATTTATCAAATTAGAAAAGGTGAACGGTATTGCTACCATTACACTAAACAGACCAGAAGTATACAATGCTTTTAACGACGGCCTCACTTATGATTTGCAAAATGCTTTTAAGCTAATAAAAAAAGACGATGAGGTACGGGTAGTAGTCATCACGGGAGAAGGCAAAGCCTTCTGCTCTGGACAAGATTTGAAAGCAGCCTCTGCTGATCCAGATAGGTCTTTTTCGGATTCACTGCATAAAAGGTATAACCCTGTGATTCGTGCGATTCGTAATTTGGAAAAGCCTGTCATTTGCCGATTGAATGGCGTGGCAGCAGGAGCAGGCTGTTCCTTAGCACTCGCTTGTGATTTGATTATAGCAGCAGAAAATGCGATGCTCATTGAAGTATTTGTGAATATTGGATTAGTAATGGATAGTGGCTCATCCTATTTCTTACCGAGAGTGGTAGGCTCAGCCAAAGCTTTCGAGCTAGCAACTATGGGTACGAGGTTGTCAGCCAAAGAGGCCTTAGGCTTGGGAATAGTAAATAGGGCGGTGCCGATGGAAGAATTAGATGCGGCAGTAAAAGTTTACACAGATTATTATGCGAATGCTCCTACCAAAGCAATTGGTATGATGAAAAGAATGCTCAATAAATCGCAAAACGCAACTTTAGAAGAAATGCTAGAATATGAGGCTTGGTGCCAAGATATAGCGGGAGGAACGTACGACTATAAAGAAGGAACGGCGGCTTTTCTCGAAAAGAGGAAACCGAACTTCAGAGGAAACTAAAAAAACAGCCGATTTAATCAATCGGCTGTTTTTTTAGTTTCCTCTGCCGCGTCCTAAAATATAGCGAAGGATATGCCAACGGTGGCCTGTGTTGCCTCAGTTCCTTGTGGGCCTTTGCCATCTTTAAACATGGTGTTAAGTCCATAATAGTACCAAGCACTAAACCCTGGAGTGCCTACTCGGCCAGTAATGCCGTAGCGCAATCTATTTAATTCAAATAGGTCTTTCGTTTTTACTTGAAAATTTTCGTCCGCTCTTGAATAGTCCACTTTGGTATGCGCACTATATAAAAAACCAACTTTACCACCTATAGCCACCATAATTCCACGGTCTGGGTTATCACCGATTCTGTAGCTAAATTCTAAAGGGACATCTATGTAATTTGCAGCAAGTTTCGTTTTATTGATTTCAGCATTGGCACCATAGATACTAGCCAAGTTTACAATATTTACAGATGAGCGTTGGTTTTGATTAAAGGAACTCACAAGTGTTATATCGCTCGTAAAAGAGTTTTTTTCAAGTCCTAATCCGATACCAGAATGAATTGAAATCCTAGAGTCTCCAATTCTAATATCTCTTATATAAGCTAGATTGAATACCCTAGAACCAATAAAACCTGTTTCCATAGCGGTAGGTGCACCTTGAAGCATGTTGAACCCAAAATCCAGTCTCAATGTGCCAGGTAAGTCGGGCCTTGCATTCGCAGCTTCAGAAGCAAATAGCTTTTTAGGCTCCTTAGTAGGAGGGTCTTGCTCATGTATGGCAAATAGCGTATTTACCGAAAACAATAGGGTAATTATCAGGAAGGTGGATCTCATTGCTAGTTTCAAAAATGCTTTGGATAGTTAACGTTGAAAGATCAAAGATACTATAATCGTGGAATTAAAATTATTTTTTGACCAATGGAAGACTCTGTAGTCTCGTTTTTCGACCATTGACGAGTTTCAATTAATTATTTCCCGTTTTAAATTTTTATAAATTTCACGAATATTCTCCATTTAACATTTTTTCACAAAAAAGTTTTTTCCTACATTTGCAGTCCTTAATGGAA
The DNA here is from genome assembly GCA_041689935.1 of Cyclobacteriaceae bacterium. Taxonomy (GTDB): domain Bacteria; phylum Bacteroidota; class Bacteroidia; order Cytophagales; family Cyclobacteriaceae; genus CAXBDP01. The sequence goes on from JBDNFI010000073.1 coordinate 7,827, forward strand.
GGCTTCGTAGCTCAATTGAATAGAGCACTTGATTACGGCTCAAGAGGTTTCAGGTTTGAATCCTGACGAGGTCACTTGAAAATTAGGCAGTTATGATGATAAATCGTAGCTGCCTTTTTTTTATCATAAATTTTTCGAAGCCTAAGAATTTTTTTTAACTCAGAGGGTCTCATTATTCGATTCCAATTTCTCGAATTGGTTATGCACGATAAGGATAAGCAATCCGAATAATATGGAGGACAAAATCAAAAGATTGTTCAATAGCCCATCTGCGGAAAAAGACAGTCGTATCAAAATGGTGGAAATAATAAATCCTGAATTCCTGATAACCTTGTGAAAACTATCAGTATAAAAGAAGGAAACCAAAAGTAGTAGCACGTCCACAATAATTAGAACAGTGAAAAATTCTTCAAAAAAAATATTGTTGATATTAAGAAATGAAGAATATGGCACACTATTATTTCCGGTAACCTCTGATATCCAATTGATAAGTGAATACGATGCTAGAATTATAAGCACAGGAATCAAGAATACAGAAATGGTTCTCTTGAATTTTATAAAGCTATTGAATTTTGGATTGTCACCTTCACTTCCAACAATTTTCTTAATATTCTTTTTGAATAGGTAAATTATGAAGAATACAATGATGGCCAAAAGGATGTCATACGTAAATTGTAAGTCGCCTTTTACATCGAACCAATCATCTGTGAGCTCTAGCTTCGCGAAATCCTTAAAAAGCCTTCGAATTACAATTAAAGTGATGATTTCATATTGTTTGCTGACGTAGGTAGTTATAGACCGAGGCATGTAGAACACCAATAAATAGACCTCGTAAATTAGGATAAAGGAAAAGGGAGTGTAAATGGCCGCAATGGGGCTTTTGAAAAACTCATTGTCTCCTCCTAAAGAAATAATGTCTGAATTGACTAAGAAAATAACTATCAGATGTGCTAGAAAACTAACAATCGCCAGTATTAGGATTATTTTTTCAACTTTTTCCTTCGTATGCTCAGAGAGCAATTTTCCGATGATGTAATCGAATAGCTTTTGTTTTTTCATGGATAAAGCTGGAAAGGTATTAATCTTAGTTTTGGGATTGTTAACTCTGTTTTGAAGATCATTGTTTGCTTTGCGTTCAAATAATTTTTCATCTAAGTGCCTTTCAATCAAAGAATAACATAGCGTTTAAAAATAGGAAGCGAACGATGGAAATAGAAATGCATAAGAAAAATCAAGTCCAAACGAATTTTACTCAATCGGATTGCAAAATTTCAAATACCGTTACTATTCCGATGGTGGTAAAAGCGGGAGGGAATTGCCATTGCCTTTGATGCTTTCCGTATTGTTTTCTAAAATCTATTTATTTTTTGAAGTGGGTATTCAATTATTGAATGACCCCACAAGCTTACATTACTTTTCTACATAATTACCGAAAGTATAAATAAATTAGTAATATTTTTTTTGCCAAATAATTTCTTTAGAAAAGCTAGTTGAATTATTTATCCACACCGGATAAGGTTCGAATTTACGGCGAAAGCTTATCAATATCACTCCGCCTTATCATAATCCATTTGTATACAATCTATTACCTCATTATTTATATCGCTTAGTTCAATAAGGGTTATGTGGTGAGAGCACATAGCGCTGGTAGAATTATTGGCGGCTAATATTCCTCCCGCTTCTTGGCCTTTCGGATTGATTCCGATTTCATGTCTGCTTTTGCTGGCGGGCGTAAGCATCACAAATTGTTTTTTCCTCCTTATGTTCACATCGACTATTTTGGGAGCAATTTCTACATCTTTGCCAAGGGCTCTTATTTCCAGCATCAATTTACCATATATAGGCTTCAAATGTTCTTTAACGGCATATTGGTTTGTGATCAGGTCATCTTGATTTTCCGCCCAGCCAACGTCTGATTCCCTAGTCTTGTGGGCGACCATATTGGCAAATCCATGCGTAAATGAATGTTTTTCTTTCAGAAATTTGAGTTTTTCTCCGTGTTTCGCGAAATTTTCCTTCTACACTATTTCTATCCATTCTTCCAGCTATTTCCCCGTATTTTTACGCAGGTTGTCTATCATCGTTTATGCAGCTTGGTCCCATGGTGGTTGTTTTAATAATTAATAACCTTAATCTAAGCTGTAAATCGGCTATTTCAAAATAGAGCTGGTAGAAATTGGCTTAGAGTCTTTATGCTAAAAATCGCCATTTAGCAGATGCATTAACCGCTTAGTCGCTTCATGGCAATTGTTTGGAACATCAATTGCAAGTTTGTGGTTAGATTTTAGAATTATATTCACATCACGAGAATCTCCTTACATGCGATCAAGCTTATTTATTCTCTTTATACTTTTTCTCAATTTTCAATCTCTACAAGCTCAAGACAAATTTACCCTCAATGGCTATGTGAAAGACGGTGCAAATGGGGAAGATTTATTTGGAGCGACCATTCAAGTACAAGGGCAAAGTGTAGGTACAACGACCAATATGTATGGTTTTTATTCCCTCACTTTACCGGCTGGTAATTACATAATCGAATACCGATACCTTGGTTTTCTCACCGTGCAGCGGGAGGTTGCGCTTACCGAAAATGTGCGTCTCGATTTGTCTCTAAGTACGGAGCAAACCGAGCTTGCCGAAATCGTCATTACTGCGGAAGATGAGGACGAAAATGTAACCAGCACAGAGATGTCTGTGATTAAATTAGATATACAAACGATCAAGAAAGTACCGCCATTTTTGGGCGAAACGGATGTGATTCGTACCATTCAGCAACTGCCTGGCGTGAGCTCGGTAGGCGAAGGAGCATCGGGTTTCAACGTGCGTGGAGGTGGAGTTGGTCAAAATTTGGTGTTGCTAGATGAAGCTCCAGTGTATAATACTTCCCATTTGTTTGGCTTATTTTCAGTGTTCAATCCTGATGCGGTAAAGGATGTGAAACTTTATAAAGGAGGCATTCCAGCCAGATATGGCGGGAGGATTGCTTCCATCTTGGACGTGCGTATGAAGGAGGGAAACAATAAGAAATTTACAGCTGAGGGAGGTATAGGCACAGTATTTAGTCGTTTTTCCGTGGAAGGGCCGATTATTAAGGACAAAGCCTCATTTATAGTAGCTGGCCGTCGATCTTACGCCGATGTTGTTGCCAAACCATTTACGGATGTGCTAAACGATGGTGCCGCCTTATATTTTTATGATCTTACTGTCAAAGCCAATTATAATATAGATGAGCGAAACAGAGTATTTGCGTCGGGCTATTTTGGCCGAGATGTATTCCGGTTTGATGCCAACCAAGGGTTCAACTGGGGAAATAGTACAGCCACCATTCGTTGGAATCACCTATTCAATGATCGGCTTTTTTCTAATTTCACCACTTATTTTAGCGATTACGATTATTCTCTACGCTTTGGGGACAATGACTTGGACGTATTCGAGTGGGAGTCAAATATCAAGACTCTCAATTTTAAGCCTGAATTCACCTATTTTCTGAATACCAATAATGAGTTGAGTTTCGGTGGCGAAGTATTGTATTATTCATTCGATCCTGCCTCAGCTCGTGGCATCAGTAATGGCGAAACTACCGACATCAGCGTTGGCAATAAGCAAAGCATGGAGTATGCACTCTATTTCTCCAATGATCAGAAAATCAGCAGCGCATTATCTGTAAATTATGGTCTGCGCTTTTCTGGGTTCAATTATTTTGGGCCGGGCAGTGAGTATGAATTTTCAGAGCCAGAAATCGCAGGTACACGCAAGCCACTTGCTGGTGTTACAGATGTCGGAAATGGGGAAAGTATAGCTGATTATCAAAATTTTGAGCCGAGAGCTTCGTTCACCTATCTGCTGAATGACCGACAATCCATTAAGGCAAGCTATAATCGTACTGCTCAATATCTACATTTGATCTCGAATACCGTAGCCTCCAATCCGCTAGATGTATGGACTCCGAGCACCAATAATATTAGGCCGCAGCAAGCTGATCAAATTGCTTTAGGCTATTTTAGAAATTTTGGAGCTAAAAAAGCTTATGAAACCTCCATTGAGACGTATTATCGTGCGGCTAGAAATCAGGTAGATTATATTGATGGAGCAGATATTTTGATCAACGAATTGCTCGAAGGAGATCTGCTGAGTGGTGAAGGTCGTGCGTATGGGCTGGAGTTTTACGTTCGTAAGAATACTGGGAAGCTCAATGGCTGGGTGAGTTATACTATTGCACGCACTGAATTGCAAGTGGATGGCATCAACAATGGCGATTGGTATCCTACTCGTTTCGACCAGCTGCATAATTTGAAGGTGACTGGATTATATGATTTGAATGAACGTTGGTCTTTTGCGGCGAATTTTACGTATCTGAGTGGTACACCGACTACTTTTCCTACCTCCCGCTTTTTGTTCCAAGATTATGTGATTCCACATAATTTTGATAATGGACGGAATAATCTTAGAATTCCTGATTTTCATCGACTAGATATTTCCGCTACTTTGGAAGGTAAAAAAACCAAAGCCAATGGCGAACCAAAAATGATTCAAGGTCAATGGATATTCGGTATTTATAACGTGTATAGCAGAAGAAATCCCTTCACCATTTATTTCTCACAAGACACTGACAGATTGCCTGTAGGCCAACCTGCTAATACTAGTGCGACCCAATTGGCCATTATAGGAGCCGCATTTCCATCAGTTACGTACAATTTTAAATTTTTAGGAAAATGAGTATAAGCAAACGAATTGCTCTTTTGGTTGTTTTCTTCGGCATGATTGCGTGTGAAGACGAAATTTTTCCGGAATTACAAAATGCCGACCCGATTATAGTGGTTGATGCGTGGGTCACAAACAAAAATGAGCCACAAGTAATCAAAATCACCCGCTCTCAATCCTATTTTGATAGCAGTATTCCACCTGGGGTGGCCAATGCGACTGTACTTATAAGTGATAATGAAGGAAATTCTTTTGAGTTTTTGCCAGGATTAAATAGAGGTGAATACGTGTGGAATCCATCCGAGCAGAGCAGTGTATTTGGTAAAATTGGTAATAGTTACCGCTTGTATGTAAAAGCGGGAGGTCTAGAGTTTGAAGCAACATCGGCAATGAGCCGCGTGCCTCAAATAGATAGCGTTTCGTATTTTTTCGAAGCGGGTGGAAGTTTTGGCGTACCTGATTCGTATTTTTCTGAATTTTGGGCGCGCGATTTTCAAGGTTCTGGCGACACCTATTGGGCACGAGGATGGAAAAACGGCCAAGCACTCAATAAGCCAAATGAAATTGTGATAGCCTACGATGCGGGATTCACCCGTGGAGGCAATGTGGACGGTATAATATTTATTGCACCCATCAGACGTGGGTTCAATCCTGTGGAGCGAGACGCTAATGATGACTTTCTGCCGGTGTTTGTATCAGGAGATTCATTATACGTAGAATTGCATTCTATCACCAACGGTGCTTTTGACTTTCTTACTCAGATTAGGATCCAAACGAATCGACCAGGAGGTTTTGGTGAGTTGTTTGCCCAACCATTAGCCAATGTGCCAACCAATCTCAGACCAACAGCAGCCAATCCTAACACAAAAGTTGTGGGCTTTTTTAACGTCGCTGCGGTAAGTGGCAATGGTCGGAGATTGGTGATTGATTAGATACTAAATTCTACGAAATGGCATTGCTTGCAGGAATTGACTATGGAAGTAAACTGGCGGGTACTACGGTATTGGCTTTGCTGGACGGGACGAACGTACAGCTTTTTCAAAGTCTCAAAAAGCAAGATGCTGATGCGATGTTGCTTGAAAAGTTGGCTCATTTTAAACCTGAAATTGTGATGCTCGATGCGCCTCTGTCATTGCCTGGCGTATTCCAGAAATTGCCCAATCGTCACGATTATTTCTATCGAAAAGCAGATAAAGAACTACAAGCAATGTCACCGATGTTTCTAGGAGGCTTGACCGCACGAGCCATGAAATTGTCACATCAGTTGGGTAGTTTGGATATATCAGTTTACGAAACTTACCCCAAATTAGTAGCCCAAAAGATCGGACTCTATTCAAACTATACTAAATCTGATAATGGGGATACAGTGAGCTATTTAGAGGATATTGCTGATAAATTTTCTCTCCAAATAGATATACAAGAGGCGAAAAGTTGGCATCATGTAGATGCAATACTCGCCCTTATTGCCGCTATCCGTTTTCGCAATCAAGAGATTGATTGTATTGGCGATGAGCATGAGGGATTGATTTGGATATAAGTTGAACCCTCACTAGGAATGGCCTATTTGAAGGGCTATTCTTGAGAGGGCTTCCTTAGGTTTATCCATAGTTGCTTCAATGGTCTTTTACATCTTCTCCAATAACTCCTTCATACGCTAGACTTGCCCGTTCGAGCTTGAAAAGCTTGCAAGTTTAGGGTATAGTCTGCCCGGGAGTGCAGGAGTTAAGTTGATTTCTTCCTCTTGCTTCACGAGTTTTTTCACTGATACATTCCCTGTTTCAGCATAATACGAAAGCGACCAACCCCCATCTTTATCTTCCACTAAGGCAGAGAGGCTTTCCACCCAATCACCTGAATTCATATAAATTACATCATTGATATTTTTGATGGCGGCTTGGTGTATATGACCGCAAATGATTCCATCGCAATTTTTTACTTTGGCTATTTTGGAAAGCTCATTTTCGAAATCGTCAATAAAGGAAACTGCCGATTTCACTTTACTTTTCACCAAATGTGAAAGCGAAAAGTACGGCAAACCACGCTTTCTGCGATTATGATTGTATTGAGCATTGAACCAAAGCAAAAATGTGTAGCCAATATCTCCTAGCTTGGCAATCCATCTGAAATTTGTGCTGATGGAATCGAAAATATCGCCATGAGTAATAAAATATTTTTTCCCAAATGATTCATAAATAAGCTCTCTACCGATGGTCAAATTGCCAATATCAAGTGGGAGAATTTGTTCTAAGAAGTCATCATGGTTGCCACGCAGATAATGAACTTTGGTATTGTCTTCTTCAATCATTACCAAAATTCGGCGAAAAAATCGGGTGTGTTTTTTCTTCCACTTTCCGCTTTTTCGTAGCTGCCATCCATCCACAATGTCGCCATTGAGAATAAGATTTTCGCATTTGTACTGCTTAAGAAATCGGACAAGCTCTTTAGCCTTCGAGCCCTTGGTGCCAAGGTGAATATCCGAGATTACAAGGGTTTTTACGTCGTTGCGCACATTCTAAGTTTGCCGCAAGTAACGAAGGAGATTTTATTTCTGCTTTACGCCTTGTTTACGTTTACAATAACTTTTCGAGTGAGGAATCTAATTCCTTAATATTTAGGTAATAAGCGAAGGTTATATTCGAGTCAAGACAATATTATAGATTTTTTTTTGCCGCTAATTTTTCTGAAATATATTCCACTGCTTGCTTCATCGTTTGCATTCTTTCTGCGTCTGAATCGGGAATGCGGATATCAAAACTTTGCTCAAATTCCATTACAAGCTCAGCATAATCTAGTGAGTCAATTCCTAGATCTTTGATGAAATTTGCATCCATCGTTACTTCTGAGTCGGCTATTCCCATTTTCTCTACCAGTATTTGGGTGATTGTCTTCGCTATTTCTTCCATTGGGTTTGTTTTGGGCGTAATCAAATCGAATCGACTGGACTCAATCATCATACAATAATACTAAAAGCGTAACGTAAATTCAGTTCCTTTATTAATTTCTGATTTAACGCCAATACCTCCATTGTGTTTACGCATAATTTGCTTGCTCAAGCTTAGCCCAATTCCTGAGCCGTGCTTTTTGGTTGTGAAGAACGGAATGAAAATCCTTCCTAAGGCTTCTTCATCTATTCCGGTACCATTATCACTTATTCGTATTTCGGGAGTAGATTGATTGCCGATTTGCGCCGTAATTTCGATTCTTCTCTCTTGATCCTCCGTATCCGAAAGTGCATGCGTAGCATTTTGAAGCAAGTTAATTAATACTTGGCCAATAAGTTCTTTATCCATCTCTATTTCGAGGTCTTCAGGAATAATATTTACATTAATGCCAATCTTATTTTGATCGAAATCTTTCTTGAGCAAGAGTACAACTTCCGATATCAATTCGGAAGTCTTTACTTCTTTAATTTGTGGGTTAGGGATGCGGGTAAGATTACGGAAGTCCGACACAAATCGTATCAATCCTTCGCTACGTCTTTGGATGGTTCTGATGGCAAGTTGAATATCCTCTAAATCCTCTTTGGCTGGATATACTGACTCTTCCTCACTTTGGATGTATCGCAGTATATCGTCATTTACAGTAGAGGCAAGCGAGGAAATCGGTGTCACCGAATTCATGATTTCATGTGTTAATATTCGGATCATATTCTGCCAAGCTTCCATTTCCTTTTCTTCCAATTCACTTTGGATATTTTGCAAGGATACGAGCTTGAAGTGCTCGTTTTGCATAGCCAATTCGATCACATATATGGAAACAGGAAGTGTGGTTCCATTAAAAGGGATTTTGATCAACTCCCTCCCACCGGTTTTCAATCTTTGCAGGCATTCTACCAAAGTCGGGCTAATACTACTGAGCTCATTTATGTTTTTTATATTTTGAAGACTAAGCAAGCGCTTGGCTTCCACATTCATTATCTGGACTTCACCATCAGCCCGAAAAGTCATTATGCCCATACCTGCATGTTGCACAATCGTTTTGAGGTATTGATAGTTGGCATCTTTTTCTTCTTTCAGCTCTTTTAATCTGAGCAATACTGCATTAAATTCAGCTCTAAGGTTTTCGATTACAGGATTTTGGGTTTGCGGTGGAAATGTCTGATTATACTCTTCGAATTGTAGCGATTTCAAAAACAAGGAAATTTCTTCTTGCCCTTTGTGAAGGTGATTTACCAGATTATTTATTTGATAAAGCATGAGCAATAAGAGCAGAAACCAAAGGAGGAATGGGCCATTGTCTAGGAGAATAGCCGAGACCGCCAATGCGTTGAGCGCAATGAGTCCCATTTTGACATATAGCTTTTTTTTGTAGGTTTTAGATGCCATATTTCTCTAGTCTCCTGTAAAGCGAGGCTCGCGTCAATCCCAAATCTTTAGCAGCTTTGGAGATATTTCCATTATGCTTGTCGATAGCTTTATGGATAATGTTTTTTTCTACATCATCTAAATTTAGCGTATCAAGGAGGTTGTTTTTGCCTTCTTGTTTCTGGCTTAAAAAGAAAAAATCATCGGAGTTAAGCGTCACTCCATCACTCATAATGATGGCACGCTCTACGGCGTGTTGTAATTCACGTATATTCCCTGGCCAATGGTAGGATTGAAATTCTTTGATCAAGCCAGCTGATAATTTTTTGAGGGGCTTGCGGTATTTTTTGCAATATATTTTCAGGAAATGCTCAGCCAAAGGTTGTATATCTTCTCTTCGTTCGCGTAATGGCGGGAGGTGAATTTCCACCGTATTAATTCGATACAGCAAATCTTGTCTGAATCTGTTATCGTGTACCATTTCGTACAAGGGCATATTGGTCGCAAATATCAAGCGCACATCAATTTTCACTGGCTTGTTGCTGCCCACTCGGATGATTTCCCTACGCTGAAGCACCGTTAGCAATTTGGATTGCATAGGCATGCTCAAGTTGCCAATTTCGTCGAGGAAAAGTGAACCTCCATTGGCCACTTCGAATCTGCCAGTTCTATCCTCTTTGGCATCGGTAAATGCACCTTTCTTATGCCCGAAGAGTTCACTTTCGAATAAGCTCTCAGGAATTGAGCCCATATCTACGCCTACAAATACATTATTGCGCCTTTGGGAGCGCTGATGGAGGGCTCGGGCAATCACTTCCTTCCCAGTACCATTTTCACCCAATATCAATACATTGGCATCCGTTTCTGCCACCTTATCTATGATGGAAAAGATGTTTTTCATCCCAGCACTTTCTCCAATAATATCCTTGAAAGGCTGACTCAAATCATCTTCTAATTGCTTTTTTGCTTTTTGCAATTGCTCTACCTCGTTATAGGAGTTTTTTAGCTTGTTGGCGGAAGTGATGGTCGCCAGTAGCTTCTCATTTTGCCAAGGCTTCAATACAAAATCTGTTGCACCATCTTTCAACGCTCTTACGGCCATTTCCACATCGCCAAAAGCCGTAATAAGGATCACCACCGCTTTGGGATCTGCTTCCATTATTTGACTCAGCCAATAAAAACCCTCCTTGCCACTGGTTGTATCATGGCTGAAATTCATATCCAATAAGATCACATCATAGGTGTCGTGATTGAGTAAAAACGGGATTTTTTTTGGGTTTTTTTCAATGATTACTTCTTTAGCATGCTTTTTCAAAAACATCTTAGCTGCCAATAGCACGTCTTCATCATCATCTATAATTAGAATTTTTCCTAATTGCTTATCCATTTCTTCCTTTCATTTAAGTGTAGATGGCCTATTTCATGCCAAAAGAAAAATACGTCTTGAGACCTACTTATGGGCGGAATATACGTTAATAAAAATTATTTCCGTACGAATATGAACACTAATTGTACTATATCGTACAATTTTGGATTAAGAATTCAGGAAGTTTTTATAAGCAGGGATAAAAGGGTAAATTGACAGCTAATTATAAATTATTTTCATTCAATTTATTATTATGAGCAAAGCAACGATTGGAAACAAGATTAAAGTCCATTACACAGGAAAATTAGAAGACGGAACGGTGTTCGATTCTTCAGAAGGACGTGAGCCTTTAGAGTTTGTATTGGGTAATGGAAGTCTGATAAAAGGATTTGAAGATGCCGTAACAGGCCTAGCAGTGGGTGATAAGACCATTGCTACTTTGCCGCCTGCCCAAGCTTATGGCGATGTGCGGGAGGATATGATGGTGAAGGTGCCTGTAGATCAAGTGCCGGAGGACATCAAACCTGAGATTGGCCTGAAGCTAACTGTGCAGCAGGAAGACGGACAGCAAGTGCCTGTAACAGTGGTAGAAGTTACCGAAGAAGGAGTTACCCTAGATGCAAACCATCCATTGGCAGGTAAAACACTCGTATTCGAAATAGAAGTACTTGAACTGGCGTGAGCCTAAAGGGATAAAAATAAAAAAAGCCAATTCAATTAATTTTGGGTTGGCTTTTTATTTTTCAGCAAAAATGGAGGATGAGTTGCGGGAAATAGTTAAAAAATTTTCACTGCACTGTAATAATAATTACCCGTTGGGTGAAATTACTTAGGCTGTTAAACGATGAAATAAAACAGGAATGATATTGGTCAAGATACTGAAATTCAGTATCTTGAAGTCGCAAAACAAGCCAATATCGATGTCAAATATACTCAATAATTATTTAAA
>JBDNFI010000074.1:0-10171 GCA_041689935.1 Cyclobacteriaceae bacterium
AAAAACCTTTAGCGGGTTCAAAACAAGAATCTTAGCAAAAATAACTGCCCTGACATTGATTCAATTTATCAACAAGTTTATATTCGATAGGAACATTAACAATATTAAAATTCAAATCACTTAATTTCACCCAACGGGTATTACTTAATATATTGATAAACAATGTTTAGTGGCCTAAATGAGTAACCCTATTATGTTATAAGTTTATTCTCATCAGAATTATCTACCAATCCATTTACTGAGAGTGTCTTTATTTTTGTCCTTATTGTAATGGCTATTCTTGGTATTTTATTTCTTCAAGGATTTATTTTTTTTATACCCGAAACTATTTTTAACCTATCGGAGCCAAGTAAACTGAAGAAGTTTGATTCTTTGAAAAATAAATTATCATTAAATGGATACAACAAATTGATAAGCAGTGATTTAAGTGATGCCGATATGCTAATATTAGGCAAACTTGAAGTTGGGTTGAAGGTCGAAAACTGGTATAAAATTAACAGCCTAACGGTGGAAGACTACGCCAAGAAGATAGATTGTGAGAAATACCTCTTATCTAAGCTAGTGAATAGTCATTATAACTTGCGCTTCACTGAACTAGTGAATGTATACAGAATAGAATTTATAAAAGAAGAAATTAAAAAAGGAGCCGCCAAAGGAATTACCTTAGAAGGATTATCTGAGGAAGCTGGCTTTAATTCTCGCACCACATTCTATAATGCATTTGTAAAGAAAGAAGGAATCAGTCCGCTAGAATTCCTGAAAATGAACCACCATTGATTGTTTCATTTTTAAAATTGTGTTTCATTTTCGAAATCTGTCGAACATTTTTCAATGTGCCTTATTTTTTAATTCCCTAATAATCAATCTAATACATATTTTCATGTTTCATTTTGTAAGGTAATCCAATTTTAATTTCTCTTTTTCTTTCTTTAGAAATATATTTACTGTTGATGATCGCCTAATCTTTGTTGTTTGTGTCATATCATTAGCTAGCCCAATCAGAATTATGAGAAACATCTGCCTTTTCCAATCATTTAATAGTGGGAAACCACCCAAACTACCTGCTTCAGCAAAGCGTTTGCTTTTAGGTTGCCTATTTTTCTTCCTACTTGTGCTCCAGCCGCGCACTTCTGAAGCGCAGGTTTACAATATCAATTTTAATCAAGTCAATATTGATAACCTGACACACATTCCAGCGTCAGCTCCTGTTAACACCGTAGGAGCTCAATATCACAGGGTGGATGCTGTCGGTACTATTGACCTCCTCCTTACTATCGAGGCTATTGTAAATGTCGATAATTTTGTACTTGACAATGACGGCTCTAACTTACCTCGTTTTCAACCAGAAATCAACTCTTCTGGTGGCGAAAGCTATGTTGATTTTAAATTTGAATTTTTTGAAGATTACACCAGTATTCTTACCAAGGTTAATGTCATTGATTTTTGGGTAACTTTTATTGATTTGGATGGAGCAGCGTCTTACCAAGAGTATGCTGAAGTAGCAAATTTCTCGACCTATGAGGTAGATGCTTCCACAGGACTAGAGCTGCAACCGGGTTCCTGGTCGGGGTTTGTCAGAATTAGGGGTATAAATAGTACCTTGGCTGGACTTAGTTTTGAAGATACTGCATCGGCACTTGTTGAGTACTCTCAATCGTTTGGTGAATTTGATTTGAGACTTGGCCTTACTGGTACTAATTCAGGTAGACGACTTTTCACCATAGCTGTGGGATCACGAACTGGTTTCGTTTTTTCTAATCCCTTCACAACTACCAACCCAAGAAATCCCTCTTATCCCGATTTAGGTGCTGCATATCTGAATTAAGTAAAGGCAGGGTCGGTGAGAACAAATGATAGGGTAAGCGCTGCCATTGTATATTCTAATCCAGTAGCAAATGTTGCAAACCCTGGAGGATCAAGTTTTACTTTAAATTCCGATGGTACTTACTCATTTATTGCTACTAATCCCGGCACTTACAGATATGTCTATGATGTTTGTACTCCAGCATCCCCGACACCTAGTTGCGTTCAGGAAATAATTGTGATTCGCGCTATCGATCATGAAATAAACACGAATCTGCCCGTTGCCAATAATGACTTTGCCACTAGGCTTGTGTACCCGGGTTCAGGGCCAACAATTAATACTGCCATAGATGTATTAGCAAATGATAATACTGGAAATATCGGAGTAGCTTTAGTCCCTGGAACTTTGGCAGTAACTCCTACATCTTCTAGAGGAGGAACGGTGACTATAGTCGGCGGTTTGGTCAATTACTTTCCAGCCACGAGCTTCACAGGTATAGATACCTTTACCTATACGATCGAAGATGCTAATGGCAATACTACTTCAGCTACTGTATTCGTTAGAGTCTTTCTAAATACTGGAGATAATTTTGTAGTCGCTACAGATGATTATAGAAATATTGTTCAAGGTACCACTGCCGCTGGCGGTGCTTTGGCAAATGACCAACAAGTAGTCACCATCACACCGCTATCTGTAGTAGGCGGGCCAACTACGCTAACAGATGCTAGTGGTAACACCTTAAATATATTGGCTAACGGCAATTACACATTTACACCTAACGCTACATTCAATGGCAATACGAGTTTCATCTATACTACCACAGGAACAGGGGGAGTGACCGCTTCTGCCACGATTCACTTTACGGTAGCACCTTTCGATGTGTTTCCAGATTTTGGCAGTGTATTAGTGAATAACACCATCAATGGAAATATCAAAACCAATGATGATGTATTGTTTGGGACAACTTATGGAACCTATGTTTTATCTTCTGGTCCAGGTGGTGTCACAACTTTCACGGGAAATGCGGATGGAACCTATTCTTTTATTACGGATACACCGGGAACCTACGTGTACACTTATCTGGTGTGTTCGCCAACCACCCCAAATCCACCGTGTAAGCCTTCTTCATTGACGATTACGGTCTCTGATCCATTATCTACTACGAACCCACCCATTGCCAACCCCGATATTGGTGCCACTTTTGCAAATGCTAATCCAGCCTTGCCAGGAGTGCCCGTAACGATAAATGCTGTAAGCAATGATCAGCCTGGGAATCCAAGCAATGTGATTGTACCAAGTACTGCAACATTAGTAGGTACCCCTGCGGGAGTGGCCAATAATGGTGATGGCACCTTTACCTATACTCCTGCCGCTAGCTTTACAGGTACGTTTACTTTTCAATATACTGTCCAGGATAATGCTACTACAATTTCAAGCCCAACCACTGTCACGATAACCGTCTTCCCTGCTGGAAGTCAAAATGCTATATCTGTTACAGATGATTTTTTAACTACCCAATCGGGCAGCCCAATAGTAAGGAGCGCTGCTAATGGATTGCTATCGAATGATAGTCAATTAATTACTACTGCCGTTTTAACTGCCACGGCAGGTACGTTTACCAACGCGGGTCAAGGGACACTTGTGCTGGCCACAAATGGTTCATATACCTTCACTCCAGTAGCTGGCTTCGCAGGGACTACTCAGTTCCCGTACACAGTTACAGGTACCAATGGAGCGATTGCTTCGGGTACAGCCTTTTTTACGGTTTCGCCGAGAATCACTCCAGATGTAAATGTTGGATTTATTGATGTTAGCATTCCTGGAAACTTAAACACCAATGACTTGGTAGAAACAGGAACCACTTATGGCAATATTGATGATGTTGTTGGCAATCCGAATACGAATGTACCAGTGCTAAATGCAAATGGTACGTATACGTTTATTACTAATTTGCCTGGTGTGTATAATTTCACGTATGAAGTATGTGCGCCAAGCCAGACATCGCCGAATTGCTATACGAGTACGTTGAGCATTACGGTAACCGATCCAGGGATTACGACCAACCCACCAATTGCTAATGATGATGTAGCCACTACCACCGCTAATGCTGATCTAGCCTTGGCGGGTGTTCCAGTAACGATAAATGCTGTAGTCAATGATCAAGCAGGAAATCCAAATAATGTGGTTGTACCAAGTTCTGCAACATTGATAGGCACACCTGCGGTAGTAAACAACAACGATGGCACCTTCACTTACACTCCTCCCGCGTCATTTTTTGGAACGTTTACTTTCCAATATACTGTAACTGATGATGCTACTGTTCCTAATACGTCTGCACCAGCGACAGTTACAGTAACCGTTTTCCCCGCCTCAAGTCCAAATATACTTATTGCGGCAGATGATTATTATTCTGGTCTTTCTACTGCGACTATTTCGACAGGGAATATCTTGGATAATGATACGCAGCTTTTTGGTGGAGCGGTCACTACTTTAACGACTCCTGGTACTTTTACAAGTATAGGTGGTGAACTCACACTAAATGCAGATGGTACTTTTGTCTTTGTGCCAAACCCAACTTTCCAAGGCACTACATCCTTTACGTACACTGCTCAAGGAACCGATGGAGCATTAGCCTCTGCTACTATTTTCTTTACCATATATAGAGGGCTTATTACCAATGAAGACGTAGGCGTGGCATTCACAGATAAAACCATCGGTGGAAGCGCTGCCACAAATGATAATGTTCCAGTGGGTTCGACTTATACTACTGCTACCACCTTACCAAATGCTATATTAACATTGAATGCGGATGGAACTTACACGTTTGTAGCGACTGCAGTGGGCGTGTATACCTACAATATAGAAGTATGTGCGCCGACGACTCCTCCAGGTTGTGCAACCAGACCATTGACTATTACGGTAACGGATCCTGCTATCTTGACGAATCCACCAGTTGCGAATACTGATTTGGCGATTACTTATGCGGCTGCTAACCCAGTCACAACCGCAGGTCAGCTAGTGGTGATAAATGTAGTAGAAAATGATAAAGCGGGGAACATTGGAGGTTCATTGGTACCAGGTTCTGTAATAAAGGTGGGCGGCCCATTAGCTGGATTAGTGAATAACGGAGACGGTACATTTAATTATACTCCACCAATTGGTCAAGGTCCAGGTGAGGTTAGTTTCCAATATTCTGTAAACGACGGTATAAATACGGCTACAGCTACGGTTTTCATTAAAATTTTCTCTGCGGCTACACCAAATGTGGTGACACCTGCGGATGATTTTTATTCGGGTTCAGTAGGAGCAAATATTACGGGAGATGTATTAATCAACGATACACAACTAGACGGGACGACTGCCTTAGCAGTAAATAATCCTGGAACGTTTGCCAATGCAACAGGAAGTTTGGTTTTAAATGCGAATGGCTCATTTGCCTTTACTCCAGTACCGACATTCTCTGGTACAAGTATATTTACCTATCAGGCTATTGGTACAGATGGTGCCACAGGTACTGCTACCTTGCACTTAACGGTAAATGGTGGTCTAAATAGTAATCCAGATGTAAACGTTACTTTGTTAAATGTGAGCATAAGCGGAAGTGTTGCCACGAATGATAACGTTCCAACGGGGTCAAACTACTCCAATACGACTGGTGCCTTAGCAAATGCTACTTTGACGTTTAATGCAAATGGAACGTACACGTTTGCAGCGACTGTAGTGGGCGTCTATACCTACAATATTCAAGTATGTGCACCAACAGCACCAACTCCTCCGTGTGAGACTAAAACCCTTACTATTACGGTAATAAATCCGGCGATCTTAACGAATCCACCAATAGCCAATACGGATGTTGCTTCTACAGTAGCTAATGCAAATCCAGCTTTAACAGGAGTACCTGTTACGATAAATGTTATTGCAAACGACCTTCCTGGCAATGTAGGAGGTACAATAAATGCAGGATCTACTTCAGTAACTGTAGGCCCAACTAACGGCTCAATTGTAAACAATGGGAATGGCACCATTACTTATACACCTGCTGCAGGTTTCACGGGTACAGATACCTTCACCTATACGGTATCAGATGCCGCTGGAAATGGGCCATCTACGGCAATAGTTACTGTTACTGTATTTCCAGCAGGCACTCCGAATATAGTTACCGCATCAGATGATTATGCTAGTTCTACCCAAGGAATTCCTAGTTCAGGCAGTGTACTGACAAATGATTCTCAGCTTAGTGCAGGTGCTTTGACGGCAGTTGCCCAAACAACGACTATTCCTGAGGGTACGTTGGCTCTAATTGCCAATGGTACTTATACATTCACACCATTGGCTGCCTTTACGGGAGGAGTTAACTTTCCTTATGTAGCAGTAGGTGCAGGTGGCGCCACAGCAAATGCTACGCTGTATATTACGGTAACTCCTCCACTATTGAATACTTGGTCAGGTACAACTGATACCGATTGGTGTACGCCAGGTAATTGGAGCTTAGGCATTGTGCCAGTAGCAGGGATGAATATTACAATTGAAAGCTCAGCAAATCCTCCTACCATTAGCGGTTCGTGTAATGTTTGTATCAATAATCTGACCATTGATAGCGGTGCATCATTGACCATACCCGGCGGTCAATCAGTATGTGTAACAGGAACCTTGAATAGCCAAGGCACCGTGCTTAATGCAGGAAACATTGTGATGCGAGGCACCGTGCCTCAAGTCATCATTGGTGATTTCAATATCAGTAATTTAGACATTGATAACCCTACTGGTGTAACGATAACCACTGGTGCAGGAAATTTGGTGAATATTACCGAGAGTATTAAACTCACGCAAGGAACGCTTACCACCAATAATAACATACGCTTGATCAGTGATGCGAGTGGAGATGCTTATTTCGCTCCACTTTCTCCTGCGGAGTGTCTTGTTGTCAATATCGTGGGCAATGTACGTTTCCAAAAATTTGTGGATGGCGGCAATAGAGCGTTCCGCTTTATAGCACATCCATTTGATGGCACGTTGAGCTTGCAACAAGTTAGAGATTTTGTACATATTACCGGAGATGGCTTAGACTTCAACGATACCGGCAATCCAAGTGCATTCTGGTACAATACGGTGTCGGGCAATCAAGCAGGACAAGATGAAGATACCGGATGGGTTCCAGTAACTTCTGTAACGTTGGGCGATTGGACCAAAGGCCGTGCGGTCCGTATGATGTTCAGGGGGCCACGTAGCCAAGGCGGTGTGGTAGGCGATGATAATTATAACCCACTAGATGTTACTTATGAGCTAATTGGTGCGGTCAACTTATGTGATCAATCACTGCTTGGCTTACGCAGATTTGGTAATCCAGGAGATCTTTCTGGCGCAGCAGGAAACAGTGCATTCAACTTTATAGGGAATCCATTCCCAGCAGCGATTAATTTGAAAACTATTCCTGGGGGTAGTAGGACTGATGTTGGTGCGAACTATTATGTATGGCAGCCGCGTGTAGGCATACAAAGTGGTAGTACAGTATTTAATTCAGGCTCTGGCCGTGGCGGAAATTATGTAACAGAGCCATTTACTGGCGGTACGCCAGTATTGGGACAATTAGCATCAGGTACGGGATTCTTTGTGGTAGCAGATGTGGATAACGCATCGATCACTTTTACAGAGGCGAATAAGCTAAGTCAGAATCAACTAACTACTGGTGAAGCAGTTATGTTCAGAGAAGATGATGAGTTTACTAGCCGTTATGGTGCTAACTCATTGCAATTGGCTATTGACATAAATGGTGAGCAAATAGATCGCGTGTTGGTGTACTTCGACGAAGAGACAGATGCAAAAGTAGATATCATGGACGCGACTAAGTTTGAAAATCCATTGATTAATTTCTTCACGGTGTCAGAAGATGACTATGCGATGGCAATCGACCGCAGACCATGGGTGGATGGTGAAGAATACCGCATTCCATTACATATCCTTAGTCCAGCAGTGAATTATACCCTTACGGTACCCGATTTTGACTTGAAGGCAGGCAGAGTGGTTCAGCTATACGATCGTCATTTAGATAAAACGATCACTTTGGAAAAGGGCGCGACGTATGCCTTTGAGGTTACAGCTGAGCAAGCAAGTAAAGGCCACCGTTTCGATATCGTGATGGGCATAGAAGTGATTACCAGTATTGGTAGAAATGACAGTCGATTCCAAGCGTTCTTATTGCCAAACCCAGCGCAACAGCAGGTAATGGTGAACGTGCAGCGCCCTGATGAGATTGCTGATACGCATGTACGCTTGCTAGATGTAAGAGGGGAGATGCTATATGAAACGACCATTAGTGCCACTGATGATGCTCAGATAAGCTATGAAGTGGGCAGTTTAGCTAAGGTGGTTTATTTGGTAGAGATTACCCATGGCAAGCAGCGGATTGTAAAACGATTAATGGTGAACTAAACTAGAGAAAGGCGGGAGGAAAATTACCCTCCCGCTGATTTTTCTACTAAATTATCAAAAAGAAATACACAAGAATGAAAAAGATCATATTCACTTTCCTAATGACATGTACGGCAGTTGTTAGTTATGCGCAAACCTTCGGCGGGCCGCCGAGCTTTACGCCGGATGTATTAGACAACCCCATAGACGGAGGCTTGGGGATATTGCTGGGCGCAGGAGTAGCCTATGGAGCCAAAAAGCTTAGAGATAAGCGTAATCAAGATAAGCAGGATAAAAACATGGAGGATTAATACGATGATACTAGCGAAACTATTTAGCCGAAATAAAAGTACCGCATCCAAGGGTGCTAAAATGTGGAAGCAATACGAGAAAAGAGGTATTGAGGCAGAAAGTATGAATGCTTTACCAGAAGCCAAGAACTTTTATCGCACTGCATTGGAGGAAATCCAAAAGATCGCAGATGGTGACACACGCCATGCGCGTTACTTTGCCTTCAAGATTTCTCAAATCCGCTTTTCACTTGAGAGAGTAGAATCTCAATTGAATTAGGCCTTTTACGCGTCTATTTCTTTCGAATTTTCTTTGAAAGAAATAGATGCCTATTATCCATCTTTTCTCATCAAGAAATTTATTTAGTTAGGATTTCCACTCTCCAATACTATTTATAATACAACAAATTGAACCCTTGCGTCCCTAAGCAAGGGAATTATAGGACATATATCCGTCCATCCAATTTTCTAGGTTTCATTTAATAGCTATATTTGCTAACTCAAGAGCTATTATGAACCTAAGAAACATCCTAATCGACTATAAAGCAAAATGGAAAAGTATTCCATCGCCAGTAAGAGGTTTCTTGGTGAAGGGCCTTGTGATTTTTCTGGCTTGGAAGCTGGTCTATTCTCTTTTTTTGCTGCCTGATAGAGTCATTGACGAGCCACTTACGCAATTAGTAGGCAAGCATACAGTAATCCAATTGAACAAAATGGCAGATGGAGAACCATTCCATGCGGTGGAAAAGACCCATTACATTGTGCAAGAAGGCGTAGAAAGCTACCCTGTGCAAACGGTGCTTTACTATGAGGATATACCACTTAGTGGCATCGGTGATCCTTGCAATGGCTTAGAAGTTTTTATTCTTTACCTGGGCTTTATCATTGCTTTTCCTTCAAAATGGCCTCGTAAGGCTTTCTTTATCCCAGCTGGCATTGTACTTATTTATATTGCCAATATTGCCCGCTTTGTAGGGCTTATTTGGCTACAATGGTACAAGCCAGGGATGCTTGAGTTTGCTCACGATTACCTATACAAAGGCGTAATTTACTTTATGATTTTCCTTATTTGGGTGGTGTTTACCCGTAACCTAAAACTGACAGAGCCTGAAAAATATGCAGCCGTATAAGCGATTTATTTTAGGGCTAATAGGTATTACCATCGTCTATTCTATTTACTATCTCTTTTTCGAAGGCTATTATTATTGGGACATTCCACGTAAGTTGAAGCACGTGGGTAGAGTATTTTCCATCATCGGCGTGTATGGCATTGGCACCCTGTCTCTAAAAAATGGTGCTGATAAATGGATGATGACCCTATGGCATCTGATACATACGGCCTTAATTGTGGTGTTAGTTTTTATTGGTCTATATGATTGGTCTATTGAGATGGTTAGCTATCCAACCAAAAAGTTTGCTCAATCTCTGCATGAGTTTTTGATTTCGCCTGTGTTATTTGTCGGAATGTGGATTCTCAGAAGTAAGTTGGTTGTTAGCAAGCCTGCTTAAGGCATTATAGCAATTCCTTCCACCCGAAAACAGCCAATCTTCATTGTTTTTCTTTTCTTCCAAATTCGGCCTTGGAGATTTTCCCGTTAAGAAATATGTGTAATAAATGGGCTTTCTTGATTCAAAGACTGTTTGAGTGCAGCGAGTTTCTTTGAATCGC
>JBDNFI010000075.1:0-37041 GCA_041689935.1 Cyclobacteriaceae bacterium
AAAACCTTTAGCGGGTTCAAAACAAGAATCTTAGCAAAAATAACTGCCCTGACATTGATTCAATTTATCAACAAGTTTATATTCGATAGGAACATTAACAATATTAAAATTCAAATCACTTAATTTCACCCAACGGGTTACTTACTATATTTATAAATGTAATTAAAGTTGGATTGATACACAATAAAGAGTAGTTTCGTTTTCCAACTCAAATAAAGATTAGTTTGGTTTTCCAACTCAAATAAAGATTAGTTTGGTTTTCCAACTCAAATAAAGATGAGAATCCATCACTTTGCAGAGCAAAATTAAATTAGCAATTCTCCCAATCAATACCCAAACCTCAACAAATAGCCACCTCCAAATCCCTAATAATATCCTCTACGTTCTCCAAACCTACAGAAAGCCTCAATAGGCCATTCGTAATATTTACCCTCCCGCGGTCTTCTCGCGAAAGCTTGGAATGCGTAGTGGAGGCTGGATGGGTAATGATGGTTCGAGTATCGCCAAGGTTTGCAGATATCTTGATCATTTGGAGTTTATTCATTTTTTCAAACAAGCCAGTTTCTCCTGTTTTCAACTCAAAAGTGACTAATCCTCCACCCATTTTCATTTGCTTTTGTACTATATCAAAATGCGGATGCGTCGGTAAGAAAGGATATTTCACCCATCCCACGTTGGGATGCGTTTGGAGCCATTCCGCAATTTTCAGTGCATTCTCGCAATGTCTATCCATTCTCACATGGAGTGTTTCTAAGCTTTTGGAAAGAATCCAGGCATTAAAAGGCGATAAAGCAGGGCCAGTATGGCGGCTCAGAAAAGTAACTTTTTCTATCAACTCTTCAGACCCCAACACAGCACCTCCAAGTACGCGGCCTTGTCCATCGATAAATTTAGTGGCAGAGTGCGTGATGATATCAGCACCAAATTTTTGCGGATTTTGCAAATAAGGAGTTGCAAAGCAGTTGTCTATATTCATCAGTATTCCTTTCTGCTTGCAAAGCTCACCCATACATGCCAAATCGAGCACATCCAGCCCATGGTTGCTAGGCGTTTCTGCAAAAAACATCTTGGTATTTGGTTGTATGGCTGCCTTCCAAGTGTCGGGTTTGTCGATATCTACATAGCTGGAACTGATGCCCCAGCGAGGCAATAGTTGGGTTAGAATTTGATGCGTGGAGCCAAAAAGTGATCTGGAAGCGAGCACATGATCGCCTGATTGCAAGAAGCTGGCAATGCTCAAAAACATAGCAGACATACCCGATGCAGTAGCTACTCCAGCTTCGGCACCTTCTAGCACGCAAAGCTTCTGAATAAATTCAGTCGTATTGGGGTTGGAATAGCGCGAATATATATTTCCTTCGATTTCGCCGTTGAACATATCCCGAGCCATTTCGGCGGTTTCGAACACGAAACTTGAGCTCGGGAAAATAGGCGCAGAATGCTCTTGATAAATGGTTCTGTCCATTTGGCCTCTTATGGCATCAGTTTCAAAGTGCTTGTTGTTCATTCCCAGTCGCTATTCTAATTCCTTGGCAAATTAGCCTATTTCTAAAATTTATACTCATTGATTTATCAAATTCTTAACGGACGATAAATTTCTAATTTTCTAGGACAATAATTAAATCACAATTTTACAAATGGAATCAATTTCAAATTGTATCATTGTAAAAGGTGAATTTTGAATACCTGTCGTATGAAGAAATTATTAGACAGAATACATATTGAAGCTGAAACAGCAAAGCCTGAGTTGCTCATTGAATTGGTGCAAGAAATTCGACCAAAGAAGCACAACGATTATGAAAGTGCAGACAAAAATCTAAATGCCTTAATTTCAATAATAAAAGAGAACGAGTATCTAAGACTATCATTGAGGCGGTATTTGCGGGAGGTTTTTATGAACAACGATCCCGTTTCCTTATTGACTGAGTCAGGTATTTTGTCCAACAAGGGATTTTTTGCAGAGGGTTTTGAAAAATTCGTGCAATACTTTTTACCAGCGGCCAAAGAGAATCACCTGTTGATAGGCATTTTAAATGAAAGCTTCCATCGAAAAACAGATTATCGTTGGATAGAGAAAATGTCGTCAAAAACGTGGGAGCATTTATTCGAATTAATCACTTTGGATATGGATGCGGATCCTACCTTTCTTCAGAAAGAGTTGTTTCATTACAATAATGCGTTGGAAATCATTTCTCACCGAATAGCTGGAATTAGCTTAGATCCTGACTTGATTGACCGCTTTCCACGACTCGAAAAGCCAGACTCACCTTTTCTAATCCAAAATCGAGTAATCGTTTTATTGCTTAACAAGATTAGTGAAGGAGGCGTAGATTCTTTTTCATCTGGAGAATATAAGGAGATTTTGGAGGTGCTAGAGCAGTGCGATGAAGTAATCACCATTCTGATAAAGGATCAACATGAAAAAGGTGCAGAGCTGTCATTAACCTATTTGGTTCAACGCTTGCATCAGCATACAGATAGGCTAAATGTGCTATTGGAAATTCTATTTTATCAGCGGGAAAAGGACAAGGTTTTTCCATTAGTTTTTTTATTCAAAAAATTGGTGAAAGCAGAAAACCGCAAAAACAATCTATTTGATCATTTCTATGCGAATGTGGGCTTACTGGCTTTTCAAATAACTGAACATGCTGGCAAAACAGGCGAAAAATACATCACTCATGATTGGAAAGGCTATCTGAAAATGTTGCTTTCTTCCATGGGTGGCGGGTTGATTGTAGGCTTTTTAAGTTGTTTTAAAATCCTGATATATTATTTACGATTGGCACCATTCGGTGAAGCCTTTTTGTATAGTATGAACTACTCCTTGGGTTTTATAGCCATACACGTAACGAAAACTACTCTAGCCACAAAGCAGCCAGCCATGACTGCTACCAAAATTGCCGCTTCATTGGATGTGAATGGTACAGAGCGGGAGTCACTTTTAAGCCTATCCGATTTAATTGTGAAAGTATTTAGGAGTCAGTTTATCGCTTTTGTCGGCAATGTTTTAATCGCCTTTCCTGTCGCATTTTTAGTAGCTTTTGGCTATGCAAGCTATTTTGGAGAACAAATAGCCGAAGACCAAAAAGCCATGCAATTGATTACCGAAATCCACCCTTGGGAGTCACTATCCTTATTTTATGCAGCCATAGCGGGTATTTGTTTATTTCTGTCGGGGGTCATTTCTGGCTATTATGACAATAAGGTTGTTTTCGCCAAAATTCCACAACGATTGAGAGAAAATAAGAGGTTACGATCTATTATGTCCAAAAGTAGATTAGAGAAGTTTAGTAATTATATAGATAACAATCTTGGTAGCCTGATGGGTAATTTCTTTTTAGGGATTTTCTTGGGTTCTATGGGAACCTTGGGTTACATATTTGGTCTTCCTTTGGACATTCGCCATATAACCTTCGCATCGGGCAATTTTGGTATTGCCATGTACGTGCTTGGAGATCAGCTTCCTTTAAATACAATTTTAGTTTCAACACTTGGTATTGTGGGTATCGGTTTGATGAATTTTTTGGTAAGCTTTGGCTTAGCAATATACGTGGCAATTTTATCCAGAGGTGTGGCTTTTAAAAGAATTGGCCTATTGTTCAGGCTTATTGGGCGTCATCTGTGGAGGCATCCGATGTTGTTTTTCTTTCCTCCTGCTAGTTCTCAAAATGAGGAAAGGAACGAGCAGAATAACACTGAAAAATAGTCATTCCCTTAATCCTAAATAAATTTAATAGGTTTCCCGTTTTCAGCTATTATTTTTGCACCATGGCTGAACAAATTCTTATCCTTGATTTTGGTTCTCAATACACACAGCTTATTGCAAGACGTGTGAGAGAACTTAATGTGTATTGTGAAATCCATCCTTATAATCATGTTCCTGAAATAACCGGTGATATAAAAGGTATCATCCTTTCGGGCAGTCCATGCTCAGTGTGGGATGAAGATGCACCGGATGTTGACTTGAGTGGGATTAGAGGAAAAATCCCTATTTTGGGCGTTTGCTATGGTGCTCAATTGATGGCACATAAAAATGGTGGAACGGTATTGCCATCGGAAATTCGAGAATATGGCCGAGCCAAGCTTAGCAAAGTAGATACACACTTCGAATTGATGAAAGAAATGTCCCTTCATTCGCAAGTTTGGATGTCGCATGGGGATACGATTCGTGAGCTGCCAGATAACTTTCATGTCATTGCTAGCACATCTTCGGTTGCGGTTGCAGCCTTCAAAATCAGCAATGAAGAAACCTATGGAATTCAATTCCATCCAGAGGTTACCCATTCCACAGAGGGAAAGAATTTACTCAGAAATTTTGTGGTACATATTTGTGCATGCTCACAAGAATGGACACCAGAGATTTTTATAGAATCTACCATTATTGGTCTGCAAGAAAAATTAGGCGATGATAAGGTGGTACTTGGCCTTTCTGGCGGAGTAGATTCCTCCGTTGCGGCAATACTCATTCACAAAGCCATTGGCAAAAACCTATATTGTATTTTTGTGGACAATGGTTTGCTAAGAAAAAATGAATTTGAGGAGGTGCTTGATTCCTACTTAAATATGGGATTGAACGTGAAGGGCGTAGATTCCAAGCAGCGTTTTTATGATGCATTGAAAGGAATTAGCGAGCCAGAAGCAAAGCGAAAAGCTATTGGAAAAACATTTATCGACGTATTCGATGAGGAAGCTCATAGGATTCAAGATGTAAAGTGGCTAGCACAGGGCACCATTTATCCTGATGTAATCGAATCTGTATCTGTGAAAGGCCCGTCTGCAATGATTAAATCTCATCATAATGTAGGTGGCTTGCCCGAAACGATGAAATTGAAAATAGTTGAGCCATTGAATACCTTATTCAAAGATGAAGTGCGAAATGTTGGCAATAGTATGGAAATTGATCCTAAAATTATTGGTCGCCACCCATTCCCAGGTCCTGGTTTAGCTATCCGTATTTTAGGCGATATCACAGAGGATAAGGTCAAAACCCTACAGGAAGTAGATCATATTTTCATCAATGCCTTGAAGACAGAAGGGCATTATGATAATGTGTGGCAAGCTGGAGCGATTTTGCTGCCTATACAATCGGTAGGGGTAATGGGCGATGAGCGAACGTATGAAAAAGTGGTTGCTCTTAGAGCCGTTTCTTCTGTAGATGGAATGACAGCTGATTGGTGTCATTTGCCCTACGAGTTTTTGGCAGATGTAAGTAATACCATTATTAATAAGGTGAAAGGTGTGAATAGAGTCGTGTATGACATCAGCTCTAAACCTCCCGCAACCATTGAATGGGAGTAAAATATGAAAAGATTATTATTTATTATAAGCTTTTGTTTTCTGTTTCTGACTGTCGAAGCTCAGGACATTAGAAATAGCTTTTTAAGGGCAAAAGAGCAGTTCAGAATTGGGAACTTCAATCAAGCGAGTCAGTTATTTGCCTCCGTAGGCGAGCTCAAAAGTGGAAATCCATATTTGAATTACGCCAATTTTTATCAAGGCTTATCTCAATTCAAGGCAGGAAACTTTTCCGTAGCCCGCGACTCATTTGTGCAATTGGAGACAAGATCGCCAGGATGGGAGCGAAGAGAAGACCTATACTATTGGCTAGCAAAAAGTGAGTTTGAGTTAGGTAAATTTCCACAGGGTTTCAATGCCTTAGAGAAAATCGGAAGTGCATCAGCAAAAGAAGATGCCAATTTGATGGAAGCGCAATATGTTGCTTCTATCGAGTCGGTAGAGCAATTGGAAAGTCTCTATCGCAGCTATCCAGATAATGCAAGATTGGGTTTAGAATTAACGCAAAGATTGATTTTAAATACAGATCGAAATTCTGAAGCTCGCGTAAAGGTATTGCGGGAGAAGTTTAATTTCAAGGAAGAAGAATTGATTGAAATGCCCGTTGCTTCCGAAATGAAGAATAGCTACAATGCAGCATTGGTTCTTCCATTTTCACTCTATTTGTTAAAAGCGGGAGGAACGTATCGCAATAGCCAATATATGGATTTCTTTGCAGGAGTAAAACTTGCCAATAGGCAATTAAGATCACAAGGAATCATCATCAATCTATTCAATTACGATACTGAAAGCCAACAAAATACCTCCATTTCGACTATTTTGAATAAGCCAGAAGTGAAAGGGATGGACTTTTTAATGTTTCATCAATTGGGAGGTAATCAAATTGATTTGGGTACTTATTCAAGCCAGAATTTGATGCCAATTGTGCTGCCTTTTGGTGGGGGAATAGAGGGGATAAAAAATAATCCATGGACGCTAATGATGAGACCAGGCAATGAAACCCTTTCGCAAAAGGTGATTGAGTATGCCAATGAAAGCATCAATAATAAAAATGCAGTTATTATTTACAGTACATCCAAGCGAGACGAAGAAATGGCGAATGCCTATAAAAAGGCGGCAGAGGCACTTGGATTCCGAATTGTAATGATGGAGCAAATTTCTGGGCCCGACGGTTCTACGATATTTCAGCGATTATCGGAGATTCGCCAAGTAGCAGATCCCTCCCGCGACGATCCAAATGCGATGCGTGCCACGCCAGCCATGTCCAAAGAAGAAATTGGGCATATTTTTTTAGCTACAGAAAACCCTGCAGTTATAGCAAGTGCTTTAAGTGTGTTGACCATAAGAGGTGATAAAGTTCCAACATTTGGATTCGACACTTGGTTAGATATTTCAAATATCTCAGAACTACAATTAGAGCGTCTTGGTGTCTATTTAGTAGGCTATAATGGAGTGCAATTTGGTGGCGATACGCTAAGTAAGTTTAGAGAAGATTATATCAGAGCTTATGGAACCACGCCAACCACTTATTCATCCTTTGGCTATGATGCGATGTGGCTAATAGGCAAATCAATTAAAGAAAATGGTACGCAATTTCACACTGGCATCAAAAACGATGGCTTAATTTTAAAGGACGTTCTTTCAGGGTATCAGTTCAATCAACGAGTTGATAATCAATATATACCAATTTTCAAATTAATAAATGGAGTATTACAAGTAGTAAATGAGTAAACCTAATCTATCTACCAGCAAGCAACTTTTTGATAAAGCAAAGCAATTCATTCCTGGAGGTGTTAATTCACCCGTAAGGGCTTTCAAATCCGTAGGCGGCGATCCCATATTTATCAAAAAAGCCTCAGGTGCTTTTATTTTTGATGAAGATGGTAATGCCTACATAGAGCTAATCAATAGCTGGGGTCCCATGATTTTGGGTCATGCACATCCGATGATTATCGAAGCAGTGCAGAAAGCCGTAATCGATGGCTCTTCTTTCGGAGCACCTACCGCCAGAGAAGTAGAGATTGCCGAATTAATATGCCAAATGGTGCCATCTATTGAAAAAGTACGGATGGTAAATTCAGGTACAGAAGCTACGATGTCAGCCATCAGAGTATCAAGGGGCTTTACAGGCCGCGACAAGTTTATCAAATTTGAAGGCTGCTATCATGGACATGGAGATTCTTTTCTGATAGCAGCTGGTAGTGGTGCAATGACGCTTGGCACACCAGATAGTCCTGGTGTTACGAAGGGTACTGCTGCAGACACCATTTCCGCCCGTTACAACGATTTGGAGCATGTAAAAGAGCTCGTGCACCGTCATAAAAATGACATCGCGGCAATCATCATTGAGCCCGTAGCAGGCAACATGGGCTGTGTATTGCCAAAAGAGGGATTTTTGGAAGGTCTACGTCAAATATGTGACCAAGAAGGCATTATATTAATCTTTGATGAAGTAATGACTGGGTTTCGTTTGGCAAAAGGCGGAGCACAAGAATTATATGGAGTGAAGCCAGACTTAACAACTCTAGGTAAAATCATTGGTGGAGGGATGCCAGTTGGTGCTTATGGCGGGAGGAAAGACATCATGGACTTCGTTTCCCCGGAAGGGCCGGTATATCAAGCAGGCACATTATCAGGAAATCCTGTGGCCATGGCAGCCGGCTTGGCAATGCTATCACATCTCAATCAGCACCCAGAAATTTACTCCCAGCTCAATGCTATTGGAAATAAGCTCGTGTCGGGTATCCAAAAAGGAGTAGATGAATTAGGCTTAAATCTCAGCATCAACCATTTAGGCAGTATGTGTACCTTGTTCTTTACGGATCAGCCTATTTATGACTTTGAAAGTGCCAAGAAAGCCGATACAGCAATGTTTGGAAAGTATTTTCGAGCGATGATTAATCGCGGCATCTATTTAGCGCCAAGTCAATTCGAATCCCTTTTTCTATCCACAGCCTTAACGGATGAAATAGTCGATAAAATCATTGTCGCAAATAAGGAATCTTTAGCAGAAGTAATGCAGGGTTGATTATAATCCATTGCAATTAATACATTAATGAAAAAAGGAACTGTATATCGGTTCCTTTTTTGTTTTAGGCACTTCTAATTCTAGTGAGTATTTTTATTATCGTGCTAGTTAAAAGGACTTTAGTAATATATCCGCTATTTGGTTTTAAACCAAAAATGCATAAATCATAGGTAATCAGTTAATTGATTTAGACAATAAAACAGAAGTTACCATGCGAATAGCTTTAGTTATATTGATTGGAATACATGGATTTATTCCTTTGTTCGGATTTTTAAAGGCATTATTGGACTTGGCTAAAGCTCAAGATAACTAATATAGTATATAACGAGTGAAGCTTTTATGGCTGATAGGTTTAAAAAAACAGACGGCATCATCGTCAGGAATAGTGTTTCCAAAATCTGATCTAGCTTACCCATTAACCTTTTATTTAATTATAAAACATCTAACTATTGATTTACAGCATTTTATAATGTATTAAATTTTTTTTATAAACAGTTTTTGGAAAGATTGAGAAAAAATCTTCTTAACTGTACTCGGCAAAAAGCCAGTCTTAGCCAAAATTGACAAATAAATTGCGAATTGCAAATCAGTAAAACGAGGAAAACTGTCTTTTCAAAAACATCCTCTCGATCAATTTGTTAATTAAGAAATAGAAATTATGGAAACTATTAAAACACCAATAATTGCCACTACGGCATTTTTATTTATGTACACTTTGCTGCCATTTTTTGAGGGTTTTGAACGATTTGTTGGCGCGTTTTTCTTTATGTCTCCATTCATCGTAATTTGGATGGTATTGAATGTATTGAGAAACGGTATTGCATCTAATAAGAAATTTGATGACGGATACTGGTACGAAGATGCCGAAAAGATCAGTTAAATAAAGTGAATCTGGCTAACAGCCTTTCTCCAAAAAATTTAATTTTGATTCAAATTAAGCTTAAATTGTAGGCGAATCACTAAACCTACAATGCATGAAGTTTACATTTAAAACCATCCTCCCGCTGTTTTTTAGCCTGCTTATAATAGCAGCGTGTAATACAGCCACAGAGCCTCAAGTCGAAAAGCAAGAATTTTCCGTTGAATATGAAAAATTCACTTTAGAAAATGGATTGGACGTGATTTTTCATATTGATAAGTCAGATCCAATTACAGCAGTTGCACTGACTTTTCACGTTGGTTCAGCTAGAGAAAAAACTGGACGTACTGGTTTTGCCCACCTTTTTGAACATTTATTGTTTTTAGAATCTGAGAATCTTGGCCAAGGCGGCCTTGACAAACTCAATGCCAAAGTAGGTGGATCTGGAGCGAATGGCTCTACCAGCCGCGATCGCACAAATTACTTTCAAACCGTCCCAAATGATGCACTTGAAAAAATGATTTGGGCGGAAGCAGATAAGCTTGGCTTTTTCATCAATACTGTGACCGAGCAGGTGGTTGCAAAGGAGAAAGAAGTCGTGAAAAATGAAAAACGTCAAGGTGTAGATAATGTGCCTTACGGCCATGCAAGCTATGTGGTAGGTAAGAATTTGTACCCTGAAAGCCATCCATATAATTGGCAAGTAATCGGTTCGCTAGAAGATCTGCAAAACGCCACCTTGGCAGATGTGAAGGAATTTTACGGCAAATGGTATGTTCCAAATAATGCAACCTTAGTAATTGCGGGTGATTTTGATCCTGCTCAAGTAAAAGCCTGGGTGGAGCAATACTTTAATGAAATCCCAAGAGGAGAGGAGATTGCTCCAGTTGAAAATATGCCTGTTAGCTTAAGTGAAATCAAATCTTTATATCATGAAGATAACTTTGCAAGAGTACCGCAACTCACTATGACATGGCCAACAGTAGAGCAATACAATGACGATGATTATGCATTATCTATTTTAGGTCAGTTAATCTCGTCTGGGAAAAAATCACCTTTTTACAAAGTGCTAGTTGAGGATAAGAAAGTGACCTCCAATGTATCGATGTATCAATATGGTGCAGAGTTGGCAGGTGAATATCAGATAAGCGTGCGAGCGTATCAAAATACGCCATTGGATACGGTGATGGCTGCAATTAATGAAGCTTTTGCAAAATTCGAGTCAGAAGGGGTGAATGAGCAAGATTTGGCAAGAATTAAGGCAGGTCAAGAAACTAGCTTTTATAATGGATTATCAAGCGTATTGGGCAAGGCCTTCCAATTGGCTCAGTATAATATTTTTGCCGATAATCCAGGCTACATCAATGAAGATATTCAAAAAGTATTGGATGTTTCGGCCGAAGATGTAATGCGTGTATATGAAAAGTATATCAAAGGAAAGCCTTATGTGACTACAAGCTTTGTTCCTCTTGGGCAAACGAATTTGATTCTGACTGGCGCAAAAAAGGCAGAGGTAGTGGAAGAAGTAATTGTGATGGGTGCAGAAGGAGAGTTTGATCTTAATGAAAAAATGGCCTACGAAAAAACGCCTTCTAGCTTTGAACGCTCGGTGGAGCCTGAATATGGATCTGCACCTAGTTTTGTGATCCCAAATATCTGGGAAACCGAAATAAGCAATGGCATGCGTGTGTATGGTATAGAAAATACCGAATTGCCTTTAGTGCAATTCAATATCCGCATCAAAGGAGGCTTACTATTGGATGATCCAAATAAAGTAGGTGTAGCTAATCTATTGGCCACGATGATGACCAAAGGCACGAAAAACAAAACCCCTGAAGAATTGGAAGAAGCCATAGATATGCTGGGAGCTAGTATCAATGTGAGTGCGGGCAGAGAAAGTATGTTTATATCTGGGAATACATTAGCCAAAAACTATGATTCGGTGCTAGCTCTATTGGAAGAAATTTTACTTGAGCCGCGTTGGGACGAAACAGAATTCAATCTGGCTAAACAACGGATTGCCAGTGCCATTGTACAGCAAAAGGGAAGCTCTGGTGCTATTGCAAGCAATGCTTACAATGAATTGCTATATGGCAAAGATCATATTTTGTCTAATAATCAAGCTGGTACGGAGGAATCTGTAGCAAGCATTAGTATGGATGACTTGAAAGAGTATTATGAGAATAACGTATCTCCAAGTGTAGCAAGTATGCATATTGCTGGTGATATCCAGCAAGATAAAGTAGTAAGTTCACTAAAGAGTTTAAATGAAAACTGGACTGGAAATACGGTAGATTTCCCTAACTATACATTGGCTGAGCAGCCTACATCTTCCAAAATTTATTTTTACGACGTGCCTGATGCAAAGCAATCAGAATTGCGAATTGGGTATTTGGCTTTAGCTGAAACGGATGAAGATTTTTATCCAGCCGAAGTAATGAATTATATTCTTGGAGGCGGAGGGTTTGCCTCTCAACTTACGCAGCAATTGCGGGAAGGTAAAGGCTATACCTATGGTATTGGTTCTGGTTTTTCAGGTTCTGATATCAAAGGACCATTTACAGTCTCCTCAAGTGTGCGTACAAATGTAACTTTTGAGTCTATAGCGTTGATTCGAGATATATTAGCCAATTACCCAGAGGGATTTAACGAGCAAGATTTGGCTATTACCAAAGGATATTTATTGAAGAGTAACGCCAGAGCATTCGAAACCTTAGGCGCAAAGCTTGGGTTGTTGGCAGATATCAGTTCTTATGGCTTGCCTTACGACTATATGAAACAAAGAGAAGAAATTGTAAAAGCAATGAGTGTATCGAGAATGCAAGAATTGGCCAAGCAATATTTGAATCCGAATAAAATGGTTTATGTAGTGGTTGGCGATGCTAAAACGCAAATGAGCAGACTATCTGCTTTAGGTTTTGGCGAACCTGTTTTACTTAATCCGCAAAATCAATAACAGTAATTTCTTATGAATATGGTGAAAATCAATTCTTAAGGATTTGTTTCTTTAAATCTAAAAAGGTCATGATTCAACTCATGACCTTTTTATTTTAATTCATTGAAAGCTCCTACGTTATAAATCAATCAATTGGATTGGGAGAAATCAAAAATACGGATGGAAGGATGATTATTTGTAGAAAAAATAAACTATGCGAGAGGTAAATAGACTGAGAATTTAGATCCGTGACCAAGCTCACTTTCAACTTTTATTTTGCCTTTATTCTTTGTGACCAAATCATGACAAACGACCAAGCCCAAGCCTGAACCAGCTTCGTTTTTGGTGCTGGAAGTACTCTGTATTTGGTTGATCTCAAGGATTGAAGGTATTCTGTAACTAGGAATTCCCACGCCATTGTCAATAATATCAATTTTTAGTTGATTACCCGCTTTCTGTGCCTTGAGGGAAATTTGCCCACCAGGATTGGTGTATTTAATGGCATTATTAATCAAATTTCTGAGCACAAACTCTATTTCCTTTTTATCTGCCAGCATGGTTAGCTCATCGGTAGCATTATTTACAATGGATATATCTTTTTGCCTAGCAGCCTCCCTCAGTAGTCTGATTGAATATTCTGTAATTTTTTTTGAATCTATTTTTTCAGGATTTGAATCAAAAGATTGAGCCTTCCCCCAAATCAATAGACTTTCTAAAACTTCATGTGTTGCCTTTCCACTTTCTATAAGTTTTTGGACTAGTTCCTTCTTCTCTTTTTCATTATTATGAAATGTTCCGTCTTGGATCAGTAATAAGCCACCAAGTATTCCTTGAAATGGACCCCTCAAATCGTGGCCAATAATGGAGAATAACTTATCCTTCATATCGTTTATTTCCTCCAACTCTCCTTGTTTGATCAGTAATTCTTGATTGCTACGGATTTTGTTGGAATAACTAAAAAACATAAAACCAAAGAGCACTAAGGTGATTACAGATAATAAGGCGAGTAGATTTCGTTGAAAGGTCCTACTTTTATTTAATTCAGTGAGTAAAGCGAGTTCGGCATCCTTTTTTTCAACTTCATATCTAGTATTAAGATTTTCTATTATCTCGAATTTTTCTGCATTATAAATACTATCTCGGATGTCATTGGCTAAGCGGGAGGTTTCAAGAGCTTTTTCAAACTCACCGATTATGATATAATATTCGGTGAGTTCCTCATTGGCAACCTGCTGACTAGGTAATGAGTTTGATGAATAAGCAATCGCTAACGCTTCATTTAAGTATTTTTCTGCTTTTATAAATTCTCCCTGCTTTGTATACAACCTTCCAATATTTACATTATTATTCACTTTTGCTATTGGATTGATGCTTTCGCCGTTCGCAAGGATTATTTCCTCTGCTTCGACTAAATAATCAAGGGACTTAGAATAATTATTTAAGTGATAATAAGCCTGGCCGATATTGCTCAATAATTGTGTGAAATAATTAAGGTTTATTTCTCCTATTCTCTCCCGCTCTAGCAATTCTGCTTCGTGTAAATAAATCAATGCTTGCTTATAAAGTTCTTGCTTCCCGTATGCGGTGCCTATGTTATTGAGCAAGCTCGAAATGCTTGACTGCCGTTCAGCGGCTCTTGCTATGACCAAAGCCTCTTCATAATATTCAATGGCCTTTTTTTCTTGATTTTGAAAGCTTTGGACAACCCCTAATCTTAGATATCCATTGATAATCCCTAAGGAGTCATTTTGCTGCACACTTATCTGCAAAGCTTGATTAAACTGTTTGGCGGCTTCCTCGAAATTTCCCATATCACCATAAATTGTTCCCAAAAAGGAAATAATTCTACTTTCATAGATCGAATCGCCTGCGAGTTTAGCAGTCCTAATAGCTTGCCTTCCAGATTCAAGTGCTTCATTTGTTAAGCCTTTTGTTGAAAAGGCAGAGGATTGAGAAAATAGAATTTCGGCTTCCTTTGTTAAATCTTTCTGTGTCTTTGCTAATTTTAAAGCCTCGGGGATTAGACTGAGGGCTGAATCAGGATTATTATTGTGTGTATTTCTAATTGCATCCAAATAGGCATCAAGTTTTTCAACACCATCGGGCAAATTTACCAAATCGATCTTGTCAGAAGAAGAATTCTGACCCTGAGCGGAATGCTTACCTAAGAAGATAAAACTTAAAAAAGCAAGGACTAAAAAAGAAATTTTTAGTTTTTGAATCATTTTTGGATGATTATAGAAGCTCTAAAGTAGTGAATATTTGCAATTATACATTTAAAACAAAATGAATAATATATCGGTCAGCCCAATTAAGCTTCCGTTCAAAGAAAATGTATTCCATACCGTATGGTAATTATTCAAATTTCAAAAATTTTGAACATGACTAAGCGCAAAATCACTTTATTTTACGTCCTATTTATTTTGGGTTTTCCCGCCTTTGCCCAAAAGCCCGTCGCCTACACAAGTTCTGAAATCCTCCATTCTATTACCAAATTACAAAATATAGGAACAGTAATGTTTATTGCAGCACATCCTGATGATGAAAATACAAGGTTGATTTCTTATTTGGCGAATGAGAGAAAGGTTGAGACTGTTTACTTATCAGTAACAAGAGGAGATGGGGGACAAAATTTGATTGGCCCAGAAATACGTGAATTGTTAGGGATCATTCGTACTCAAGAGCTCCTTCAAGCCAGAAGGACAGATGGCGGGAGTCAATATTTCACTAGGGCAAATGATTTTGGTTTTTCAAAAGATGCTTACGAAGCCTTGAGCACGTGGGATAAGCAGCGAGTTTTGGCAGATGTGGTTTGGGCAATCCGTAAGTTCAGACCAGATATCATCATCAATAGATTCGATACAGAACCAAGTACCACCCACGGGCACCACACAGCCTCTGCAATGCTATCAGTTGAGGCATTTGATTTGGCGGCTGATCCCAATGCTTTTCCCGAGCAATTGAAACTTGTCGATACTTGGCAACCAAAGCGTATATTTTGGAATACCTATAATTGGGACAATAGCAACTCGGATTATGAAGGAAAGCCAAATGTCTTTTCTTACGATGTGGGTACATATAATCCATTATTAGGCAAATCATATAACGAAATAGCTGCTGAAAGTAGAACGATGCATAAGAGTCAGGGCTTTGGATCAACAGGCTCTCGTGGCTCTGCTTTGGATCATGTCGTTCAATTAAAAGGCGATAAAGCAGTTGGCGATATTTTCTCTGACATAGACATCAGCTGGAATCGAATAGCGGGAGGTGAAAAAATGACCGCTAAGATTTCAGCTATTATAGAGGAATTTCAGATTGTAAAACCGGAGGCTTCTTTAGCCGCACTCATTGAGCTTCGAAAAGATGTGAAGTCGCTAGCTGCAAATAATTGGTGGGCAAATAAGAAATTGGACGATCTCGACGAAATTATTCGTGCGAGCGCAGGCATTTATTTAGAAGCTATAAGTAATGCGAGCACTGCGGTAGGTGGGGAGCAGGTAGAGGTGAGTTTAGAAGCGACCAATAGATCCAATACACCATTTTCGTTGAAAAGTGCGAGTATTAAGGATTTGTACAATAGCAGTTTCGATAAAGAAGTCGGCTTTAATGAAGCTCACCGTGAGAAGTTCGGTTTTAGTATTCCAGCTGATTTCCCAATTAGCCAACCGTACTGGCTGGTGAAAGATGGAACTGTAGGTATGTACGAAGTGGCTAATCAGGCGATGGTTGGAATGCCTGAAAATCCTCCCGCTTTTTTGGTGGATGTGGAAATCGAAATAATGGGTGAAATTATTTCATATTCTCTCCCTTTAGTTTACAAAAGAAATGATCCTGTGGATGGAGAGCAGTATCGTCCATTTATTATAACACCTCCTGTGTATGTAGGTATTTCTGATAATGTGGTCGTTTTCTCCGATAATAATGAAAAAGAAGTATCTGTTGAAGTACTTGCTGGGAAGGAAAATATCTCAGGGGAAGTGAGTTTAGATGTGCCAACCGGATGGTCATTGACACCAAGGAGTTATCAGTATAATTTGAAGCAGAAAGGAGAACAGGTCACATTTATATTTAAGGTGAACCCACCTAGTACGGATAGCGATGTGATAGCAAATGCCATAGCAACGTATAAAGGCAAATCCTACAATCGAGATTTGTTGACGATAGATTATCCGCACATTCCATTTCAAAGTATTTTCCCTGAATCAAAAGCCAGAATGGTGAAGATAAATCTTGAAAAGCGGGGGGAATTGATTGGCTATATACAAGGAGCCGGGGACGATATTCCTCGCAGTTTAAAGCAAATTGGCTACCAAGTAGATGAAATTAATCCTGATAATTTGAATGCGAGTGAATTGGCCAAATATGATGCAATCATAATGGGTGTGCGGGCTTATAATACTATTGAGGCACTAAGATTTGGGCAAGCTGAACTATTGAAATATGTAGAAAATGGAGGTACCCTTCTGCTGCAATATAATACCAATAGTCGCATGGTTACTAATGAATTAGCTCCATATCCTTTGAGGCTTTCAAGAGGTAGAATCACCGTAGAAGAAGCAATGGTAAAAATAATTGCGCCTGGGCATCCAGTGATGAATTTTCCGAATAAGATTAGCAGTAAGGATTTTGATAATTGGGTGCAAGAAAGAGGACTTTACTTTCCGGGAGAGTGGGATGAGGCATTTACGCCCATTTTAGCCTCTTCCGATCCTGGAGAAGAACCGTTGACAGGAGGGTTGCTTGTAGCTAAATATGGCAAAGGATATTACATATATACAGGCTATTCTTGGTTTAGACAATTACCAGCGGGGGTGCCGGGAGCATTCAGGATATTTGCTAACTTGATCTCAATTGGAAGCTATGACGAAAATCCCTGATAAAGACCAGGAAAAATATAATGAAGAGGATATTCCAGTTTTTAAAAAATGGAATAGCTGGTATTGGTTTATAATGATCGTATTAGCCGTATTAATATTATTGTTTTACTGGTTTACTAAGCATTATTCATGAGTATTATTGATTGGATTGTACTTTTTGGTACGTTAGGAAGTATCGTCGCTTATGGGGTGTACAAGACGAGAGGCAAAAAGAGCATGGAGGGCTATCTGAAAGGAGATAGTGATCTGAAGTGGTGGACCATAGGTCTTTCTATAATGGCTACTCAAGCGAGTGCCATTACCTTTTTATCCACTCCAGGGCAAGCCTATGCCGATGGAATGCGCTTTATACAATTCTATTTCGGATTGCCTTTAGCCATGATTATCCTGAGCGTCACTTTTGTGCCTATTTATTATAAGTTAAAAGTGTACACCGCTTATGAGTATTTAGAAAGCCGTTTTGACTTAAAAACACGCTTATTGGCGGGAGGTTTATTCCTAGTTCAGCGCGGTTTGGCAGCCGGTATTACCATATATGCACCTTCTATTATCCTGTCTACGCTCATGGGTTGGAGTCTTGGTGGCACCAACTTAGTGATAGGAGCCTTAGTGATTATTTATACAGTATCTGGCGGTACCAAAGCTGTAAGTGTAACCCAAAAGCAGCAAATGGCTGTAATGATGGGCGGGATGATCTTAGCGGGTATTTTTGTTATTAATTACTTACCAGATAATATTAATTTTTCTGATGCACTGCATGTAGCAGGCAAAATGGGGAAACTAGATGTGGTAGATTTCACGTTCGACTTGAGCGATAGATACAATTTTTGGTCGGGTATTACTGGAGCGCTCTTTTTATTTCTTTCTTATTTCGGTACCGATCAGTCCCAAGTGCAGAGGTATTTATCTGGCAAATCACTCAAGGAAGGTAGATTGGGTTTGATGATGAATGGACTGTTGAAAGTACCCATGCAGTTTATTATTTTGTTTATAGGCGTGATGGTGTTCGTATTTTTTCAATTTAACGAGCCGCCGGTTTTCTTCAATCAGGTGCAGGTCAATAAGCTAGAACAATCCGAATATGCTGATGAATTGCAAGAATTGAAAAATGCTCATACTACGATCTTTGAAGAGAAAGAAAGGACGATTTTTGATTTGAGTCAAGCGGTTCGGGAAAAAGATGAAGTTTCTATAGAATTGTTTAAAAATAGGGCATTGGCACTCGAAGAAGAAGGAAAAGTAATTCATAGTGATGTAGCAGCACTTATCAAATTGAATGATCCTGAGGCTGAAACCAATGATAAGGATTATGTTTTTATGTCCTTTGTGATGCAAAACCTGCCTGTTGGTTTGGTTGGATTACTATTCGCAGTTATTTTCTCTGCTGCGATGTCGTCTACTGCTAGTGAGCTCAATGCCCTAGCAGCTACTACCACAGTAGACATCTACAAGCGAACGATTCGTAAAAAGGAATCGGATGATCATTATGTAAAATCAAGTAAGTTATTCACATTTATGTGGGGTCTTATTGCCATTGTTTTTGCCACATATTTAAGCTTATTTGAGAACTTGATTCAGGCTGTAAATCTATTGGGATCATTAATTTATGGAACAATCCTGGGCATTTTTGTGGTGGCATTTTATGTGAAATATGTAAAAAGCCATGCAGTATTTATAGCCGCTATTATTTCGCAATTGAGTATAGGAACGCTTCATTATTTAACAACCATCAATGTGGTTTCTATCGGCTTTCTATGGTACAACGCCATTGGGTGTATTTTGGTAGTCGTACTAGGAATCATGTTTCAAAGCATTATGCCAAAATCAGCGAAAGTATAATCGCTATATGACGTATCAAAAGCATAAAAGCCCAAATATTTTTGGGCTTTTATGCTTTTGCGAAAACCAATTTTTCAGTAAATTCTCAGAAATTCGACTTTAGTAACGCTTTTGTATGCTGGTTGGATTGACTTCAATAGGCATTCAAAATATTTGACTCATTTTCTGATATTTTACACCACCGATCAAGGCATTATAAGATTGTATTCATGTTCAATTAATGCAGATCGAACATCCATCCCTCCAATCACCGAAAAGCTTAAATTCGGAGTATTCGATATGAAAGATATCTACGTGGTGTACACAGAATTAAACAACACATAATCCGTTGTAAGATCTGTTCCCCAAGCAGTCGCTTCAGCTTTACCTTCTAGCAGGTCCATTTTTACACAAAGGTGAGACTCACGAAGTAGTTTTTTCATGTAATTGACATCATAATCCAATGGAATGCCCTTTTCCAAAACTTGTATCATCGTGTTCTCATTGCCTAGGTATAAATCCACTTTTTCATAGTCAAAGGGTACGTCGGCATTACCTGCGGCACATACTATTCTTCCCCAATTAGGATCGCGACCAAACATTGCCGTTTTCACCAAATTAGAACTTGAAATGCTGCGCGCCAGTTTTCTACCCAATTCTTCATCAGCAGCATTTACGATTTTGTATTCTATAAACTTTGAGGAACCTTCCCCATCAGAAATTATCAATTTAGCCAAATGCGCCATCATCTCTTGCAAGTTGGATCTAAAGTCTTCATAGCCTTCGTCCTCTTCTGTGGTAAGGATATCATTTTCTGCTTTGCCATTGGCAAGCACAGCCACCATATCGTTGGTGGAAGTATCCCCATCAACGGTGATCATGTTGAACGTACGATCCACACAATATTTTAGCGTTTTCTGTAGTAAAGCGGGTTCTATTGCAGCGTCTGTTACGATAAAAGCAAGCATAGTACCCATATTTGGGTGTATCATGCCTGATCCTTTGGCAATGCCACCCATATTTACTTCTCTGCCATGTAATTCAAATTCTAAGAAGCCTTCTTTTGGGTAGGTGTCTGTTGTTAATATGGCATTGGCTGCGAATGATCCTGCACTGCTTTGGTTACTCAGCTTTGGTGCTATTTTCTCTATGCCTGCAACAATCTCTTCGGTAGGAAACGGCTTACCAATAATACCTGTGCTTGCTACTAATACATGTGTTTCATCTATATTGAGGAATTTTGCGGTGGCTTTTACCATAGCTTCTGCGCCTGCATACCCATCTTTACCTGTACATGCATTTGCATTGCCTGCATTGATTACAATTGCTTGTATAATTCCTCCTTTTATGTTTTCACGAGAAATTTTTATGGGTTCTGCAACTACCTTGTTTCTTGTAAATACAGCTGCAGCACTAGCTGGTACTACGGAATAAATCAAAGCTAAATCTCTTCGTAGAGACTTCACTCCTGAGTGTGCTCCCCAGCATTTAATTCCCTTTACGTTGGTTATATTTTTAATCATTTCTTTTATGGATTTATTGGAATATGGTTTAAGCCAATAGCTTCATTGAACCCAAACATTATGTTCATGTTCTGAACTGCTTGGCCAGCAGCACCTTTTACTAAATTATCAATGACACTAATCACAATTATATTTTTGGTTCGATCATCATAATCTACATAAATATTGCAATAATTGCTCGCTCGTACATCTTTTATTGATGGTGGTTTCGAGACAATTCTGACAAAAGGCATATTTTGATAAAACTCCTCATAGATCTTTTGTAATTCCTCTTGGCTAGTAGGCCGTGTTGCTTGACTGTAAGCAGTGGTTAAAATACCTCTATCTACAGGTAATAGGTGAGGAGTAAATTGAATATTAGGCGTATTCCTCCCGCTTTTTTCTAAGTTGCTTTGGATCTCAATACTATGACGATGGAATTTTAACCCATAGGCTTTGAAGTTATCACTAGCATTGGAGTAATGAGTAACTGCGTTTGCCTTTATTCCTGCTCCTGTTACTCCAGTTTTGGCATCAATAATGATATTTTTTTCATTGATGATTCCTTCGCTAATGGCAGGTGCTAATGCCAAAATACTTCCGGTAGGGAAGCAACCTGGATTAGCAACAAGTTTGGCAGCTTCAATTTTGCTTTTGTATAACTCGGGCAAACCATAAGTTGCATTTTGAAATCCTTCTCTGAATGTATGTTCCTTTTTATACCATTCTTCATAGATTTCTGGGCTATCTAATCGAAAATCGCCCGACAAATCCACTATCTTGAAAGGTTTATCCTTCCATTTTTTTACGTAATCCATCGAAACACCATGGGGTAAGGCTAGGAATACTAAATCTAATTCCATTTCAGCCACCTTGTCGGCAGAATGCAAAATATCATCGACTATGCCTTGAAAAAAGGGATGGACATCAGAGAATTTTTCACCTGCTCGGCTTTCAGATGTAATGATAGAAATTTCTATTTCAGGATGGTATTTGAGTATTCGTACGAGCTCCGAACCTGTATAACCCGTAGCACCGATTACGCCTATTTTCTTCTTTATCAGCATCTTATTTTATCTTTTTAAGTGCATTTTTCAATACAATCAATACTTGTCCCATCTCTTCATAATTGATGGTAAGAGGTGGGACAAGTCTGAGGATATTTCCTGCTGTGGCATTGGCAATGACTCCTTGCTCGAGCATTTCTAATACCAAGGGCTTGGTTTCAAAATCGAACTCAACGCCGATCATTAGTCCCAATCCTTTAACTTGTTTAAGTCGAGGGTCGTTGATTTCGGCAAGTTTGTTCATAAACCACTCACCT
Source organism: Cyclobacteriaceae bacterium (assembly GCA_041689935.1). Lineage (GTDB taxonomy): Bacteria > Bacteroidota > Bacteroidia > Cytophagales > Cyclobacteriaceae > CAXBDP01. The sequence continues at coordinate 21,639 of JBDNFI010000075.1, forward strand.
TTTTCGGCGGTGGCATTCAGAAGATTTTCTTCTTCAATCGTCTCAATCACAGCCAAAGAAGCGGCGCAAACCAGCGGATTTCCACCAAATGTGGTTCCATGATCTCCAAAATCTATTGCATCACTTACCTTTTGATTGGATAGTATTGCACCAATAGGCACTCCGCCACCCAGTCCTTTTGCCAATGTCATAATATCAGGCTGCACGCCAAAATGATCTTTTGCAAACCATTTCCCTGTTCGGCCAATCCCGGATTGAATTTCGTCAAAAATCAGAACAATCTCACGTTCATCGCAAAATGCTCTTACCTTCTTTACAAATACCTTGTCTGCTACATTGATTCCGCCTTCGCCTTGGACCAGTTCCATGATAATGGCACTCACGCTTTGATCCGAAGCCTTCACCAAGGCATCGAAGTCATTGAATGGAATTTGTTTAAAACCCAATGGAATTGGGTCGAAGCCTATTTGCATCGCTTTTTTGCCAGTGGCAATAGTTGCCATGGTTCGGCCGTGAAACGAATTATTCATGGACAATATCGTTCCTGTTCGGCCTTTGGAGTGGCCATACTTACGCGCAATTTTTATAGCACCTTCCACTGATTCGGCACCACTGTTACTGAAAAACACCCGATCTAAGCCTGATATTTCTACCAACTTTTTGGATAGCAAAGCTTGTGGCTTACTTAAGAAGAAATTCGAAATATGCATTAAAGTAGCCGCTTGATCCTGTATGGCTTTCACCACCTTGGGATGGCAGTGGCCTACATTATTTACCGCAATACCAGCCAGCGCATCTATAAATTCTTTCCCGTTCACATCCCATACTCTCGCACCCAAGCCTTTTGTAAGTGTAATGGGAAAACGACGAAATGTTTGGAGATAATTTTCTTTGTCAATTTGCTGATACTTTTGGTTTCTGTCAGTCATATTATTTAGAAATAGTTGTTCCAATTATTTTTTTTTCAGCGATTTGTGTGATTTGTTCCGGTTTGGTACCGTTGATGATGCGGGAGGTTTTTGCACCTTTATTGAGTGCTACAATGCATGATTCAATTTTCGGAATCATGCCACCTTGTATGGTTCCGTTGGAGATAAGCTCGGTAGTTTGAGGAATTGTTAGGTTTGTCATAATAGTGGATGAATCATCTTTATCCATCAGTAAACCATCCACATCTGTCAAGATGATAAATTGTGCAGCGGATAATTCTCCAGCCAAATGTCCTGCAAACATATCTGCATTGATATTGTATTCATTGCCGGCTTTGTCCGCAGCAATGCAGGTGATTACAGGTAGGTAATTATGTTGGAGTAAGAGAGAAATCAGTTCGATGTTAATGGTGGAGATGTCACCTACATGGCCAATATCAACGCTTTCTGTAATGCCATCTGAAGTTTTGCTGTGGTATCTTTTTGTTGCAATAGCAATTTGGCCATCTTTACCTGAAAGGCCAATTGCTTTTTGACCCATTTGGTTGAGCATTCCTACCAAAGAGCCATTTACTTCCCCTTTGAGAGCCATTTCCACGTATTTTAATGCTTCTTTGCTCGTTTTGCGATGACCATCTATAAACTCGGATTGAATATTTACTTGGCTCAATATCCTTTGGATAAAAGGACCACCACCATGAACAATTACAACATGGAAACCTTCATCTTGAAGTTTGCAAATGTTTCTTAATACATTGGTTTTGAGCGATTCTTCTGTCATGGCGTTGCCGCCATATTTTATTACTATTATTGGTTTGGAAATTTCCGCCATAAAATTTGATTATGATAAATTGCCTTCTAAAGGTTCATTCATCTTGATAAGGATATATTTTTTATTGAATTAGAGAATATAGATTTTAAATATGTATATCTACAAGTTTACAAAAATTAAGGCAGAAAAGCGACTTAAAAAGGCCTTTAAAATGGTTATAAGGGAATTCCAGATAGTTTGTGAGAATCATAAATAAATTGATTGAAACAATCAATGATTGTAAATACATGTTTATTAGTTATTTATGCAATTCAATCAATTAAAGAGGTTGTGAAAATTAAATAATCAAAATTTTATTCTAAAAATATATTGTCGGATAGCCTGAAATGAAATATTTGAATTGTTTGTGAAAAGGCATATTGGCGTTTGATTTTTTTGAAATGAAATAGACTGATATCTCAGGACTGGTTGATTCGAGGACACATTTTATCATTATGTCCTGTGAGTCGACGCTTAAATTTAGAGTAAGTTCTTATTTTTCGAATAAAAATGGAAGGAGTTTCAATCCACTAATTTAAGCTCGCTAGTCACTCTTTTTATCCATTCCAATTGTTTCTCTGGGTTTCTAGAATGATTTGTTTCTCGATCATATAATTCTTGCATTTTGGCTCTTCTATTGATGACTGATTGATAAATGGCTTCAATTTCACCTTTAAAATTAGCGGTAAAAACAGCTTCATTTAAGGCTTTTGAGAGGCTCCTTGCATGAAGTTCAGATATGTCAAAATGGACTTGTTCATGTGCCAATAGTTCAGCCATGCGGGAGGATGGCTTAACCCAAGATGTATTTGGGTTGAAATAAGCACGGACTTGAAAAGTAATTTTTATTTCACCATTTCTATTATTTACTTGGTAGCCATATTCAATACCCGATACGGTCATAGCCTCAAAGGGACTTTCAGCTTGTACTTCACCTTCAAATTCGAGCCAGCTAAGCTTCCTATCCTCCCGCCAATACATCATTTCTGTAAATTGGGATTGACTTGATGGAAGCAGCAGCATCGCTTGGATGTAGATTATGAGTATATATTGCATCTAATAAAAAAATTGGTGCTCAATGGGTTAAACTAAATAAATAAGAAATAGCAACATCAATGAACAAGCTTTTCTAGTTTTCTTTAAATACCCAGCTCTTAGTACCATACGATTTTTACGAACTTATGCTTCAATACCGTTTATATTTTCGAAAAGCCTGATTTTAAAAAGCCGATGGATCTCATTTAGGCGTTGTATATTTCATTTTACTTTCCAATCTTGAGTAACTTTCAATAAGTCGCTTTCTTATACATAGTTATCTTTGCTATATTCAATATCCATTTTCAGAATTGTTCAATTTACCTTATTGAAATCAGCCAGACGGAAATAGTCAGATATTTACATTGAACAATGAACCAATGAGTGCTGTGACTCCCATGGCGATGGTACCCCAAAAACTTAATCGAATCACAGCTTTACGTACACTGGAACCACCTGCTTTTGCGGCAAGTGCTCCCAAAAGCATTAATACGATCAATGCACCAATATATTGCAAAAGAACCATCTGATGGACTGGCACAATCATTACAAGCAATACAGGTATAATACCGCCCATTATAAAAGAAGAGCCTGATGCGAATGCTGCTTGGACGGGTTTGGCTTCAGTGATTTCATTTATGCCTAGTTCATCTCTCGCATGAGCCCCTAAGGCATTATGTGCTGTAAGTTGTTCCGCTACTTTAAGAGCCAATTCTTCGTCAAGTCCTCTCTTTTCATAAATTGCGGCGAGTTCAGTCAATTCAACCTCAGGTGTTTCCATTAATTCAATTTTCTCTTTAGCCAAATCTGCATGCTCGATATCCGATTGAGAGCTAACGGAAACATACTCTCCGGCGGCCATTGATAGCGCGCCTGCGACAAGACTTGCGACTCCTGCTATTAATATAGGTTCAGCGGCATTAGTTGCTGCTGCCACTCCCACAATTACGCTAGCTGTTGATAATAGACCGTCATTGGCTCCTAAAACAGCTGCTCTTAACCAACTACTTCTATTTATGTAATGATTTTCAGGTTTCATTTGGTCATATTTGAGTTAAATAGCTAGCTTACAACACACCAAAAGTCTGGATTGAAGGAGATATTCGGTCTTACAATTTACTCAAAAAGAGAAGTAAAACTAAATGCTTTTCCATCAAACAGTCCTTTGTCACTTAACTTGAGCTGTGGAATGACTAATAAGGCCATAAAACTTAAGGTCATAAAGGGAGAATTCAGTTTGCTGCCCATTTCTTTGGCCATTTTATCTATGGCACTGTACGCGTTGGCAACTTCGTACCCATCTTTTTCGCTCATTAAGCCTGCTACTGGCAATGGCACTAATTGAGTATTTGCTCCATCATAGGCGGATACACCACCTTTGGCAGCGATTACCAAATTAGCCGCTTCTGCCATGGCTTCATCATTGACACCAACTACCAGTATGTTGTGGCTATCATGCCCAACGGTAGAAGCGATTGCGCCCTTTTTTAATCCGAAGTTGCGAATAAAGGCAATGGCAGGAGGAGCTTTTTGATAGCGATTGAAGACCGCAAATTTGAGTATATCCTGCTCTGTGTCTGACTCGGCATATCCATTTACGTTTTTGCAGCTTAGGAGTAAATCGTTGGTGATTAATTGCCCATCAAGGGCTTCTATTACGTGGATGCTATTTCCTGTTGCTTTTATTTTGAAACTGGAGGGGTCTAATTTTTCACATTCAAATTGGTTAACAATGTCATTTTGCACCCTTTTTATCAAGGTTTTTCCAGCATTCGCAACTTCTTGCCCATTTATATACGTTTGCGCCACTTTCCAAGATCGTAAGTCATCGACAACGATGAAGTCAGCAGGATCACCTTCTTTCAAAAGTCCTACGTCCAAAGAATAATGCTTCACTGGATTGATACAAGCCGCTTTCAACACTTTATATATATCCACACCATTCTCTATCGCACGTTTCACCAATAGATTAATATGGCCTTCTACTAGATTATCAGGGTGCTTGTCGTCGGAGCATAGCATTATTTTATCTTCGTGATGATGCAAAAGAGGGTAGAGGGCTTCAAAATTTTTGGCGGCGCTTCCTTCCCGAATGGCTATGTGCATGCCGTATTTTAGTTTGTCTAGCGCTTCTTCTATGGTGAAGCATTCATGGTCGGTACTGATGCCAGCCGCTGCATAGTCCCGCGCTTGATCGCCCATAAGCCCAGGCGCATGCCCGTCGATGGGTTTGCCATGCTTTTTGGCAACGGACAGTTTTTTGTAAACATCTTCATCTCGGAAAAGTACTCCAGGCCAATTCATCATTTCGCTGAGGTATTTAATTTCAGGACGTGACATCAGCTCGTCTATTTCTTCGGCAGTGATTATCGCACCAGCGGTTTCGAAGGCCGTAGCTGGGACGCAAGATGGTGCGCCAAAATAGAATTTGAATGGAACCTGTTTGCCATTATCGATCATGTAATTGACGCCGGCAACACCCAAAACATTTCCTATTTCGTGAGGATCAGAAACGGTAGCTACTGTCCCATGCACCACTGCCAAGCGGGCAAATTCAGAGGGCACTAGCATGGAGCTTTCTATATGTACATGGGCATCGATAAAGCCAGGTAGGATATATTGTGCATTGTTTACCTCCCGCTTTTCTATGCTTTTGATTTTACCTTCGCTAATATGAATCACACCTGGGTAAATTCTTTTTGACTCTATATCTACTATTTGACCTTCTATTCGCATGACTTATATTTTATAATTATTTTCAATATTACAAATGCACAATTGCTTTTCAAAAGAATAAAATAGTTAAAATGGAAGTGTCTTAATAACCATTTTAGCTAATGCGTTAAATGAATGCATGATGGAGGATGCAATTATTTTTAAATAGGGAACAGAAGCCCGAAACATAAGCCATTTGCCACTTCCTCCTAACGGATAAACCACTATATTTGCCAAAGAAAAAACTGCCACCAAGGCAAATATGAGGAAAATCACCATAGCCATAGATGGTTACTCAGGTTGCGGAAAAAGTAGCACAGCCAAAGCAGTAGCCCATTCCCTCCAATATATCTACATAGATTCTGGTGCCATGTATCGGGCGGTCACGTTATATTTTGTTCAACATCATATACCTCTTACCGATTCAAAGGCTATTCATAAGGCAATCAGTGACATAAGTATTGAGTTTAAAATAAATCCGAAAAATAAGCAACAGGAAACCTATTTGAAGGGTTTAAATGTGGAAAAGCAGATAAGAGAAATGCATATATCTGAAAAAGTAAGTCAGGTAAGTGCTCTTTCGGATGTGCGCGATGCGATGGTTTCTTTGCAGCGAAAGTGGGGGAAAAGTAAAGGAGTGGTAATGGATGGACGGGATATTGGAACGGTTGTTTTTCCAGATGCTGAATTGAAAATTTTTATGTGTGCGGATATTGAAATCCGTGCCGAACGTAGACAAAAAGAGTTGCTTGAGGCAGGGAAATTGGTTTCATTAGGTGAAATTAGGGAGAATCTTCAAAATAGAGATAGAATTGATACTACTAGAGAGATTTCTCCCTTAAAAAAGGCTGAAAATGCGATCGAATTAGACACCACAAATCTTACCTTTGACGAACAAGTAAGACAAGTGGTAATAATGTCTACGGACATTATATATAGAGATTTGTCCAATGATTAAAAGGTTAAAATGGAAGTTGTAATAGATAAAAATTCAGGGTATTGTTTTGGTGTAGAGTTCGCCATACAAATGGCTGAGGATGAGATGGACGGGAATGGGACTCTTTATTGTTTGGGCGATATTGTTCACAACGATATGGAAGTGAAACGTCTCAATGCAAAAGGTCTACAAGTAATTGGACGGGAGGAATTGGAGGAACTTCGTGATTGTAAAGTATTGATTAGAGCACATGGAGAACCACCTGAAACGTACCAAATAGCTTTAAGAAATAATATAGAATTAGTTGATGCCTCTTGCCCTGTAGTATTGAAACTGCAGAACAGAGTAAAAAATGCTTGGGATAAAATGAAACAAGCAAAAGGGCAGATCGTAATCTATGGACAGATGGGGCATGCGGAAGTAATTGGCCTGAGTGGGCAAACAGACAAGCAAGCCATTATCATTACAAATGAGAATGATTTGGACAAAATTGATTTTACAAAGCCAGTGACTTTATTTAGTCAAACAACTAAAAGTACTCAAGGCTTTTATAAAATTAGGGATCTAATAGAAAAAAGGATTCAAAAAACTAATGGGAGTTTGGATTTGGTGGAATTTAATTCTAACGATAGTATATGTCGCCAAGTGTCTAACAGAGAGCCGCAATTGGATGCTTTTTCAAAAGAAAATGATGTGATCTTGTTCGTAAGCGGAAAGAAAAGTTCGAACGGAAAAGCTTTGTATAATGTATGTCTTTCTCAAAATCCAAATAGCTATTTTATTGAAAGTGAGGAGGAATTAGATCTTTCATGGCTGAATGGAATGAATAGCGTAGGCATTTGTGGTGCTACTTCCACGCCGATGTGGTTGATGGAGCAAGTTGCTGACCATGTAAAAAATATAAGTCTGGAACTGACAACAACTTGAAAAGTGGCTTATTATTATGAGTATAATCAAATTCCTTAATCAAATGCTATTTTAATGTACCGTCAATACGAATTAGAATTTCTTTAGAAGGAAAAATGACTAATTTTGCCACGCCAAAAAATGAACATAAATCAATTTTGAAATATCCCCATGTCTAGGACCATCAATCTAAAAAAAGGTTTTGACATCCATCTCGTTGGAAAGGCTGAGAAGAAGATATCGTCGACTGCCCAACCCGAAACGTATGCATTAAAGCCAACCGACTTTATAGGAATTAAACGCCCGAAGCTTCTTGTAGAAGTTGGTTCGAATGTCAAAGCTGGGACTCCAATTTTTTTCGATAAGAAAATGGAAAGTATCATGCACGTAGCACCTGTAAGTGGTGAAATCGTGGATGTAGTAAGGGGGGAAAAGCGAAAAATACTGGAGATTAAAATTCTTGCAGATAAAAACATTGAGTTTGAAACCTTTCCGAAACACTCTGATTCGCAATTAAAAAGTGTTGGCGTGGACGAAGCGAAGGAATTGATGCTAAAAAGCGGTGTTTGGCCAAATATCATTCAACGTCCGTTTGGTATTATTGCAAATCCTGAAGATGCTCCCAAAGCAATATTCATCTCTGGGTTCGACTCGCATCCAAATGCGCCTGATTTTGAGTTTATATTCAAAGATCAAGAGCAGTATTTCCAAGCGGGTATTGATATACTAAAGAAGTTCAGTCAAGGAAAAGTGCACGTAAACTTACACGCTGATGGTGCAGCAGCATCTGTGCTTTCTAAAGCCGAGGGAGCAGAATTGAATAAATTTTCAGGTCCACACCCGGTAGGCAATGTGGGCGTTCAAATTCATCATTTAGATCCTATCAACAAAGGAGATTTGGTTTGGACTGTCCATCCATTTGGAGTTATTCAGATAGGAAAACTGTTTTTAAATGGTCAATACGATTCCTCCCGCCTTGTTGCCCTCACGGGTTCAGAAGTAAACGAACCACAATATCATCGATTAAGAACTGGAGCATGCGTCAATAAATTGATGGCAAATGGCATTAAGTCTGATCATGTAAGAGTGATTTCTGGTAACGTTTTAACAGGTGAGAAAATAAATAAGGACGGTTATTTAGGTTTTTATCATCATCAAATTTCTGTAATCCCTGAGGGCGATTATCATGAATTTTTGGGTTGGATATTACCTAGTCCAAATAAGTTGAGTTTCTCAAGAGCATTTGGGTTATTGTCTTTCTTACAACCTAAGAAAGAGTACGTGTTGGACACCAATATGCATGGACAACATAGAGCTTTTGTGCAAAGTGGTGTTTTTGAAAGAGTTACTCCAATGGATATTTTGCCTGTTCATCTTATTAAGTCTATCCTGGCAGAAGATTTTGATGGCATGGAGCAGTTGGGTATTTACGAGGTGATTGAAGAGGATTTGGCATTGTGTGAATTTGTGGATGTGTCCAAGCATGATGTTCAAAATATAGTACGTGAAGGTTTGGACTTAATACAAAACAGCTAATTTCGATATGAAATTTTTACTAGATTTCTTAGAAACGAAAAGGCCTCTGTTCGAAAAGGGTGGAAAGTACGAAAAGTACTTTTACATCTATGAGGCACACGAAACCCTACTATTTGCCCCAAAAGATACTACATCTGCAAAGGGAGTTCAAATAAGAGATGCCGTAGATTTGAAACGCATGATGATGACGGTGATCATCGCCATGATACCATGTTTGATTTTTGGAATGTGGAATACAGGCCACATGCACTTTCTAGCTACTGGTGTGGAAGCCGATTTTATTCAGAAAATATTATTTGGTGCAACATACGTGTTGCCAATAGTTGCTGTCAGTTATGCAACTGGCCTCTCCGTAGAATTTACCTTTGCTACCATCAGAAGACATGATGTTAATGAAGGTTTTCTAGTTTCAGGTATGCTTATACCTCTAATTATGCCTGCATCTCTTCCATTATGGCAAGTTGCTTTGGCTACTGTCTTCGCAGTAATTATCGCCAAAGAAGTATTTGGAGGTACAGGTATGAATATCCTGAATGTGGCTTTAACTGCTCGTGCCTTTTTATATTTCGCATACCCTAGTCAGATTTCAGGCGAAGTTTGGACAGTCTTGGCCGATGTTGCTCCAGTAGAAGGCTACTCAGGTGCTACTGCATTGGCAATAGCTTATCAGACTACGGTAGAAGACGTTGGCTCAGTCACTACAGCCCTAGCAAATGCAAATACGGTTTTAAGTGCAGATTTCTTTAGTTTCAGTAATATGTTCTTTGGATACATTCCAGGGTCTATTGGTGAAACTTCTACTTTTTGGGCATTAATTGGTGGTGTAATCCTAATAGCAACAGGTGTTGGTAGCTGGAAAATTATCGTTAGCGTATTTGGTGGAGCTTATGCGATGGGTTGGATTTGCAACTTATTAAGTGCGAATGAGTATATGTCAATGCCACCTGAATATCATTTGGTGATGGGTGGATTAGCCTTTGGGGCTGTATTTATGGCAACTGATCCTGTGTCTGCCACTCAAACAGAATCGGGCAAATGGATTTATGGTTTGTTGATTGGTGCATTAACTGTAATTATTAGAGTATTTAACCCTGCATATCCAGAAGGCATTATGCTTGCCATTCTATTTATGAATGTGTTTGCACCACTAATAGATTTTTACATTGTAGAAGGAAATAAAAAAAGGAGGCTAAAACGTGCGACAGTCTAATTTATATATCATCATGTTTTCGGTAATCATGACAATCGTGATTGGGGGACTATTATCGGGAATATCTCAAGTGTTGAAAGAGCCACAGAGGAAATCTGAAGAGCTCGATACTAAGAAGCAAATTTTAGGTGCGGTGCTTTCTGCTGAGGAATTATCAGCTATGGATGCAAATCAAATACTTGCCAAGTACGAGTCTAGTATCACGGCTGTTATTACTAATTTAGAGGGCGAAATTGTAGAAGGTGAAGCAGAGAAAGTGGATATTAAAAAGAACTTTAAAATAGCACCTGAAGAGCGTTTATTTCCAGTTTTTAAATTTCATGCCGAAGGGAATTCTGATGATGTGCAAGCGTATGTCCTTCCCATATTCGGAAATGGACTATGGGATGCGATTTGGGGATATTTGGCTATTGATACAGATTTGGAAACAATAAGAGGAGTGAAATTCGCGCATGCTGGTGAAACTCCAGGCCTAGGTGCTAGAATTACTGAGGATGAAGTGCAAGCTAGATATCAAGGAAAGAAATTATATGAAGGTGGTGAATTGGTATCTGTTGTGATGCTTAAGAATGAGAATAACGATGAATCCAAACTTGGCCCTCATAAGGTAGATGGCATGTCTGGAGCCACCATCACCGCAAATGGAGTAAATGATATGATGAAAAATTATCTCAATTATTATCAGAACTACTTCAATATAAATATAAAACAAAACGGAAGCATTGCGGTGCTTGCTAACTAAAATAGAGAATTATGAGCACAGAAACTCTTGATAAACCTGTTGTAAAAGTAGCGGAAGCCTTATTGTCCAAAAGGAGAAAAAAGATTATAACGGATCCTCTTTCTGACGATAACCCAATTACTATTCAAGTATTAGGTATTTGTTCGGCATTGGCAGTAACTACCCAATTGCAGCCAACACTTGTGATGGCGATTTCAGTAATATTCGTAATGGTCATGGCCAGTTTCACCATTTCTGTACTTAGAAATCTTATTCCAGCACGTGTAAGAATTATTGTTCAGTTAGCAGTAATTGCAACACTCGTGACACTTGTAAACGAGGTGCTGAAAGCCTATGCTTTCGATATGTACAAAAGCTTATCCGTTTTCGTAGGATTGATCATTACCAATTGTATTGTAATGGGCCGCTTAGAAGCTTATGCTTTGGGTAACAAACCTTATGACTCGGTACTTGATGCACTTGGTAGTGCTTTAGGATATTCATGGATCATTCTAGCCGTAGCTTTCTTCAGAGAATTGTTAGGCTCTGGAGCGATCTTCGGTTTCAAGGTATTTGAAGCAGTGGGTCTATCCTCATTCCCAAATAATGGTCTGATGGTGACACCAGTTGGTGCATTTATCATCCTTGGACTCATCATTTGGGTGCAGAGAACAAAAACAGGATACGTAGAACATTAAACGCTCAATCTAATGGAATTAATAAGTATAGCAATAAAAGCAATTTTCATAGAGAACATGGTTCTTGCCTATTTCTTGGGCATGTGTTCTTTTTTGGCTGTATCGAAGAAGGTAAGTACAGCATTTGGCTTGGGCTTAGCAGTAACTTTCGTGTTAACAATCACTGTACCAGCTAACTGGGCTTTGCAAGAATACGTATTGAAAGAGGGAGCATTGGCTTGGTTGGGCGCAGGCTTTGCGGACATCGACTTGTCTTTTCTTCGCTTTATCATGTTTATTGCGTTTATCGCTGCTATGGTGCAGTTGGTAGAAATGATCATTGAGAAATTTTCACCAAGTCTCTATGGTTCGTTGGGTATTTTCCTCCCGCTTATCGCTGTAAACTGTGCCATATTAGGAGGTAGTTTATTTATGGTGCAGAGAGATTATACGATTAGTGAAGCCACCGTTTTCGGATTTGGTTCTGGCTTCGGCTTCTTTCTAGCCATGATTGCTCTGGCAGCTATTAGAGAAAAATTAAAGTACTCTCATGTACCAGATGGCCTCAAAGGGCTGGGTATTACCATGTTTATTACTGGATTAATGGGAATGGCATTCATGTCCTTTATGGGAATTAGTATTTAGTCATAATCAATAATATTGTTAAAGCCTTCTCAATTTGGGAAGGCTTTTTTGTTTGCTAGCAATTGGTTCTGGGTGAATTTAAAATTGATTAATTACCGTGATTCCATTTCCAACAAATATGTCCATCTGAGGCAATAATATCACTCCTTCTTCCAAATTTATTATCTTTCGGATAAGTTTCTCGGGTTGAAGGAGATCACTTTTTATCATTTCCATCGTAGGAGGGTAGGCGTGTGCTGACATTCCGTGACTACCTATTATTTCCAGTTCGTTGGCTTCTACCAAGTGCATAGGTAAAGGCGGGAGGTAGTCTTTACCCGCCATTAGGCCAACTTGTATGTGTTTTCCTCTTTTTCGTAGATTGGCAATTGAGTTAAAACAAGTTTGTTTGTTTCCCAAAGCGTCTAACGATACATCGACTCCACCATGGCTAAGGCTTTTTATAGATTCTACCACATCTTGTGAGGTCGAATTTATGAGATAATCTGCTCCAATCTCTTTTGCCAAGGCCAATTTTTGATCATCTATATCCACGGCGATAATTTGTGCGCCCATTGCTTTTGCTATCATTATGGCCGATAGTCCAACGCCACCGCAACCATGCACTGCCAGCCATTGGCCTGGCATTAGTTTGCCTTGTTGAACCACGGCGTTAAAAGACGTGATAAAACGGCAACCAAGACTTGCCGCAGATTCAAAACTGATTTCTTGTGGTAAATGCACCAAATTGGTTTCCGCAAAATGGATATTCACATATTCGGCGAATGATCCCCAATGAGTGAAGCCAGGCTGAAATTGATAATCGCAAACCTGCTGATTTCCAGAGGTGCATTGTGGGCATTTGCCACAGCCACCTACAAAGGGAACGGTAACTCTATCGCCAATTTTGAAGCTTTTTATCCCCTTGCCAATTTCCACAACAGTACCTGCCAATTCATGACCAGGTACATGCGGGAGGATAATGTCAGAATCATGGCCCATCCATCCGTGCCAATCGCTCCTGCACAAGCCCGTAGCTTTTACTTTTAGGATCACAGATCCTTCTATTGACTCAGGATCAGCAAGATTCTCAATATTGATTGGGCCTTGAAAATGAGTGAAATAGGCAGCTTTCATAAAAAAACACTTTATTATTCTTTTGGCAAGATCACTTTGAATATTGTTCCATTTCCATCTTCACTCTCAAAGCTTAAATCCCCATCGTGCGCCTTTACAATATCGTAACTCAAGCTTAAGCCTAAGCCAGTACCTTCTCCAGTTGGTTTTGTTGTGAAGAATGGCTGTAAAATTTTATCTCTTATTTTCATTGGAATTCCATCACCATTATCGGAAACTGAAATTTCAATGGTATTATCTAAATTTTTGGTTTCTAGCGTAACTAATGGTTTGTATTTACCATCAGCCGTTTTGGCCTTCTCATTTACCACGTAGAATGCGTTATTGATAAGGTTAAGCATTACTCTTCCTATATCTTGCGGCACTACATACATTTTCGGAATTTCATGGTCAAAGTTGGTTTGGTAATTCCCTTTAAATGATTCATCATTCGCTGTATGTCCATGCAATGAGAGTTTTAAGTACTCTTCTATAAGCGTATTTAGATTAATTTTCTGCTTTTCGCCCTTACCTGTACTGCTATGGGCGAGCATTCCTTCTCAGCTTTAAGCTTTTCCATGGTCAGCTTCATATTTTCTTTCAGCTTCAGACTCAATTGGCGGTTGGTGATGGATACGCCCCTAGCTAAGTAAAAGGAGTAACCCGCAGCAGCTGTTATCGTGGCAAAATTCATAAAGAAGAGTTTACCTGACCAAAGTATTGAAAGTCCAAAAGTGGCTTTTAATAAGCCAGGGAAAACCAAAATGAAAGAAACTAAGAAGCATATAAAGATAATATTAGTCCCCTTCATATTATCAACAATCCTTGCCTTGATAAGTAGTATCAATCCAATAGTCATAGTTAACATAAAGAAGAAGTAACTAATACTGCTATTTGCAACAGGATCTTGGATGGTAATCACGAGTACCACAAGCCCAACTACTAAATTCAAAAAGGGCAGCCAATTGAATTTCTTATTCATTATTTGGTAAATGAAGAATTGCAATACAATGGCAGCAAAAATGTGAAATACTCCCTTCCAAAGAAGCAAATTTGATAGTTCCACAGGAGCCACAGCAGGCCTGAAAAATATGCCACTTAAAAAGATACCTGACAAGCAGAAAAAGAATACTGAACAGGTTAAGTTCGCAATCTCTATTGGGTAGAATCCAAAGAGAATTAAGTGTAAAAGACCTAATGCCACCATAAAACCAAAAATGAAGTGGTATCTGCTGATTTCTGTGTGAAATTCTTCTGTATTTTGATTTATTATTTTTTCAACCGCTACAGGAAATCCTATAGATAAATCTATTCCCGTAAATTGGTTGCCCCAATACCGCTGTGTGGCAAAATTTGTGTATCTAATTTCAATAGTTTGTGAGGGTTGATTATCAAGTTTAAATACTATAAAAGGCAAACTCCCGACGGCGTTTTCTTCATCCAAATTTACTCCAATTTTACCGGCTCTTACGATTAATTTACCGTTCACAAATATTTCAGCCGCACCTCTCAATTTTCCAAATAAGGCTACGTCTTGCTCATAGAGTGAAGGGTCAATAGCAAAATTGGCTCTAAATAATCCAGTACCATTCCAATCTGCCGGGAGATGCTCCTTGTCTAATAGAAGGTCCGCTAGAGGCCAATAATCACCTGAATTTTTAGCACCTTCCCAGTTAAGGTTGTTTACAGTCTTATACATCCAGATATTAGGTTGAGATAATGAAAATTGTTCATTCTCATCCATTGCAGGAATTAATATGGAAGAATTTGTTCCTTGACTAAACCCATTGCTTATGTTGAAAAGTAGAATTAAAAATAAAATAGAAAATACTGTGCTTTTCATCCTTAAATTTATCGAATAAAAGTGTGATTGTGAATTTTGTTTGGTGATTTCAATTTATAAAGAAAGACTGAAAGGAAATGCAGGTTATTCAAAGGTTTGGGTTTTGTTGAGACTGATCAAATATTTGATTTACAGATTTACTTTTAATATAGCAAAATCCATTGCTCCAGATCACTGACTAAGGACGAAATAGTGTAATTACCGTACCATCCCTAAAAGTGTGTAAATGGTAGAAAAAGTTATTCTGGAATTTTTCGGCCAACAAAAGGCCGAGAAAAATTACGGAAATAACTTTTTCGGGATATATTCACACACTTACTATTATGAAAAAAGAAGATGTATT
>JBDNFI010000076.1:0-17646 GCA_041689935.1 Cyclobacteriaceae bacterium
CGTGGCACACGTGCGCCAGCGTTAGTACACACTGATACACTTAGGCCAGCATTAGGCGATTTTATATTCCATCCACCTCAGGTTTGAAATTACCGTTGGGTATATTTTTGAGGTTTGGTAATTATTGATACATCATTTCTCACTCAACACTCTCTTTCTCTTCACCCACTTATACGCTTCTCCAAACCAAAGCACAAAAGCGATGAGGAGGACTGGGGTTATAAACTCCAAAGCAGAATGGTTTTGAAAGCGAAAAGGGACTGGAAGGTGGAGAATGCGTCGATTAATACTGTTAAAGACCTTGAGAGGATCAATATAAGATTGACGTATTTATTACTGATAACACTAATATAGAATACCGAGAGGGTCAATGATTGGACAGTGAGAAAGCTACCGAGTTGCTGAACGATTCAGTATTTATAAAAATAACCTACTGAACTTCAGTAGGTTATTTTTTGTGCGGAGGGGGGGGGATTCGAACCCCCGGTACCCTTGCGAGTACGACAGTTTAGCAAACTGTTGGTTTCAGCCACTCACCCACCTCTCCTTAGAAAGATTCGTGCTTTGCCGAATTGAGTGCAAATATAGAATAGTAGATTCTTATTTTTCAATTTTCTGGGCAAAAATCTAGCAATTCCTAATAACCAATTTACAGTCAGGGCATTATTTTTGGAATTTCCCAGCTCTCTCCATTTCTGAGCAGTCTGAAGGTGCCATCTTGGCCATTTTCTCTTTTCAATACCTCTTTCAATTCGTTTTCTGGTTCGAATTGTCCGTCATCGGCTAGCGGGAAAGTGCCAAAGTGGATGGGTATACCATAGTGTGCGTTTACATCTTTAAAAATCTGATATCCTTCTGCGGGATCGGTATGGACAGGCGACATAAACCAGCGAGGTTTGTAAGCGCCTATGGGCACCATGGCAAAGCGCATATTGCCATAGCGATCGCCTATTTCTTTGAAAATAGGCGCGTAACCAGTATCACCACCGAAAAATATATTTCCTCCCGCTATTTTAATGACATAGCTACACCACAAAGTCTTGTCTCTATCGAATAGTCCCCGACCTGAAAAGTGCTGTGCGGGCGTAGCAATTATTTCGAGTTCATCCAACAAGGTGCTGTCCCACCAATCCATGGCTACAACACTACTAACGCCTTGTTTTTTCAGAAACAAATCGATGCCTAGGGGTGCGACGAATATGGGTGAAAATGCTTCTTCAAGCATCAAAATGCTCTGCACATCCAAATGATCATAATGGTTGTGACTGTAAATAACCATATCGATATTCGGGAGATTTTCGAATGCTACACCCACAGGGGTTTGCCTTTTAGGGCCTGCAAATGAAAGGGGGCTTGTACGCTCCGACCAAATAGGGTCAAAGAGGATGTTTTTCCCTTGAGTTTGCACCAAAACAGTAGCATGGTTGATAAAGGTGATTTTCAATTCGTCGCCCAATACCCTTTCTTCCAATGGGTAGGTGATAATACTTGTTAAATCCTCCCGCCATTCTCCCTGCTCTCGGCTGGTCATCCATTTCAGGACATCAAAAAAGCCCTTTGAGGCAGGTGCTTCCCAAGGGTGACTAAATTTATTGCCATCAAAATGATCAGTAACTGGCCCTTTATAGGTAGGTGCAGTGAATAGCCATCCAAAAAAAAATATCGAAGTGATTAGAGTAAAAGCCAAAAACAGCATAGATTTCAAAAAATATCGTAAAATTTTCATCAAGTTAAATAAGTGATTTTGTAGATATTATGTTTTAGTGAATATGATAAAGGTAAGTTGTGCAATAATAGAAAAGAATGGGTTGGTAATGGTCTGTCAAAGAAGTAGTCTAATGGATTTGCCTGGTAAATGGGAATTTCCCGGTGGTAAACTGCTGGAGGATGAGTCTGCGGAGCTTTGCATCGTGCGGGAAATACAGGAAGAGCTTTCTGTTGCCATTGAGATTTATGAAAAATTACCTTCTGTTCAGCATATCTACGGAGATAAGACAGTCGAGCTAATTCCATTTAGAGCTAAAATCATAGCTGGAGAGATTGTACTTACCGAACATGCCGCCTTGCGTTGGGTTGATCCTGACGAATTGCTTTTACTGAATTGCGCGGAGGCTGATGTAGCGGTCCTCAATGATTATTTAGCACTTATAAAGTCTCGACAGCCGAGATGGTAGTATGCGGCCCTATTGGAATTTTAAAATAAAATGTAGAGCCTTTCTTAAGTGCACTTTCGAAGGATAGCTCTCCTCCCTGCACTTCCAAGCTTTTCTTAATGATGGCCATGCCTAATCCAGTTCCTTCTTTCGGTCCTACATTGGATCCTCTAAAAAACCTTTCGAACAATTTCGCTTGATCCTTTTTGGGAATACCTATACCAGAATCTTTTACGGTGCCAAACAGCCAGCCATTTTCGGATTTTATTTCTACTTCTACGGTGGAGCCATCTTTGCTATAATTTGCAGCATTGGCTATGAGGTTTGATAGTACTTGATGAAATAGTTCTTTATCTATGTAATGTTCGTCTTGATCTAAATGGAGGGTTTTTTTTAGGATATGTTTCCTGCAAATTCCATGAGTCACCGAATCGAAAAAAGTCTCTATATACTCTCGTAGATTCATTATTTCCGGACTATACGAGATATTTATAGAATCGGCCTTGTCGATATATAAAATCTCATTTAGGAGATCATTAAGATGCTTTACACTATTCTGGATTCTCATAGAGTGCTTCAAAATGCGACTCATATCTGCATTCATTTCGATGTTTTTATCAATCAGCTCTGCGGAGGAATTAATGGTGGTTAAGGGGGTTTTGAACTGATGAGATACGTTAGTGATAATTAGGGATTTGAATTCATTCAGTTCCTTTTCTTTTTCCAAGGCTTTTTTCAAATCATTGTTCGCTACTTGCAATTCCTTTGTGCGTTGCTTTACTTTTACATCTAATTCTTTGTTGAGGTTTTTTAGTTTCCGCTCAAGTAAATCCTTCGTCAGTGCCATTTCCACGACAATATTTATCTCTCGAAGGTTTACAGGTTTCAGAATATAACCGTTTGCATTAGACGCTACTGCCTTTTTGATAGTGGCTTGGTCGTCAGAGGCTGTCACAAATATCACAGGAATATCACATTCCCTTTTGATGATATCGGCAGCAGTAATTCCATCCATACCTCCTGGTAAGCCTATATCCATCATTATCAGATTTGGCTTTTCCTTTTTGGCTATTGCAATCGATTCTTCACCATTATTTACTAAGCCTAATACCTGATGACCCAGCTCCTCCAATGCCTTTTTTAGCATCAATGCCTGTACGGGCTCGTCTTCAGTGATGAGTATTCTAATTGGGACCATTTAAAAGTTGATGTTTCGTTAGATTTATGAAATCTTTCTGAACAAGAGAGTGACAAATAAAATAATTGAACGTATTTGACCTTTTGTAAAATTATATTCAAATGTTTCGGCTAAAATACTTTTAAAATAGTTAACACTCTTTATTCGCTTAGTTTTTATTTTTCAAATTGACATTTCATTGATGCAGATATGATTATTTTCCAAAACTCTTTCTTTCGATATAGCTGCGTATTCGTTTTTTTATTTTCTGCAATAGGGTGCTCAACAACCTATAGGGTCTCCAATTATGATGTTACTCAAATTGAGATTGCGAGAGATAAGTATGGTGTACCACATATTTTTGGCGTAACCGATCCAGATGTAGCCTATGGGTTAGCTTGGGCACATGCTGAGGATGATTTTGAAACAATCCAAAAAACGATGTTGGCAGGCAAAGCAATGCTTGGACGGACATTTGGTAAAGATGCGGCTCCAGTAGATTTTTTTGTGCATTTGCTTGAAACTAGAGCCCTAGCAAAAGCAAATTATGCCACAGCACTTTCGCCAGAATTTCGGTCGTTGGTGGAAGCCTACGCGCATGGTATGAATGATTTTGCATTGGCCTACCCCAACAGAGTTTGGAACAAAAAGGCTTTCCCTGTATTGCCCGAAGATATTTTGAGCGCATATATTCTTTCGCTTGCTCAAATGTCTGGTGCCGATGCAGCCATTCAACAAATTGTGGAAGGCACTATTGAAGATAATGTAGGCGCGTCCGAAAATGTTGGTTCCAATGCCTTTGCCGTTCATTCCTCCCGCACAAATTCCGGTGAGTCTTTTCTTGCGATCAACTCCCACCAACCACTCGAAGGCCCTGTAGCCTGGTACGAAGCACATTTACATAGTGATGACGGATGGAATATTCTTGGAGGGCTCTTTCCAGGAGGAACGACTATTTTCCATGGAGTAAATGAACATCTCGGCTGGGCACATACAGTGAATTACCCAGATAAATTGGATGTTTATAAATTGGAAATTAACCCAAATAATAATCTACAATATCGATTTGATAATGAGTGGATTGAGTTGGAAGAGAAGCGCGTTTGGTTGAAAGTTAAAATGTGGAATTTTATTACTATTCCCGTTCCACGTAAAGTATGGAAAAGTGTATATGGACCCACCATGCAAACCGAAACGGGGACTTATAGCATACGTACAGGCGCTTTGCTGGATGTAAGAGGTGCTGAACAATGGTATTTTATGAATAAAGCAAAAAACTATACGGAATTCAATGAAGCTATGAGCCGAATGACGCTTACGGGCTTTAATACAGTATATGCAGATAGATACGATAGCATCTTCTTTGTGAGCAATGCTTTATTACCTAAACGAAAGCAGGGCTTCAATTGGGAAGGTGTGTTGGATGGAAATACTTCGGAGAATTTGTGGACTAAATTTCATGCTTTTGATGAATTGCCACAGCTGTTGAATCCCACTTCTGGGTATTTGTATAATACAAATAATACGCCTTTTAGAGCGTCATCTTTGGCAGATGATTTGAATCCTGATAGATATCCAGCCGAAATGGGGTATAAGCGGGAGGATAACAATAGGTCATTGAGGTTCACGGAAATAATGCCCGATACGGGTTCGATTAGCTATGAGGCGTTCAAAGAAATTAAATTCGATAACACGCTGCCGAAAACACTCGCGTATATAACGAATGTGGAATCACTCTTTAGTTTAGATGCGGCAGAATTTCCAGAAATTGCTAAACTCATACGATTACTCAAAAATTGGGATAAAGCTGCCGATGTGGACAGCGAGGGAGCGGCAATTTTTGCTTTTAGCTATTATCATATAAGAGACCATACGATAGCCCAAAATTTAGATCCCAAGCGGACGCTTGATCAAGTAGAGGCAGTAGAAACCTTGACAGCTGCTAAGGCATATTTCCAGCAGCATTTTGGGAAGGAAGTGGTTCCCTTGGGCACCTTTCAGAACCTTAGTCGAAACGGGAAGTCTTTACCTGTATTTGGCATACCAGATGTGATTTCGGCCATGCGTAGCGAATCGCCAATAGACGGTGTACGCAAAGCTGAGCAAGGCGAGTCATATATAATGCTGGTTCGCTTCGGAGATAATGGGCCAATCATTGAGACGGTGAGCCCATTTGGAGCTTCCAATCAGGCAAATAGTCCTCATTACACAGATCAGATGGAGCTTTTTGTCAATCAACAATTAAAACCTATGACCCTTGACAAAGCAGAAGTATTAAGAAATGCTATAGAGATTTATAGTCCAAAGAAAAGGGAGTGAACTAACTCACTCCTTATTCTTTACAAACCTATCAAAGAAATCGGCGGTGGCTTTATAGGCGTTTACCCAATTACTATGCAATAGGAATCCATGTACATCATCTGGATAAATTAGCTGCTCGAAGTACACGTCTCTTTTGCGCAGGGCCTCCACCAAATCTACTGTCTCGCTGAATGGCACATTGCGATCGTCATCGGCGTGTATTACTAAAACTGGCGATTTCCACCCATCAATAAAGTGCATTGGGGATGACTCAAAAGCTCTTTTGGCTACTTCGGCCTCTTGCTGTGGATGGTAATCGGATCGGAAATTCCGGATCACCACATTCCAATTATGCACCCCGTGTACATCCACACCCGCCGCAAAAATATCGGAGTTGCGAGCCAAACCCATTGCAGTAAGATATCCACCGTAAGATCCTCCCCACAGTCCGATTCTGTCGCTATCAACATCATTTCTTTGTTGGAGCAATTGGCCCGCAGCCAGCACATCTTTGTATTCACTTGCTCCATTGGCACCATAGTTTAGAGCCTCGCGAAACTCCATGCCATAGCCAATGCCACTTCTATAATTTACAGACAGCACCAAATAGCCTTGGCTAGCCAAATATTGGTTCATTGCATAGGCATGGTGATAATAGCCTCGATCGTGAAAGCCCAAATACATCTGCCTTCTTGAGCCTCCATGAAAGAAAAGCAGCGCAGGATATTCTTGATTCGGATCGTAATTAGCAGGTTTGAAAAGTTGGCCATGAATAGCCAAACCATCCTCCGCTTCGAAGACGATTTGCTCAGGCTCTATCATAGCTTTGGTAGGGTAGTCGTCGGTGAAAATTCCGGGTCTTAGTGGCTCAGCCATTCCTTCATTATTGATGAAAGCGGCAAATGCTGGCTGTCTAGGTCCGGAAACCAACATGGCAATATCGCCATCGGAATTGACTACCGGCGACCATTCCAGGCCATTGCCTTTGGTGATGGCTTGCGAAGCACCATCGGCAATAGTTACTTTCCAAATATGCTGCCTGTCAATATCATCTTGATTGGAGGAATAGACCATCGATTTCCTGTCGGGAGTCATACTCACATATTGGACTTCGAAATTACCAGGAGTAAGCAGTTTTGCATTTCCTCCCGCTGATTTCACAGCATACAAATGTAGCCATCCATCTCCTTCATAGGGGAATACAATCTGATCGTCCGCACTCCAAAACAATTGATTGTCGGCAGAAATATTCCAAAAGAAACTACCATTTCCTTCAGCTGCTTTCCATATTTCGTTGGTTTCATTTTTTACCAAATCATGCACCATAATGCTCCAAGGCAGGCCTTCTCTTCTTTCTACAAATGGTAATAAACCTGACTGCTGTGGCGTACGAGTAAAAGCAATTTGGTTTCCATTGGGCGCCCATATTGGGCTGCGGTCTTCATCCACACTTGGCGAAATGTATTCGACTTTTTGCCGCTCTAAATCGAAAATTCCGATGTAGCTATGGGTACCTCGATTACTTACAAAAGCCAATTTGGTGCCGTCGGGTGACCAAGAAATGGAATTTGCACTGCCTCTGATGGAGAATAGGCGGGAGGGTTTAGTATCCGTATTCAAGGCCTTCGCCCACACTTGCCCGCCTTTCAAAAAAGTGAGCCATTTGCCATCTGGCGAAAAGCTAGGATTGCTCCCTTCAGCGATCAACTTTGCCCCTCTTCCAACAAATGGCAGTAGATAGATTTCTCTTTTTGTTGGTTCTATTTCACTAGTTGGGTTTGGGATTTCACCTTGCCTGTTCCCGCCGCCTCCTTTTACATAGGCTATATAATTGCCGTCAGGTGAGAAGGTCAATTCGCCAAGTGCTTGGCCATCGTCTTCCAAAAAACCAACTAAGGCTTTGCCACTAAAGCGTGGGCCTTCTGCCACATAAAGCCCTCGCTTGCCCTGATGATTTTCTGTCCATGCCACACGAGCCATGGTTGGAGAGGCAACCAGATTTTCGGGAAAGCTGTAATTCAATGCTTCCTCAATGCTGAAATTTTGGCTATTTGCAGTAAATGTTGAAAAGAGGAAAAATAGGGTAATAAAGAATAACTGTTTCATATATTATTGAATTTGAGCGGGTTGTTGAAAAATAATGGCAAGAAAATCGCAAATTATTTCCATATCATTATTTTATTTTTTTAGAATGGACCGATATCGTGGCTATTGCCATAAATGTAAAAATTAAGAGCTTGTTGATCCTTTTCATGGTGAGGTTTTAAATAATCATTAAAATTTAGGTAAATGAATTAATACTTGCAATAAAATATTTCATTCGTAGATTCATATTGGTTTCGATTTAACTAAATGCTATTTTTAATCCATGTGGGAACTCTTTGATCACTGGCAATTTTTGGCAGGCTTAGGCATATTCCTTTTCGGAATGCACGAGTTGGAGGCAAGTCTTGAAGTATTGGGAGGGAAAGCATTTCGGAGATTTCTACGGAACTCAACCAAAAAGCCAGTTTATGCAGTTTTAACAGGTGCATTTTCTACAGCTGTGCTGCAGAGTAGTTCAGTGGTGACGCTTATGCTTTTGGCATTTGTGGGAGCAGGGATCATCAGTTTTCAAAATTCTATTGGAGTAGTGTTGGGAGCGAACTTAGGAACCACTTTCACTGGTTGGGTAGTTGCTATTTTCGGGTTTTCATTTAAGATTGAAGCCTTTTCCCTCCCGCTCATTGCGGTGGGTTCTTTGGGCAGAGCATTTACAACAAGCAATGAAAAATTGCTTCATACCTTTCAATTGATTGCTGGCTTTGGTTTTTTATTTTTTGGGCTGGATTTTATGAAATCGAGTATTGATGAGTTGGCCTCTCAACTGGATATTAGCCAATTTGCAAGCTATGGAAACTTCGTTTTTTTATTGATAGGCTTAGTTTTTACGGCTATTGTGCAATCGAGCTCTGCGACCATTGTGATCGCTCTTAGTATGCTCAATGCAGGAATTATTCCCTTTGTGGCGGCAGGAAGCTTGATTATTGGAGCTAATTTGGGCACTACAGTTACGATCATTATTGGATCATTAGGCAAAGGGTTTATCGCCAAAAAGCGGGTGGCTTTCGCTCATTTATTTTTCAATATTATCACGGCTGCTGTAGCCTTTCCCATTTTGAGTATTGTGGCATGGTTTATCCAAGACATATTGGACGTGGAGAATCCGCTGTATGCCCTCACTGCTTTTCACACCATTTTTAATGTGATTGGTGTGTTACTTTTCTTGCCTTTTATTAAGCCATTTGCCCGATTGCTTGAACGATTGGTGAAAGATAAAAAAGTGACTGTTGCTGAATACATAAGTAAACTGTTGCCAAATGATGCAGAGGCCTCAATAGCTGCATTGGAGAAGGAGATAGCCCACATGATGGAAACTGTAATCCAATTGAATGCTCACGCCTTACAAATGAGTGGGACGGGTATATTAAAGCGGGAGGATAATGCAGCCACTAATCGAAAATTGAAATGGATGGAGAAAAGGAGTTTTATATCCATTTATCAAGAGATTAAGCATTTGGAAGTAGAGATATTGCATTTCTACTCCGAACTACAAAAGCAAAGTATACAAAAAAAAGAAGCAGAAAAGTTATCTGCCTTTATGAGCGCTGTTCGTAATTTAATATATTCAGCCAAAAGTATGAAGGATATTTTGCATAATATCAATGAGTTAGATAATTTGGATAAGGCGGCCATTCGAGATAAAGTAATTTCAATTCAGTTGTTTCAAGAAGAATTTTATCATGCGCTGTACCGATTGACCACTCCACCAGTTGACTCTGCCAAGCTTATAGAACTCCAACAATTAATGCAGAAAAGTAAGCTTCAGTATAAGTCGTTCACCAATAATATCTATACGGATATTACAGGAGGTCAAATTAATGAGGAACAGGTTTCTACCCTATTGCGGGTAAATAGAGAGGTGTATAACTCTAATAAATTTTTACTTAGAGCTGTATCACTTTATACGGGTATACATAATATTGAAGGGGATTTAGACGAATTTCCGGAGTTTCGCTAATTGCAATTCAGGGCGGCAATCTTTTGCCAAAGCTCATTTTCAAAGCTGCCTGAGAAGTTCCTAGGTATTCCTGAATTTTCGCCCATTCGGATGATGACCATATTTTCCGAGGGAATCACAAACAAGCATTGATCATTTGCACCTATTCCGGAGATCACATCTACTGGAGCAGTTGGCACAAACGTTCGGGTTATTGCATTGGCCGAGCCGGGGAGTATTAGCCTAGATTTGCCATTGAGCCACCATAAGTAGCCATAGGAGGGATTCATGCTTTGAGAGGAATTGGTCATCTCATCGAAATAACCTGTGTCTACCAAAATATCTTCATTCGCCCATTTTCCTCTATTGAGTACAAGCAAGCCGAATCTCGCCATGCTTCTAGGGTTACTATTAAATACGCGCGCAGAGCCCAAATTTAAGTATGCGCCATTCATGCCTATTTTATCTAGGATATTGATTTTAGCGAATTGATTTATGTTTTGATTCGAGGCATTTTCGATTACATTAATGAGCAGGGTATATGGAGCATTATAATAATACCATTGTGAGCCTGGCGGGGCTTTATAGGTGAGGCAATTGGGTGATACACAGTTAAGATTCTGTACTTCATAATCCAACCCGGTAGTCATTGACAATTGATTTTTTATGGTAATCTGATTTTCCTGCTCAATATCTAAACTTGTCCACCCTTGACCTAGATAATTAGACGTTGGGTCATTGATATTGAGAAGCGCTTGTTGTTGCGCTATGCCGGTGAGGAAAGCCGTCATCGTTTTGCCTGCCGATGCCCAATACCAAGTGTTTTGTGCCCTAAAACCATCAAAATACCATTCCACTACGATTTTGCCGTCCTTTAAGATGATAAAAGCTTTGCTGTTTGTATTGGAAAGAAAGCCTTGCAAATCATTTAAACTATTGGTACACCAACCTACATCTCTTGGAGGCATTTGCTCCCAAGTATCTTGATTAACAGGCGGGAAATATAATTCAGAAATGATTTCTGGTTGGATAATTTTTTCTTTGCAAGCTGTATTTAGAAATATCGTTGCAAATGAGATAATGTAGAGGAAAAAAAGTGGAGTAACTTTGACCATAATGGATTGTTTACGAAATTTTAGCATAATTGATTAATAAAATGGAGCCGTTTACTCCATTTTATTAATCAATTTTCAGATTCTATCGTAAGCCAAATTTATTGTTTTATATCGAAAGAGCTGAATTTTAAATAGAAATTTGGGTCTGAAGTGTCAGGGTACCTTTACGGGAAATTAAAATGATGTCTTTAGATAAGTTTGTGTCGAATATTGGTCTGCTCTGATAGTTTAGTGAAATTTTAGAAAGGAGGCCTTCAATTAGCCAATTTAAACTGCATCAAGAGTTTTAATGAATACGTCACTTTTTGAGGAGTAGAATTGAAATAGGCTCCCTTATTTATCAAAATCAAACAGCCTATTTAATTATTAGCATCTACAAAGTTGCAATAGTCCATCGAATCCATTCCAATGGGTGCGCCCGGAGGAGCTGATGGGATAGAGGGTGCGATCAGTTTATCAGGTGACTCTTTGAAATTTTTGATGGTTTGCCCTAATGCCATGTAATGTGCTTTCTTATCAGCTGCTGCATTTGAATTCATACTGGCGACAAGTTTTGCTTCTAACTGATGCACTGCAAATGCTGCTTGCTCTCTTACTTGAGCAGAAGTGCGCGTATTCATCGATAGGCTCATTAGTTTATGCAATACCAAATGATTGATCGACTTATGAATTTCGCCTTCCAAACCTCCCGCTATCGTTGCATTGATGGTGGCTTTCAATACCTCGTCCATTATTTGTAAAAAGGATGGCATTTGTCCATTTCTTGCATTCAACTCAATAGCTCTAGCCATCCGCTCATGATGAAACAACATATCTAATGACATAGAAGCAGCTGTTTCGGCTACAGCCAATGGATCGAAAGTTACTCCCGTTCTGGAAGGGAAATTTTCTCTTCCACTACTAAAACCACTTGGGCGTGGAGGAATTTGTTGAATAAGACTTTCTGGAAGAGCCAATGCATTTGGCGCAAGTGTTTTAATGATAGAATTTAACGCTTCTCTTTGCATGGCTGGGACCACCATTTTGGTCGTCATTTGGCCATCTCCTTTCAGCGCATAGCTATATTCCACCCCACCAATTACTTTGGCAGCGGCTTCTACTTGGTATCTATGCAGGAGGTAAACGGGCACTAGCACATCTTCGATAGTCGCCATAGGCATTCCCGATTTGATATTATTCTCGCCAAAGTTTGCAAGGGCAATTTTTCTCACCTCCATCAATCTATCCAATTCTTTTGCTGCACTTTGGCCATTGTCCCAAAGGTGTGTAGTGGGGTGGGCCGAACCCAATGGACGCGCATCTTGATCAGTTAAGAAGGTGATTCCTGCGTCTTTAGCATCCATTAGTATTTTTTCAAGTTCAGCGTCTTGATCTACGTTGGGTGCAAATTCGCGGTACCCGTAGTTGATCGCTACTTTATCCCAATCGCCAATCTTTTGATCATACGCATTGGCCAAGCTCAATTTACCCGTTCCCATAATGATCACTTTAGGATGAGGATAATCCATGACAGAAGCATCTCCTTGAGCGCTCGAAATGTAGTTGTGAGCCAAGCCAATAGTATGGCCAATCTCATGTGCGGAAAGTTGCCTTAATCTTTGCAATGCCATTTGCTCCATTTCAGGGTTCGGAGCTCTGCCTTCTTCATAAGGAGCAAGGAGTCCTTCTGCGATCATATAATCTTGTCGTACTCTGAGGGAGCCTAGGGTTACATGTCCTTTTAGTATTTCACCCGTGCGTGGGTCGGTAATGGATGCGCCATAAGACCAGCCACGAGTAGAGCGATGCACCCACTGAATCATGTTGTATCGTATATCCATTGGGTCGGCACCTTCAGGGAGCATTTCTACTTGGAAGGCATTGATAAATCCGGCTGCCTCAAAGGCTTGGTTCCACCATCGTCCACCTTCTAACAATGCCGAGCGTACGGGCTCAGGAGTGCCTGAGTCAAGATAATAAATGATTGGCTCTACTGCCTCACTCATTTCTGCATTTGGGTTTTTCTTGATTAAGCGGTGGCGGTTAATCAATCGCTGTACGATTGATTCGTCGATGGGCACACCTAGATCTACGTAGCTGGTAGAGAAATAGCCTGCACGTGGATCAAATTTTCGAGGCTGGAAATTATTGTCTGGCAGCTCTACAAAAGAATGATGCATGCGTAAAGTGATAGCTTCGGCGCTTGGAGTAACGGAGCGAACTAAACCACCTCCCGCTTCTCCTGTGAATGTAGTAGTCACTTCAAATTCTGTATTCTTAGGGAAGTTTTTCGTACGCGGGAGGTAAATGGCACTTCTACTTTTATCTAAACTGTAACTGCCTTGATTGCTCCTTTTTAGCGTACTAATTACTCCATTAGCATCACTTATCAATATGCCTGATAAGTCGACCAATACATTTCCGTTTTCCTCGGCTACAATATCAAAAGAGGCTAATGTAGAAGTGGCGAACGCTTGCTCTACAGCCGCTTTTTCGGCAGGGTTGTCTGTAGTAGCACGGTAGTCATAGTTTGGCTGCACCATAAAAACTTTTGGCCCTACTCGTTCGAATGATACAATGGCGCTTTTGCCAAGCTTGCCTCGATCTAAGCCAATATCGTTGGAGCCCAGTCCTGCTGGTAAGGAGGTGTAATACAAAATCTCTTGATCGAATTTATTGATTTCTAAAAATATCTTGCCAGTAGCCTCATCCCAATAAAATGGCAAAAACCCATCGTAGGCTTCCATTGATTTTGTCTTTTCTGAGATTTTGGCTGTTTGTGCTATGGCAGAAAAGGCCATGCTGCAAAGTAGGATCAAGGTGAGTATAAGGCTTGAACATACGGGTAGGAAATACTTCTTCATTTTGTGGGATTGAGGTTTGCTGATGATTAGTTAAGTGTGAGATAGCCAAGAAAATTGAAATTTACTAAATAGCCATCAAAAATGGTTTTTATGAAGGAGTTTATTTAAGTAACTTACCCTCCTTAAATTTTATTATAAACCTTTTTCAACCCATAAATTTAAAACATGAAGAAAATTTTATCAATCTTTATGTGCTTAGTGGTTTTTCCAGCATTCGTAATGGCTCAAGGAAAAAAACCATTGACGCATGATGTTTACGATGACTGGAAAAGTCTTGGTTCTACAAGTCTTTCCAATGACGGCAATTGGCTTCACTTCACAATCAATCCTCAAGAGGGAGATAACGTACTAGAAGTGAAGCAACTTAATGGAACAGCAGCGTATAAAATTGATCGTGCTGTAAACCCAAATTTCACAAATGATAATCGCTTTGTGATTTTTGTAATCAAACCTCAAGCAGCTTTAGAAAAAGAGCTAAAGCTGAAGAAGACCAAGCCCGCAGATATGCCAAAGGATACTTTGGGAATTTTGAATTTGCAAAGCGGCGACATGGTAAAAAAGCCATTGGTGAAAGGGTATAAACTTCCTAAAGACGGTTCGGGATGGCTAGTCTATCAAAATGAGCCTAGTGCAACAAAAGCAGCAGCAACGGATGAAGCCAATGTGGATGAGAAACCAAAAAAGCCCGCACCTAAAGCAAAAGGAAGCGAATTGGTCGTAAGAAATTTGGCTACTGGTGAAGAGCAAGTCATTGATCGAACGGCTGAATATATTTTCTCAGACCCTGGAAATAGAATCTACTTCACCAAGGTAGAAGATGATTCTGTGAAAAATGCGGGTGTTTGGTATTTCGATACACAGACCAAAGCACTTGCTGCTATTGACACTGGACATACTGAATACAAAGGAATCACAGCGCACAAGGATGGACTAAAGCTAGGCTGGCATGCCACTGCTGACAGTACTAAGGCTAAAGAAAAGTATTACAGTTTGTTTTTCTGGGATAATGCGGCAAAACAAAGCCGTAAATTGGTAGACACACTTACGCAAGGCGTGCCGGAACAATGGGTAGTAAGCGACAATGGAAACATCAATTTTTCAGATAACGGAAATAGAATTTTCTTTGCGACTGCTCCACGTCCGTCAAAGTACGAATATGCAGAAGACACCACGATCCTTGATGAGGATAGGGTGAAAATGGATGTTTGGTCTTGGACAGATGACGCAATCCAACCCATGCAAAAGGTGCAATTGAATCGTGATTTGAAAAGAACATACTTGGCAGTTTATCAATTGAACTCCAATAAGATGGTTCAGCTAGAAGATGAGGATTTTAATTCTGTGAATTTAGACCCAGATCGCAAATTTGACATTGCTATTGCAACGGATGATAGCAAATACAGATACGATTACTCTTGGGATATTCAATTGCCACGGGATGTGTACACCGTAGATTTAAATACAGGTGCCCGTAAGATGATTTTTACGGCGCAAGGATTTCCACAGGCCTCGCCAAATGGTAAATACCTAGCTTGGTATGAGCCAACAGACAGTACTTGGTATTCCTATACGCTGGCAAATGGAACCAAAAGAGCACTTACAGCCAATATGGACGTAAATTTCTACGATGAAATACATGACTCGCCATCGCTACCAGGTGGGTATGGCAGCGCAGGTTGGCTAGCCGACGAGTCTGCAATATTGGTTTATGATAGACATGATATATGGAAGCTAGATCCTACCATGGCCAAAGCACCAGAGAATTTGACAAATGGTTATGGTCGAGCGAATGATTTAAGGTATCGCTACAATAGACTTGATTTCGAAGAAAGAAGTATTCCAACTACAGGCAAATGGTATTTGAGCACTTTCAATTCTACAAATAAGCAGTCTGGCTACTCAAACATAAATGCCAATACTAAAGCAAACCCAACAAGTATTTTGATGGGTGATTATGCAATGTCTGGTATGCGCAAAGCAAAGGATTCGGATAGAGTGATTTTCAATAGATCTACATTTACCGAATACGGCGAGGTATATGCTACCAATATGCAATTTGAAAACCCGCGCAAAATGAGTGTGACCAACCCACAGCAAAGTGAGTACAATTGGGGCACTATCGAATTGGTAGAATACACCAGTTTACAAGGCGACCGTTTACAGGGATTACTTATTAAGCCAGAGAATTTTGATCCGAATAAGAAATACCCGTTGATTTCTTATTTTTATGAAAGAAGTTCGGATGGACTGCATGCCTATAGATCACCAGCACCAAGTGCATCGACGATCAACCTTACGTATTTTGCAAGTAATGGCTACATAGTATTTGTTCCAGATATCAAGTACGAATTAGGTCTACCAGGCCCAAGTGCTTATGACTGCATTGTGCCAGGTGTATTGAGCATAGTAGATCGTGGCTTTGTGGACAAAGACAATATGGCCATCCAAGGGCAATCTTGGGGTGGCTATCAGGTGGCTTATTTGGTAACGCAAACCAATATGTTCAAAGCAGCAGGTAGTGGCGCGCCAGTGGTAAATATGACTTCTGCTTATGGTGGAATTCGTTGGGGCACAGGGATGAGCCGTATGTTCCAATATGAGCAAACGCAAAGTCGTATTGGTGGTACGCTTTGGGAAAAGCCTTGGTATTATATAGAAAACTCACCGCTGTTTTATGCTGACCGTATCAAAACGCCTCTTTTGATAATGGCAAATGATGAAGATGGTTCTGTACCGTGGTATCAAGGGATCGAATTTTATATGGCTCTGCGTAGAAATAGCGTACCTAGTTGGTTGCTCGTGTACAATGGCGAGGATCATAACTTACGTCTGCGCAAAAATCGCAAAGATTTATCTATAAGATTATCCCAATTCTTCGATCATTATTTGAAGGGAGAGCCAATGCCGTATTGGATGAAATATGGCATTCCGGCTACAGAAAAAGGAAAAACGATGCGCTATGAATTAACTGAAGATTAATTTATTGCCTGTATAAATGGTGAAAATGGCCGCTTGTTTTAGCGGTCATTTTTGTTTTGAGTAACTGAGGTAAAAGTCAATAGCCTTTCGGAAATCTCTTTCCTGACGGAGGTCTAATTGATTATTGAAGGTATAATCAAAAAGTAAGCTCTTTTTCATGCCCAACTTTTTGGCCAATCGACCTGGTTTTTGCGGGAGGAGCGTAGTTTTTCCGTTTTCAATGAGAAAGTAGTGATCAATTTTGATGTATTCGTCCTTGGTACGGGTTTTATATGCACCCTCGAATTGGCGGGCAAAGAAAACACTTTTAGCTTTCCTTAAAATAAGTAAATTTTCATTTTCAGCGATGACTTGGAAAAATCCATTGTACACCTTTTTACCATGCGTTACTTTCTCTCGTCTAAAATATTGAAGGCCTCTATCGTCCTCTGGAGCCATTATAAAGGCGGAAATATTTCCTTGCGATAAATAAAGTGGAGAGCCGTCTAAGCGATGGAGGTAATTCATTTCATCGTAAAATGCATCATAATTGAGCCCTGCATTTGGAATGGTATCTTCATTGAAAAGAATAATTACACCGGGCGACCAGAATTCATTGAGAAATGGACTTCCTTCTATGCCGCGATCAAGTTGATTGAATGTGCGCACCAAACCACTTGGATTGTTGAGCTGGCCAAGAGTATTGAGGTTATTCTGCGCATCCAAAGCTTGCAAACCTTGTGCGTGTAGGTTTGTGTTATTCAAGCCAATCGCCACAATTGTCCAAAGTATTGATCTCCACATTTTAAACCTTCTTTTTTTAGAGCATTTAATGTTAGGAAATTTCTCGAAAGAATCAAAAAAATAGCTTGGAAATCCTCCCGCCTTTAGACGCTCAACCAAAGCAGTTTTATGGTAACACCCGTTGGGTGAAATTACTTAGGCTGTTAAACGATGAAATAAAACAGGAATGATATTGGTCAAGATACTGAAATTCAGTATCTTGAAGTCGCAAAACAAGCCAATATCGATGTCAAATATACTCAATAATTATTTAAAG
>JBDNFI010000077.1:0-2584 GCA_041689935.1 Cyclobacteriaceae bacterium
CCGTCCTCTATCAACCAAAAACTAATGCTTCCAATCATACGAATCCAAGTTCTCAAGACAGGCTTTTAATAAGGCAACACATGATTTGACATCTTCTCTATTGACCATTTCTATATCTTGGTGCAAATGGCGGGTGGGTATAGATACTGCTCCAGAAATAGCTCCATTTTTACCTCGCATTTGTACGCCAGCAGTATCTGTTCCTCCCGCTGTCAGGATTTCGGGTTGCCAGGTAATCTTATGCTTATCGGCAGTTTGCTTCATATAGGCTATCATTCTATAATCACAAATAGCCGAGGCATCCATCAATTTAATTGCGGCACCTTCGCCCAAAGAAGTAATTTTCTCATGTGCTTGAGCACCTGGCAAGTCAAAGGCGATGGTAGTATCTAGTCCAAATCCGAAATCGGGATTAAGTGTGTGTGCTGCAACTTGTGCACCGCGTAATCCCACCTCTTCTTGCACGGTAAACACGCCATATACATCATAAGGCTGCTCTTTCAGTGCTTTTAACGTTTCAATCAGAATATAAACGCTAATTCGATTGTCAATAGACTTACAGCTAAGGCAGTCGCCAATTTCTATAAAATCTCTTTGGCGCGTTACGGGATTACCAATGTTTACATGCTTTTCTACTTCCTCCTTTTGCATGCCCAGATCGATAAAAAAATCTGTGATTTTTGGCAGACTTTTCTTCTCTTCATCATTCATCACATGGATAGGTTTGCAGCCAATTACGCCAACCAAATCCTTTTTGCCATGCACGATTACTCGCTGGGAAACAATCGTTTTGGGATCAAAACCACCAAGGGTGTGAAATCGCAAGAATCCCTGATCATCGATATGGGTTACAATAAATCCAATCTCATCAAGATGAGCTGCAACCATCGCTATCTTGCCATCTGGATTGCGCTTCCCTTTTTTCAAGGCGAATACATTTCCCAGATTATCTACTTTAAGTTCGTCAACGTATGGTTTTACCTGTTCAATTACAAAGTCTCTGATCCGCTTTTCATGTCCTGGCGCACCAGGCGTTTCGCATATAATCTTTAAAAGTGCTAAGTCTAGGTTCATTATTTTTTTGATTTTTCGATTTGTCAAAGATAGGGAGATTTTGGAGGATGGATTAGGTAGTTGGCAGTTGACTGTGGGGTTGACGGTTGATTGAAAGGATGACAGTTGACGGAGGACGGTTGAGGGGAAGAGGATGGAGGATGGAGGATTGGTAAAAAAAATCTGTGTAATTCGTGTAATCAGCTTAATCCGTGATTCAGACTATGGTGCGGGAGGATGATTTGTGGTTCGTCATTATCCCACGGCTAAAACCGTGGGTTATTGATATATCGCTCCGTTGGAGCTAGAAAATCCCTGCTCGTCCTTTGGCGGGATAGTTAAGACAATTCGGCTGCTTTCCATCAACCCTCAACCATCCTCCATCAACCCTACTAGGCTGCTCTCCATCAACTGTCCTCCGTCAACCGTCAACCATTTTCGGCTGCTGTCTATCAACTATCCTCCATCAACTATCAACAAAAATTAACATTTGGTGTATTATTGCATAGAAATGCAGACTCAATGGGATTACATAATTGCGGGTGGTGGTTGCGCTGGACGAAGTCTAGCGTATCAAATGAGTTTGCATGATTCTCTTAAGGATAAGCAAATTCTTATTATTGAGAAGGACGGGAAAAATAAGAATGATCGAACCTGGAGTTTTTGGGAGAAGAGACCTGGGCCCTTCGAGGCAATCATTCGCAAGAGATGGGAAAATGCCTGGGTACATTATGGTGACGTATCGAGGAAATTGAAACTTAGCCCGTATAGCTACAAAACCATTCTGGGTAAAGATTTTTACGAATATACTGATGCAGCCTTCCGCAATGCACCAAATATCAATTACTTACAGGCCAATATTCAACGTACAGAAAACAGCGGGAGGGTGGTTACTGATGCTGGCACATTCGAAGGCAAATGGATATTTAGCAGCTTGCTCAAATTGCCTCAAAAAGTCGCACCATTTCATTGGCTTTGGCAACATTTTCTTGGCCGAGTAATTCGCACTTCACTCCCGCAATTCGATCCCAATGCAGTAACGTTTATGGATTTCAGGGTTCCACAAATTGATGGCACCTGCTTTATCTATATACTTCCCTATTCTGAGACAGAAGCTTTGATAGAATTCACTGTTTTCTCAAAAGATATTTGGGCAAAAGAGAGATATGAAGCCGAATTGAATAATTATATTAACAATAATATTGATGGCAGCTATGAAGTAATGGAGGAAGAAATGGGTGCTATTCCGATGACAGATTTTCCTCTAACAAGAACTGAAGAAAATAGCAAAATCATCAAAATAGGTTCAGCAGGAGGTGCAAGTAAGGCATCAACTGGCTATACTTTTAGCCGAATTCAGGAGGATGCGGCATTAATGGCGAATAGGCTGGCAAACAATTCCCTCCCGCTTCAGTCCAATCATTTTAGCAAAATTCGATTCAGGTGGTTTGACAGCAGTCTATTAGGAATGCTTGCTAAAGTAAATAGCTCAGGAGATGAATTTTTCTTTAATCTTTTCGCTAAAAATAAC
>JBDNFI010000078.1:0-4926 GCA_041689935.1 Cyclobacteriaceae bacterium
CCAAGACCTATAAGGGTCGCACTTCGGCATCGACTGGCGACGCTGAGGATGTTGGTGTTGCAACTCTTAAGACAGACTTAATTTTAGTTAAGGCTGATGTTGGTCTCGGTAATGTCGATAACACCACAGACGCTGGTAAGCCAGTTTCTACAGCTGGTCAGACAGCCCTCGATCTTAAAGCTAATTTAATATCACCAACACTTGTCACTCCAGATATTGGGGCCGCAACAGGGACAAGTCTGGTGCTCTCTGGTGATTTAACAGTCAATGGAACAACTACGACAATTAATAGCACCGCAGTCAATGTTAATAACCAGGTAATTTTTGAAGGTGCAACTGCGGATAATTATGAAACAACCCTTACCGTAGTTGATCCCACCGCCGATAGAACGATCAGCCTGCCTAACGCAACTGATACTTTGGTTGGCAAAGCGACAACGGATACATTGACTAATAAGACAATTTCTGCGGCCGACAACACACTTACTATTGCTCCAACGGATTTGACCGGGGTTACGAGTACTGCCTCTGAGTTGAATATTCTTGATGGCGCAACATTAAGCACCACAGAATTAAACTATGTTGGTGGCGTAACTTCTGCCATC
Source organism: Cyclobacteriaceae bacterium (assembly GCA_041689935.1). Lineage (GTDB taxonomy): Bacteria > Bacteroidota > Bacteroidia > Cytophagales > Cyclobacteriaceae > CAXBDP01. Next base: position 606 of record JBDNFI010000078.1, read on the forward strand.
CAAACGCAACTTGATGAAATTGGAGGTAGGGACCCAGTTATTACCTTGGCTGGAGACTTAACTGGTTCAATTACTCTAACAAACCTTGCAAGTGGAACATTAACAGCAACAATTGCAGCTAATTCAGTTGCGCTTGGTACCGATACGACAGGTGATTATGTTGGTACGATTACTGGTGGTACTGGTGTAACATCTAGTGCAGCCACATCTGGAGAGAGCACAACGCATACTCTTTCTATCGGGCAAGATGTAGCCACAAGTGCCGCAGTAACATTTGGTAGTATTGCTACAGGAGCTATAACATTCGATTCTGGAACAGGCGAACTTAATACTTCAACTCAAGCCATAACCATTAACACAGTAACAACTGTAGATACTTTTGCCTTAGCAACTTATAGAACAGCTAAGTATTTAGTCCAGGTTACTCAGGGTTCTAAATATACTTCTTCAGAAGTATTATTGATGCATGATGGAACAGTATCTTATCTTTCAGAGTATGCTGTTATAGAGTTAGGTGCTTCTAGGATCCCGCTAACAATAGCAACAGCAGTAAGCGGTTCTGATGTTACTTTAACCGCTACTATAACAGATGCCGCAGCAACTAATGCAACAGTTAAAGTAGCCAGGACACTTATAGCAGTGTGATATAATATATATTAAGTTCTAAAAATTAAAACTAGAGGGACAGTGAACTTTAGTGGCAAATAAAGATTTTGTAGTAAAAAATAGTCTTATCGTCGGCTCATCTATAACCATTGGCGGGATTGCGCTAAATCTTGATGGTATTACGTCAGGTCAGATACTAAAGTACGATGGCACAGAGATAGCCGCAGCAAATGCTGTAGCTGATCCAGTAGTATATTCCTATACTACAACTTTTGGGGATGGCTCCAATGCTGATTATGTAATTACTCATAGTCTAAATACTAAAAATATTGTAGTTATAGTTAGTGAAGCATCTAGCCCATTTCAGGTTGTAAAAGTTGGGTGGGAAGCAACTAGCGATAATACTATAACATTAAGACTCGCCGGGCCAGTATTAAGCAGCTCGAGAAAAGTTTTGATTTTTTCAGTTGGCGATCAAACTTACTACAACAAAACTATTGGAGATGGAGCCGCTACATCAATAAGTATAGTGCATAGCCTTGGTTCAAGAGACGTAATTGTAGTAGCAAAAAGTATAACAAGTCCATATGAGCAGATATTAGTTGATGCCCACTCCGATTCATCTCAAGTTGTTACTTTAGACTTTAATGCCCCACCTGGGGCAGATTCTATAATAGTTTCAATATTTTTGCCGCTAGAAAATCATCATTATAGAAAATTGGTAGGAGATGATACAAGTAAAAATATAGTGATTAACCACGGGTTAGGTACTAGAAATGTGGGACTGATTTCAAGAGATGCAGGTAATATATATGATTTTCCTGAAGTTTTATGGGAAGCCACAAGTTTAGATACAATTACTTTAAGATATTCAGTAGCACCATCTTTAAATTCTAGATATATTACTGTCTATTCAGGTATTGGTGGGGCAAAAAGAATATCTGAATCTATTATAGATCTATCGGTAAATGTTCCCGATACTTCATCAAGCACGGGGGTAACTGGAGATATTGCTTTCAATAGTTCATATCTTTATATTTGCACCTCGCAAGATACCTGGAAAAAGATTGCCTTATCTAGTTGGTAATATGTGCTATAATTAACACATGTCTATAGACCAAGAAAAAACTAATATTATAATTAGCAAAGAACAGATTCAAGAGTGGAATATTCTTTTTGCGCTACCCTGTTATGACTCACATGTAACAGAACCATTTATGATGTCATTGTTACAGGCGCTTCTTTATTATAAAGAAATTGGCTTAAAATACTCTGTGTGTACAATATCAGATTCTTTAATAAGTAGGGCAAGAAATAACCTTGCCGCTAAGTTTATGGCAAATCCAGATTTTACACATATGATGTGCATCGATGCTGATATCCAATTTGACAAAGAGTCTATTTTAAAACTATTATGGCATGACAAAGAAGTCATTACAGCGTCATATCCAACCAAAGAAATTGATTGGGATAAGGTAAAAGAAGGGGTATTATCAGAAGTAGAAACGTCTTCTCTTCTAGAATATTCTGCTAAATATGTTGTACATTTAGCCAAACCTGGTGAAACTAAATTAAATACAGAAAAAGGTGCCATAGAATGTTATGAAGCGGGCACTGGTTTTATGTTAATTAAGCGTCAAGTTTTCGAAAAAATGTTTAAAAAATATAAAAAATTAAAATATAAAGATGATACTGGCGCTCTTGTCGGAGCAGAGAAAGAGAACGCCTATGCATTATTCAATTCATATATAGATGACGATGGTAGATTCCTTTCTGAAGATTACGGCTTTTGTAGATATTGGCAAAAAAGTGGTGGAAAAGTTTGGATAGACCCGAGTATCGATCTATCTCATTTCGGTCGCATAAAATACCAAGGAAAAATGCTAAATTTTTTGAAAAGAATAACAGAATAATCAAAGTATTTCGTTACTATATGTTGTGGAATAAATAATATTTTGAAATAGGAGATTTATGGCCCGCTTAAGAATTGAGTCTGCACCAGAAGTAACAATATATGATGAAGCTTTTGTTGTTAAAGCAGCCTCTGGGGCAACTGCCCCCTTGTTTCAGTTTAAAAATTCTTCAGGCACAGTTGTCGGAGATATCACAGCAGATGGAATCTTTAACGTAGTCTCAGTTGTTGCCTCTAATGCTGGATCAGGTGACACAGCTCTTGCCACAAGAGCATATGTCGATGAAAGAGCTGCCGGAATAAATTGGAAAGATATGTGCATTGTTGCTACAACTGCAAATCTTAGTTCGACTTATAGTAACCGGTACTGCTGGAGTTGGAGCAACAATAACTGCTAGCGCTAATGCCAATATAAATACTTCTGGTATAGATGGGGTAACAAATTTAGGAGCTAGTTACTCTATTTTAGTTAAAGATCAAACAAATTCAATACATAACGGAATATATTCCATAACATCGCTTGGATCGATCAGTACTCCATGGATATTAACACGTAGGGCTGATTCCGATAATAATCCGAGTGGTGAGATAAGCTCCGGAGATGCTGTGTATATTGTCGACGGAGCTGAAAATGGAACAAATGGTTTCATCATTAGTTCCATTGGTTCCGCAGCGCTTGGCGCATTCGTAGTTGGTGCTGATAGCATCACATGGACCGTTTTCAGCGGTAAAGGGACAACAACTGCTGGTAATGGTTTAGTCAGAACTGGGGTGGCAATAGATATCGCTACTGCGAGCGTTGATAGGATAGTAATCAATTCGACTAGCATAGATCTAGCTCAGGTAACTCAAACTCAATCAGCTGGTGCTGATACGGTTGTCTTTATTAGTGAGATAATTACAGATGCCTATGGGAGAATCTCAGATAAGGAAAAGTCTAGTGTTTCATTTAGCGGCTATGCTACGCTTCTTAACCCAACCTTCACTGGCACTGTTACAATCCCATCTGGTGCTTCTATTAGCGGCTATGCTACGCTTCTTAACCCAACCTTCACAGGTACTGTTACAATCCCAGCTGGTGCTTCTATTAGCGGTTTTGCATTACTTGCCGATCCCACTTTCACAGGTACTGTCACACTCCCAGCTAACACCGTTACATCGGGGATGATTCTTAATGGTACAATTCTGGATACTGATATTAACGCTTCTGCCGCTATTGCCGCAACAAAGATTTTAGGTACTGCGCTAGTTGCCTCTACAGTAACAACGAAGGGCGACATTATCGCCGCTACTGCTAGTGCTACGGTTACCCGTTTAGGTGTAGGCGCAGATGGTTACTTCTTAAAGGCAGATTCAGCCGAAGCAACAGGGTTGAAGTGGGGGGCAATCCCAACAGTAAGTATTCTTGACGACGTTGGCGACGTAACGCTAACATCAATAGCTAATGGAGAGTTCCTTAAATGGAATGGTTCAGTGTGGGTTAACTCGGCTGTAAATCTTTCAGTTAAGGCAGATATATCTAATCCTACTTTCACGGGTACTGTTACAATCCCATCTGGTGCTTCTATTAGCGGTTTTGCATTACTTGCTGGGCCAACATTTACGGGAACTCCTGCCGCCCCTACGGCTTCAGCTGCAACTAATACTACACAGATTGCAACCACAGCGTTTGTTAGAACGGAAGTCGCCAACCTTGTTGCTTCTGCCCCAGGTGCGTTAGATACACTTAACGAACTAGCGTTAGCATTGGGTAGTGACGCGGCTTTTTCTACAACGGTTTCAACTAGTTTAGGTCTAAAAGCC
>JBDNFI010000079.1:0-25166 GCA_041689935.1 Cyclobacteriaceae bacterium
GTGGCACATTCAATGAGTCGAGAACCGAGGCGATAAAGAGGTATAATAAAATCCACAATGGCATCTTTATCGGTATTTGTAAATTTTATGGCTTTGACGGAAACGCCAATTGTTGGAATCATGTGACGTTATTTAAAAAACACGTCACGGTTTTGACTGTTAGGGAGTTTTTAGCCCTTACCGACCACTACTTTAACCCAGCTCAAAATAAGCAAGCCGAAACAAACCAACCATAAAAAGCAAGAAAATGGAAATTATCTTAAAATACAAAACCGTTACCATAGCTAGATATGGAAGATAGCCGTTCGAGCGGCTCAAAATAGAGGTTAAGCTCGAAGCGTTCCCCCACACGGGGGAAGTCCTAAATCAAAAAGCTATGAAAACCACATCCCTACAACGAAACGCAGATGCTGTAGTCAAATATGAAACAAAAACAAAAGAATTATCGGCTTACACAATAGCTAAAAATTGTTTTGACTTATCAGATGTAACCGCTGGAATGGATGAATTGAAGCGCTACTTTACTGCTTGTGATAAAGCCGGTAAAAAACCAACCAAAACTGCATATATCAGATTTGCAAAACTTACCATCATCACTAAAATTAAATAAGATGAAAACTGAATTACCAAATAAAGAAGAAGCCATTAATATGTTATCGGTTCGGGCTTCTATTTCGACAGGCAAATGGAAAGCTGTAAAAAATAAAAGTTGGGGCGAGGAACATAAGAAAGCTTTTGGAGACAATGAGGGTTTTGTAATTTGCGTAAAAAACAGACACTCAGAGTTAGTAGCAATAGCCTCAGTTTATTGTGGCTTTGGTGAAAATAAAAACGAGTTACCAGCTAATGCTAAATTAATTGCAGCAGCACCTGCTCTACTGGAGGCATTGGAAAAATTTACTCTTCTTGATGAAAATCATTACAGAGATATAGCAGGACTAATTCAGCATGCAAAAAATGTTATCAAGGAGCTGTCATAGCCTGACCACTAACGGTCGGCAGCTACCCGAAGGAAGGGATTTTAACCACTAAAATCAAGTAAGATGACAAATCTTATGCTAAGAAATTGGGCATTTGCAAAAAACAAGATGCACGATGCGAGTGGTCTGGCCGACACATCCACATGGAAATGGGGCAAAACAGACAAAACAGGGGTATATTATCCACTTGAGCAAGTAACCGAAAAGCCGAAAAAAACCAGGCGTTCTATTATGATGGTTAAAAGCTGGAAAGAAGAAGGCAGGGCATTCTCTCATGTAGATAATGATGACTCAGAATTTTTTGAATTGATTAAGAAAACGCCAACAGATGTAGGCGTTACTTCTCAAGTAGGCAATGACCTAGTCTATTATGACACCACGCTGTACGCAAGTGATGCAGATGCGCTTAAAAGCAGAAAACTATGACAATTACCCACGAGCCAACCAAAGACTGTAACAACAATTACGTTGTTACAGTTGCGAGTATTGACGATATAGATTTAGAGACAGAGCGCACTGTAAATTGTCTTGTAGCTATCCTAGATAAAATGGCAGCAGCACTACAGCACCCACCAGTAAGCCTGCTCAAAAACGGAACACGAAAACGCCTTGGACGGGCTTTGTAAAATCCGACGCAGTATGTATGAGAATATAGAGTTAGAGAGGCTTAGGCAGCTTAAGGAGCAGCTAAAGTGTGAAATTGCTAAGCATTCCATAGAGGTTCGCTTCAAGTGCCTAGAGATGGCTAGAAATACCTCAGCAGACAATAATACTATTCTACTGGAGGCTAAGAAATTTCTGGAGTTTGTAGAATCGAAGTAAGCAGCCGACCCAGCATAAAGTTACTTTATGAATTGTGCCTTGAATGCGTAAAGCTTCAAGGCGCTTTTATTTTTTATTTTTATTTGTTACTATTAAAAATATTCTTATATTTATATAAGCAAACAAACAACCACACGCCATGACAAATTTAACCCTAACCGAATTACTAGAAGCCAAGAACGCTGCCACTGTTGCCCTTGCTTCACGTGCCACCGCTGCCTATGAGGCTGCTACTACTGCTTACGCTGCTTACGTTACTTGTAACGCTGATTATGTTAAAGCTTACGCTGAGTATACTGCTTCTTACGCTGATTATGTTAAAGCTGAGGCGGCTTTTAAAAACTTATAACACCCACTAAAAGCACCACTCATGGAAATTACAAAACAATCGACATTGACAGGCAAGCAGCATACAATGCACCTTGATGTTACCGCAGAGCAGCTGGAGATATACCGAGAAGGCAGAGTATTAATTCAGAATGTTTTCCCAAACCTAGCACCTTCAGAGCGAGAGTTCATAAAGACAGGCATAACGCCTGCTGAATGGGCCGAGGAGTTTGGTTCTATCGGTTAAACCCTTAAAAACTAGAAACACCATGAACACATTCAGCCACATCCACCACGACCACCCGTTCCCACATATCCAGTTCGGCTTACCTATGTATTATGTTGTAGATTTAAGCGACAGAGACGCTGTAGGCTACACAGAGGCGCTAGAAAGGGTTAATAAAATACACAGCAAGCACTATATAGGCGTGTTCCTATTCTACGGCTTTGACACTAAGGTGAGGGGCAGCTTGACTATGCCTGAATACAACATGCCTGTAAGAAAGTACACTCTCAATGAGTTTCTGAAAGCAACCGAAAAACATTTTAACCCAGCCCAAAAATGAACAAGCCCGGAGAAATAAACACGACAGTTAAAAAAGACTGGTCAGAATTTAGAGGCACTGGATTAGCGCTTATCGTAAATCAAACATTGCACATTTTCGGATGGGCATTAGTTTTTGAAATGGCTGGTGACGAAGTAAAAAGTGTTTATCCAGCACGAGTAAAATTCACAGGATTTGCCGAAAAATTCACAGAAGAAGCCTATAAAAAAGTCAGACGCTTTCTGCTTGAAAATGCAAAAGAACTAAATAATGAAGCGCAGCCCCCCGAAGCTTACGAGTTCCCACACATGCAATCCGGGTTGCCGAAATACTATGCGGTGATGTTTGATAAGTTTACTTGCGGTGGGGATAGAATGGTGGTAATAGACAGGTATAATAAAATACACCGTACAAAATCGGATGGTAGTTATAAATTTTACGGCTTTGATGGAAAAGCTGATTATTGGGAGGATGTTACTCACTTCGCCCAGACCGTTAAAGTTTTGACAGTTGCAACATTCTTAGCCCTTACCGAAGAACATTTTAACCACTCCAGCAGCTAATTTATTTTTTATTTTTATTTGTTACTATTAAAAATATTCGTATATTTATATAAGCAAACAAACAACCACTAAAAGCCCACATTATGACAACTTTTCAAGCAATACACACCATAGCTACCAGTAAAAACTGCACAGCTGTAATCATTAACGAGAGTGAGGACGAAATGTCTCCTATGGAGGCTATAGCCTATCTCTCCGACAGCGGCGCTAATACTAACTGGAGTATTGAAGAATCCCTTGCGTTAGGCACTTTGCTGATTGACGCTGTATAAACCAATAAGCCATGAACCCCACAGAAAAAAGACAAAAGGCGCAGGTAGGAGTAGCAGGCTCGTTTTTTAACCAGCTAATGTCCAACAATTCGACCCTGCCAGTAGTAGGCAAGGGCGCAACCCAAATGCACTACACAGACCGGAGCTGCTTTGAAGTAGTTGAAGTGAGCGAAGACGGAAAAACTGTAAAGCTCGAAGGGCTTACTGCTGCTGCTGATAGGAGACAGCCATTACCGCACGGGCATCAAAATTGGGTGCTCAATCCATCCGGTAATTTTATGACAGTTCAGTGGAGGCACAACGCTTGGAAACAAAAAAGCCAGCAAGTAATGTTTACAGAGGCGTACGCCAAAACCTTGGGAGCAAAATTTCACGGCTCAGCCGACTACAAAAAAGTGTATGTTGACGGCAAAATGGTAGTCGTTGACGGTATCACTGAACTTAAAACTGACTGGCATAAAATCAAACTGATATTTGGTGCTAAGGATTACTATTATGACTGGTCGTTTTAAGCTTAAAAGTAACTTTAGGAATAAATTAGCCGCTAGAACCACTTCAGCGGCTAATTTATTTTTGTTTTTTATTTGTTACTATTAAAAATATTCGTATATTTATACAAGCAAACAAATAACCACTAAAAGCACCACACACCATGACAAATTTAACCCTAACCGAATTACTAGCAGCCAAAACAGCCGCCCGTGCTACTGCTACAGAAGCTTGTGCAGCTTTTGCTGCTGCCGACACTCAATCTTCTATTGCCTATGTTGCTGCCGCTGCCATCATGGCCGCTTCTATCGCTGAAGCTGAAGCTGCTGCTTCTACTGCTTATGTTACTTATGCCACCGCTAAAGCCGCTGCTGAAGCCGCTGAAACTGCTTATAATAACGAGCTTAAAAAAGCATAAATATTTATCTAAGCAGCCACTAAAAGCACCACACCATGAACACACTCAGCCCAGACCAAAAAAAGAAGAAGCAGCTCTCACACATGCAGTTAGGGCTCCCACAATATTATGCAGTGGCCTTTGATTACTCTGGAAGCCGTTTCTATGCTATTGACGCATTATCGAGGTATAACAAAATACATAAGGCCCACTTTGCAGGTGGGTATCTATTTTACGGCTACGATGGTAGCGTTGCGTGCTTGCATCAGGTTACCCAATTCAAACAACCTGTTACTGTTTTGACAGTTGCAGCGTTCCTATCCATTACCGATGAGCACTTTAAAACAGCAAAGCCATGAAAACTATAAAAAGAAGTGAAATTCATCCTATAAATATGGCTACAAGCCCCCCAGAGGTTGTAGTTAATGCAGGCACGAGACTTATAAGCGCTGGCTATATTTATGAGCACGTAGATATGCGCTGGATTAAGCTAGAAAAAGCGACCATGAGCGACTACAAAGAAATTCCGGAACTTATAGATTAAACCACATGAAGAAGCTAATAAAAAAAGAGGTCTTCTCAAAAACATTTAGGGGCTTTTATCATGATGTTCGTTTTTCTGATTTACCGAAAAACATCAAGGAAGATGATATAATCAATATCGTTAGGGTGGATGCGTTTCAAAGTGAAAATAATTCTTGGGATGAACACAGCCTGCTGGAAATTATCCGTGAACAGGAGGAGACTGATGTAGAGCATCAAAAAAGGCTTGCCAAGGAGAAAGATACTAAGGATAGAGCCAAGAACATGCGGTACGAAACTTACCTTAAACTTAAAGCTGAATTTGAAGAAGCGGTACGCAAATTACCTTAAACTTAAAGCAAAATGAAAAGGCATATAGTTACAACCACTTTAACCCAGCTCAAAAATGAACAAGCCGAAACAACCCAACACTACTAAGTCAGCTGAAGGAGCGCCCGACCGCACTCCTTCACGAATGACGATTAAAAAATTCAACCCTGAGACGCACCGATACGAGCAGCGATTTGACGAAACAAACAAACGTGCTTATCTTGTCGAGGTGCTGATTGTTAAGAAAGCTAATTAAACCAAACCGACATGGATACAACAAACCAAACCCCAGCCGTTTTTATAAAAGCAGCTAAAACCAGTATTTCTATTAGAGCCCTTGTTAAATCAAAAAGCAAATACGATTTTGAACTTGAGGCTCTCGAAAAAAAACTAGAAAAATTTATTGAATTTGATTTTTTTGTAATGTATCAACCGTCGGATGGATTTGTTATTGTACAGAAAGAAGACGGTGACAACGCCCCACTCGCAAAATGTATCGCTATAATTGAAAAACACGGCTGCTTAAGTTATGATAATTATACTGACGAGTGCATTTAAAATACCGCCTAAAAGTAACTTTTAACCTTAAACCCCCCCAGACATGAATCAAGCACAGAGAGCGTTCCTGATAAAAAATATACAGGAGTCAGCCAAGAACCGAATAGATGCACTTAAGCACTCTATGCCAGAACTGCCTAACCTTGAAAAGTACATTTTGAATGCGGTAATGAGCGAAAAGTTCACACTGCGTAGCCCTGATGAAATACGGCAAGCGATTAAAAAGAAGGTGTTCGGCCTGACAGACAGAGAGACGCTGTTAACTGACAGTAGAAGCTACTATACTCGTGGTAATCTAAAATCAATAACGCTGCTTGTGGGAGATTTATTCGTTATCCCAGCAGAATATTTAGAAATCAGTAAAGAATACGAAGCGTCGGCGACAGCGCTAGATGATGCGATAAATAGCATCAAGGCCCAGTTAGACGGACTAGTAACTCGAATACAGCTGGCTTCAGACAAAACACTGGAGATGATGATTAATGAGGTTGACGACATGGGCAACATCAGCCTGCTGGATATAAAAATAAAGGAGATCGCAGCCAGCGGTGGAAAAGCCAGAGAGTTGCGCAACGGTTAATAAGCACCAAACAAAAAAAAATATGGACTACAATCAAGCTTTAGATAGCTGCTATGCAGACTCTGACACACTAGTTATGCTCCCAAGGGTTCAACTCGATAGGGATGTTTATACCAAGCTAGCCAACAGCCTAAAAACAGCTGGAGGTAAATGGGACAGGAGGCAGGACGGCTTTACCTTTAATGGCAATGCTATAAAGTTACTTTCACTCCTTAAATCAGGAGGAACCCCGAACCCTACCAAGGAGTTCCAGTTTTTCGCCACTCCAACTACGATAGCCAAGAAGATGGCTAAACTGTTAGCTATGGAGCAGGGGGATAGAATACTAGAACCCAGCGCAGGGAAAGGCTCCCTTGTTGATGCCATACATTACTGGTATCCGGGCAAGCTTGTTGAAGGCTTCGAGCTTATGGAATTAAACAGGGAGTACCTAAGCAAGGTAAAAAGCTTCAAACTAATTGGCGAGGATTTTATGGATTGCAGGGAGTATGATGGGTACGATAAAATAATAGCTAATCCGCCCTTCAGCAAAAAGCAGGACATTCAGCACATACTAAAAATGTGGGGATGCTTGAAGCCCGGAGGAAAGATAGTTACGCTGGCTTCTCCGAGCTACACTTACGCAACTGACAAGGTGAGTGTCGGCTTTAGGGAGTTCGTAGAGCGCTATGCAGTTCATGTGGAGACGCTGGCGGCTGGAAGCTTCAAAGAGTCTGGCACAATGATAGAGACTAGGCTGATAGTCCTGTATAAGCCCAAGCTTTTTACTTACGAGGGCCAGACGAGGGAAGAACAAATAAAATAATATTTATTTGTAACTATTAAAAATATTCGTATATTTATATACTAAACAAGATATTTTGAAAGCACTTACTATGCGGGTAAAGCAGCTGATACTCACTGGAGCCAAAGAAACTGGAAGCTTCAGCGCTGGCTTCAATTACATTTTTGAGAGCTTGCCAGTAGGCAGCGCTGAAGATGCTAAGCGCTTCTGCGAATACATCGACAGAGAGCCGCTGGCAGCAGGGCTAGCTACAATAGATAGGCTTTATGAGTGTTACTTAACACCTGAATTGCCAGCCAATGTGCAGTACGTCAAAAGCATACGACAGAAAATTGAATTCCTTAGAAGCTTCCCTAAATAGATATTATTATGACACAGTGGGTAGACATAGAGAGGCACGACCTCAATATGATTCCAAAAATGGAGGCCGCTGGCTTCCGAGTAGACTTCAATACGCTTGACAAAGCAGCAGGGCGAACCAGCCCTATTAACCGCCCCAGCTATGCGGCCAGTTTCATAAAAGGAGCACTCAGGGTATGGAAGGGGGAGAAAGGCTGGCAAGTTGCAGAAATTATTTGTGGTGTATACCATAACCACCGGGCAGCGGTAGGCGCTGGTGTCAGCATACGAGGAACACGCTCAGAGCGCTTTGTACAAGGCTGGATACCTACACTTAACCAGCTGCTTGAGTTAGACGCAGCTAACGATTTATAGGCAATGGCACAATACATTCAAATACCCCAAGTAGAGTTCTGGCTAGCTAATAACACCGGAGGCAGCGTGAACAGAGGTAAAAACAAAACACGCTCAGTTGCGTGCATGGTGGAGTTAGCTCCACACAGCTACCGAGAGGTGATGAAGTTTATACTCCCAGCGCACATTAAGGGGATGGAGTTTTTGATAGAAGCTCAAAGGAGGTTTATTAATAAGTTCCCAGATGGAGCAGCCCAAGCGCTGGCTTATGCCGACGTTAAGCGATGCAGGGCCGATGCACGAAAATAAATAATATTTATTTGTTACTATTAAAAATATTCGTATATTTATACACTAAAACATTACCAAAGATGAAAAGTTCAGACAAGCTTGTTGCAGTATTGAACAGCGGTTACGGCCACTGGAAGATAAAATTTAAGCACTACAGTGATGTCAAAGTTGCTACCATAACAGACTCAGAGGCTGTAGACCGCTATAGAGAAGTTAAGGATAACCGAGACCGAGGGTACGAAGCAGCTTGCTCCAGACTGTTGCAAGTAGCGAGGAGAGCGTACCTAACTAACCGATAAAAAATATTTTTGGCTAACAGCCTATAAATCCATAACAAGTATTATACTTGTAAAGTCAATGCCCAAATAGAAAGCATTATGTTTAACCCTTAAAAACAAAGTAAATGAAAAACACCAGTGTGAAAAAGCTATTAATGTCACTGCTATTTGCAGTGCTAGCTACCATTAGTATGGCAGCTAACCCCGTTGACAATTCCCCCCCTGACTTAGAGCAGTACGGATTCCAAGCGGAGAACCACGAGGCAACGGCTGTCCATGAATGGACATTAGTCGCCCAGCATTACGAGGCTGAAACGGTGCTCTTAGCACTCCCGGAGTTAGTTATGTATCGAGACTATCGAAGCCGACTAACAGTTGAAAAAATGTTCTGGAAGGATATTAGACATTTGAATAGTCGACAGGAGTCAATAATTAATTATAAAAATCCTGTGAAGGCCATTAACAAGCATCTTATATCGTACTCCAAGCGGAGTTTATGCTAGCTGATTAAAGCCGAGAAAAAAAACACTGAAAAAAATTCAGTGTTTTTTTTTATATTTTTATTTGTTACTATTAAAAATATTCGTATATTTATACAAGCAAACAAATAACCACTAAAAACACCACACCATGAAAACAGTAATTGTATCAGGCACTGCTTGGACTAAAGACGCTGTAAAAGCGCTCCTGAGCACTAACGACAAAGCAGTATGCAAAGGCATACTTCGCATTTACGAGCACCAGACCGCCGATGAGAGGGCTACAAGCAGCACTACCCATGATAATGGAGTAGGCTTCAGCGGTTTTGACGCTAGGATATTAAGCAGCTTTGCTAAGCAGCTTTTGAACAATCACACCTTAACACCGAAACAGATGGATGTAGCTCGCAGCAGGACACTGAAGTACGCTGGCCAGCTCCTTTACATCATGTCAAGTGACCAGCAGAAACAAACCAACCTTTTAACTTATTAAACATGAAGTCATTCAAAACACCAATGGCCGCCCTCAAAGCATTTAAGGGCGTGGCCACATCAAAAGTACTCCCAATACTAACCAGCGCTTTAGTAGATGGTGAGTGGCTGACTATCGACAATCTATCGACGGTGGTGCGAATAAAGCACGGCTGGCCTGTAGCGTCTCAGCCTTACCTAATTGAAGTTAGCGACCTTTTAGCCCTGATGGCTGGAGAAGGCATAGCTAGCTTAGATGTTGGTCGAGAGTGTGTACTAACCAGCAAGGGACGAGTTATCACAGTTGTTATTGACGTGGATGACTTTCCGATGGTTCCATACAAACTATTAAAAGGCCCTCTAGGCATAATCAAAGAGATTGGCTACATAGCACCAGAGGATGCTGTAATTATGAACAAAGCTTATGGCATAGCGAGTAAGGACGAGCTAAGACCAGCAATGTGTCAAGTAGTTATAAATGACAACCAAGTTGTTGCCACTGATGGACACAAGTTATTTTGCAGAAATCTTGTAGGCGACATCAAAGGCGGCTACATACCGTTCCCGGCGGTTACTAGAGTGAGTTCTCCAATTATCCCCGGAAAAGTTACTTTATACATGGAGGTGTACGAGGTAAATGGTGGTCGTGACACAAGCACTTCAGTAGCGCTAGAGGCTTTGCGAGTTGCGGACGTTGTAGACTTAAATGAGAGCATTGACATACTGTCAAGGGTGTGGGTCGAAATTAAGGATGAGGATGGAGACCTAGAGGTAGCCAGCCGCTGGTCAATGGTGAAGTACCCGAATTACAAAGTAGTAATTCCAGACGTGAAAAATGCTGCAATCAGCACTGTTATAAACCCCAAGGAGCTGAGTGACCTAGTGAAAGCGATACTCCCCTCGACCAATCCACATAGTAATGTTATTGAGTTCGACTTTGAAAATGGGGTGATCGTAGGCAGGGACTTAGACAGAGGCTCTGAACTTAAGCTGGACATGCCAGATAGTATTAAGCACCCTAACGTGTTAGCTGGCTACATGGATAATATTGCCTTTAACGGCAAGGGTCTTTGCCTACTGTTAGATATGTATAACGGCCATAGCCAGCTAGCTATGAACTTGCATGCACCTAACAAGGCAGCAACCTTTAACGGGAGTTTGATTATGCCTGTAATGCTGGCCCCCAAAGACTGACAACGAGGTGGTGCTCGTTTGTTTGCTAGGCTCAGAGGGAAACCTCTGGGCTTTTTTGTTATTACAGTCAAGCTCGTTACCTTTGCGAGTAACGCTATACCCATAACGATGATTATACCATTCTTTAACCTGCATATAGGTAGAGTTCAACTGGGCAAACCAGTGGAGTCTGTACAACTCAAAAACGTAGAAGTTCCAGAGCAGCAAGGCTTACCAGTAACGGGTGGGCAGCAGTCACGGCCTACTCACAGCTTATACGATAAGATGCTGGCGGCGTTTGGAGAAATACAATCCAGCTTTGATTTACGCTTCCTAGAAGCTATGGAATATTTGGCCATGTGGAATGACGATGTGAGTTACGCCGTCGACAACATAGTGCAGCTTGGAAACACGGAGTTTGATGTGTTCTTTGACGATGGGGTGTCAGATGAGCAGTCTATACAAATGAGTAAGCACATAGCAGCAGCAGCCAAAAATTGGTATCCTCACTCGCAGGGAATATCGGGACTTGTTAATGACTTGCTGGCCCAGTGTGTAATATCTGGAGCACTCAGCGCCGAAATAGTTCCAATGCTAAACTTAAAAGGCGTTAATAAAGTAGTCAGAGTCCCAGTAAAATCTATAAGGTTTCGTTACGACAGCGACAAGCATGATTATATGCCTTATCAGGTGGTCAATGGTGTTGCAGGCCTAGTGCCCGGCCAAATACCACTGAACCCCACCACGTACAAGTATTACGCTCTGAGAAGAATACAGGAAGCTCCTTATGGAGTCCCCCCGTTCTTGGCAGCGCTGGAGGCTATAGCTATTGAGCGAGACTTGGTCACCAACATGGCCGCAGTTATTAAAAAATTCGGCGTTATGGGCTTTCTAGCTGCTACTGTCAAGGCCCCGTCTAAGCGTCCCGGAGAAGGTGATGAGGCGTACACAGTCAGGGTCAGAGCCTTCCTAAACGAACAGGCGGCTGAAGTAGACAAAGGATTGGCCAAAGGGTACGCTGTAGGAGTAAAAGACCAGCACGAATTTACGTTACATCAAACGGTGGCCAATGCTTCTGGCGTTTCCGAAATAACACGGCTTAATTCAGAGCGTAAGATGGCTGGCCTTAAGCAAGACCCCCTTATGCTAGGCAGGAACTACTCAACCACCGAAACTATTGGTAGGGTGATAATTGCTAAGCTGTCGAAGCAGGTCAGTAATTATCAGGAGACGGTTGCAGGCTTTCTGTCAGACTTATTTTATATGGAGCTACGCTTACAAGGCTTCAACGTAAAGAGCGTTGAGGTGCTGTTTAAAGCGCCAACGCTAACCGAGGCTTTAAAAGATGAGCAGGCTTATCAGGCTAAAATTAAAAATGCTAATGACCTGTACAATGCTGGAGTAATAAGTCAGGAGCAGCGAGCTCAGCTACTTGGCTACGAGGAGCCAGACATGCCTGAGCCTAGGTTTGGGATGGAGGGCTTGCCTGACGATAATTTAGATGGAGAGCCTGACGGCGACGGAGGCAAGAAAACAGACCCGGCCAACGAAGGCAGCAAAGGCAAAGCAGAGAATGTTAAGATAACAGGGCATACTATAAATGCGCTGGCGGTATCGCTGGGAGCAGGCACACCTGAGTTCGACTATGGCCCATGCGATGAATGCGATGCAGGGCACTCCCATACTCACAATCTGGAGTGGAATTTTCCAGACCCTAAGACTGACTCCATGTTTCAACAGTATGTCAGCGACACTAAAGGGAGTTACAAAAAGGCAGTTACTAGAACAGCTTCGCAGGTTGGTAGAGAGCTGGCTAAATTCGGAGCTGGTGCTGGATTGCAGCAGGTAACGGACGCTATTATCTATCATTTGTATAAGAATTGGAAAAGTAACTTTTCAGCTCCTCAGCAAAAAGTTATTAAGCAGTGGGTAAGAGAAATGTACGGAGAGTTCAGACGTGACAAGTCTTTTTTCGGTAAAGTAAACCCAAAGAATATACCAGATGCTGTTTTCGGCCTGAGTGACCACAGGACGATGGATTATATGCGTAGGTCGGATGATTTGTATATGGGCAGATTTATCAGTGACAAAGACACCCGTGTTAGAATGACCAGCTGGATTAAGGAGCAGTACATAAACAAGGCGCTGCCTCTGGGTAACAACAAAGAAGCCTTAGACAGCTTCAAGGAAAGCTTTGGTAAGCTGTTCGAGGGTGAGGAGTATAAGATTGTCCGTATAGTAGCAACTACCACTAACAAGCTCAGAAACTATGCAGCAGTCACGGCTATGAGTTCCGCTGATGTGGACAGGTTTGTTATACGTGGAGTTAATGACAGGCTACAGTGTAGGTATTGCTCAGCGTTGCAAGGTAAAAGCTTCAGCGTATCGTTAGCCAAAAGCAAGCAGGATGAGATAATTAATTCAGACCCGGCGTATGCACCAACTGACAGCCCCTTCCTATCTAAAGTTTTTAGTGGGTATTCTACAGAAGATATTCAAGCAATGAGTGGAGACCAGATACAGCACATGGCAGCCGACCTCATTCCAGCACACCCACTTTGCAGGGATGTTTTGGTGGCAGATATTTAAAAGTTACTTTTAGATTTTGCAGTTTCTTATATAACTTGTAATATTGTAATAAAATACAGGTAGTGGAACAAGCGGTACTAACATTGAATTTAGGTGGTGTAATCATGCACACAGCTTCTCGCAAGGTCGAGGAGTATGAGCTAAACACTACTCTTGACTTTGGGCTATTTGGTAGCTCTGGAGACCCTAACAAGTATTATTCAGATGCGACAGCGGCCAATATAATGCCTAAAGAGGAGGACTTTATTTATGTCCCTTTCAGATTAATTTCAGCGACAATTGTTGGAGGAGGCAGCTGGAAAGCTACTAACTTCTCCAACGAGCAGGTGTTGAAAGACTCTATGCACAAGCTGCTAGGCAAGCCTATTTTTACAGGGCATGAGCAAGAAATGGATAACTGGGTAGGCATAGTTCAGAGCGTTAAGTGGGCAGGCGCCAGTGTTCAAGAAGGAGTGAAAATTCCAGCAGGCATAGAGGCAATACTGGCTATTGACGCTAAGACAAATCCAAAGATTGCTAGAGGTGTTCTTTTAGGTGCTATATTCAGCAACAGCGTAACAGTCGCATTTGGCTGGAAGCCGTCACACGATTTTGGCTCTATTGAAGCTTTCGAGGAGAAGGTTGGTCAAACTGGACCAGACAGTAGAATGGTGACTCGTGACGTTATGTCTATAGGAGATTACTACGAGACCTCGCTTGTCTGGCTAGGCGCTGACCCATACGCAAAAAAGATAGTAGAGGGCAGGCTAGTTAATGTAGACATCGTTAACGTAGTACCTTTTGAAAAAGAAACAGCGGCCTACAAAAAAGACCATAAATATGAGATTGCTAGTTCATTTTCGCCAGCAATTCTATCTTTGAGTAAATCCCCACAAAATCAACCACCGAAAAATATGAATAAATTTTTAGAAGGCCTCTTAGTTATGCTCAGCGTAACCGAGGCACAACTTCGCACGTCTTTAGGGCTAGATGCGACTGCTGAGATTACTGGCGACTCTATTAAGGGAAAGCTTTCATTTGTCTCAGCCACTCCAGCGATAACTGATGAGCAGAAGTTAAAAGTAACTTTGTTCGACAACATGCTGAGCACTGACTCAGCTAAGGCCACTTTTGGTGAGACTCCAAAGTTGGACGATGTCAGCTTTGATGCAGTAGTTATCCTTAAAAAAGGTGAGCATACAGCGCTACAGGCGAGCACTACAGAGCTGGTAACAGTGACTGCTGAGCGAGACGGTTTAAAGACAAAGCTCACTGAGCTTGAACCTGCTGCTGCTATGGGTACTCAATACCTAAGCAAAAAGCGTGATGAGGCTGTTCGCTTATATAAGCTTACGGCCAAAGACAAAGCTACAGATGCAGTAGTTGCCCTGTTTAACTCAGCTACAACTGAGCAGTTAGATGGCCTTATCAGCCAGCACCTTAACGGCGCTGCTGAGGAGTTTGGCGGTAAATGCAAAAAATGTGGTTCAGCTGAGTTTGACTTCCAGTCAAGCTTTACGGGAGGCCACAGCCACGCTGTAGAGCTGGATGAGATTGAAAAAGGGGTGTCTATTGCAGGAATGCGGAAGGCATTTGAAAAAGCTTTACCAGAAGATTAAAAAACCTAAGATAAATTTTTATTATCTGAGAAAAATTAGTTTAATTTGTCCCATACAAAAGTGCCAATAAGATGAACACTCTAACTCAAACCCCAAACACTAAGATAACCAAGTCTGAGTCTTATGCGATTCACCACAGCTTTGACTGTGATGCTATCGTAAAAGCAGGCCAGCTGGTTAAGCTTAAGGCTAACGGTGACGTAACCCCGATTGCTGCATTGACAGATTTGCCTATAGGGCTAGTCGTTGTCGGCACTAAGGTTATAAACGCTCCTGTAACTGTCGTAACCCAATTCGCTGCTATAATGGTAGCTGAAGGTTCTGGAGTAATTGCAGTTGGAGCAGAATTGGTGGCAGGTGCGCCAGTTGCTAACGTCCAGCGCTACACTACTGCCACGTTTGAACAGGCTGTCAGTGCTATCGCATTGTCGGCTGGAACCAACGCTGGTGATGTAATCACTATCGGTGTTTTGCGCTCGTTCTACCGAAAGGGTGAACAAGATACAACGGTATAAGCCTCAATAAAGTAACTTTAAAAAACAAAAAGAATGTCGACAATCTTAAATTTTGACAAAAGGGCAGCCGAAGTAAAAGCTGGTCTTATCGCCTTTGAAGGCAAAGCCCCTGAAGTGGATGTTGAGGGTAAAATCAGCCGTTCTAGGATAGCCGAGTATACCCTTGTTGATATGAAAGAGGCAGTGAAGCAGGTAAATCAGCTTCGCTCTGGTAGTCCTATTAACAACCAACGGGCACTAGATGTGTCGTTTTGTGCTTTCATAAAACAGAAGTGGGGCTATGCTGACATGGCATCTTTGTACGACACGTTGGGAATTAATCCGGGCGGTACTACAATAGAGCAGCTGATGACTATGCCTGAAACGCCTGAAGGCTACCGCTGGCTGGTTCCAGAAGTTATTCGTGAGGCCATCCGTCTAGGATTGCGCAGAAATCCGATATACCCCAGCCTTATTGCGGCTGAGGAGAGCGTGACGCAGCCCACTGTTATCATGCCGAGCGTGAACCTGTCGGACGC
The DNA here is from genome assembly GCA_041689935.1 of Cyclobacteriaceae bacterium. GTDB lineage: Bacteria > Bacteroidota > Bacteroidia > Cytophagales > Cyclobacteriaceae > CAXBDP01. The sequence continues at coordinate 15,775 of JBDNFI010000079.1, forward strand.
TATGCCGACTAAAATAAACGAGGCTGAGACTATCCCAGTAGGGACTGTTGATTTTGGGCAGAAAACCGTCAAGCTGAATAAATACGGTGTGGGCATCAAAGTCACTGATGAGGTGCTTCAATACGTGAGCTTAAATCTTATCAGTGTGTTTTTCCAAGACGCTGGTGTGAAGATGAACCTTGCCCTCGACACCAAGGCCATTCTGACGCTTATCAATGGTGACCAACCGGACGGCTCCGACTCTTGTGCTGTTATCGGTGTTAACAACACGGGCGACGGCTTCAAGTATCGTGACATGCTCCGTGCATGGATACGCCTGAGCCGTATTGGCCGACTGCCTTCTGGCATTCTGTCAAACGAATCCCCAGCGCTGGATATTCTGGAGCTGCCAGAATTTAAAGGCTTTCCGGGTGATACCACTAAGCAGCGCTTAATCGTTAAAACTCCAATCCCTGCTAGTCAGGACTACTGGATACATGGTGCGATGCCTGCAACAAATCAAATTATGCTTGTAGATGGCAGCTCAGCTTTGATTAAGCTGAATGCACAAGCGTTGCGTGTTGAGAGTGACCGTATCGTGGAGCGCCAAATAAATGGCACGTATGCTACCATGACCACTGGTTTCGCAACATTGTTTCGTGATGCTCGCTTGTTGATTGACAAGTCGGTGGCATTCTCTGATGCTGGGTTCCCTAGCTGGATGGATGCAGGTGCATTCGAGAACCAGAACTTTAAGAACGAGTAATCTAGTCTAATCTAAACCAAGCAAAAACCCTTTTGGTAATTCAAAAGGGTTTTTCTATTTTTATAGTTCTAAAGCATAGAAATAAACATTGAACTCATGGAAAAAGTATTTGTACGCCTTGCAGACCCGTCTGGCTCTTGGTATGACCCGACAACAAGCTGCTTTGTAGGCGGCGACCGTATTATCGAAGTCCCTCTAAGTGCCAACGCCAACAAGGCTATAACTGTAGGGAGGCTAGTCAAGCTCTCTGACGAGGCTGTTGGAGAGCACAAAGCGACGCTGACCGATGTTGCCGACGCTCCAGCCCCTACGGCTAAAACACGGAAAGAGGAGCTAGAGGCATTCAATAACAAAGCCCTTGTAGCCGCTATAATGGTGTTTGACCCTGCCTTCAAACAAGTGACGGAGAAAAAGGCTGAGCTTGTAGAGAAGCTGCTTATTTTTGAGCTAGCAGCTGCTGGCGAAGAGGAGGAGTATAAGCAGCAAGCTAAAGCTCGCTACCTTACAGCGCTTGCGGCTTACGAGGCTAGCCCGGAGGGTGAGGACAAAGATTATCAGCGTGTGAAGCTACGGGAGATGTCCATTATTCTTACAGAATCAGGGATTGTACTATCTAAGTAGTTGTATACCGGTATTTTATTTAAAAGCCTCGTGAATGTTCACGAGGCTTTTTTTGTATATTTGAAAAAAGTAACTTTATGCCTGCTACAGACCACAATAGTGTAGACTATACTATCCACAGTTTGGTATATAACCGAATTGCTTTTCTACTATCTAATCCGAGCACCGATGGCCTCATATCTAACTTTATTGTGGAGACTGCCTACGAGGCTCAGCCTTGCTTCAAGGTGACTGGTGTAGTAGGGGTGGAGGGCTCGTATGACAAATTCCAGCAATCCATTCTGGCTGACATGGTTGCAGTGGCGATGCTTAAGCGGATAGTAGCTCAGAACTCACAAAGTGTTAGCACGGCAGGCGCTACTGGTAATTTTCTAAAACGTGCTAAGGCTGGTTCAGCTGAAGCTGAGTTCGAGCAAATTGACGTAGATAAGACGGTAGCCAAGGACACTTTACTAATCAAAGCTTCCAGCCTTATAGACCTTTACGTAGGAGACATTGCTCGCAAGTATGGGGTTCTAGGGTGTGCATACTATGTACAAGGCTCCAGCGATGCCATAGGCTTTATAGTGACTACTTATGAGTGACCTGCTATCCATAGAACAGCGTGCGGCTATTGATGCAGCCATACAAGATGTTGCCGATACCTTCTTTAAAAGTGTTGTCGTTATCCACACGCTTACGGGCACTTTTGACCTTTTTTCAGAGGGAGGAGGTAAGACCTATACTCAGTATGTTCTGGCAGGGCTAGCAGAATATCCGGGCTCAGCCGGAGACGAAACTATTAAGCGGTTCGGGCAGCTGAATGAACGTGAGGTTGTAGTTACTTTTAAATACTCAGCAATGAAAACTGCTGGCATCGCTGAGGGTGTAAGTGGTAGCAAGATTAACGAGGCGACTGATTACATGATGCTTGACAATATCAGGTACGATGTAGTGGTAGCTATTCCAGATGGGCCTATAGATGCAGAAAATCTGCTATATATTGTAAAAGGTGAGCGAGGGTTAAGAAAATCGTAATGACGCTAAAAAAGACAGGCAATTGGTCAAGAGTAGGCCGAATAATTCACTCACTCCCCCACGAGCTCAGGGAGGCGAGGAGGCTATGCCTAGAGCGGTTTGCGCTTAAGGTAGAGGGCACGGCTAAAACACATATTAGCTTGCAAGATTTGCGCTGGAGGCCATTGAAGGCTAAGACGATTGAAGCAAAGATTAAAAAGGGCGAGTCGGAGAACATACTTGTGGCCACCAGTACATATTTTCAAAGCATAACTTCCTACGTTAAGGGCAATACGGCCTATGCAGGTGTAAAGCGTGAGGCAAGATATACAGGTAAGGATGGTAGCGAGGAGATCGCCAAAATAGCAGCCATACATGAATACGGCTCTGAATCTGGTAACATTCCAAAAAGAGAGCTCTGGAAGCCTTCTCTGGAGGAAACGCTTCAGTGGACAGTTGATAACAATAACCCGGTTAAAATATTTCTTGACCGTATAAAGAGAAAGTAACTTTATGACTATTGAACAAGTAGATAGAGGTATATTCGAGCTAATACGTAAAAAGCTTGTGCTGTTGAGCCTCTGGCCAGATATTAGGCTACAGGCAGATGCTGCGGCTATGACTGCGGCTATAGCTGCTTTGAGGGCTTCTCAGGGAACACTGGTAGAGCCCTTTAGTATATCCAGCCCTAAGAAACGTGGGGCTAGTAGTGACGCTAAAATAGTGGTAGACAGGAGTTCACCTAGGCCGGGCTCTCTGGGGGCTGCTGGCCATAGGTTCCAAGCCGTCACCGTTCAAAATGTACAGACTTACGATAAGTATAAACACCCAGAAAGTTCATTTGATGTGGAGTACGAAATAAGGTATATTTGTAGTGAAACTAACATTACTCGCATACTTGACCAGATGTTGATGGAGCTGTTTGGGGCTAGAGGATTTTTTAACCCTATCGCACCAGATGGCAGCATTATAACCGACGAGGTATTTTTTATGGAGTCTATGGGAACGTCTGGAGGTCTTGGGGTAACTCCAGACGGAACGGATGAGCGGATGTTTAGATACCTTGTAAGGGATGCGTGGCTGACGCCAGAAAAGCTTATAGCCAGCGCAGTACCTAGATTGCTTGAAGTAATTCCTCAAATAGAGGCTAAAAAAATAAATGAGATATGAACACCTTGCAGGATGTATTCAATTTAATAGATGCCAGCGTAACACAAAACGGGACTCAGGCCATAACAGGCGACGTGCTGAATGCTGTCTTAAGGGCTATGGCTCAGTTCTCTGAAAAAATTGCTCAGGGTGACTGGCAGGACAGTGTTAAACTCATAACAGCCACGCCCCCAGCAAACCCATCAGTTTCTGACAGGTACTTAATAGGCAACATAGCACCGAGCGGTGCGTGGGCTGGAAAATTGGGCCAGATAGCTGAGTGGGACGGTGCAGCGTGGCAATTCACACTAGGAGTCAATAATATGTATGTGCGGCTTGACTCGAACAAATCAGCCTACTATTATAACGGAGCTTACCAGTCAAATACGTGGAAGTGGGTGCTTGATGCGGCCGCTAGTGGTATGCAGCTAAAGGCCGAGTCGTGGACAGCGGATGGTGTTCTTATTGGAGACCCAGATGGAACTATAATATCGCAGGATTATCTTACAGGGCAGCCGCTACCCGGAGCTATAATGGTATTCGTAAACGGTGTGCAGTACATGGTAGGAGACGGTGTAAAAACCGCCGACTGCTATTTCAGTAGCGACGATGGAGTTACGGCCAATAAGATGTACGGAGATACTACTCTAGTCGAGCTGGGAGATTACCTTTATTGGAACCCAAGTGTGTCAGGAATAGGTATAACTGCTGGCTGGAGAATAAACATTGTGTATCTTGCAGCCATAATCTGATAAAGCTATGTCGTTAATTCACGGTAAACAGCTAAGAGGCAACTCCATAAGGCTTGATAAGTTCGATTTTGCGGCTTCTCAGGGGGACTATACTTACCAAACAGGGACTAGGTTAGGCCAAGTGGATGCTCCGGTTAATGCGACTGACTACGCCAACAAGGCTTATGTAGACGCAGCCCGTTCTGGAATGGATTGGAAGGACTCAGTTGCAGTATCTACTGTAGCTAACATTACGCTATCTGGCACGCAGACGATTGACGGCTATGCAGCTGGGGTAGGTGAGAGGGTTTTAGTTAGCTTCCAAACCGCCGGAGCTGACAATGGTATATGGGTAGTGGCAGCAGGCGCTTGGTCTAGGGCTACTGATGCAGACAATAGCGGCTCTGGCTCAGAGGTGACCAGTGGAATGTTCGCCTTTGTAGAGAACGGCACTAGAGGTGGTAGAGGTTATGTACTGACTACCCCCAACCCTATAGTTCTAGGAACCACTGTTTTGACCTTTGTACAGTTTACCTCAGCTGGCTCCTACACTTCTGGGGACGGTTTATTAGTATCTGGTCAGGTCATATCTATTCAACTGATTGCAAACTCTGGACTCACTGTTTCAGGCTCAGGACTAGGTGTAAATTCTAGCATAGCTGGTACAGGGCTGGCTTTTTCTGCTGGTGTTATATCGGTAAATGCTATCCCTTTAGGTGATAATTCGAGAGTATCTGGGGTTCTCAGCTCGACCAATGGCGGTACTGGCAGCAACATTGACCCGGCCACAATAACCAATGGAATGCTGTTAATTGGACATGCAGCCAATGACAGATTTCAGACAGCGACGTTGACTGCTGGTGATGCGATTGCAATTACTAATGCTGCTGCTGCTATCACTGTTAGTGTTCCTGATAATTCTATCACTCACTCTAAGCTGGATATAGGTGCGCCAGTGACAGGCCGTGTAATAGGCTGGAACGGTTCTAGTCTAGTATGGGTGACTAACCCTGATAATCAGCAAATATCTGGGACTAATAACAACAACGGCACGTATACAGTCAATCTGACTGGCGATAGCGCAAGCAATTTTACTATAAACTTCTCTCAAGTATTAGATGATTTAAGCGTAGATGTTTTCAGCGATGTCACTATAAGCGGAGCAAGCGTTGGCCAAGTTCTAAGGTATTCAGGAGCAGCATGGATGAACGCCGTGCTGGCTGCTGCTGACGTGTCTTACAACCCAGCAGGCACTAGCTTGTCAGCTATAACAGCTCAGGCAGCTATCACTGAGCTGTCTACGGCTTTGGACGCTATTGATGTAGCTATAATGTCAATAGTGAATACTGACAAAGGGCAAGTTTCCCAGACTGCTGGAAACGACCAATTCAGCGGCGCTACCATTAGTACCCACCCCCTTGGATATGTTATAGTTCTTATTAATGGAATATTCTACAGGGTTGAAGGCAATAAATCTGGTGGAGAGTGCTACTTTACTGGAGACAATGGCACTACTGCCAGAGCTTTAAACAATGTTCAAGCAGGTGACAAGCTTTACTGGCTGGCCACAAACGCAGGATTCTCCCTAGACACCAGCGATGTAATAGACCTAGTTTACGAAACATAAAGTTACTTTCTATGATTCAGACTAAGCAGGTCGACGGGCTAGACCAAGAGATAGCTGATTTGTGGACAGGGATAGCTGGCAAAGCCCCAGCTACAGGCGGTACTGGTTATATCCAAAATCAAGCCTCCAGCGCTCAAACTGCTAATTATTTCATAAACGGTACTGCCATACATAGGAGCGCAACTGTAGGGGAGTACGATGCTTATAGTGCGACAAACACAAATAATTCTGGAGCAAGTGAAGTTTTATTCAGGCATACATTGTTTAATACCGCATACGGTTTTAATATAAGAACATCATCAGGAAGTTCTGCTCCTGCTTGGGGAACCACGTACTCTACGTGGCTTCAAACAGCACAAGCATCTTCTAGTTTGTATTTCAGTGGTGGCGATGCTGCTACACCTCAGATGGCTTTGTTTGCGGATGGAAATTTCGCTATCGGTACTACAAGTAACTTCGGTATAAGATTCTACGTAGGTAGAACAGGAGCATCTAATACAATTGCTCAATTTGATTATTCTTTTGGTGGTAATAATGCTATCGTAGTTAATAATGGTACAGATTTAGCTTCTTCTTTTACAAGTATAAGAAATGCAAGGATACTAGGCGTTCCTTTGATTTACGATTCTGTAGGAGGTTCTGGAACTGAAACAGAAGTCTTAGTAAAAGGCGCAGGAGCAGCAATTTACCAACGTACTTTAGGGACTGGAGCATTTGCAACGATAGCAGATTATTTGACAGTTGCTACGGCAACATCTACTTACACGCCACTTACAAGGACACTCACAATTTCAGGCACAGCAAATCAAGTTGACATAAGCGGAGGAACGCAAGATTTGTCCGCAAATAGAACTTGGACAGCATCGCTGCCTTCCATAGTAAGTATCACAGGACTTTATTTAGGCGACTATTTAGGAACCAGTGGTGCATTTGATTTAAGAGCGGCAGATTCTTTGACAGGTGCTATCAGTAGAAGATTAGAACTCAGGGCTTCTGCATCTGCATTCACTTTCAATGCTACGTTTAGTTCAGGAGGAAGTGGGGATATTGTTTTTCAAACTGGTAATACTACCCAAATAACTATTAATGGTGCGGGTGGTGTGACAATCCCTGATTTTTTAGACGCAGGTAATCTACGATTTACAGTCAACACAATATTAAGCCGAAACACAAATGGTGATATTATACTTGCTCCAAATGGAAGTGGGAATACTTCAATAAGCAACGGAGAATTTTATATAAGGTCGTCGAGAACTGAAAGTGCAGGTTATCAACTCAATGCAATTACATCTGGCTACAATATTGCAGGTGCATATGGATGGATTACGGCAGGTGGGGCAGCTTCAAGAACTACATTAGTTTTGAATGGTGGTGGAGGTAACGTAGGCGTGCGCCAAATATCCCCACAGGTAACATTCGAGGTGAATGGTAATGCTCACATTGGTGGTGGGGGTTCTAGCAATGGTGTGCTGCATACAATATCTTTAGGTTATAGGGAAGACAATCTGCTGTATCGTAAAGCTGCATTTATTCAAGAACAGCTAGGCGATGGAGCAGCAAGAGGGCATTTGCATATAGCGGTAAACACATCTAGTGGTTCTAATTCGGCAGTCGTTGCAGATAGCAAGATAAAGATTGATGGCATCACAGGTGTTATGACTTTTTATCCTACTATTGTGCACGATGCAGCAGCAGGAGCAGGTTCTGAAACATCGGGATTATTCCTTAATGGAAGCAATCAAATAGTAAGAAGAACATTTGGAACAGGGGCTTTTGCTACAATTGCGGATTACTTGACAATCGTTTCGGCTGCATCTACTTACGAGCCGGTATTCTCAAAAAATACAGCTTTCAATAAAAACTTTGGTACCACAGCAGGAACAGTTGCAGAAGGTGATGATAGCAGAATACTAAATGGTCAAACAGCATTTAGTTGGGGCAACCATGCAGGACTTTACCCACTTTACAATGGCACAGGTGCTACCGGTACATGGTCAATAAGTATAAGTGGAAATGCAGATACGGTAACTAATGGCGTGTACACATCAGGCAGCTATTCTAACCCGACTTGGATAGCATCGTTAGCGTGGAGTAAAATATCATCTACTCCTACTACTTTAGGGGGCTATGGAATAACCGATGCAGCACCAATATCGGGGAGTGCTAATTACATTCAAAACGGAACCGCTGTTCAATCAGCATCAAATTTTCATGTTTCAGGAACGGGAACTGCAAATAGATTAGAAGCTTTGGGGATTTTGACAGTAAATTATCCTACAAGCCAAAGTTTTGGTTTTACTTCTGCCATATATGCACAAGGAACAGCAGGGCCAGGAAGTAGTTCAACAGCATTTACAGATGGTGCTATTATGTATTTAGGTGGCACGGGTGGAAGTGACAGATTTTGGGTTGATGCTTATGGGCATGGCTTTTTACGAGGAGCATTACAAATAGGGGGCGGTTACACATCAAGTGTATCTAACTTCAGACTAAGAGTAACGGGCGCAGCTATATTCTTAGGGGATATTGTAAATGATGCACCCGCAGGTGGTTCGGAAACGTCAGCTATCTTTGTGAGCGGGGCAAACGTATTTGTAAGACGCACGGTAGGCACAGGAGCATTTGCTACAATTGCAGATTACTTGACAACAAGCACAGCGGCTTCCACATACGCACCAATATCGGGTAGTGCCAACTATATTCAAAATCAATATTCAGCAGCACAAGGCTCGTCAGAAGCATGGCTAAGTGGAAGATTAAGGGTTGGGGGCACGTTATCCATGGACAACGTATCTAACGTGCTTCTCTGGGGTAATAATGCTGCCCTTAACCCATACATTCAAGGTGATGGCACTACCGATTTATACTTCGGCACAAATGGATCCTCTGTATTTTCGATAAGACCAGGAAAAATAGTTTACAATGCACCATCAGGAGCAGGTTCTGAAACCACTGCTTTATTTGTCAATGGTAGTAATGACCTTGTAAGACGTACACTTGGAACAGGCGCATTCGCTACAATAGCAGACTACCTCACCATCTCTGCGGCTGCATCCACCTATGCACCGATTACGGGAATAGACAGGTACTTTGTAACAGGAACGACAGTAGGCGCTCCTTCCTTTACAACAAGGTCAGCAGGAACAAAAATAGTCCTACGTGATGAGCTAGGAGGTTCGTCAGCCGACTATGCAATAGGTGTTGACGCTTCTACAATGTGGTTCGGAGTATCGACCAATACAAGGGTGTTCAGATGGTACGGTGGAGTAACATCGTGGGCTTTATTAGACAGTTCTGGATTCACGGTAAATAGGGTTTTGGCGAACATCGCTCATACCTATGTCGATGGTGTTACTACAGATAGGCTTATGGGGAGGTTTACGGCAGGGACAGGTGTTGCTGAATTGATTTCCATAGGTGCCGGATTGTCAATGACAGGTGGTACGCTTTCGGCAACCATAAACACAATCCCAAGTCTACAATCGGTAATGGATATTGGTAGAGTCACAAATCTTGTCTACGA
>JBDNFI010000080.1:0-17607 GCA_041689935.1 Cyclobacteriaceae bacterium
ACAGAGGACGGTTGATAGAAGAAGTTGAGGGAGGATGGAGGATGGAGGATGGTTTGTTGACAGTTGACGGAGGACGGTTGATAGGAAGTTGAGGGAGGATGGAGGATGGAGGATGGAGGATGGAGGATGGAGGATGATTGAGAAAAGGTTGATTCAATTTTCAAAACAAAATAGAAGTACAAATAGCTCCATCGGAGGGATATCTCAATAGCCCACGGATTGAACCCGTGGGATAATGCAAAAGCACTAATCAACCTCCCGCCTTCAGCAGGCAAGCCCGCATTACCACACGAACCAGCTTATAATCCTTAATCAACTAGTTTCCAATTTTTATCAATCGAAGAACACACCTCTAAATCTCCTCTCAAGAGGAGACTTTTAGCTGCTAATGATGGCTTAAATTGATATTCTTATTGAGCCAAAAGCCTAGTACGGTTAGGAGCCAGATTTTCGCCCATTCTCTATCCATTTGGCCATCCATAAAGTGTTGATAGATTCGATTAAGCTCGAAGGCATTAAAGACCTTATGATTTTCTAAATGTTGGAACTGTTGTTTCACAAAAGGTGCTAGCGGGCCTTTGAGCCAAATAAGCCATGGAAAAGCAAATCCCATTTTCTTTCGATTTACGACCTCATTAGGAAGCAAATCTGCAAAGGAATTTACCAATAAACCTTTCGGTGTATTGAAGTTTTTGAATGAATCTGGCAAGGAAAGCACATACTCAAGCAAATGATGGTCTAAAAAAGGAACCCGCACTTCTAAGGCATGTGCCATACTCATTTGATCGGTATCGCGTAAAAGTGTGTCATGTAAATAGGTACTCAACTCAAGCCTAGAGCAAGTTGAAATATAATCATCCTTATCCCATTGTAGGCTTTTGATCAAGGTATAATTACTTGGTTCAGATAGGCCATCTGTACGTAGAATATTCGCCACTTCATTTTCTGTAAATACCTGTCTAGAAACGCCATAGAGAGAAGATTCAATGGAAGACATCTTTGGCAAATTCGCCATTTTTCTGGCAATATGTTGAGGCAGTAGCTTATTGGCGAAAGTTCCAGAAGCCAACTTAACGCCTGCCTTATAAAGCGGATTTTTCAGTTTTAGCAAGCGGTTAAAAATTGGATAGCCCGCAAATAATTCATCGCCTCCCAATCCACTAAGCGCCATGGTAACGCCAGCCTTTTTTACCTCCCGCGACACTACCCACGTATTTGGCCCATCGCCACTCGGATGATCCATATCATCTAAGGCTTGTGGCAATGAATCCAAAAAAACTTCTGGCTTAAGCGTTATTTCTGTATGCTCTGTTTTAAATTTCTTAGCAACTAATTGAGCATATTTTGCTTCAGAAAATTCAGACTCATCAAAATTCACATTAAAGGTTTTGACCTTGCCCGGAGAAATCTTGGACATAAGTCCTACTACTAAGCTGGAATCAATTCCTCCAGATAAAAAAGCGCCAAAAGGGACATCAGAAACCAATCTTTTTTCAACCGCTGCTTCAGTGAGCTTACGGATATTTTCATACACATTGCTATGAGAAAGCGGGAGGTTAGCCTTAGTCTTTGGCAACTCCCAATATGGGTAGCTATTGATTTTTCCTTTTGTATAGGAAAGAATGTGGCCGGGATTAAGCGTGGAAACGTCCTCCAAAATAGTTGCTGGAAAATGTACCGATTGATACATTAGGTATTCCTTAATCGCTTGTTTGGAAATCTTGGGCTCAAATAAACAAGACGCGACAAGACTTCTGATTTCAGATGAAAAAGCAAGTGTATTTGATGAAGGACTATGATAATAGTAAATGGGTTTTATCCCCAGTCGATCTCTAGCTATAAGCATATTCTGCTTCTGCGTATCGAAAAAGGCGAAAGCAAACATTCCCTCAAGGCGTTGAATAAAACTTTCTCCCTCGGCAATCAGGCCGGCGAGCAATACTTCGGAGTCGGTATTGGAGGTAAAAGGATATTCAGGTAAAGTGCTTTTGAGGGAATTAAAGTTATAAATCTCGCCATTGAAAATAAGCACATATCGACCATCTGCAGAAAGCATCGGTTGATTACCAGAATCCGATAAATCGATAATAGAAAGCCGCCGATGACCCAAAGCGAAACCATCTTCCGCCCAAACACCTCCTGCATTTGGACCACGATGTTCCAATGCAGAATTCATCTTGCCGACTATATTCTCAAGATCAATTTGTGATTTACTACTTATGATACCATTAATTCCGCACATGGGAGCTTTCTTCTATTATTTCCATAAGTGTATTTGCCCAAGATTCTGGAGTTATTCTCTGTGCGAATTCATGGCTTTTTCTGCCCATTTCCAATAATTGTTGCTCCGGTAATTTCATAATTTGTTTGAGCACAATCTCTAAATCATTCTTCTTTTGCCAAGAAAACGAATAGCCATTTACTCCCTCCTCCAAAAATACTTCCCTCGCTCCCACTTGATCAGATAAAATCATCGGAAAACCCGCAGCTGCAAATTCATGCACTACTACTCCCCAAGGTTCAAATTTAGAAGGTAAAACAAAAATACCACCCTCTTTCATGATTTCAGGCAAATCCGCAGGCTGCACAAATCCATAATGTTTAACACCCTTTATTTCAGGAATTTGCTCTTTTAGCGGCCCAGTACCTATGCAATGCAATTCCCAATCATCGGCAGCAATATTCTTAAATGCTTGTATTAGCTCCAATATTCCTTTTTCGGTGGCATATCGTCCAGCAAAAATGAAGCGCTTAGAAAAGGTCGACTTGCTAAGATTTTCCGAAAAATTATCTATCTCCGCTGAATAAAAGCCCTTTTTAATGAATTTAGCTTTAAACCCTAGATGCTTGGCAAATTGCACTTGTTTATCGCCAGGTACCCAAGCATAATCAAAACTCCTCTTTAATGTATTTTTAAAAACCAATGAAGATAATTTTTGCTTTAAAGTTCCTCTCCATGGATTATCTAAGCCAATGATAGTTGTTACTTCAGGGTGTTTCTTTCGGTACCCTTGAAGAATTTTAATATAGTCCTTATCAATCCAGCCGCTGGTGAAGATGACTGATGGAGCAAAATTTTCAAGATGAGACTTCAATTCAATTGTATCTTTAAATTTTGACTTATCTCTGTACTCCGTCGACAAATTAAAATTAAAAGGTGCGTCTTGATTTATCCTCCAATGAATTACTTTTATATTTAGACCTTTAATTACCTTAATGGACTTAATACAACCAATAAAATATTCAGATAGCTCACTATAAAGAAATGCAATATTTATCATTTAGAAATAACAAAACAGTTCAATACTTAATTAAAAATAATAATTTCTTAAAAGTACTCTTCATCCTTTTTATATCAAGTTTCTTATTGAATATATTTTCACCACTTCGACTTAACACCGATGCAATAAGGTACTTATTACATATGGAATTATTAGAAAACCCTGATCCAAAATCAATTTTGAACTTAGATACATTACCCAATGGATACACTTACTTTTTATTAGTCTTAAAGAAGCTTAGTTTGTTAAATTCAAGTACCATTATTTTCTCAAATATAGCTTTATACTTATTAGGCTTGTACCCATTAATTTTATTACTCAAAGACAAAAATAATAAGTACCTTTTTTTACTCTTATGCTTTTGCAGCTGGGTAGTTCAAAAGCATTTACTATATCCACTTTCAGAAGCATTGTATATTTTTGTTGCTAATTGGAGCCTTTACCTATTCATTGTATTTCAAAAAAAGAGTGAATTATATAAGCTAATTCTCGCAATACTTTTCGTTGGTTTGGCTTTTAAGGTAAGAACTATTGGAATCACTTTAATCCCACTACTGCCATTATCTATACTTCTAAATACAGATTTAATGATCAAAATAAGAGGACTTAGACCTTGGATTATTATTACAACAACTATCGGATTTATAGGAACATTTGGAGTATTTGTCAAAATTAACTTCATCAATATTAATAGATATTTAAATGATGCGAAAACCCAAGTTGAAACTGAAGTAATAGCGACAGCAATAAATAATCTGGAAATACATTTATACGAGTTAGGGCAGATTGCATTTAACCTATCAAAGAGTCAATTAACTGGATTATTGAAAATTGAACAGCTATCGAAGCTATTTTTCATTGTTGTTGGGATTGGTTCTTTCATGCTAATAATGTGGTTAATTTTCTCGGGCATCAAAAGAAAATCCCTAATTCATATTTATGCATTGCTTTTTATATTAGTCATTTTTGCTTGGCCATATTCAGATCCTAGATTTTGGGTACCAGTTATACCAATCTTACTTTATCTTATAGTTGAGATTAATAATGATATTTTTAAAACTGTAATTGTAACTTATACGATTATTTGGGTCAGTATTGGATTTATGACGAATTTTGTTTTGCTGAATCAATCCCTTTCAGCAAGTGCACTTATACAGTCTTTACAAGAACCTACAAAGAGCGATTATGTTAACTATTTTCAAGAAAAAGAAATATTCAACCAAGAAATAAAAAATAGTGATTACTTAGATTATGATGGAATTGACTTTAGATTTGAAACAGTTCGACTTTTAAAAACATATTCAGTCAAACATAAAACCAACAAATTTGGTGCTTTCCAAAACTAAGCTCAAAAAAAATGTAAATTTTATTAAAACTCAATTCAATAGATAAACAAAATGGAGATAGAAAAATTATCAATTATTATCCCAGCCTATAATGAGGCTAACACTATTTATCTTATTCTAAATAAGATAAAGGAGGTAGAATTAATAGGTAGCATAAAGAAAGAAATAATAATTGTGAATGACTGCTCGTCAGATGAAACAGAAGAAGCAATATTGAATTACATTAAAGCTAACCCTCAAATACAGATTCAGTATTTTAAACATGAAGTAAATCTGGGCAAAGGAGCGGCATTGCATACTGGAATCTCAAAAGCAACAGGACAATTCTTGATAATTCAGGATGCAGACTTAGAGTATGACCCTCAAGAATATAATAAGTTATTAAAGCCAGTGATTAATGGATTTGCCGACGTGGTATATGGTTCTAGATTCATGGGAGGTAATCCACATCGTATTCTATTCTATTGGCATACTATAGGGAACAAATTTCTAACAGGTTTTTCAAATATGCTGACAAATCTAAATTTAACAGATATGGAGACATGTTATAAATTATTTAACACAAAAATAATTCAATCATTGAAGTTAGATGAAACCCGATTTGGCTTTGAGCCGGAAGTAACTGCAAAAATTTCTAAAATTAAAGGAATAAGAATTTATGAAGTTGGCATTTCATATTATGGAAGAACATACGAAGAAGGTAAGAAAATTGGATGGAAAGATGGTTTCCGTGCCTTATACGTAATTACCAAATACGGGCTGTTTTCGAAATAAAATTTATTGGCTATTTGAAGTATACCCAAGGGCTAAAATAGCTAAAAGCAGAGGGGTATAAGGGTTTTGAGAGCCCGCTAACCAAGATTCAAAATAAGCAGAAAACATGGCTGTAAAGAAGATAGGGTATATAATAAGTTTGTCAGGTAATTTTCTCAAAACAATAACCCAACCTAATAAAAATAGTATAACTCCCGTTAAACCAGTGTCTAGCCAAAGAGTAAGAAATGAGTTATGCAAATTCCCTACACTATTATTGCTAGCCAAATATTCAGCATACTTATCAACCAAAAATTCTGTATAGTTAAAACCCTTACCAAACCAATAGGAGTCTTGTATTTGAGTCCAAGCAAAATCATAAGCAAAAAATCGACCACCTCCAGTCAATAAAGTGTCTATTCTAACTGCTTGCTCCAGATTAAATACATCAAATAATTGTACTGAAAAAGTAATCAAGTAATCATAAATTACTAAACCAAAAATCATCGCAATAATACTAAGGCTCATAGACCTTTTAAACGCCCACAAAAGAATAAAGAATAGAACAATAGAAAATAATGAGTTTCTAGATCCAGTTAAATAAATTGAAAAAAATGAAATAAATAAAAAAAACAAGAACTCTTTTTTTGAAAGCCATTTTTGATAATAGGATAAAGCGACGAACAAAAACAATAATAGGACATATAAACCAAGGCCATTTGGATTCCCTAAATGACCTCTAAACCTTCCCTCAGAACCTTCTAAAACTATTTGACTTATTCCTGTTAAATATAAAAAAACAGATAGGATTACGAAAAAATAATTGAGCCAAAGAAATTTTATGGCAAAGTTCTTTCTTTTCTCTTTTATCACTAACCAAACAATCCCAGGAATAACTACTAAAACCAAAGCATATGAAATAGTTTTTAATAAGCCAGTAACTAATGTCAGAGAATTAAACAAAGCTAAAAAAGCTATAATAAAAAAGAACATGAAAGGCTTGATAAAATCATACAAGCTTTTAGTTAAAAGTTGTGATTTTGAAAAAATTATCAATAAGGCCAAGATAAAATAGAAATTTTTATAATCTCTAGTAAAAAAAAAGGACGACTCCCTAGAATCAGAAAAAATACTCATTAAAACCACAGAAAATAATACCTCTGCGTACATTTCTTTCCTAAAAAAAAATAGTAACGATAAGATTGATATTGGAATAAATACTATTGGAGAAATATTAACACTGATATACCAAAGTAGAAAGACACCCAAACTTGGATATAAATCTGATCTCTGAAATTGCGGTGCAATTTCAATTGATTTTGGAGCTAATGTATCACTTAAGGTTTCTAGTTGCATTTAATAATATAATGTCTTCAGCAAGATTAATAACCATTTAAATCCTAGATGTAGAATTGAAAAAATCTTTAATTGAATTTATAATTCTTAGAACCTGAACATCATTTAATTCAAAGTACAAAGGTAATCTTAATAAGTTATCGCTATATGCATCTGCATTAGGCAAGTCTCTTCCATCATGCTTTTCAATAAAATAAGGAGACTTATGCAAAGATTGATAATGGAATACTGCTAAGATTCCCTTGCTTTTCAAATAGGCAATTAATTTATCTCTAGTCGCTACATTTTCCAGTAAAATGAAAAACATGTGGGCATTATTGGTCGCATAATCAAATAAAATGGAGCGAGTTAATTTTCCATTCGCTTCCAAATTTGACAAGCCTTGGTCATAGAGGTTCCAAATTTCTATTCTCCTCTTTTGTATTTGCTTAAGATTTTCCAGTTGTGCGTACAGAAAAGCAGAGATTACTTCTGAGGGAAGGAAAGAACTTCCAATATCCACCCAACCATATTTATCTACCTCCCCTCTAAAGAATGAACTGCGGTTTGTCCCTTTTTCTCTCAAAATCTCCGCTCTAAGCACAAAGTCATCGTCGTTGATCGCTAACAAGCCGCCTTCCCCTGAAATAATATTTTTGGTCTCATGAAATGAAAAGGTGCCAAAATGGCCAATAGTACCAAGCGGTTGATCTTTATAATAGCTATCTATAGCTTGCGCAGCATCCTCCACAACATATAAATTATACCTATTGGCCAATCCCATTACCGCATCCATATCACAAGCCACCCCCGCATAATGCATAGGCACAATGACTTTAGTGTTTCGGTTAATCAACGGTTCAATTTGGCTTACATCCACATTAGGATGATTTGGAAGACTATCAACAAAGCGAATTTTAGCTCCTCGTAACACAAAGGCATTTGCCGTCGACACAAAAGTATAAGAAGGCATTATCACCTCATCTCCTGGCTGAATATTGCAGAGCAATGCGGCCAATTCCAACGCATCGGTACAGGAAGTGGTCATCAAAGCTTTTTTTACAGAATACTTCTCTTCAAAAAAATTATGGCACTTTTTGGTAAATATCCCATCACCAGAAATTTTTCCTGAATGGACAGCCTCTTCTATATAGGTAAGCTCTTTGCCAGTAAGGAAAGGCTTGTTGAATGGTATCTCGTATTTATTCATTTATCTAAAGCGTACTCTAAAGTTTTTCATATCTATTTCAGAACCATCTTCATCTTTCACCATTTTCTTTATTAACAAACTGCCTATCCCACAAATCACTATCGGCGCATCATTAATCTTTAGGAAAACTTTCCCTGGGTGAACTACCTCATGTGTGTATTCAAAGCTTTCCTCTGCATCAATTACTCGAACCTTGCCGATCCCATCTATAAAGGAAGAAGCTCCTTGATACGGATATCCAACAGCATCGATAAATCTACGTATATCCTCTGCACTTTTTGACCAATCGATTTGATAATCTTCTTCATCTCTCCACACACTAAAGCTTGCTTGACTCTCATCTTGCAAGTCGCCATTTAACAAACCATTTTTTATCATTTCATTCACTAGCTCTATTCCAAGCTCAGTATATAATCTCGAAAGTGCTGAAATAGCATCATCTATCTTAATAGGGTAGGTTACTTTTAAAGACTTCTGCCCAAGTATTGGGCCTTGATCATATTGGCCGGATGCCCACAAGGCAGTAACACCTATTTCATTTTCCCCATTGATTAGCGCATTCACTGTTGGTGCAAATCCTCTATATTTTGGCAGTAGTGAATCATGAAAAACCATAATTTTTGGAAAGCTCTTACTTGGTATTATCCATCGCCAACCGATTGCAATAGCTATTTGATTAGTAGAGTCTGTAAATCGAAAATTCTTTCTTTCAATGAATGGTATATTATTGACTTCAGCAACTGACTTTATTTCATCAAAATAATCATTTACGACTGATTCATCTTGGGCACCAATTACATAATCAATCAATCCAATCTCACATTGCTTCACAAAGCCTTGTAAAAATGCCAGCCCCTTTTGGTTCATTAAAAATAGTGAGAACATCAATTAGAGATTTATGGATTTTGTAATTATATAAATCGGCCTGCTCTTAACTCCATCGAAAACCTTAGACAAGTACAGCCCATTGATGCCCAAAATAAAGATAATTAACCCTGATAAAAACCAGATGGACATCATCATACTTGCATAACCTGATACAGTATATTTCCCTAACAGTGCGAATATCAATACGATCAAAGAAATTATAAAGGAGGAAATTGAAATAAGCAAACCAAGCTTCACCGTCAACAACAATGGTTTATTTGAAAAAGCTAACATGATATCAACGGCAAGTCTTAGCCTTTTATTAAAATTATACCCTGAGCTTCCTCGCTCTCTTTCGCCATGAAGTACATCTTGATAGGCTCGCTCAAAACCTACCCATTTCACCATGGTTGGAAAATAGCGAATAGGCTCACGCATTTGCCTAATTACTTCAATTACCTTTTTGCTGTAGATACCAAAATTAGCAACAGTATGATCTTGCGTAGTTCCCGTTAAGTAAGATAATATTTTATAGAAAAATAAAGATGTGATTCTTACAAAGAAATTATCTTGCCTTTCAATTCTTCTAGCCAATACAATATCATAGCCTTGCATTGCTTTGTTCAGTAGGTTTGGGATTTCTTCAGGCTTGTCTTGTAAATCACAATCCATCACCACTATCCAATCTCCATGCGCCACATCCAAGCCGGCAGTAATGGCATAATGTTGACCAAAATTTTTGCTTAGCTTAATTGATTTGACTCTAGGATTTTCATTTGACACTCGCTCCATCTCCGCCCACGAACTATCCGGACTGTTATCTTCCACCAAGATGATTTCATACTCCTCACAGATAGCAGATACCGATTTTGACACCCTATTTACAAGCTCTTCAATCATCCCTTCTGCGCCATACACAGGGCTAATGATCGATATTGAAGAGACTTTCGTTAGAGATTCTTTCAAGAAATTGATTTGATAAAGGTTGAGTAAAAATAATTAAGAAAATTAAGAATTCAGACTTTTGACTTATTCCTTTGTGGCAGTAATAAAATATTGCCCGCCCAACGGCAACCATTTTAATACTTTCTCTATTGGCCAAAACAAGGAGAATAATTTATGCCTTGGAAAAAAAAGGACATAATCTAGTTCAACAGCACTAAAACCCGCATCTCTATACATGGATTTGGCATAAGCGGGAGGTAATAAAACCGCATCCTTATCAAAAGGACAGGTATTGACTATATGTCGAGTAACTGGATTGTATGGATTATGCTCAAAGAAAAACACCCTCCCGCCTTTTTTTAGAATTCGTATAAACTCTGCAATTAAGCCTTTATGATTTTTATGCTCTATATGATGGAAAACATTTGCCACAAAAATTGCTTCAAAAGATTCATTTTCAAGTGGTAGTTTATATCCATCAAAAGTTACCCAATCAGATCTTTCAATACCCTTTTCTTTAGCAACTCTTATCGATTCTTCGGAGACATCCACACCTGTAAATTCCCAATTTGGCAGTAGCGGACTTAGCATTTCGATAATTATTCCGTCTCCACAGCCAAAATCCAAAAGCTTACCACCATTTTCAGGACGTAAAAACTCTGCAACTGAATTTGCTTTTAATCTACTGTAAAGCTCCGAGTCTCCACCAACCATTTTCAAACTATCTGTATGGATTGTTCTGTAGTCGTTCGCGAACTCATCAAAATTATCGTATTCTCTTTTTCCCATTATCTATAACCAAAAATAGGTATTTTTATTAAGTACAAAAGTCCCATTGCTGCATGTGCATAAAAGATAAGTAAAAGTACATTTTGAACTGAAAAACCAAAAAATGTTCTTTTCGATTTCAGACCCGATGTTTCCTTTAAGCAAACAAGAAATAAAATGAAATTGCACACAATTAATTGCCAACTAAAATTTGAGGCAACAACAATCCAATTGCTTCCTTTCTCTGCAAATAAGGCATATATTACAATACTAACAAACATCAAAAGCCAAGCAAACCTGAATGCTAGCTTATCCTTAACATTATTCCATTGGGTAACAGAAAAAGCAAGAGGGAACAAAAGGGAGGCGATGATTGATAGTGGAATAAATTCTGACCAGTTTGACCACACTTTAAAAGGTGCAATTTCTACTCCACCACCCTCATTATATGTGTTTGTAATGAAATTATAAATACCTACCCAAGCAATCCCTAAAGCACCAAAGAATAATGGTGTAAGCCCTTTCCAGAAATTTGCTGTAAAGCGAAACCTAGAAAAGAGTAAAAGAAAAAAAACTGGCAAGAATGGAAATAAGAAACTAGGCTTTATAAGTGCTCCTATTAGCACCCACATCGACATTGAAGCGAGTAATTTTCCCGAAGGTCTCTTCAAATATTTGAGTGCATCAAAGAATAGTAACAGCGCAAATGGCATCAGAAAAATAGTAGTTGAATTATGCCATAGGTTTGGTGGGAATTGCCCTAAATACCAAGTTGCACTTAAGTTGACTGGAAAATTCGATGTAATACATAGTAACAATGCGAACCAAGAAACTCTATTGAAAACTCCTTGATCCTCGCCAAGGTCTGAATTATTAAAATAAGAAATTGATAGGAAGAATTTGAAAAGAACGGAAGCCGTTAGTAAAAGGATTGCAGAGATTTGTAGATAGATTATATTTGGCTGAAAAAAGGCTATAAAAGCTACAAACAGGTAATATAGAAAATTTGCATAATATAGATCACCGTTAATTAATCGCTGACTAAGCAATACGTGATCGTACAAATCTGGCTGCTTTTGAATTAAAATAATGGAGAATATTAATCCTGCTATCAAGCTTAGAATGGATGCAGAAATTACCGTGTTTTTCTTAAGACTCATCTTATTACGACTTTTCTAATCCTGTCAAAAGCATAAATTCCAAAGATTAATAAAAACGGATACATACTGATAAAGTACCTGTTCTCGATAATGTCACCCACAAAGACTACCGCCATTATAAGTGAAACCAATAATGAAATAGAAAGTAGAAGTGATAGACTATTTATCCTTTGGGCATCAATAACTCCAATAATAAGACCAACAAGGCCGCTAAGTAATACAGTGAAATATAAGGCGTAATAAAAAAGCTTTATCCCCTTTTGAGAAATAGTCATGGATGAGAAACTCGGCAATGGAAGTAAATAGGTTCCATTTGTGAAAATAAAGCGTTTAGCTCTAAGCAGGTTATTTGTGAAGTAATATCTGAAAGGAGCATTTACCTTGATTGTATATGAGAATTTAATTGCCATTGCCTCCGCTTTTAAGTTGGCTGAGTTTCCCAACTCAGTATCTATATTTAAAATAGAATGCTGGTATAAGTTTCGAATTTCAATTAGTGCCTTTTTAGATATCCCATCTATTTCAAAAACCCATTCCGGAAAATCAAAAGACCCTAACTCGGCATCCCCTGCATGATGAAACCACCAAGCATCACTGCCCTCTCTGAATTCTGCTGTATCACCTCCATAGCTGTTTATTAGTTCTCTAATTCCCAATGCGGACTTACCGTATAAGCCAAAATCACCATAAGATTCTGGAAGTGAAGTTTCTAATGGAATAAATCTATCGAACTCCATATAATTTCTCCCAATCCATATTGACTCGAATACAATGAACGGGATGGTAAAAACTAAGATGGCTTTGAGATTACTAAACAGGCTGATGCGAGGCCGATTTTTAAGTAAATAGTAGAAAATAATAATTGGAATAAAAACGATTAGTAAGCCTAGAAACGGTCGCAAAAAAATTGCCCACGCAATAAAAAAACCTGCATGTAATAAATATGCTCTTTTTTGATTTTCCAGACCCAAACTCAAGAAATAACACCCAATAATCACAGCAGATACGGAAAAGCTTTCTGCTAAAGTGAATAGATCAAAGATGCTCGTGTAGGTACTAATTGAAAATAATGTGACTACTGGTACAAAGTACTTTTCTGTCTTAAGCCATCTAATTGATAATAAGCCAAGCAGGTAAACACTTATTGCAGAAA
Source organism: Cyclobacteriaceae bacterium (assembly GCA_041689935.1). Taxonomy (GTDB): domain Bacteria; phylum Bacteroidota; class Bacteroidia; order Cytophagales; family Cyclobacteriaceae; genus CAXBDP01. The sequence goes on from JBDNFI010000080.1 coordinate 12,819, forward strand.
ACAGAATCTGAAGAAAAATAAGGATTCCGATACTCAAATTTTGCGGAAAAATTAATCTTAAGAAGAGATAGGGCAATGAATAACCGGGTAAGCGTCCGGCAAATGCTTCATCGCTCCCTTCATATAGTTCATAAACACCGGTTTTAAAATAATTATCTACCACACCTAAAAACATGTAGTAATCATTTTGTTGAACAGCGATACCACTAATTATTCTATCCGGTGTTAATTGATAAGACTGGAAAAGGAAGTAGCCTAAAACCAATGATCTAATTATGAGGATAGTAAGAATCCAAAAAAGCCAGTTTGAAATAGAATAAAATTTTTTACTTTTTAGATTCATTAATTAAAAAGGCAAATGTGTCTTTCATTCCTCGCAACATTGAAGTGGAGTTCAATTTACATATTTTGTTAAACTTAGCTCCATTTAAAACCACTGCAGACACATCTGAATCTCTTCCAAATGAGTTTTCTACCTCCACTTTCAACGGACTAATTTGAATGATCATTTCTAATAACTCTTGCAATGAGTAATGCTCCCCTGTGCTTATGTTATAATCTCCTCCATCAACCTTTTCAATTGAAGGAAAAACTAGCATTTGCACTAAATCTTTGATGTAAATGAAATCACGAATAATATTCTGAGAGCCGAAAATTTGAAGAGGTTGATTCTTAATAATTTTATCTAGCCAAATGTTAATTACACCGAAATCTTTTTGTTGTGAATAATTCGGTCCATATACATTGCCAACTCTATAGTTATAAAGAGTATAGTGTACTCTCTTAGAATAATATCTTAGTAAATCTTCTTGTGCTTTTTTAAAAATACCATAAGGTACAAATGGCCTATTTGGTTGAGATTCTTCATACCCATTTTCTCTCATTTCTGTCTCACCATAAACAGTCCCACCACTAGAGAGAAAAACAAGCTTATCTAAACTCTTAACGGATTTAACAATCACTCCCATAAAGTTGATTAATGGAAGTAAATTTAATTCTAGTTCCTCTTTAGGATTATCCCAACTTTTGGCTGGATAGGTTCCTGACACCAAATAATATAGCATATCGATATTCTCAGGAAGATCTATTGAATTTTCAACTTTAGTCAAATCACATTTAATAAACCGGAAATTCTGAAAATTTTCTTTTACCTGAGAGATGAATTGGCTTTCCTTTCTACCAATTGCAAAAATTTCATTTCCTTGATCCTGAACTAATTGCTCGATGAGTGAAGATCCTATAAAGCCCGTAGCACCTACTACTAAAATATTCTTTTTATTCATTTTGAATATTTATAAAATCTTCAATAATAGCATGAGGCCTTTTTTTTGTTTCAGCATAAACCCTTGCCAAATACTCTCCAAGTATGCCAATAGAAATCATATTGACCGAACCAAAAAAAGAAATAAATAATATAGTTGTGATAAAGCCTGGATCGTCAAACCCAATAGTAAAATACTTGATCAACATAAACGCTGTATAAATAACGGATAATGAAAAACTCAACACCCCAAAAAAAGTAATCACCTTAAGCGGAATATTGCTGAAAGAGAATATTCCATCCGAGGCTATTTTAAGTAGTTTTTTGAGGGAATAGCCTGATTGACCATCGACTCTACCGTGGCGTTCATACTCCAAACCCATTTGCTTAAAGCCAACCCATGCTCTAATGCCTCTCAAAAATGGTTGACTTTCATTTAATTGCAGCATCTGTACTACCACCCGCTTTTTCATTACACAAAAGTCACCACTATCCAATGGAATTTTTGTGTCGCTAAGGACTGATAATAATTTATAAAAAAGATTGTAGGATGTCCGTTTGAGTAGGCCTTCCTTACGCTTTTTTCTTACCCCATATACCACATCAAAACCATTATCGAGACATGCAAAAAAACGTGGGAGGAGGTCTGGCGGATCTTGCAGATCATCATCAATTACGGCAATATAATCGCCAGTCACAAACTCTAAACCTGTACGAACAGCAGCTTGATGACCAAAATTCCTAGATAATTTTATCCCTTTGATATAAGGGTACTTTTGCGAAAGTTCAACAATCTTCCCAAAGCTATTATCGCCACTCCCATCTTCCACTAAAACCAATTCCAACTCCCAGCCATGCTTTTTACGCTCTATATCAACAGCTTCTACTGTTTTGTGTAGAAAATCTCCCGATCTATAGACTGGAATCAAAATGGATATTGTCGGTTTTGCCATAAATTATTGAGCCATTAAGGTAGTAACAATTTTCTCAGCTGCCTTTCCATCACCATAGAGGGAGAAAGGTTTACTACTATTTTCAGTGGTCAGGAGCTCTTTTACTTCCTTAAAAATAAGAAGCTTATCTGTACCTACAAGTTTTACCACTCCTGCATCTATCGCTTCTGGTCTTTCACTTACCTTGCGCATCACCAGTACTGGCTTTCCAAGGCTGGGTGCTTCTTCCTGAATACCACCACTATCTGTCAAAATAAGAGTACATTGTGTTAATAAAAAAACAAATGGTAAATATTCCAATGGCTCAATTAAATATACATTAGGCAAATTGGCTAAGGCTGCATAAAATACCTCCCGCACTTTAGGGCTTGGGTGAACTGGAAACACAAAATCTACCTCTGGAAATAATGTTGAGCATTCTTTGATGCCTTCTGCGATATTTTTAAAGCCATCCCCAGCATTTTCTCTTCTATGGCATGTAATTAACACCAGCTTTTTTGAAGCATGAAAAGTATAGCCACTTTTGGTAATGCTTCGAATCACTTCGTTCCGAAGACCCTTATTATCAATTAATTTATCTCGTACCAAATACAATGCATCAATTACGGTGTTTCCGGTAACGACTATCTTATCTTCTGAAACGCCCTCTCGTTTTAGATTGTCTGCTGCCCATTGTGTAGGAGCAAAATGCCATGTGGCCAATCTTCCAGTAAGTACTCTATTGGCTTCTTCTGGAAATGGGTTTTCCATATCCCAAGTGCGTAAGCCTGCTTCTACATGTGCAACTTTTATTCGAAGGTAAAAGGCCGCTAATGCCGCTACAAATGAGGTAGTTGTATCTCCGTGAACTAAAACTAAATCGGGATTGAAGTCTAAATACACCTCCTTCAGATCCGCCAATACTGACCCTGTGATATCAAATAAATCTTGTCCCTTTTTCATGATATTAAGGTCATAATCAGGCACAATATCAAAAACAGATAATACTTGGTCGAGCATTTCGCGATGCTGTGCAGTGACACAAACTTTGCAATCAAACTCTGCGCATTTACTAAAGGCCTTTACAACGGGAGCCATTTTGATGGCTTCTGGCCGAGTACCAAATACAATTAAGACCTTTTTAATAGCCATTTATAGAGGAATTACTGCCATAACAGGGCGTTTTTTAAAGAGAAATAATTTTAACGAAACTGTCCTTAAAGCTAGTTCTTACAAAATTATTTAAGGCAAATTCTCTCAATTTTTGTTTCTCAGCTAAGGAAGTTTTTTCTAAAGGTATATTTTGCAGCTCATTGGGCTGATCGATCACCTCCCCCAATTGTTTCTCAGCGACCATATCAGGGTAGTCGCCAACACCAGGAGAAATAAAAACTTTCAGTCCGCAAGCTAAATATTCTGCAAATTTGGTTGGGGCAGCCACAAAGTTGGTTACCGACGGATTGCGCAATAATATGCCATAATCACCCAATGCCATCATAGCTGGCACTTGCTCAAAAGGCACCCATTTGAGTACTACGCGGGAGGGAAATTTACTTTTGATCCTACAGTCATTTTCACTTTGGTCAGAAAGCAAGAGCAATCGCAATCGCTTATCCTGTTTCATTATGGGCTCCAAGGCCTTTTCCAATAAATCCATCGATTGCCATTGAGCGGAGGATCCCGCATACACCAAAACTATCTGATCAGCTTCCTCTTCTTTGAAAAGCTCCTCATAGGGTATCTTTCCAAAAGAAGGCGCATCTGCAAAAACACCATTCAATAAGCAGGGAATCACAATTCTATTTTTTCCTGAATACGAAAAATTCTCTATCCAGTAGCTAAACATTTTGTGGCTCACAGCACGTTGCATATCCGATTTATTGACTGCTCGATTTTCGATCTGCCAAATATCCCTTTTCAATGAGCCCTTGCCTACTACTTCAAACTCATTCCACTCTGCGGCCGTTGCTCCTTCTCCATCATAAATCACCTTAGCTACAAGACCCATATTTTTCAATGAAATAGCCAAATTCGCCGCTAATGGGCTTAGAGCCATCACCTTTTTATTACCAATAAATGGCCATAGAAGCACTAAGGTGAAGATATTCCATTTCCATCTGTGAAAGCCTGGGATCATGGGTAAAATAATGGAGTTGGGATAGAGTTCCTTTCTCACCCGACGCATTTCAAAAAAACCTCGAATGGAAACCAATGCAATAATTTTTACTGGGTAGTTTAGGTTTTCAGAAATGTATTTGCAGTTTTCTATTACATAACTGCTATATACACCATGAGATTGATTCCCATAGGTCAGGTAGATCATTGGATGATGATTGGTGTTTGGTCGAGGTTAAAGATAGGAATTAAATGGAGGATGGTTGATGGGGAAGTTGATGGAGGATGGAGGATGGTTGATGGGGAAGTTGACGGAGGACGGAGGACGGTTGATGGGGAAGTGTCTCGTCCTAAAATAGGTTTACACTTTTAAAGTGTAAACAAAAATGAAAAAGACAGAAAAAACAGTAACACAAAAAGAGGCAATTATTGCCGAGTATTTATTGGGCGAAGTGAGTTATCGCCAATTGGGTTTAAAGCA
>JBDNFI010000081.1:0-11527 GCA_041689935.1 Cyclobacteriaceae bacterium
AGTAGTTTGCTATCGAATGGAAGATAAAATGCAAGTATTATGAAAACCCTAATCCTTATCAGACATGCCAAATCGAGCTGGGACGATCCGTCTTTAAATGATTTTGATAGACCGCTGAATAAGCGAGGGAAGCGGGATTTACCCAAAATGGCCGCTCGGTTCACATCAAAATATGCGGAGGCTAAGTGCTTTATTTCGAGCCCTGCCAATAGAGCTTTGGCGACTGCAAAAGCCTTTGCAGAAGGAAGGGAAAATCAGCTGATCCTAGATAATGATTTGTACCATGCCTCCTACCAAAACATGCTCTCAATTGCACGGCATGTTTCAGACAATATAGATATGGCAGCTATTATTGGCCACAATCCGGGCTTGACAGATTTTTGCAATCACTTGCTCAGGGATAAACGCATAGATAATATGCCAACTACTGGGCTTGTGGTGCTATCATTGCCGATCACACATTGGAAGGAGCTAACAAGCAAAACCGCCGCTTTGCTTGAATTTGATTACCCTAAAAAGACTTAAGAATCGGCAATTTGCTTCTAAGCTTTTTCATTCCTGTGCCCGCTTCGAAACGATGGCCGATAGAGAATTTGGCAAGCTGATTGTCGAATTGAAGGTCTAATAACTCTCCACTGAGGAAATTATGCTGAGATTGAAACATCGCTCCAATAAGCCAAGTGCCGTCATTGTATCCAACACCTGCTCGCCATTTCACGGCAAATGCCGTTTCCGTTTGTGTGGAAAACTGATTTTCGAATTGAGCATTCACTGCCACTAATCCACCTCCCGCAAAAGATCCCAAGGACAGATAGAAATTATTGCGCACAAAATTATGGGCATATCCTGGCCAAATAATTACTCCATTCCAATCACTGACCATTGGCCGAGTTTCGCCAATTGAGGATTGAGTATCAGGAAATTGATCATCCTTAATTTTCAGGAATTTAATCTCCGCGCCAAGTATAAAACTTCCAGCTGATTTGATTTGGCGGGAGGATTGGTTCACCATCATTTTCCAAGTGAATTTATCCCCATTGAAAATGTACATTGGGTTGATTCTGGTTTCCCTCAAGAAAAATCTACTTTGCAGTCCATTATCTGAATGATCGTTCATCCATCCAAGATGATATTGATAGCTATATTCAAAGGTTAATTTCTTAAGAAAAACGGCTCCTTGGATATCTAAAAAATCAATTCTCTGACCAAATTTCTTTTCGTCGGAATGTTGGATGGGCAAAGGAACATACACTTCTAATCCAATACCTAAGCCATATAGGCCAATGCCCACCAAATCGCGGCGGAGAGGACTGCCATTGAATAGTTCCGTCCCTTTATGAGAGATTGACGCACCTAAATATCGTGGAGAATATAGCGGCTTAATAAATACGTAATCGGCTCCTGCTCTAAAATACTCAGTGCTTTGCTGGGCAAAAGTTATGAAGCAGTTCCCACAAAAAATAAGCGTAAAAAACAGCCTGAGTTTCATTCCGGTAATCTACAATTTCTACAGGATATATTGGCTTAAATCTTTGTCTTCTACCAAGCCAGAGAGCTTATCACTAACCATCTGTCTATTAACAGCTACGTGGCTATTGGGTTCGATTTTATCTGGCATATCAAAGAGGAACTCATTGAGCAAATGACTCATTACAGTATGCAGTCTTCTTGCGCCTATATTCACTACTTCCTCGTTGATTCTAAAGGCGATATCAGCAATTTCTTCAAGCGCATCGTCCGTAAATTCCAGCGATACTTTTTCCGCTTCGAATAGCGCATGATACTGCTTGGTCAACGCATTTTTAGGGTCTTTCAAGATCTTTCTGAAATCCTCTTTTGTTAAGCTCTTGAGCTCAACTCTGATTGGGAAACGACCTTGAAGTTCGGGTATCAAATCAGAAGGCTTTGATACATGGAAAGCTCCTGCCGCAATGAACAAAATATGATCTGTGCGTACAATGCCGTATTTGGTATTTACTGCACTTCCTTCTACTATTGGCAACAAATCGCGTTGTACACCTTCACGACTTACGTCTGGCCCGCCGCCTTTACCTCCCGCACTTGAGGTGGCTATTTTGTCAATCTCATCGATAAATATGATTCCAGAATTTTCGGCTTTGAAGACCGCTTCATCTTTCACTTCATCCATATCGATAAGCTTAGAAGTTTCCTCTTCAAACAAAATTCGCTTTGCTTCCGCAATGGTTACTTTACGCTTTTTATTCTTCTTTGGCATCATGTTACTAAGCATATCTTGAAGATTGATCATGCTAGATTCATCCATCATGCCACCACCCATCATTCCAATGCCTGGATTAGAAGGTGCTTTTACATTGATTTCAATTTTTCGATCGTCTAGTTCTCCTCGCTGAATTTTCTCACGGAATTTATCTCTTGTTCTTTCATTCAATTCGCGATCTTCCTCGCTTAATACCAAAGTTGACTGGTTGGCACCTGGATAGGTACTCACATTTGCAGTAGATTTTACCGGCGGCACTAGTGCATCTAAAATAATGTCTTCCACAATTTTATTGGCCTTTTCCTTCACCGCTTCCTTCTTTTCAGCTTTCACCAAATTGATAGATTGCTCTGCCAAATCTCGAACCATGCTTTCAACATCTCTACCTACATAGCCCACTTCTGTAAACTTAGAGGCTTCTACTTTCACAAATGGAGCATTGGCCAATGAGGCAAGTCGCCTAGCGATCTCAGTTTTGCCAACACCGGTAGCACCAATCATTAAGATATTGTTAGGAATAATTTCCTTTTGCATATCAGGTCGAGAGTTCATTCTTCTCCACCTATTTCGAAGGGAAATCGCTACATTTCTTTTGGCATCATCCTGACCAATAATATATTTATCAAGTTCAAATACAATCTGAACGGGTGTTAAATCTTTGACGAATTCATTCATAAAATTAATTTGAAAGCAGATTAAGCATTCTTTTCACTTGGTTTATTTTCTTCAACCAAATGGAATTTGAATGGCGTTTTAACAGTTTCTTTTTCTAAGGCTAACTCAAGTACTTCATCAGCTGTTTTCACATAGTGAAAGATCAGTCCTTTGGTATATGTTTCGCCTATTTCTTCAACATCACGTTTGTTTCTTTCGCAAAGCAATATTTCTTTCATCCCGGACCTCTTTGCGGCTAGAATTTTTTCTTTGATTCCGCCCACAGGAAGCACTCGGCCTGTAAGGGTAATTTCGCCCGTCATCGCCAATTTGTCTTTTATGCTTCGCTGGGTCAAAAGCGATGTCAATGCGGTCAAAATGGTAATCCCTGCAGAAGGGCCATCTTTTGGGACAGCTCCCGCAGGCACATGAACATGCAATAAGTACTGATCGAAAATACGGTGGTCTATATTTAAATCGTCCGCTCTTGATCGCAACCAAGAAAGAGCAGTGATTGCAGATTCTTTCATCACATCACCCAATTGGCCTGAAAGAGTTACGTTGCCCTTACCACGACTAGCGTTGGTTTCTATAAATAAAATTTCTCCACCCACAGAAGTCCAAGCCAAACCTGTTGCAACTCCAGGGATCAAATTATTTTCGTATATCTCCCGATCAAAAATTTCTGCACCAAGGATTTCCGTAATATCACTTACCAGAATTCTAGGTTTAAAGTCTAAATCCATTGCCTTTTTCTTTGCTATATGGCGTACTACCGAGCCAATTTTGCGCTCTAAATTACGCACACCAGATTCGCGAGTGTAATGGTCAATAATTTTGACAAGTGCTTTGTTGTCAATTGTGATATCTTTCCCAGTTAATCCATGTTCTGATCGCTGTTTTGGGATCAAATGCTTTTTTGCGATTTGCACTTTTTCTTCGAGCGTATATCCAGTAATCTCGATAATTTCCATTCTATCGCGTAAAGCCGGCTGAATGGTTTCTAATGAATTGGCCGTGGCTATAAATAACACTTTAGACAGGTCATATTCTACCTCTAAGTAATTATCTGTAAAGGCATTATTTTGCTCTGGATCCAATACCTCCAATAAAGCTGAGCTAGGATCGCCTCTAAAGTTAGAATTCACCTTATCTATTTCGTCCAATACAAATACTGGATTGCTCGACTTTACTTTTTTGATGTTTTGGATCACCTTACCGGGCATTGCGCCTATATAGGTTTTTCTATGTCCCCGTATTTCTGCTTCATCATGTACACCACCAAGCGACATTCGCACATATTTTCTATTCAGGGCTTTGGCAATGGATCTCCCAAGTGATGTTTTACCCACACCTGGAGGGCCATATAGGCAGAGAATTGGTCCCTTCAGATCATTTTTAAGCTTCAGTACAGCCAAATACTCAATAATCCTATCCTTTACTTTTTCAAGTCCAAAATGATCGGAATCCAAAATTTTCCTAGCTCTATTGAGGTCAAAATTATCCTTAGTGAAATCATTCCAAGGCAAGTCCACCATTAGCTCGGCATAGTTCATCGATACTGGGAACTCTGCTGCCGCTGGGTTTATCCTAGATAGTTTATCCAGTTCCTTATTGAAATGTTTTTCAACTTCTTTAGACCATTTTTTAGCTTTTCCCTTTGCTCTTAGTTCTTCAACTTCCTTTTCAGGGCCATCATAACCAAGCTCGTCTTGCAGCACTTTCATCTGCTGACGGAGATAATAATCTCGCTGCTGCTGGTCAATATCCGTGTGTACCTTGTTTTGAATCTCTTGGCGAAGCTCAAGCATTTGGATATCGCGCATCATGTATTCTAACAGGAGCGTTGCTCTCTTATAGCCATTATTGGTTTCAAGGAGCAATTGCTTTTCCTTAACTTCTGCATTTACGTTACTTGAAAGAAAGTGTGTCAGGAAGATTGGGCTTTCAATATTGTCCAAAGCAACTTGGGCTTCCTGTGGAATCTCAGGGTTAAGTTTAAGAATCTTATTTGCTGACTCCCTGATAGAAGAAACTATAGCTTTGAAATCCTTATTATTCTTTTTCGGAAAATCCTCATGTAGCTTCTCGATTTTGGCGATAATGTAGGGTTCATCTTTTTTGAACTCATTTACCTTAAATCGAGATTTACCTTGAATGATAATAGTAGTGTTTCCATCTGGCAATACAAGCATTTTGATAATCTTCGCCATGGTTCCTACCGTATACAAGTCAGCGGATCCTGGTTCATCAGCTTTTTGGTTCTTTTGAGCAATTACACCCAATGTTCTATCTCCCTTGTACGCTTTTTTCACAAGCCTAATAGACTTTTGTCTGCCTACGGTTATTGGAATAATTACGCCAGGAAATAAAACTGTATTGCGAACAGGAAGAATGCCAATTTCACTCGGCAATTCATCATTATCAGCTTCGCCATTATATTCTGTGGAAATAACTTGTACTAAATCTCCAGAGTCATCTTCTCTCATATCAGAAATCATTAATGACTGGAAATAATTATTATTTTGATTATTCATAAATAAGGTCTGCTTGATTAAAAAGAATGGCTAGGATTGAAGCCAATCAATCTATTTGACTATTACGTTGTCAATAGGAGTGCCAATATGACAACTGACACGCTCCATCTTTAATTTAAGAAAAAATTAACAATACAGTGACAAAGCCGCATATTAAAGCTGATATTTTGTCACATGTTAATTGCTAGCTAAATAGCTTGAAGATATCGTTCCCAAGGACAAGTACCATCAGAACAAGCAACATTAGCATCCCTACTTTCTGGGAGTTTTCAAGAAACTTATCGGATGGTTTACGTCCCGAAATCATTTCATAGAGAAGAAATACCACATGACCACCATCTAAAGCAGGAATAGGCAGCAGGTTCATAAAAGCTAATACCATAGAAATAAATGCCGTGGCAGACCAAAATCTTACCCAATCCCATTTTGGCCCGAAGATTTTAGCAATCCCAATTGGCCCACTTGCTTTGCTTGGAGAAATATCTCCACTGATCATTTTACCAATGCCAATAGCATTTAAGTAAACTGCACTAAACGCTCTCGATGTTCCAGCAGAAACAGATTCGGTAAGAGTGAATTCCTTGGTGGTAATTTCAAGATTGGGTTGATGATAAAATCCTATAGTTCCTTCTTCAGAAACTTCCACTTGCATAGATAGAGGTTGTTCGGCTCTTACTACCGCAAGAGTAACCATTTGGCTTTTGAATTGATCCAATGCTTGACCCAGTTCGTCGAAATAATCGATAGAAATATCATTGACAGAAAGAATCCTGTCACCAGATAACAAGCCCGCTTTTTCAGCTGCTGAACCTTCATTGACGACATCCACTTGGAAAGGAACTCTTGGAGAAACAAAGGTCTCCATTCCGTCATTGGTCGTTACTTTATCAAGAAAATTTGATGGGATGTTTATATCTATCTGATTTCCATTTCTGTCTACGGTATAGTAAGCGTTAGCAGCCAGAAGAAACTCAGGGTTTGAAATATCACCAAAGCGCTCATAATCAACACCATTAATCGCAATGACTTTATCGCCATTTCTTAAGCCAATTTCATAGGCTGCTTCATTCACAGAAATTCCAAATCGATTTCCTTCTTCTTTGGAAATATAGCTTTCGCCCATGCTGTAAGTGAGGACGATAAAAATAAAGATACCGACCACCACGTTTACAATCACACCACCCAGCATCACTATTAATCTTTGCCAAGCAGGTTTTGCTCTAAACTCCCATGGCTCTGGTTCAGCACTTAAGTTTTTGGTATCTAGTGACTCATCAATCATTCCTGAAATCTTCACAAATCCACCAAGTGGAATAGCGCCAAGAGAGTACTCTGTTTCTCCTTTTGTGAAACCAAAGAGCTTTGGTGGGAAACCTATCGAAAATTTTTCCACCCGCATGCCGAATGCCTTTGCGGCAATCATATGTCCAGCTTCGTGGATTCCTACTAAAAAAGATAAACCCAGCAAAAGCTGGGCAGCCATGATAAATCCGTCCATCAGTTAATAAATTCGTTTGCTAAAATCCGGGTTTCCCGGTCTGTTAAAATTAAATTTTCCAAATTTGGTGACTCAATGTAATTGGTTTTATTCAAACATTTTTCCACCACTTCCGATATTTCTATAAAACTTATTCTGTCACGCAAAAACTCAGCCACTGCGATTTCATTTGCTGCATTGAGAACGCATGGCAGATTCCCTCCCTTTTTGGCAGCTTCAAAAGCCATATGCAAGTTACGAAATACTTCCATGTCAGGTTTTTCAAAGGTGAGGGAAGGAAAATTAGCGAAGTCGAAACGTGGAAAATCAGTTTGAAATCTATCTGGATAGGTAAGTGCAAATTGAATTGGCAAGCGCATGTCTGGCAGTCCCAATTGAGCTTTGATACTGCCATCGGTAAACTGTACCAAAGAATGTACGATAGATTGCGGGTGGACAATCACTTCTACTTGGTCAATGTCGATATCAAAAAGCCATTTGGCTTCAATTACTTCCAAGCCCTTGTTCATCATTGTGGCGGAGTCGATGGTGATCTTGGCTCCCATATCCCAATTAGGATGTTTTAAGGCTTGCGCTTTGGTAACTGTGCGGAGGTATTCTTTGGTTTTTCCTCTAAACGGGCCACCAGATGCCGTGAGGATTACTTTCTCAATAGGATTATGAAATTCGCCAACCAAGCATTGAAAAATAGCCGAATGTTCACTGTCGACAGGTATTATTTCAACACCATATTCTTTTGCTAAAGACATGATTAAACCTCCCGCCACAACCAAGGTTTCCTTATTTGCCAATGCAATTGTTTTCCGGCTTTTGATGGCCTGAATGGTAGGCATTAGACCAGCATAGCCTACTAGACCTGTCAAAACTAAATCAATTTCATCCAGCGTTACAATTTCATTCAATGCATTTTCTCCTGAATGAATCTGTATATCGTACCCTTTTAAAGCGTTTTTGAGAATAGACGATTTACGTTCATCCCCAATTACCACGTGCTTAGGTCTGAATTTTATGGCTTGCTCCATTAATAAATCCACATTTTGTTGAGCCGTCAATACATACACTACAAACTTATCTGGATTGCCTTGTATTACATCAAGTGCCTGGGCTCCAATAGAACCAGTACTGCCTAAAATGGCTATATTCTTTTGCTTTGTCATGCTAAAATTGTTCTACCCAATAGAATATTTAGTGAGTTCATTCGCAATTTTGCGATCATTCGATAATCTAGGAACCTTATTCTGACCTCCCAATCTGCCTTGATCTTTCATATAATTTCTAAATCCATCTCTTTGCATGCATGTAATTTTCAATGGTCGCAAAATATTACCAATGATAAGATCTTTATAATAGGCATTCAACTTTTGAAGAGCATTGTCGAGATCTATTTCAAAACTTTTTAAATCGAAAGGTGCTTGACCAAACTCTACAAACCATTCATGATGAGGTAATCCGTTGAGGGGAGTTACTTGAGGAGCCACAGTGAATTCGATAATATCTACTTCTTTGTGAAGCACTTGCACTGCCTTCATTGCTTTTTCAACTTCCTCGCCAATTACATGTTCACCGAATGCAGAAATGAAATGTTTGATGCGGCCAGTCACTAATAATTTATGCGGGTGGGTTGAAATAAAGCGAACCGTATCGCCAAGATTATACCCCCAAAGACCCGCATTGCTGTTGATAATGAGCACATAATTAACGCCTGTTTTCACTTCACTTATCATCAAACGAGTAGGATTTTCATCAAAAAACTCATCTGCCGGAATAAATTCGAAAAAAATTCCCGAATTGCTAAGCAAAAGTAACCCTTCTTCCGCTTGACTGTTCTGATAAGCAATAAAGCCCTCGGAGGCAGGATATGTTTCAACTGAATCGATTTTCTTACCGATTGTCTCGAATAATTTTGATTTGTAGGGCTCAAAATTGACCCCTCCATAAACGAAAAGAGAGAAGTCCGGAAATACATCCTTGATTTTCTTGCCAGTACGCTCCGTAATTCGATCAAAATACATTTGCACCCAAGGAGGAATTCCGGAAATAAGTGTCATCCTTTTATCAATCGTTTCCTCAATTACCTTCTCAAGCTTTTTTTCCCAATCTTCAATACAATTAGTCTCATAGCTAGGCAATTGGTTGGTCCGCAGATAGCCTGGCACATGGTGATTCACAATGCCAGATAGTCTGCCAGTATATACACCGCCTTTTACATCTAGCGTTGGACTGCCTGAAAGAAAAATCAGCTTACCATCTAAAAAATCTCCATTGCCTGTTTCGTGTACATAGGACAGCAAAGCATTTTTAGCGCTATTGATATGATTAGGTAAAGAGTCCTTTGTGATGGGGATGTATTTTGTTCCGGAGGTTGTACCCGAAGTCTTAGCAAAATAGGCGGGTTTCCCGGGCCATAATATATCTTTGGCTCCCTGAACCACCTCCCGCATATAAATGGATAATCCTTCGTAATCCCTTATTGGCACTCGACTTTTGAAATCTTCGTAGTTTTTAATAGAACCAAAATCATGATCTCGCCCAAACTTTGTTTTTATTCCATTTTCAATCAGGTTCTTGAAAATCTTTAATTGGTATTTTTCTGGTGAGGCAGACCATTTTTTTTGTTGAGAAACTACAAAAGAAGCAAGTGGTTTACTTAAAGTCGAACGAATACCCATAGAAGACAAAGCTAAGGATTAAAAATAATTGATTGAGAATAAACACCGTCAAATTGGCAAAAATACCTCAGGGACGTATATTGAAACTTATTACGTAACTAAGACGAATAAGACTACATCTGTAGCTACTAAAAATTATAAAATGAAGGATAAAATAATTATCACTATTATCGCATTGGCAGCTGGTTTTTTAGGGTCTATGTTACATCATAGAACGTTAAATGAACCTATATATTCATTAGATCAATATTCAATTTCAGAAGACCTGTTCAGAAAAGCCAATAATTTTACGGAAGATAAAGAATACAATACAGAGCCTACTTATTCAGATGATGAAATAAGCGAGAATGTTCAAACTGATTTTGTAACTGCCTCGGAGGCAAGCACACCGAACGTAGTATTTGTACGAACAATTTCCCGTGTTGAAAATAGAATGTCATGGTATGACATGTTTTTCGAAGGCAGTCAAGGGCAAAGCGTAAGCACGGGCTCTGGAGTAATGTATTCTCAAGATGGCTATATAATTACAAACAACCATGTAATTGCCAATGCCGAAAGAATAGAAGTAATCTTAAATAAAAGAACCTACGATGCTGAATTGATAGGAACAGACCCATCTTCGGATTTGGCTGTACTCAAAATACAAGGCAATAATTTCAGCAGTATCAAAATAGGTTCTTCGGCAGAATTGAAGGTAGGCGAATGGGTATTAGCTGTAGGAAATCCATTTAATCTAAATTCTACCGTCACAGCAGGAATCGTGAGTGCCAAAGGAAGGGAGCTAAACTTGCTAAGTAGCCGCTTCCCGATCGAATCATTTATTCAAACAGATGCCGCTATAAATCCCGGGAATAGTGGTGGTGCATTGGTAAATCTAAATGGCGAACTGATTGGGATAAATACAGCCATCCTTTCTCGCACGGGCAATTATACTGGCTATGGGTTTGCCATTCCTGTGGATATAGTAAAGAAAATTACAGATGATTTGATAAAGTATGGAGAAGTTCAGAAAGCCTTTATTGGGGCTAATGTAAGCGACCTTTCAGAAGAAATGTTGGTAAGCATGGAAGGGACAATTAAAGGCGGAGTAATTATAGATAATCTACAAGAAGATGGCTCTGCAAAAATTTCGGGATTAAATACGGGTGATATAATCACGGGTATAAATGGACTAGAAATAGATTCTAAAGTAGCATTTGAGGAACAAATTAGCTTCCGAAGTCCTGGAGATCAAATCCAAATCAAATATATAAGAGATGGGAAAATAGGAATCACCAATAGTAAATTACAAAATATTCAAGGAACTACAGGAATTTACACGCGGGAAATATATATATCAAACCTACTAGCTGCTCAATTAGAAACCTTGAGCAAGGTTGAAAAAGACTTATATAGATTAGAAAGTGGAGTAAAAATAGTTGAAATAGAACCAGGCAATTTGAGAAGACTAGGTTTGAAGAAAGATTATGTAATTACCCGAATCAATCAGGTGCCTGTAAATGATCCTAGAAAACTTGAAGAATTATTAACTACTATGAGAGGAAGAGTATTAATAGAAGGTGTAAACGAAAGAGGGGAACCTATTTATACTTCCTTTATCGCAAGATAATAGAGGTAAAGGTAAACGGCAATTATATCTGCATTGAGTAAATAGAATACAATCGTTAGATAGACCCCAAGAATAATAAAGGAATAGACATTTACATTAAACTACAAAAGAACGTGCTAGAATGTGTATAATTTTCTTTTGGAGCGTAGCGGTGTGAGTACGGGAGGAAGCGGGAGGAAGCCTGATCTGCAGGAACACAAGCGATCTGTGGGGCTAGCCTAGCAGTTGAGCGTAGGGTTGGCGCTAACGCAAAAACGCCCGATAAGCATACACTTATCGGGCGTTAGAATAAAAATACGGCGACGACCTACTCTCCCACAT
>JBDNFI010000082.1:0-30020 GCA_041689935.1 Cyclobacteriaceae bacterium
ATTAATCAATTAATCAATTAATCAATTAATCAATTAATCAATTAATCAATTTCATGTATTCCGGCCGGATTTATTATTAGCTTAAGCAAAATTTTATGAAAAAGATCAAATTTGTAGCAAGCTGGGCTTTCTTATTATGTCTAGGTTCGCATGTAGGGCTTTCAAGTGGCCAGCAGTGTGTGAGTGGTGGTCCCGATCCAAACTCGGGTTTTTGCAATGATATCACAGAATATACAGTAGATGGGTATAGGGTTAGCTATCAAAGGTGCGATGAAACACCTGGGATCCAGCCTAACACGGTTGTTTATAGAGGTTATAAGTGTATCCTCGTTCCTACTTAATCATTGGCTTACAGCAAGTAGGGACTGTTCCTACTTGCTGTAAAAAACATACTTAACAACATGACCAAATTTACTTATTTAATATTGTCATTAGCCCTTCTAAGCATTAGCTGTAAATTCCAAAATGAGGAATTCAGTCAAATAGATGAGCTCGAATTTATAGAAATTGATAAGATATCTTTTCCTATTGATGATGAAACGAGCTTTTCACCGAGGATCTACGGGTATAGTTCTGCAATTGATAAGCTTTATTTGTGGAATGAATTTAATTCTTCGATATACTTATTTGATATTAATAAGCCCGAGACTAAGCTCAAGATACCACTTGAATTAGGTCCGTCCACTGGTTTATATTCGGTGAATCATATAATTTTCCATTCCCAAGATAGCATTTACCTATTTGACAATAGAGCCAAAAGATTACATTTACATATACCATCAAAATCAGAATACCAATCCTATCAGGTCTTAGGCACTGAAGCCACCGATCCATCGATAGATCCAAACTCAAGGAGTTTTTGGATTGATGATGAAAAAAATGCATTTATTGTAACTAAGCCTATACCAGACAAAACGGCTGAGAACCAATATACTTTTTTGGTGAAATGTAACTTGATCACAAATAAACGGGACTTTCTTCTTCCTATTCCAGATGATTATAAACAAGATTTAACTAAGCTTTACGAGACGGTAAATTTTGCTTATGATACTCACAACCGCCAACTTTTGTATTCTCTTCCCTACAGCCAAGAAATATATGTCATTGGACATGATGGCTCTATTATAGATTCAATTCCTAGTAATTCTGATAAAGTAAAATCGTATCATAAACCACAAACTGAATTTTCAAACCCTTTAGAAGGCCAGTTTTGGGCAACAAGTTTGTCCAAATGGATTGATATAACGTATGATCCATTTAGAAATTTAACTTACAGAACTGCCTTTATTGGGTATCAAATACCCTCGGAAATGACCACAGACCCTAATGAAAGAAGAAAGACTGTAAATGGTGATAATAGTTATAGTACTACCTTAATTTTTGATGCTTACTATAATAAAATTGCAGAGATTCCTTCAGAGCCTTTTACCGCTTTGATTAGGCCAATTCCTACTCCAAAAGCAATATTTCAGTTAGTTGGGAGTCGGATGGAGCTCAAGGATGAAAATGTCCTAATCTTTAAACGCTTTGAAGTGCGGAAAAAATGAAAAGATTATTAGATACTATTCCTTATCCTTGTAATAGCTTAGACCTCAATCTGAACGATGTTTATGAATTTTGACAATTCTTATCCAAGTAGTATAGTTAATGGTTTAAAGCTATTAACTATAATTCTATTGGCCATTACAATTTCATCCTGTGGACGCAATAAGGAGGAGACTTTTTCAATTGGACAGATCACTCATGAAAATCGCTTAGATGAGTTTATAGATGAGATTCCACGTTACTATGGAAAAATCGACGACATAAGCCATCAGAACGGACTAATCTACTTCGCAGATAATCGTGCAGGAAAAGTCTTTGTGACAAATGAAGATTTAAATTACCAGTTTGAATTTTTATCGCTAGGGCAAGGTCCCGATGAGGCAAGATATTTTGGCAGAATTGTTCCCGCCGATACTCAATTAGTATTAGCAGACTATTTAGGACGTAAGTTTATGGTATTTAGTGAGCAAGGTAAACTCTCAAAAAATATAAGCCCAGTAAGTCATAATATTAGTTCGGCAAACTATTTTATTAAGGATCAACAAATTCATTATTATCATCGCAGAAGCGATAGCATTAAGGTAGTGGATTTTAATGCAAAATTAGTAAAGGGGATTCCATTTCCTTGGTCATCACTAGGTATGGAAAATAGAAATACCAAATCTGAATTAAGCATTTTCCAAAAGGGTGAAAACTATCTTTTTTTATGCCACGATGTGCTTCCTGTGATGGGAATAATAGATAGCGGAGGAAAATTAATTGACGCTCTTGATCTTTCTTCATTGGACTTATTGGCTGGTATGATAACCAAGCAAAAAGAGTTAGGAGAAAATTCTAATTCAAGCTTAGTTTTCTTTAACGATGCCAAATTATATGGAGATATGCTCTACGTTATTGCAGGAACGCGCAACCAAGATGGAGAAGAACCCTATTATAACCATTTGCTCTCAATCTCAATTACTGAAAAGGGGTTAAAATTGGAAAACGTGAGCAAATTAGATGCTTCCAGATGGTATATGAATTTTGTAATTCTTCCGAAAAAGAAGCAAATTATCGCATTTGATCCATCAATGAATGGAAATCATATTGACGTTTATTCCTTTCAGTGACGTGTCGCTATTTGTGATGCGCTTGTCCTACTTTAAAAAGCAGGGGTGGTTTAATTTTGAAATAAAGAAACCACCTCATTGCTGAGGTGTTTTCTTACCCAAATTAATTTAATTTTCAATTATAATAATGTAGTAGGGCAAACGTAAGCTGACTTTGCGATTTCTGTTTTTGCCAAAGCTTCAAAGCCACCTTCCACATCTACCAAATTATCCCAACCACGTTGTTTCAGCATGGAAGCGGCGATCATACTTCTATATCCTCCCGCACAATGCAACACAAATGGCCTATCTTTTGGAAATTCCGCCAAGTGATTATTGAGTTGGTTGAGTGGAGTATTATGAGCCATCAACAAATGCTCCGAATCAAACTCACTTTTCTTTCTGACATCAAATACCAGCACCTCCTCATTTGCGATTTGTGTTTCTAATTCACTTACCGAAATTCGATCTATTTTATCTACTTCTCTACCCTCCTTTTTCCAAGCGTCCATTCCCCCTTCGAGGTATCCTATGGCGAAATCGTAGCCAACCCTTGCTAGTCGGGTAACCGCTTCTTTCTCTTTACCTGGCTCGGCAATGATTAAAATCTCCTGCTTGATATCAGGGACTAGTTCACCTACCCACATGGCAAAACTTCCATTCAAGCCAATACTGACACTATTTGGGA
Organism: Cyclobacteriaceae bacterium; assembly: GCA_041689935.1. Classification (GTDB taxonomy): domain Bacteria; phylum Bacteroidota; class Bacteroidia; order Cytophagales; family Cyclobacteriaceae; genus CAXBDP01. The sequence goes on from JBDNFI010000082.1 coordinate 3,322, forward strand.
TGAATTCCTTTGCAAAATCGGCAGGGTCGCGCGTATCCAACAACAAAGCGCCTGTTTCATTAGCGGCCATTTCAAACTCAATAGGAGATAAAGCCTTCATTCCACGCTCCATCACTGTATCTATGCTGTCATATCCTTTTATATTCATCAGCACATTTTTCGGGAAGTAGCTAGGAGGTGCTGTAAGCCCAGTCAATAGTTCTTTGACGAACTCCTCACGAGTCATATCTGGTCTTAGGGCATAATTTGTAGCTTTTTGATTCCCAAGCGTATCAGTAGTTTCTTTGCTCATTTTCTTGCCACAAGCACTGCCTGCGCCATGATTTGGGTATACAATCAACTCATCACTCAAAGGCATAATTTTATTGCGCAATGAGTCGAATAAGTGGGAGGCAAGTTTCTCCTCGGTAAGATCTGCAATAACGTGCTGAGCCAAATCTGGCCTTCCCACATCGCCAATAAATAAGGTATCGCCAGTGATGATTCCATGCTCATTGCCCAATTCGTCGATTAGCAAAAAGCATGTACTCTCCATGGTATGCCCAGGCGTATGAATTGCTTTCACTTTGTATTTCCCAAGTTCGAAAACCTGATTATCTTCTGCAATAATGGCCTCGAAATTTGGCTTTGCAGTTGGTCCGTAAATAATCTTTGCGCCCGTTTTTTCTGCGAGATCTAGGTGCCCACTTACAAAATCAGCGTGGAAATGAGTTTCAAATACATATTTAATTTTTGCACCATCTTTTTCGGCGCGGTCAATATAAGGTTGTACCTCACGAAGTGGATCAAAGATCGCTGCCTCTCCGTCACTCTCTAAGTAGTATGCGGCATGTGCCAAACAGCCAGTGTAGATTTGTTGTACTTTCATATTAATTGATTTTTATTTTTAGCTTATCCAATACTTCCTGAGTGGCAAATGTTAATTCGATTATGATTCCACCAGCCCATCAAATGCATTTCATTTATAATTATACTCAAATTAAAGACTTATAAAATAGCTCGACAGTGATTTTGGTCACTTTGATAAGAAAATTTTCTACTTTTTTTTTCATTAAAAGCGGGAGGAAATGAATGCTACAAACTAGCCAAATGTAATCCTACTGCCAAGCCAGCTCCTAGAAGCGGCCCAATGATTGGAACCCATGAATAACTCCAATCGCTGTCCCTTTTGGCGGGTATGGGCAATAGTTGATGCATTAGTCTAGGGCCAAAATCACGCGCCGGATTAATGGCATAGCCCGTGGTGCCGCCAAGGGATAGGCCGATGGCCAATACGATCAATGTAACAGGAATTGCTCCTAAAGAACCCATGCCTACTTTCTCGGATTCGCCTATGCCCATACTTATTTCAGGCTCCGCAAAATGCAGGATAGAGAATATCAGCACGAAGGTTCCTATCATTTCTGAGAATAAATTAACAGGCCATTTCCTAATGGCAGGTGACGTGCAGAAAGTCGCCATTTTGGTATCACCATCTGGAGTTGCTTTATAGTGGCCATGGTAAAAAATCCAAACAATGGTCGCTCCTATTGCTGCACCAAGGACTTGAGCCAACATAAAACTGGGGACCTTTGCCCATTCAAAAGAGCCTTCCAAAGCTAAGCCAAATGTTACTGCTGGATTGAGATGCGCGCCACTATACGGCCCAGCCACAATCACTCCGGCAAACACACCCAATGCCCAACCTACCGTTATCACAATCCACCCACCTCCGTGGCCTTTGGTGTCTTTTAGTATTACATTGGCTACCACTCCATTGCCCAGTAAGATGAGTAGCATCGTGCCTATGGCTTCAGCTGCAAATTCAGTCATTATTTATATCCTTTGGCTGAATATCGGAATTATTTTCAGTTTTGCCCTACGCATTAACAATTTTTAGCTTTCGCAATAATCGACCAATAAGTAGTTCGAAGCTAAACTGGTAAATTCTCGCACTTGAGTCTTCTCCCATTCAGTGGATTTACCCATTTCCACAGCCATGATTCTAGCCACTTCGGGAGCCATATCTATGGCCGCACGGGCATCCAAAAACAACGCCCTCACTCTGCGGGCAAGCACATCTTCTACAGTTTGCGCCATTTCGTAGCGAACTGCCCAAATCACTTCTACCTTTTTATATGGAAGTCGCTCATGCAATTTATCAGCTAATTCGGGCTCATCTTCGATCAATCTTTGGAGATAAGGCTGATCGGAACCATAAATATACCATGCCTTTTTCCGATCCGTATTTCTTACATAGCCATGAATCGGCAAATTCTCTGTCATACATTTTCTTTCGGGCAAGCCGCCAATCATCGCCGCTTTATCGACTGTTTCCTCAGCCATTTTGCGAAAAGTTGTCCACTTACCACCCAAAATAGTCACAAGACCGCTTAAAGACACAATAATTTTATGTCCACGAGAGATTTCTTTGGTGCTTTCGTTGCCATCTTTTGGTGCTGCTAATGGACGCAAACCTGCGAAAATACTTAGCACATCTTCTTTGGTGGGAGGTTTGGCCAAATAGCGAGAAGCAGTTTTCAGAATAAAATCAATCTCCTCTTTCAACGCTTTTGGCTCTTCACTTGTCTCAGTCACCAGCGTATCTGTGGTGCCTACCACAACTTTGCCATGCCAAGGTACAGCAAATAATACACGGCCATCGTCCGTTTGCGGGATCATAATGGCCGCATCGCCTTGTAGAAATTCTCGATTCAAAACGATATGTACTCCTTGACTGGGCTGTATTGACTTAGGCGCGCTTGTATCATCCATTTGTATAATGTCATCTACAAAAACACCCGTAGCATTCACGACTACTTTGCTACGAATTTCATAGGTTTTTTCGTTCAGTGCATCCATCACCTTCACGCCACATACCATTTCATCGTTTTTGAGTAAATCTGCTACTTTCATATAATTAAGGACGGTGCCGCCGCTTTCCACACAAGTTTGTGCGATATTAATTGCCATGCGCGAATCATCAAACTGACCATCGTGATATACAACACCACCTAACAATCCCTCCTGCTTGATATTTGGAATTTTGGCGATTACTTCCTCAGCATCTAATGACTCGGATGGACCCAAACCCAATTTGCCCGCCATTAAATCATATACTTTGAGGCCTACGGTATAAAATGGCCCACTCCACCATTTGTAGCTAGGAATGACAAATGGCTGATTATGGACCAAATGAGGTGCATTTTGATACATTAGTCCACGCTCGTGCAATGCCTCCAATACGAGTGATATATCGCCTTGAGCCAAATATCGCACTCCTCCATGCACCAGTTTTGTACTTCGACTAGAAGTACCTTTGGCAAAATCATGACGTTCGAGCAAGAGCACTTTGTAGCCTCTGGTAGCTGCATCGAGGGCAGTGCCTAATCCGGTAGCACCACCTCCAATAACGATCATGTCCCAAATTTCATGGGCATATTCTTCGAGATTTGATATTTGCTGGCTTCTGTTCATTTAAACATATTTAAATTTTCCAATTCCATAGCCTGTTAGAGTGTTGTAATCATAAAATTTATTAGGATGGCAATCCAAGGAATCATAAATATCAACTCACCATACCTGCGATGTGTTCCCTTTTGGTATAAAAGAGGGCCCTTATTTCTGAAAAGAAGCATCATTAGCAACATGATAGAGGATGGCAGTATCCACAATAAAGCGAATGAATAGCGATAGGAAAGCAAAAGCCAACTGATAAAAGCAGCACCTAATAATAGGTCGTGAATAAAACAAATCTGCTTTGCACCATATTGCTTGGTCAAGGACGGCATGTTCATTTTCGCATCTTCTACAAGCTCTAATTTCGAATATATCAATAGTTCGCAAAAAACTACTGCAAAAAGCCAGAAGAAAAGTAAACTGATTTGCCAAAACCCTTGCATAGCGATGTTGGCAGTAAGCACTCCTCCCGCGTAAATTATGGCGACAAATAACTCTTTTAGGAGGAAAAACTTACTTCGAGCAAAATGCGCTAGAAATAAATACAACAAAACAATCCCACTTAGCCCAAGGCCCACTGTCCAGACTTCGGAAGAGAGGGTAAAAGCCAATATCATGGAGGGAATTGCGAGAACAATACAAAGAACAGATAAGACCTTCCAATTGCGATGGAAATACTCATACCTCCCGCCTTTTATTTGCTCACGATAGCGGTATGCATCCAATAAGTGATCAGAGGTATAAATTACCCAAACAGAAATACCCAACAAAATAGAAATCAGTAGGTTATATTCAATATTTTCTAATTGGGCAAACCAAATACTAATAGCCACTGCTCCAAGCGCAATGTCAAATTGAAGTAGATGGAGATATTTACAAAGCTTTTTCACACATCAATTTACCAAAACATTGAGAAAACTTATTGAGTGTGAAACATTTGTTCTGAATATGAAGTAATGTTTTCGAAATTATTATTTAAATTAAAAAATTCAAATTAAATTTAACTTCTATTCTTCGTTCCTAGGGAATTAAAATTTATTAAATGATTAAATTCTATCTAGCACTTTCCGTAACTGTACTAATTTGTGTTTTCGGTGCAGGAAATGCATTGGCTCAAATTCAGTGGAACAGTATCAATGTTCCTTATAATCAAAATTTTAACACGCTATCATCCGAAGGATTTAGCAACGAATTGCCACAAGGCTGGTATTTGCTAGAGACAGGAACGAGTAGCCGCAATGACGGACAATATGTGGCAAATGATGGCAGTGCAAATGGTGGTGACACCTATAGTTATGGTGCTACCAATTCAAGCAATCGCTCATTTGGCGGTCTATTATCAGGCTCATTATCCACTAGCTTTGGTGTCTACTTTGTCAATAATACACGCTCCGTAATCACCTCACTTGAGATAAGGTTCAGCGGAAAGCTCTGGAGATTAGGAAACAATACTGGCAGAATTGACCGATTGGATTTTAGTTATAGCCAAAACGCCACATCCCTAAATACTGGAACTTGGGTGGATGTTTCACAATTGACCTTCGAAACTCCAAATATAACTGGCAGTACTGGCTCAAGAGATGGAAATGATGCCGTAAATCAACGACTATTAAGCCACACCATTTCTGGCATTATCTTAGATCCAGGGCGTGGAATTTGGCTGAAATGGAAGGATTTTAATGCCACTGGTGCTGATGATGGCCTTGCGATTGATGATTTTTGGATCAACCCAGTAGGCCAAGGATCCGATACTCCCATCATTATTACTTCGCCTACTTTTTTATCTTATGGAAATATTCAAGTAGGTGCTAGTAAAGTACTTTCTTATCAAATCTCCAGTAATAACCTCACTGATTCCATCAACATTTCTAGTGATCGACCAGAGATTTTTAGCTTATCAAAAGATGGAATTAATTTTAATAATGCGATTAATATCCCTGTAGAAGGACAAGAAGTATTTATCAGATTTACACCGCAGGCGCTTGGAAATTCCTCCTCTCAAATCCGCCATAGAAGTGGAAATGCACAAACCATTATAAGTGTAGTAGGTAGTGGATTTGACCCATTTAGCAATATTATTTCCATTGCAGAAGCACGTGCAAAGCAAAATGGAGATATTGTAGCTGTAGGCGGGAGGGTTACTGTTGGCAACCAATTTGGCAGTACTTCTTTCATCCAAGATGCTACAGGTGGCATCCCAGTTTTCAACAGCAGTTTTAGCTCTTCCATAGAAATAGGTGACTCAGTTTTGGTATATGGCACCATCGGCTTTTTCAATGAACTAATCCAAATAACTGGTGCCAATTTACAAGGTGAAAAGGTAGATGTGCTTTCACGAGTTGTCAACCCAAAACAAATTGATATAAGCGAAATGGCTCAACACGAAGGCCAATTAGTTACCGTAACAGGTGTTGAGGTAAAGGACAAAAGCTTCGTATTCTATCCTAATAGCACGGAAATAATCACCAACCAAGATGGCCTAGAAGCGCAAATGAGGATAGTGGGGAGTACAGATATTCCTGGCCTTACCAAACCACAAAGCACCACAAATATCACTGGCGTTGTTGGCCGATTCCGTAGCAATGCCCAATTGCAGCCTAGGTTTCAACCGGACATTCCATTTAGTGAATTACCGAGTTCTTCGACCGATCAGTTGAATATAAATGCTACCTTAGATGTGGTTACTTGGAATTTGGAGTTTTTTGGAGCGCGCCGAGAAGACTTTAATAACCAGAGTTTTGGGCCTGATGATGTAGTATTACAAGCGCAAAATGTTCGCAAAGTTTTGGATTCGTTGCAGTCGGATATCATCGCACTGCAAGAGGTCTCCAACACGGCGCTTTTAGCTGAAATGGTCGCTAATATGCCTGGGTACGCATATGTATGCTCCGAAAGATATTCTCGTTCATGGGGTGGGCCAAGCTCTACGTTTGCTCCTCAAAAAATCTGTTATATCTATAAAACTTCCACGGTCAATATTACCAGCCAAAGGGTGATGTTTGAGGAGATGTTTGATGCAGCAAGAGCTGGAGCGAGCACTGCATTAGATGAATATCCCACCAAGACCCCAACAAGCTTCTATTCTAGTGGGAGGTTGCCATTTGAATTGAAAGCAAGGGTTACTATTGGTGCCGTGGCTCGAGATATTACGTTTATTAATATTCATGCAAAAAGTGGTGGCAGCAATATAGAAGACTATAATCGTCGCCGATTCGATGCTCAGGCATTAAAAGACACCCTGGACATCTATTACCAAAATCAAAATATTATTCTACTTGGAGACTATAATGATGATTTGGATGTCTCTATTATTCAAAACTTACCAAGCCCATATAGCCAGTTTACCACAGCCGAAAGTGGTTTTTTTCCTATTAGTAAAGCACTAAGCTTAGCGAATAATCGCTCCACTATAGGGTTCAATGATATGATTGATCATATTATTACTTCTTCGAGTTTGGAGCCTGATTATGTAGCAGAGTCAGCTAAGGTAATTGCACCATTTAGGATGATCCCTAACTATGGGAATAGCACAACAGACCACCTAGCCGTAGCCGCTCGATTTGAATTACTTGGTCCGATAGCCCGATTTGATGAGGCAGAAACTTCCAGAAGAGAAGGATCAGGGCCATATACCAAAACAATAAGATTTGCCAGTCCAACACCTGCTGATGGAACAGTTACCATTGGGTTAGCATTAGGCGAAGGCATGAAATATGGCCCAAAGGAAGATTTTTACACTATACCAGCTGCACAAAACAATCAAATTATGCTGAATGTGCCCGCTGGTTCATCCTCAATTTCATTTACCATAATCCCAAATGTAGATAATAAGCGGGAGGCCGATCAAACGGTTTCATTCAAGCTACAAAGTAGCACCGGCGGAGTGCTCCTTACCGAATTAGATGAGTTTAGATTCACCATAATAGATGTATGGAGATACACTTTCGCATCAAAAATTGTGGTGAGTCCAAATCCTACTTCTGGCATTATCCAATTGGTTCCTATTGAGGGATTAGATGAAAACACGGTTGCTACCGCTACACTCAGAGATTTTCTTGGCAGGATTTTGTACAGTGGCACTGCAAGTTTGACTCAATTGAGTCAAGAACTTTCTACAGTAATCACCAATCACAACGGTAAATTGTATTTGCTCTATCTTGGCGTTGATGGCGAGCTCAGTATTACAAGAATATTGAAAAGGTAATGACTACTTTTTGATAAATCGTAAAGAAAGCGGGTGGAAGTTGTTGAGTACTTTCAGGACATACACTTTTTTGGGTAGCGAATATACGTCCATCATCTTTCTTCCCGAATCGATGATGGAAGCGTAAACTAGATTCCTATATATTATAACTCCGAAATAGAATTCCGCTTTCGTAATTGCTTGTGATAAATAATTGATTCCATACAGGGTCACTGACAATTTTACGTTCTTCCATTTGCTTCAATAATAATCCTTTCGATTGATGGGATACTAGGTTATCGATTTTAAAAACTAATAAAGGAGGATTTTGTGAGAAAGGAACAAAAAAAAAAGCGATACCGTCTAAACAGTATCGCTTTTATATTATTGGGTAATTGTACTTTGCTATTTGTCAGCTAATGCTTCTGCACCACCTACTATTTCTAGTATTTCCTTGGTAATGGCTGCTTGTCGTGTTCTGTTGTATGTCAATTTCAATTCCTTTAGAAGCTCACCTGCATTTTCAGTTGCTTTATCCATAGCAGTCATTCTAGCTCCATGCTCCGAAGCATTTGAGTCTAGAAGTGCTTTATAAAATTGAATTTTTAATGATTGTGGAATTAGCTCTTCTACTATATATGCAGGCGATGGTTCGAATAAATAATCCGTTTTTGATGGCTCAGCTTGTCCTTTAGCGAGTACAACTTTTTCTACAGGGAGAAATTGTTCTTCTTGTACAAGTTGAGTGGCCACATTTTTGAAACTATTGTACACAAGCTCTACTTTATCATACTTGCCGTTTACGAAGGAATTCATGATATATTCAGAAGCTACGCGAGATTCATCGAATGATAATCGCTGAAATAAGTCACTGTAGTCGGCGATAATATTGAAGTTTTTACGCTTGGAAAAATCCAAAGCCTTTTTTCCAATTGGCAAAAATGTGACCCTATTATTAGCAAAAGCATCTTCGTATTTCTGGGTCAACAGTCTGTTTGCTCCTTTGAAAACATTACTATTAAATGCTCCACATAGTCCTCTGTCAGAAGTAATAAGCACGATTAGCACGTTTTCTACTGGACGTTGCACAGTAAAATCAGAATTAACTGTTTCATCCAATGAGGAGGACACGTTTTGTAAAATACCTGAAAGACGATGAGCATAAGGCCGCATACGAGTGATGCGGTCTTGAGCTCTTCTCAACTTAGCGGCGGCTACCATTTTCATGGCTCTCGTAATCTGCTGCGTGGAGGATACCGATTTTATTCGCTCTTTTACTTCTTTTAAGTTGGCCATTTACTTTCGGCTTAGCTATATAAATATGAAATGGGAGGAGATATCGATTCCTCCTCCCGCTTTTTCTTAATTACTATTTGGAATAACGAGGTGCCAGTTCGCTGATCACCTTTTTCAAGATTGGCTCAGCTTCTTCAAGTTTTCCTTTTCTCAAGAATTCTAGCGTATCCCTATGCTGCAATTCTAGTATTGAAGCAAATTCCTTTTCAAATTCTCGCACTCTATTTACAGCAACGTTATCGATCAACCCTTTAGTAGAAGCATAGATAATTGCCACTTGCTGCTCTACAGCAACAGGTGAATATTGTGCTTGCTTCAATATCTCTTGGTTTCGGCGGCCACGCTCGATAGTACGCTTAGTACTCGCATCCAAATCAGATCCAAATTTAGAGAAAGCTTCCAATTCACGGAATTGGGCTTGATCTAGCTTTAGCGTACCAGCTACTTTCTTCATGGATTTAATCTGAGCCGAACCACCCACACGCGATACAGAAATACCTACGTTAATCGCCGGGCGAATACCTGCGTTGAAAAGGTTAGTTTCCAAGAAAATCTGACCATCTGTAATAGAGATCACATTGGTTGGGATATAAGCAGAAACGTCACCCGCTTGAGTTTCAATAATTGGAAGTGCTGTAAGCGAACCACCACCTTTTACCTTGCCTATCAAAGAAGGCGGGAGGTCATTCATATTGGCGGCTATCTCATCGTTATTGATAATTTTCGCAGCACGCTCCAACAGGCGAGAGTGAAGATAGAACACATCCCCTGGGTAGGCTTCACGTCCTGGAGGACGACGAAGTAGTAAGGAAACCTCACGGTATGCCACTGCTTGCTTGGACAAGTCATCGTAAACCACTAATGCTGGACGGCCTGTATCTCTGAAAAACTCACCAATAGATGCGCCTGTAAAAGGAGCAAAGAACTGCAACGGCGCAGGATCAGCGGCAGAAGCAGATACAATAACGGTGTAGTCCATTGCGCCACCCTTTTCAAGAGCAGCTACAACTTGAGCCACAGTTGATGCTTTCTGACCAATAGCGACATAAATACAGAATACTGTTTCGCCTTTTTCAAAAAATTCTCTTTGGTTCAAAATCGTATCAATCGCAACGGCACTTTTACCTGTTTGGCGATCACCGATGATCAATTCCCGCTGTCCACGGCCAATAGGAATCATTGCATCAATAGCCTTGATACCCGTTTGCAAAGGCTCATTTACTGGCTGTCTGAAAATTACACCTGGTGCTTTACGCTCAAGCGGCATTTCGAACAATTCGCCTGTGATTGGTCCTTTGCCGTCGATAGGCTGGCCTAGTGTATCTACTACACGACCTACCATACCATCGCCAACTTGTACCGAGGCAATTTTGCCGGTTCTTTTTACAGTATCACCCTCTTTTGTATGTGCAGAGGCACCCAAAAGTACCGCACCTACATTGTCTTCTTCAAGGTTTAGCACAAGTGCTTGAAGGCCATTTTCAAATTCCAATAGCTCTCCTGCTTGCGCATTTGATAGTCCGTAAATACGGGCAACACCATCACCAATTTGAAGTACTGTTCCTACTTCTTCGAGCTCAGCAGCGCTTTTGGTGCCTGCCAATTGCGCTCTTAAAATTGCTGAAACTTCATCCGGTCTAACTTCTGCCATGATATGATCCAGTTATTATTTCGTTATGAAACGGGTTTAAAATTCTTTTACGTAAGGGTTTTCACTAAACTTTTGTCTCAAACTTTTTAATTTAGTGTTGAGCGAATCGTCCAGCTGTTCATCTCCTACTCTTAAAACAAATCCACCTATGATACTTTCGTCAATCTTCTCGATAAGCTCCACAGATTTCATTTTTGAAATAGTTTTTACCACTTCTATAAACTCACTTCTTTGCTCAGCAGTTAGTTCACTTGTAGTGGTAACAGTGGCCTTTTGGATACCCAAATGGCTATTATATATTTTGTGAAATTCAGTAACCATAGAAGGAATTACAGATTCCCTGTTCTTTTTGGTTGTGAGCTCCAAAAGAGACATGGTCAATTCATTTACCTTTCCTTGAAACAACTCTCTGAAAATGGCCAATTTTTTCAAATGTGGTACCACAGGGTTTTTGAGCAAAAGCTTTAATTCCCTACTTCCATTAATTAAAGAGCCAATCATTTGCAAATCTTTACTCACCTCTTCCAGTGAATCCCTTTCGATACATAAGCCGAAAAGTGATTTGGCATATCTTGCAGCTACGATTAAATCTGACATTCCTTCTGGAATTTTACTTAGTTCAATTTAACATCTTTCAAAAAGTCATTAACCAATGCTTTTTGTGAATCTAGATCTTGCAATTTCCTTCTCAACAACTTCTCAGTGATGTCAAGAGATAATTGTGCTACTTGATTTTTAACTTCCGTTAGAGCTGCCAATTTTTCATTATTGATCGCCTCTCTCGCATTTTCTAGAAGTTTTGCTGCCTTTGCTTGAGCAACACCTATTTGTTCTTCTTCGAATTTGCGAGCTGCCTCTCGCGCTATGTTTAAAATATTATCTCTTTCAATTCTCGCTTGATCTAATAATTTCTCATTATCAGCCTTCAAATTGGCCATTTCCAATTTTGCAGTTTCAGCCGCTTGTAATGCAGAGTCGATTGAATCTTCTCTTTCACTCAATGCATCTAAAATCGGCTTCCATGCAAATTTTCTTAAGATTAACAGCAAGCCAAGGAAACCTAGTGCTTGCCATATAATTAATCCACCATCAGGTAATAAAAGATCCATAGTATTAATTTGTTAATGCTTCAAATAAAAAACAACCGGGCCCATCGCCCGGCTGAATTATAAAAGTGATTAGAAAGTAAGGTTGTCATTCGTAGCGATAAGTAGACAAACTACCACGCCGAACAAAGAAACCACCTCAATAAGAGCTGCAATAATCAACATAGCCGTCTGGATTTTTCCAGCAGCTTCTGGCTGACGTGCGATACCTTCCATTGCCTGACCACCGATACGACCAATGCCCAAACCTGCACCAATTGCAACGATTCCAGCACCAATACCTGCACCCATTAGTGCAAAACCGCCAGTTAATAAAATTGAAGTAAGCATGTTAAATTAATTTAGGTAAGTGAAAATTCGATTTAAAATCAATGATGTTCTTCATGATGATGCTCAGCTACTGCCGCACCAATGTACATACTTGAGAACAAGGTAAATACATAAGCTTGGATAGTTGCCACTAGCAACTCAATGATGTTGATAAATATGACCATAATGGTACTGCCTATACCCACCGCATAAGATGAGAAAATAAAAGCAAGAGCTATCAAGCTCAAAATTACAATATGCCCTGCTGAGATCGCGACAAATAGACGAACCATAAGAGCGAAAGGCTTGGTAAAAATACCAATAATTTCTACTGGAACTAGGATTGGCAACAATGGCCAAGGCACACCTGGCGTAGCAAAAATATGTTTCCAATAGTCCTTATTTCCATTTAGGTTCGTATATAAGAAGGTAAATAATGCTAGACACATAGTCACTGCTATGTTGCCAGTGAGGTTTGCTGCTCCTGGCACAAGTCCTAACAAATTGCCTATCCAAATAAAGAAGAATAAGGTAAGTAGATAGGGCATAAAGCGCTTGTACTTTGGGCCAATATTTGGCTTAGCTATTTCGTCACGAATATACAATATGATCGGCTCGAAAACAGATGCCATTCCTTTTGGTGATGACTTTGGGTTTTTCTTGTAATAAGAAGCAACATTCAGCATGATGAATAAAACTACCGCTATGGTAAGGAATAACATAGCGACGTTTTTAGTAATTGATACGCTGAAAGGCTTTGAATTTTCTATTGCACCTTTTTCATCTTTTGTGATGAATGACCCATTGTCATTTGGCACATCCGAAGCTAGGTAAACTTTCTCGTGATATTTTACAAATCGCAAACCTCCCGCTTCAGCTACCTCTTTACCTTCATCGTCGTGGTGGAAAGCATAAGAGCTAAATGTCACCAGACCATTATCTGTCCAAAGGATTACGGGTAACGAAAGGGAAACAGGATGATCTCCAATGTCGAAAAAGTGCCAATAGTAAGAATCTTTGATGTGATGAAGGATAAAATCAGTCCCTCCACCTTCTCCGTCAGATTCGCTAGCAACGGCAGCAACTCCAGAATTTGGAAGGCCTGCAATAACAGATATTAATAAAAAACTATAGATCAGCCTTTTAAGGGCGCTTACTGTGAGACTTTTCATTATTTGTGGGTCACCTACCTTGAATGAGGGCGCAAGGTAGTCATAAGGCTAAATATTTCAAAAAGGAGGTATGAAATATAAAGTATAAAAAAGTTAATTACCCACAATAATCGATCGTCAACGTCCAGATATAAAATAATTCCAGCGAAAAATACACTCAGCAACAAACGCATTACCGTACTTGCTAAAAAAATCTGCGTAAGGTTTTCAGCAAAATCTTTTCTTGATACAAAGTAGGAATTGGATAGGCCAATAAAGATTGCCACAAAAAAAGAAAACAAAAAGATGGTCCAAATTCCAGAATGGACTAGATGATTGGTGAACGAAATATTCTGCAAAGAAAAAATGATTGCCGCCAAGAGTATGCTATAGCTAACAATTTTGAAGAGCGCTTTTTTTACCATTCCATGCTAAAGTTTGGGTAGGGATTTATAAAACTGATAAAAACCTGCCACAGTCCCCACAAAAGACATTATTAATGTCCAGAGTGGTTTTGCTTCATTGAGCCGATTATCAAGAAAAAAACCAATTATAATAAATACGCCAATGGTAACGACCATTTGCAATCCTAAGCCCGTGTATTTTAAAACTTGATTAAGCGCTGACGGCTCTTCCCTCTGGCTTTCTGTCTGTTCGGTGTTCTTTTTGGCTTTCTCCAAGCTTTATATCCTTAATTTTTACTCCCATTTTACAGCCTCCATTGAATATAGCGCCTGGCTCTACTATCAATTTATTGGTGATAATATCCCCATTTATTACACAAGTTGCTTTCAATACGAGCGTTTCAGTAATTTCGATCTTTCCACTTACTTCACCCGCAATTTCGGCGTTCTGAGCAAGAATATTTCCTTCCATGCAAGCATCAGTACCAATAGCCACTTTGGTCATAGTCTTGATATTACCAATCATCTTTCCCTCAATACGCACATTACCATGCGTTTCTAGATCGCCTTGGATCACTGAGCCTTTCCCAATGATGTTATTGCTAACACTAATTTCTTCTGCTTTTTTGAATTCCTCTTTTCTATTAAACATGTGCTGATTTTACTAAAATGAAATAATCTGTTCGGGATCAATCGGGCTACCATTGTGCCAAATCTCCAAATGCAAGTGCGGTCCATCAGTAAGCTCTCCACTATTCCCAATTATAGCAATTGTTTCACCTGCACTAACAAAGTTACCAACTTTTTTCAATAATACGGCATTGTGTTTATAGATGGAAATAAGGTTCCCTCTATGCTGTATGACTATAGTATAGCCTGAATCTTGCGTCCAGCTGGCAATTAATACTGTGCCATCTGCAATGGTTTTAATGGGATCATTTTGCTTAGAAACTATGTCTACACCGAAGTGATCAGATTTCAGGTCAAAGGGCGAAGAAATAATTCCATTTACTGGCGGAAAAAAATAAATATCCATCAGCTCCTCCATTTGGGTAATCCCCAATGAAATCAAACCAAAATCGGACTCTTCAATTTCCTTTCTGAACAAGGAATCCACTTGACTTAATGGGCTTTCGACCATTTCGCGGTTCGAGCCAGAAATACTCGGGCTCATAGATTGAATCATTTCATCATCTATGCCCTCATCCTGCCCTGAAAAGATACGGCGTAGATTTGCTACATACGTTTCACTCGCTAGCAATTGATTGGCAAGAGAATCTACCGTTTCTGAAATCTTTAATACCCGCAAATTTGAATTCATTTCTGAATCATCTTTGCCTATTATTGCAGGAACAACCGTCTCGGTAAAAAATATACTCACGAGTACAACCAGCAACAACACCAATGAACTCAAGCCAAACAAATAAGCCCTAGAAAAGCGATAGCTTTTTTTAACAGCAAAATTATCCTCATCTCTTACGATCAGCATAAATCTGCTTTTCAGCCAGGTGGTTAATGTTTTTCTTCTGCTCACATTAGCTCTTTAAAAGTGAATTCGACAAATTTATGGATAATTAACTAGAAAAATTTTGAGCATTGCATGAATAGATGACAAATTGCGTTGTTTTATCATAAATGAGGACTAACCCTAAATATCTCTTCGCTTCAATCCTAATTGGAATATCCTTTAGCGTGGTGCTGATTTCGTGTTCTAGCGAAAAAAACACCACGGTAAGTAAGGCATTCCATAACACAACGTCAAGGTTCAATGCCTTATTTCTTGCCAACGAACAAATGCGGGAGGTTGAAGAAAATATTAGATCATCGCAGATTTACAATTATGATGAAATCCTTCCTGTTTATCCACTAGTAGATACGATCACCATTGCTCCAATGATTGCCAATTTGGATGATTGCATAGAAAAGGCCTCTCTGATCATCCAGTTTCATGGCAATAGCCAATATGTAGACGATGCCTATTTTCTTATCGGCAAAGCACGCTTTTATAAGGGCGAATATGCCTCTGCCAATGAAACGTTACGCTTTGTGAACGTATCCAGCAATGATGAAGATTTGCAACACCAAGCACTCATATTCCTCATTCGGGTGTATGTGGCAGACAATCGCATCGACCTCGCAGAGGAGGTGTCCGATTATCTCAAAAGGCAAGAAATGAACGAGGATAATCTTTGGAGATTCTACCTTTCACAAGCTGATTTTTATCAGAAAAGAGGTGATATTGACAATACGGTTATCAACTTAGCGGAGGCTACAGCCATTAGTAATAATAAGTTTGATGTGGCAAGAATCCATTTTCTGCTTGCTCAGATATACCAGCAATTAGGTTTTGATGGTGGAGCATACCAAAGCTACAAAGACGTGCTCAAAACCAGCAAAGATTACGTCATGAGCTTTTACGCCAATTTATTTATGCAGCAGGTCGCGCAAATGAGTCGCGCGACGGATCTGCAAAAGGCGAGAAAATTTTACACCTCATTGTTGAAGGAAAGTAAGAACGAGGAATTTATCGGAAGAATATATATGGAAATGGGAGCCTTTGAAGAACGCAATGGGCAATTTGACAGAGCTTTCCAAAGCTATAACCAAGCCATTGCCAATGCTGAAAACCCTCGCGCACGAGCCATATCCTATAAGCGAGTAGGGGATCTGCTTATCCAAAAAGACAAGGACTACTTGCAAGCCAAGCTTTACTATGATAGCGTAATGCTTGACCTCCCGCCAAATTATTCTACCTACGAGCAAATTGCTTCCTTCTCAGACGGTTTATCTAATCACTTCACTTATTACAATACTATTGCCACAAATGATAGCCTATTGCAATACGCCAATCTTTCTACAGATGAAATCGAAAGACTTGCAGATCGCTTGGCTTTAGAGAAAAAGGAAGAATATGATAATGAACTTTTGCGCTTAAAAGCAGCAGAGGAAAAAGCATCAAAAGGCAATTTATTTCAAAGTATAATCGGCAGAAGTGGTGGTTCCGCTGGCAATAATGCTTGGTACTTTTACAATACTAGTGCTGCCAATCAAGGTCAACTTGAGTTTCGGAGGATTTTTGGTAGCAGAAGGCTAGAAGATAATTGGAGAATATCTCAAAGAACCAATCTTCAAGATCTAGCCCAGGTGGATGAAATACCAACCTTGAACCTGACAAGCCCTGAGGAAAAAGTAGAGACAGGTTTTGATGTGGCTGCCTTCAAAGCTAATTTTATGAAAAGCATCCCAAACACTCCTGAAAGACAAGCTGAATTTCAAGACCAAATTAAAGAAGCTCTTTTCGAAAAAGGCAAAGTATTGAAGCTTGAGTTTAAGGAAAATCAATCGGCGTTTGACGCTTTCACGGTATTAGTCAGGAGTTATCCAAATTCGAAATTTGAACCCGAGGCGCTTTATTATTTATTTTTACTTGCCAATGAAATTGATTACGATGCTAGCGAATTTGAAAATTTGCTCATGGCCAATTATCCAAACAATATGTTTACAATGGCCTTGTACAACCCCGAGTCAATCAATGAAATGAGTGCTATAAATGAAAAACTACAGGATGTATACAAAACGGCTTATTTATTGTACAAGTCAGGACAATTTGCCGAATCAAAATCGTTGCTCAGAGGTGTTTATTTAGATTATCCTTTATCAGAATTTAGTGATAATATTCGTTACCTAGAGTTGATGAACATTGCCAAATCAGAAAGTGAGCTAGTGTTTAGAGAGCGTTTGATTTCTTTCAATCGGGATTTTCCACATACTGAGTTATCAGAAATGGCGACAAAGTTGGATAGCTTATACTCCAATAAAAGAGCTCTTTTATACGCACAAGTATCTAACAGATACCAAGTCGGAGAATTCGCTCCATTTTATTTAATGGTCACCTTCACAGATGAAATGGCGCAACAATCAGACTCCTTTAGTGAAAATGTGCTAAGGATGGGCATGCAGATGTTTCCCAATACGATGCTCAAAGAAGATTACTTAAACGTAGGCGAAAAGCTCCCTATGATGGTGTTTTCTGGTTTTGATACTTTTGAGCAAGGGGTAGAGCTCTGGCAGCAAATCCAAGGAATTGAAATGATAAAATCAGCAACTAAAAAGGGTAATTTTTATACCTTCGTTATTGATAATAGAAATTTGGAAAGGCTATACCAGAATATGGATGTAGAGGAATACGTTACTTTCTTCGAGCAAATGAATAGGCAATAATCAATGGAAAAGAAAAGCAATATAAAAGAGAATAAAAAAAGCTTTACATCGAAAATAGTGAGCGTGATATGGATTGCCTTTATAGCTGGTATGATATTGCTTCCTGTATTTGTATTCTCAGTAAGTATCAATCTGTTCAATTTGTATGGTGGGCTTCCAAGCTATCGTTCACTGGAGAATCCCGAAACAGATTTATCCTCAGAATTGATATCAGCAGATGGTGTGGTTTTGGGAAGATATTTCCGCTTCAATAGATCTCCTGTGCCGTATGATTCCCTTTCGCCAGCATTGATAAACACCCTTGTAGCCACTGAGGATATTAGGTATTGGGATCATTCCGGAATTGATGCCATAGCCATTGCTAGGGCTGGGTTTGGTGTGCTGAAATACACATTGACATTTGGCAATGCGAGCTTAGATGGTGGCGGCAGTACGATCACCCAGCAATTGGCAAAGAACCTGTTCAAAACAAGAAGCGATAAAACCAAAGGACACCTGAGCGATGTGAAATTCCTGAGTATGGTTATCATCAAGGTGAAGGAATGGTTAGTCGCAGTAGAGCTAGAAAGTAATTACACCAAGCAGGAAATCCTTGCGATGTATTTGAATACAGTCGACTTTGGTAGCAATGCTTATGGTATCAAAGCAGCTTCCTCTACTTTTTTTGGGAAAACCCCCTATGAACTCAATCACCAAGAAGCTGCAGTGCTCGTAGGTCTACAAAAGGCGGTCACCTATTATAATCCATTTTATAATCCAGAAAATAGTTTGCGCCGAAGAAATGTGGTCTTGGGTCAGTTAGCCAAATATGACTTCCTAGATCAAGAAGTCGTTGATTCGCTTAAGAATTCTGACATAGAATTGAGCTATGAGGTAGAGAATCAAAATACTGGACTTGCCCCCTATTTCAGAAAAATAATGTCAGATATATTGACAGAATGGGGCAAAGAAAATGGATATGACGTGTGGGCGGATGGATTGAAAGTGTACACCACCGTGGACAGTCGAATGCAAATTGCAGCTGAAAAAGCCATGACCAACCACATGACAGGCCTACAAAAGACCTTTGATGATCATTGGAGAGGCAGAAACCCATGGATTGATATAGATGGCCGAGAGATCAAGGACTTTATAGAAACTGCTTCCCGCCGAACTGACCGATACAGAGGCTTAGTAAGAAAATATGGCGCGGGTCACGATTCTATTAATATTGTGATGAACACACCCATACGCATGAAGGTGTTCACTTGGCAAGGCGAAATTGATACTTTGCTGAGTCCTGTCGATTCGGTTCGTCATTTCAAACGCTTTTTGCAAGGTGGCTTTATGGCCATGAAGCCACAAAATGGACATATAAAAGCTTGGGTAGGTGGTATTAATCATAAGTACTTTAAATATGATCATGTGAAGCAAGGCAAAAGACAGCCTGGCTCCACTTTCAAGCCATTCGTATATGCCACAGCCATAGAAAATGGCTACAGCCCTTGCTTCGAAGTAGTAGATGCGCCAGTCACATTTGACCTGCCAGGACAAAATCCTCCCTCTTGGACTCCTCCTAATTCAGATGGAGTTTTTTCTGGAAGGGTAATGACCATACGCCAAGCAATGGCACGATCTGTCAACTCCATTACAGCCTATATGATGAAGCAAGTAGGGCCAGAAAATGTAGTGGCTCTTGCAAAAAGGCTAGGCATTGAAAGCCGATTGGAAGCAGTACCTTCCCTTGCGCTGGGCGTAAATGATGTTTCTCTTTTCGAATTAGTAGGTGCTTATTCCACCTTTGCCAATGGAGGCATTTGGACTGAGCCGATTTTTATTACCCGCATCGAAGATAAAAATGGTAACCTGATTCAAGAATTTGTGCCTAGAACCAGAGAAGCCATGAGTGAAGAAACCGCCTACCTAATGCTACACATGCTCAAAGGCGCAGTGGATGAAGAAGGAGGAACTGGTGCAGGCATTCCAACAGCCCTTAAAATTGATAATGAAATTGGTGCTAAAACTGGGACCACTAATAATGGTTCGGACGGCTGGTTTATGGGCGTAACGAAAGACCTAGTAGCAGGTGCGTGGGTTGGTGGCGATGAGTCTGTGATCAGGTTTAGAAACTGGCTAATGGGCCAAGGAGCAAGAACCGCCCGACCAATTTGGGTTAATTTCTTTGAGGAAGTATATAGTAATCCACTATTAGGTGTAGAAAAAGGGCCTTTTCAAGCTCCCGTAAAACAACTATCTGTAGAAATTGATTGTAATCAATACAAAAACCGCGGGAGGCAAACAGAGTATTTGAAATTCAATCAATATGGTGGCAACTGATAATTCTCTAATCAGATAGCCACCTAATCAGCAATAAAAATTATGGAGGATAGCTATGAAATTTCTTCCATTCAACCATCGGAAGTAAATCGCCTGCCCGACCAACCGGGAGTTTACAGATATTACAATGCCGCGGATGAACTCATCTATGTTGGCAAAGCAAAAAACCTCAAAAAAAGAGTTAGTAGCTATTTCAATAAACAACAGGGATACGATCGCAAAACTAGGAAAATGATCTCCGAAATTGTGCGTATTGAGTTTTCGATGGTTAATACAGAGTTTGATGCCTTATTGCTGGAGAATAGCCTTATCAAAGCCAACCACCCGCGCTACAATATTCTAATGCGCGATGATAAGTCCTATCCATATATCGTCATTACCAAGGAGCCATTTCCTCGTATTTTTCCCACCCGTAGAGTGTTCCCAAATAGCGGAACCTACTTTGGGCCTTATGCAAGTGTAAAAGCCATGCACAATATTCTGGAGCTCATTCACAAACTCTACAAAATTCGTACGTGTAAACTTCATCTCTCTGAGCAAAATGTCCAAGCAGGCAAATTCAAAGTTTGCCTAGAATACCACATTGGCAACTGCCTAGGCCCATGCGAAGGCTTACAGAAGGAGGATACATATCTCGCTGACATAGATTTGGCTACACATATTCTCAAAGGTAATTTAGCCTCGGTACGGCATTATTTTAAAGATAAAATGCAGGAAGCCGCTTCGGCCCTTCGCTATGAGGAAGCGCAGGAATTTAAAGAAAAATACAACTTACTAGATTTGTTCCAAGCCAAATCGCTAGTAGTCAATCCCTCTATCGAAGATGTGGATGTGGTAGGAATGGTGAGTGATGAAAAAACCGCCTTTGTCAATTTTATACGGATCAAAAATGGGATGATGGTACTTACCAAGAGCTTGGAGGTAAAGAAAAAATTGGAGGAAAAAGACGAGGATATATTTCCGCTAATCGTGGTAGAGCTGCGAAATACCTACCAAAGTAGCGCTAAGGAGATTCTTAGCAATATAGAAGTAGACCTAGAAGGCACTGACCTAAAATGGACGGTACCCAAAATCGGAGACAAACGTAAACTTGTGGAAATTGCCCTCAAAAACGCACTTTACTACAAGAAAGAGAAAATCGCATTGATAGGGTCAAAAGAACCAAAGGAGCTAAAAGTGCTGAAAATATTGCAATCCGACCTGCGACTAAAGGAACTCCCAGATCATATAGAATGCTTCGACAATTCTAATATCCAAGGCACCAATCCGGTGGCAGCAATGGTTTGTTTCAAAAATGCCAAACCAAGTAAAAAGGAGTATCGCCATTACTTAATTCGAACGGTGGAAGGGCCAGACGATTTCGCCTCTATGCAGGAAGTGGTATATCGCCGGTACAAAAGATTGCGGGAGGAAAACAAACCACTTCCCAAGCTTATCGTCATTGATGGTGGCAAAGGGCAATTGAGTTCCGCTGTAGAAGCATTGAATCAATTGGGACTTTATGGCCAAATTCCAGTGATTGGAATTGCCAAAAGATTAGAAGAAATCTACTTCCCAGGCGATCAGTATCCATTGCATATTGATAAGAAATCTCCTGCATTGATGCTTCTGCAAAGATTGAGAGATGAAGCACATAGATTTGCGATTAATCATCACCGCAATTTGAGAAGTAAAAAAAGTATTAATAGCGCCTTAGTGGAAATCCCTGGTATTGGCGAAAAAAGCCTTCAAGCATTATTAAATGAATTTAAAACCATTTCCAAAATGAAGGAAGCTGGGGAAGGTAGGTTAGCAGAAATCGTTGGAAAGTCAAGAGCTGAGAAGGTTTGGGAATGGATTAACCAAAAATGAGGATAAAAAAAAGGCACCCAATTGCTATTGAGTGCCTTCCTTCAACCTTAATCACAATCACACTACTCTTCAAACAAATCCAAATCCACGCCGGTTCGGTAATCGCCAATTAAATGTTCAGCAAAATAATACCACATCATTTTTTCAAAATATTCTTGGTATTCACCAAAGCCATGCCGGCGACCCGGCATTACCATAAAGTCGAACCGCTTGCCTGCTTTGATTAATGCATCTGCTACTCTAGTAGAGTTTCCCGGATGCACATTGTTGTCCATATCACCATGCACAAGTAATAAATGGCCTTTTAGATTCTTTGCGAGTTCAGCATTGGATTTTATTTCGGATTTAAAAGAAATCTCTTCAATAGTCTCTTCCTCTCCATCATCATTTTTCTTCTTCACTTTTTTCGTTACCTCTTTCACACCATGGTGTACTTCTCCCCACCAGATATTGTACATATTATTATCATGGTTACCCGCTGAAGAAACCGCAGCCGTATAGAAATCAGGATAAGTAAGTAGCGCCGCTGTGGACATAAAACCACCACCAGAGTGGCCAAAAATACCCACTTTGCTTATATTGATAAATTCATGCCTGTTGGACAATTGCTCCAAAGCGTACTTATTATCAGCCAATGGATAATCACGCATATTGTCATAGCCAAATGTGTGGTAATAACGAGAGCGTTGCGGACTTCCTCCGCGATTACCAACCGCAACGACAATAACCCCTAGTTGCGACAAGGCTTCATTTCGGCTAAGGCTAAAGTTTTTCGGCACAGGCTCAGTTTGCGGACCCGGATATACATACGTAACGATTGGATAGGTTTTGGTTGAATCAAAATCGTAAGGCTTCCACATGACACCATACAAGTCGGTAACATTATCAGCCGCTTTTACAGTAAATGGCTCAGGCATTTTATATCCTGCTTCTACTAATTTGCTGATATCAGCTTCTTCAAGGTTGAGCACTACTCGGCCTTCTTTGTCTCTCAATACAGACTTTGGCACTTGGTTGACAGTGCTATACGTATCCACAAAATAATTGTTTTTATCAGACATATTGAAACTATGGGTGGCATTTTCAGAAGTCAGTAGCTTTTGACCGGTGCCATCAAATTTCACTTTGTATTGCATGTTGTAGTATGGATCTACTCCAGACTCTAAGCCGTAGCCTTCGAAGTATATAGTGCGACTTAATGTATCTACCTTTTGAATGTCTCCTGCTACGAAATAGCCATTGGTAATTTTATTTTTCAAATTGCCTTCGCCATCGTATAAGTACAATTGTCCCCAGCCATCACGCTCACTAAACCAGACTATTTCTTTGCCCTCGTTGATCAAGCCTACATTGGCATAGCGAGTATTGAAATATGGCTTACTTATTTCTTCGATAAGTACCTTAACTTCTCCTGTTTCGGTATCTACTCTGCATAAATCGATTTTGCTCCAAGTACGATCGCGGCGAATAAACCATAAGTACTTCGATTCTTTCAAGGAAGTAAAGATCCCCCCGCCTGCTCCAAAATAAGCTCCGCCAAGAGATTGATCTTTCCATCTATCCGCTTTCACAGGAGTTTGGCTTTTACTTTCCGCGTCAAAAATGTGCATTTCATCTTGTGGCACATTCACATCTCCCGGCATTGGGTATTTGTATGTTTCCAATTCAGGACGGCCTTTCGTGGTTGAATTAATTACCCACAAGTCATCTACTTTTCTTCTATCTTGGCGTTTAGCATACAGTTTTTTGGAATCCTTAAACCAAGATATACCTGGTCTTACACGTTTATCAGACGTTGTATCGCTATCGTTGGCACCATAGCTATACCATTTTTCACCATCGGTGGTTAGTTGATATTCCACGCTATCTGCATCGCCTGCTTTCATTAGGTAGAGGTCATGGTTTTTTGCAAACGCAATCCATGTACTATCTGGCGAATAGGATGTCCAAGTAATTCTCTTTTCCAGCTTTTTGATGGAATCTTCCTTAACCAACAAACGACTAGAAAGATTGTATGTGAACCCTATCGAGTCCACATGGAAAGTGAACAAGCCACGATCCACGTCGTATTTGAACTCCTTAAGGTCGAGATCTTTCGCATTGAAAGCTCGATTCATAGATTCGCTCAATTTGCCGGCCATATAGTCTTGGTCAAACAATAGGTTCTTGGTCCGATTGGCCGCATTTACCGTATACCAGTTGCGCCCATTAGTGGTCTGGTAGCTATACCAAAACTCTTCTTTGTCTTTTATCCAGTTGGGAGAAACGCTTAAACTCCCCGACATCTTGCGAAGGTTTTCGGGCTTAAATTTCTCCGCAGCTTTGAAATTGGCTTTATCTTGCGAGAGCACATCTGTTAAAGTGAAGCAAAGAAGCAAGGCTAGGGTAACCCCCACGTTGCTTTTCCAGGATGATTTCATATTGTTAAATTTTGTTGGGTTTATCTAATTTCACCACTAAAAGTAACGTCCACCCATATATTAAAGAAATTGAATGTGTCGAGCGGTCTGCTTTATACACATTTGGTTAGTATATTTTCATAGATCGTATCCCTATTTGCTTCACCTCCCGCCAATTGCATTTTCATGACTATTGCTTTGTAGTGGCACATTTTATTCGTTCATGTAATTTTTTCTCTTTTAGTCTTTTCTATGGCTATTTTTGATAAACCAAAAAACCACCTAACCAATGAAAACATTAAAGCAAAGTATTGGCGCTTTAGCCTTATCAGCACTACTCTTTACAGGCTGTGGAGGCCCGAAAGAGGAAACGGGAGATGTTCTCCAAAAAATAAATACAGAAGTTCTGAGCAACTCTAAGGCTTATGCCACTTTGCAAGAAGCTTCTTCTACCATTGGCCATCGTCTTACTGGGTCTCCCAATGGTGCTCAGGCGGAGGAATACACCTATAATCTACTCAAAAGCTATGGCTTCGAGGAGGTAGAATATATGCCATTCGAAGTGCAAACATGGACAAGAGGAACCATAGATGTGAAAATTGGAAATCCAGATGGGTTGGAAATATTCTCCGCCGTGAGCTTAGCGCATTCGCCGGTATTAGTAGATGTAGAAGCCGAAGTGGTGGATCTAGGAAATGGACTGGAAGCAGACTATGAGCGAGTGGGTGATGCCGTAAATGGAAAAATCGCTTTGGTGTACATTGGTATTTTACCAGATTCTGAAGGAGCTTCGAATCTTCACCGCTCTGAAAAAACGGCGCTTGCTATTGATAACGGAGCCATTGGCATTATTATTCACAATCAGGTAGATGGAGGAGTTTTGCTTACTGGAACAGCCTCTGTTACAGGCAGCCTTATTGATATTCCCGCTATTTGTATTAGCAAAGAAGATGGTGCTGCTTTGAGAGAAAGACTACAAACAGAAACCATCCGTGCCAATATCAATATGACCAATACGGCAGATTACATCAAAGCAAGAAATGTAATCGCCACCTTGAAAGGCAGTGAATTGCCATATGAAAAAATCCTTATCGGTGGGCACCTCGATAGCTGGGATTTGGCAACGGGCGCAATCGACAATGGAATCGGTTCCTTTGCCGTATTGGATATGGCTCGCACATTCAAAGTATTGGATTTGCAGCCTAGAAGAACCATCGAATTTGTGATGTTTATGGGTGAAGAACAAGGTTTATTAGGTTCTCGCCATTATGTAGAGCAAGCTGTGGCTGATGGCTCTATTGATAATATTAGGTATATGTTCAACCATGATATGACGGGCAATCCGATTGGGTATAATGCGGGAGGTAGACCAGAAACCGCTGAAATGCTCAATGAAATTGGTGAAATGATTATGGCAGTGGATAGCACTACCTTCAAAAATTCTAACCGAAATGGTGCTGGCTTGCATAGCGATCATCAGCCATTTATGTTGCAGGGAATCCCTACCATCTCACCCGTAGGCCAGTTGGACCCAAGCATATTCGGTTGCTACCATGCCGATTGCGATGATTTCAACTTGGTAAACGAGGCGCATATCAGAGACAATGTGCGCTTTAGCAGCATGCTGCTCTACAGCATGGCCGATAGAGAAACCCTACCGACTCCAAGAATGAGCGACGAAGAAACCAAGGAATTTTTGATCCGCTCCGGCCTACGATTGAAACTACAGATTGGTGGCGATTGGAGATGGGGGAATTGATTTACAGGAGCATTTGATATTGGTAGGAAAGGAGCTTTTAAGCTCCTTTTTTTTGTTTTGACTTGCATTAGTTTCATAATTTCCAGAAAGTTCGTACATGTCTGATATTGGAGCCTAAAGCGCAATAGGAATCAAACTATTATGGAATTATGTAAAACGAAAGTAAGAGGATCAGAAAGAATTACCATAACATTTGGCTACGAATCAGAGACGTTATTACAAGTAAAAAAACTAGATGACGCTACATGGAGACAAGGGCTAAAAATGTGGCATGTAGCACCTACTGATATGAATTTACCATTGATTGCACAATTGTTTCCTTCCGCGAAATGGCGGGAGGATAATGCTACTGCGAAGGATCTCTCTTCCCAAAAAGTTGGGTCAATCAAAGCCGAGGTATTTATTAAGAAGATTCTTTTAAAGATGCCAAAGAATGAATCAGATATCACATTTGTGAGAGGAATACTGTCTGCGAGATGGCTCTCAAAAGATTTTATGTGGCAAATTCCTAATTACCCAGGCAATTTGGATAAACTAGAGCAATACTTTGGCGAAAGACTACAAGTAGAAGTTATGGCAAATGCTATCGATGATGCAAGGAATGACAATAAGATA
>JBDNFI010000083.1:0-9243 GCA_041689935.1 Cyclobacteriaceae bacterium
ATTTTGCAGTTTAAAGCTCATTGAACCTAGCTAATTTTAAGACACTTCTGGCAATTGTAAAAAACAAAACTCACTAAATCGCCTTAAAATGGCGTGTATTTCAGCAAACCCAGAGTCCTTCTTGTAATCTGGTTTCCAAGCTTTTAGTTTCCCCAGCAATTTCTCTATACCGAGGATATTTATCGCTCGTTTCATATTGTAAACGGTCATGACTGGATATAACGGTTCGATTTGTGCCACCTCTTTCGGTCAAATTGTGCCACCCATTTCGGTTCAATTAGTGCCAGTTTAGGCACCTTATTTCCGGTTTGATTTGTGCCACTTTGAGTGATCAAGTAACCCAGTCCCTATCGTTTTGTGAAAGACCCAATGGAAGTAGTTAAGGTCAATCAGAAGGTGAAAGTTACAGTGATGGAGGTAGATTTAAAAAGAAAGCGAATTGCGCTTTCAATGAAGTCGAACCCCTTTGGAAAAACAGAAGCACCCGAAAAGAGAGAAGAAAAGCGGGAGGATAAAGGAATTGAAGTAGCAGGATTGAAGAAGAGATTTTCTTGATAAATTATGTAAGTAACTGATTTTCAATTTTAATTGAAATTACTATATATTAAATAAAGCAATTGATAATGGTGAAATAATATTTTTAGGTAAGGCACAAGGATGAATTTCAAATCCAATTACCAATTATTCACTTTTTTAATCGTCTCCCATTCTGACCCTAGGATGCTGTAAAAAATCGTATCTCTTCTCCTGTTTTTGGTCATAAGGGTATGACTTCTCAAAACGCCTTCCTCCGTTGCGCCAATATTTTTCAAAGATTTTCTTGCCTGAACATTGAGTATATCTGTTTTGAATTCAACTCTGTGAAGTTTCAATTTATCAAAACAATAGTCGAGCATTAGTTTTTTCATTTGTTTGTTTACTCCCTTTCCCTGGTACTCTTTTCCCAGCCAAGTCCAGCCTATTTCCAATCGCATGTCTCTTTCGGAAATATTCCCAAATGCAGTGCACCCCATTGGCCGTTCAGTTCCTTTATTAATCACTATAAATTGTAATCTTTGATTTTCAAAGGCTGGCTTTGACCAAGCAATCAGTCCGTCTAAACTTGATAAATCATGGGTATAGCGCTTCCACATTTCCGGCTCTGCCGTTAAAATTAATAGCTTGGGAAGATCATCTACTTCCATTGGTCTGAGTAGAAACGCTTCATTCTCAAGGCGTAATTTAAAATCAGTCATTTTGAAATTAGCCAAGGATATCAACCAATGCATTATTAAATAGCTGTACTTCTTCAATAGTACCTGTACTCACTCTGCACCAATCATTTAAAGGTGGAAATGGTCGACCAACAATAATTCCTTTATCGCGCATTTTACTAGCCAACTCTGCTACATCTTGATTAGCATGGAAAAAAATGAAATTTGCCTGTGAAGGCAAGAAGGACAGCTTGAGCCTCTCAAGTGTATTTTCGATCATTTTTCGAGCTTCCAAATTTTTCTTAAGGCTGAATCGATAAAATTCATCATCTGTCAATGCTGCTTTTCCAGCTTCTATTGCCATGATATTGGCATTTGCCACCACTCTTTCCGAAAGTTTTTTAGCTATATCGGGTCTTGCGACCAAGTAGCCCAACCGGATACCTGCAAGACCATACACTTTGGACAATGTTTTTGAAACGATTACATTTTTGCCCTCTTTCACCAACTTAGTCATCGATGGGTAAGTTGGATCTTCTATGTAATCACAATAAGCTTCATCGCTGAATACCATCGTTTTATTGCTCACCGAATCGCAAAAATCCAGAACGTCTTTGGCGGGGAGTAACTTTCCTGTTGGATTGTTTGGGTTGCAAAGGAAAACCAATTTAGTTTTTGAAGTGATTCTTTTCTCAATTTCCGGAAGGTCATAATTGAGATCTTTATCCAAAGGCACCCAATTGATCTCGGCTCCCCAAGTTTCGGCATACGACATCATGGATAGGAATGTAGGTAAGCCAGATATTATTTCATCTCTAGGGCCAGCATAGGTTATTCCAGCTATTTTCAGTCCCTCGGTCGATCCTGCCAAGAGGACAATATGCTCTGGAGTAACACCTTCCTTATCAGCGATCATTTGCTGAAGGGCGGGATTATAAGAATAGGGATACCTGCATCCTAAATCAAAAGCTTTTTCC
This sequence comes from Cyclobacteriaceae bacterium, assembly GCA_041689935.1. GTDB lineage: Bacteria > Bacteroidota > Bacteroidia > Cytophagales > Cyclobacteriaceae > CAXBDP01. The sequence goes on from JBDNFI010000083.1 coordinate 2,171, forward strand.
ATCGCTTCTCGCACTTTCGATGATGGGCCGTATGGATTTTCATTTGATCCCAATTGCACCATTGAGCCAAGAGGTCTAGGATTAAATTTTTTAACCTCTTCTGCTGACAAAGCAGGAAAGGACGTGGCTCCTGTTAAAAAGGCGGCGCCACCTGCAAGGGTAGCACTCCTCAACCATTCTCTTCGTGAAAATCTCATGATTCTGAATCTATATAAAAATGAATTTAATCTAGCCTTGATAACTAACAGAATTTAAGCTGTTAGCTGTGACCAATTTAAGCAATTAATTTCCATTTCAATCAATCATTTACCACCCGATTCAATTCGGTGCTATCGGAATTGATTTTGGTCTTTGCTTTAAGCACGGGTTTATATAAATAGAATCGAATAAAATCTTCCTCTACATCTTTATATGCTGTTCCAATAGGCCGAAGCTCTACTTTGAATCCATCGCACCATTTCGGTATTCCTCTTTCACCATCGGTTTCTACTACAGTATTATTTCCATCTATTGCAATCATTTTCGGGGTTCTATACTTAGCTTCTAGATCGTACCACTGTTGCCCTCCAAGCATATTTCTAGGCAGTCCGTCCACTTCCTCTTTTGGAATACCATTTTCGTAAGAAGCGATCAATAAATCTTCACTAGCATATAAAAACGTAAAGGAAGGATAAGTCAAATCATCAAATATGGCTTCAATCCTATTGTCAAAGTCGCGTTTTATAACCTCTGGCATTTGCCAGTTTTTAATTTCTACCCTAGTAGAATCCACGAAACGGACATTTTGCATATCTACTTGGTAAATAACTGGATGGTACGGGTAGATAACCAAAAGTCTATCGTTGGAATGAGCAAATTTGGCCGGAGACATACCTAAACCGCCTGGATTCCAAACTTGTGGAATACCATTTGGAGTTTTCACCGTTGCACGAGTAGATTTTTCAGCTAGATTCCATATAACTACAGGATCGGCGGGAGGATCCATGGAAGCTCTATCTTCTTTCGTGTCTGCATAATAAACAAGCCAATCGTTAAAAATATAATTATACGTGAATGGACCACCGATAGAATTTGCACTTGGATGTGGCAAATCAACTCTTTCAATCAGATTCAAATCAAGATCGTATATGAAATAAGCAGAACCCATCCCAAAAATAATAAGCTTATCTTTCCAAAATAGCCCACCCGCAAACCTGCCGCCGTAACTATTTTTGCTATCGCCACTCAACTTTTTCTGAACCAAAATTTCCGTATCATTAGCAATAATTATCTCATCGCGCTGATCGTCATACAGGGCTGTAACGCCCATTTCATTCGAGTAATCCAACATAAACGCACGGCCCAAATACTCGTATTCCAACGTTTTCACCAGTTCAAATTCTAAGCTCTTTTCCTCGGGAATAGCCTGTTGATCAGTTTTAGTTTGGCAAGACAAGAATGCTAAAATAGCTAGCGCTGTAAAAATTGAATAAATGATTTTCATGGGATTGTATATATTAAAATCAAGAACAATTTAAAGTATTATTAATTAAGTTCCTAAACATTCTAAATGCATTGAATACATTTATATGTATTTAATTTTTTAATTAAATAATATTATAATCTATGCTAGTTTACGATACTAAATATGTAATATGTACTAAGGGTTATTGATTACGTGTTTATGAGTTATGAAATCGTGAAGCCATGAGAAAATAGTTTATATTTAGACAATTATCGGTATTCACCGTTGTTGAAATTACATCTTTTTGTTACAAGTTTATTTAGTCAATTTAGCAAATCCATAGAGGAAAACCATATAGAATGATAGTTGAAGTTTGTGCCAATAGTTTACAATCAGCCTTAAATGCCCAAGAGGGTGGGGCCAAACGAGTAGAGCTTTGCTCAAGTTTGATAATGGGAGGCCTTACTCCAAGTCCCTCATCTATCCTTATGGCAAAGGCAATTTTAGAAATTGATGTTTTCGTAATGATAAGACCTAGAGAGGGTGATTTTTGCTATTCTGATCTTGAATTTGAACAAATGGCACAGGACATTCTTTTTTGTAAGGAAACGGGCTGCGATGGCGTAGTATTGGGTGTGCTGCTACCTGATGGAACGGTGGATGTGGAAAGAACCAAGCAATTGGTAGAACTAGCGAGCCCAATGCAGGTTTCTTTCCATCGAGCATTTGATTTGACTAAAGATACCATGAAAGCCTTGGAAGATGTAATCTCTACAGGCTGCACCCGCATACTCACTTCTGGCAACCGTCCTCAAGTAATGGATGGGATAGACCATGTAACGAATTTGATTCGTGAAGCTGCCGATCGGATCATTATAATGCCAGGAGGGGGGATCAATGACAAAAATTTATCGCGAATTTTGCAAACAGGCGCACAAGAAATTCACCTATCAGGAAGAAGAAAGGTAGAAAGCCCGATGGAATTTAAGAAGCCCTATCTCCGCCTTACTGATATTCCCGGACATACAGATTACGTGATAGAGGAAACAGATGTAAAAGTGATTAGAGATATTGTTGATTTATTGCCGGCGGAGGATTAAAATCTCAAATAGAATGTTATTAAGAAAGCCTGATAAAATGTACATTATCAGGCTTTTTTACTTTTAACATTTAGCTTTATTTAATACCCTTTGGCGCTATCGTCTCCTCTAGGATCTGCACCACCTTCGAGCTTGCCATCGGGCATCACGAGGATTGCATCCACCCGCCCAATTGAGTTTCTATTTCTGAATGTATGTCCCATATTTTGCAATGAAAATATGGTGGAACTATCCATAGCATTGGGTTCTGCTTGAATTATATCCGGCATCCATTGATGATGAAATCTCCCTGCGGTAACGGCTTCTTGCATGCCCATACCATGCTCTATCACATTAACTATGGTCTGAAATACTGATGTGATAATGGTGGAACCGCCTGGCGTGCCTACCACCATAAATAACGCACCATCTTTCTCCACGATGGTGGGAGTCATCGAGCTAAGCATTCTTTTGCCTGGGGCTATAGAATTTGCTTCTCCGCCGATTAATCCATAGATATTTGGATAGCCAGGTTTTACGCTGAAATCATCCATTTCATTATTTAAAAGAAATCCAGCGCCTGCTACAATCACTTTGGAGCCGTAGCCACCATTGAGTGTAGTAGTGATCGAAATTGCATTTCCATCGGCATCTATGATGGAGAAATGGGTAGTTTCATCACTTTCATAAGGAGCAGGGTTCCCACTACCTAGTAGCTCACTATCAGAGGCTTGATTTGGGTCAAAATCTGAAATTCTTTGCTGAATATAATTTGTATCCAAAAGCCCAGCTAAAGGAACATTATAAAAATCTGGATCTCCCAAGTGATCGGCTCTATCGGCATACACTCTGCGTTCTGCCTCACTCAAAAGGTGTACTGTTTCGGTACTATTCCAACCCCACTCAGCAATAGGATAATTTTCGATCATTTTCATCAAACTGATCAATGCAACTCCACCACTACTGGGTGGTGCCATGGAGATTAATGTGTAGTTTTTGTAGTCACCCAAAATAGGGTCGCGCCATATAGATTGATAGTTTTGGAGATCTTCAAGTGAAATAAGCCCACCACCCCTTTGCATTTCGGCAACGATTAGGTCGGCAACCTTTCCAGAATAAAATCCATCTCGGCCATGATCTCTGATGAGTGCGAGAGTGCCAGCCAAATCCTTCCAATAAATGAGGTCTCCTTCTGCCCACGCTCTATCTAGTAAGAAAGCGGGAGGAATGGTGTTATGCTCTATTAGGCTTTCCTTCAAATTATTAAGACCTCTTGCTTCATTATTGGTAAGAATAAACCCATTCATCGCCAAATCGATAGCTGGCTGTATTAGGTCGCTCCATGGAAGTGAACCAAATTTCTCATGCAAAACTTGCATGCCATCCACAGAACCAGGTATGCCAGAGGCCAAATGCCCTGAAACACTTAAGTTGTCTATAACTCCACCATTTGCATCCAAGTACATATCCCTCCCGCCTTTTCCGGGTGCGGTTTCTCTAAAATCGAGGGTTGCATATTCGCCAGTATTAGAGCGGTAAACGGCAAATCCACCTCCACCAATATTTCCAGCATTTGGATAAACTACCGCTAAAGCAAACTGTACAGCTACAGCAGCATCTACCGCATTTCCGCCTTTTTCGAGTATTTGCTTCCCTACTTCAGATGCGATAGGATGCGCTGAAACGACCATGGCATTTTCAACGATTAGGCCTTTTTCAGCAGTTCTTTCAGAAGGTAAATTTCCCTCGCAACTTATTGCTGCAAGGGAAATTATTAATAGGTATTTAAGTCCAGATATATATTTCATAGCTATTGGCTATTTCATGCCTTTGAGGTTTTGATCAAAGAGTTTTAAGATTCGTTTATATTCATCTGTCCAGCTACTAGGCTCTACAAAGCCATGATCTTCGAGTGGGTAAAGAGCCATTTCCCAATTGTCCTTTTCGAGTTCAATTAAGCGTTGCGCCAATCTCACTACATCTTGGAAATGCACATTGGTATCTACCATACCATGGGCAATAAGCAATGGGCCTTGCAAACCTTCTGCAAAGTAAATTGGAGAACTTCTAGCATAGGCTAAGCTATCTTGCATAGGCGTATTCAAGATGTTAGAAGTATACCCGTGGTTATAATGCGCCCAATCTGTAACCGAACGTAAGGCTGCACCTGCTGAGAATACTTCTGGTTCATTAAACATTGCCATTAGGGTAATAAAGCCTCCGTAAGAGCCACCATACAATCCAATCTTGTCTGGATCTACGCCATGCTCGGCTACGAGGTATTTAGCTCCATCTGTATTGTCATTCAGATCCCAGCCACCCATGTGGCGATAAATAGCTGTACGCCAATCTCTACCATAGCCTGCACTTGCCCGGTAGTCAATATCTAAAACCGTGTAGCCTTGCTCAGCCAATAAGTTATGGAACATAAATTCTCTGAAATAGGTGCTCCAACCTTTGTGAGCGTTTTGCAAATATCCAGCACCATGTACAAATATTACGGCTGGGCCACCTTTACTTGTGCCGGTTCTTGGCTTGTAAAGCCTTGCATATACATCGGCATTGTCTCTGGCTTTGAATGTAATCACTTCAGGATCCATCCAATCATACGACTTAAATTCATCTGTAAGCGAACTTGTAATTTGCTTTGGAGTTGCTCCAACTCTGTTTTCCATTAGGTAGAGTTCCCATGGCTTATTAGAATACGAATAACGGATGGCTAATTGCTTTTCATCGGGAGACATACTTACTTCACTTTGGCCTGTAAGTGTGGTGATTTTTTCACGATTTCCACCATCAATAGCCATGCGATAGAAATGTCTCTCGCCTGGGTGAACCTCATTAGAAGTAAAATACCAATGCTTCTTATCCTTTGATATTTGCGGGTTATACACTTCAAAATTACCTGAAGTCAGTGCTTTTTTGGTACCTGTGGTCACATCTACAGTATACAGTTGGGAATAGCCTGACTCTTCGGATTGGAACCAAAAACGCTTATTATCAGGCATCCATCCTACAGAGCCACCACCAAAGCCACCTGTACCTGGGCCACCTATCCAAGCTTCATCGCGTTGACGATCCAATAATTTCAAACCACCTGTGGCAGGATCTAAAAGCATAATCCAACGGTCTTTATTGTCGCTAGATCTTAACTGTATTACAGCATATTTTCCATCTTCAGACCAAAATGGACCGCTTGGAGCTACTGTTCTCTTGTATTTTTTATCCGCATTTGCTGGATATTCATCCCAATAATCTGGCTCGTCATCAAGGCCTGGGATATCAGAAATCTTTATTTCGTAGCTTTCATTCTTTTCGATATCGAAAACAAATAATTGACTGGAGCCTTGTTCTGCGCCTACTTTGGTGCGCGCATTTAGTGTTTCGGTATAGCCAGATTCAGTAACGTAGGTTGGTACGCCAGTACGTTTTGAGCCTAGAGAAAACTCAAATATTCCATAAGTCACAAATTTCTCATCTGGGCTTATGCTTATATTGTTGAAGCCACCCGATCCAGAATAGATTGGCGTTGGTTTAACGCTTTCATCATTGGCAAGACTTTTTCTAGCTTCGGCCATCAATTTACTTCTTTCGTTTCTCTCTTTCAGTACCTCAATCCAAGCCAATTGATCGGCTTCCAACCATTCATCTTGATCAGACGTAGGGAGGGTAGGTCTTTCTCTTTGCTCATTTCCTTGGCGGAAATCAGTTAATTGAGTTAATTCTCCGCTTGTAAGATGCAAACGGAATAGATTTCCATTCATTTGATAAAATACTTTGGTCTCATCAGCACTGAATGAAGTATTAGTCACTCTATCCAAGGTATTAATTAGCTTTCTCTGTACAGCAGTTTTCACATCTAGCATGTTCAAATTGCCACCTTCATTTATTAGTCTTTTGCTATCGGCTTTATTGCTGATGGTAAAGCGTGGGGGAAGTGCGTCTCTTTCTGCCTTGGATACTTTTTGTGGAGTTGAGTTGCTAAGGGTTACTTTGTATAGAGAATCTGAAGGGTTGTTTTCAGGATTCCAATTGAAATAGACGGTCTTACTATCTTCGGACCAATTGATGCCGGTTGGGCTGCTACCCATCCAACTTGGGTCTCTCATTATTTTTTCCACGCTCAATGAGCCTAACTGCGATTGAGCAACTGTGCTTGGCAGATAGATCATCCAAAGCAAAAGTAAAATAAGCGGTAATCTGAAATTTCTCATAATGATAATTATTACAAAAGGTTTATATAAGTCTATTATTCAAGTAAGCGAAAGAATGCAGATGTTGATAATCATTCTTTCCCATTTTGAATCCCTAATATATCAAATAGAAATTAATGTGTATAGAAAAATACAGAGTAGGTTATTAATGTAGATAAAGAGTATTAAGGATAAATGTATATCTAAATACTAATTGAACCCGTTGGGTGAAATTACTTAGGCTGTTAAACGATGAAATAAAACAGGAATGATATTGGTCAAGATACTGAAATTCAGTATCTTGAAGTCGCAAAACAAGCCAATATCGATGTCAAATATACTCAATAATTATTTAAA
>JBDNFI010000084.1:0-24273 GCA_041689935.1 Cyclobacteriaceae bacterium
GCTCCTCAGCAGAGCTAATTACCGCTTCAGTTGATAAGATCAAATGTAAAGCTATTTTAGGACTATATTTGAAGTGTCAATCTGGAGCAGGACTATCACTAAATAAACGTTAAATCTGTAAACTTTTTTTAGGACGGGTCACTCATCCTCTCTTCTCCATCAACTTCCCCCTCAACCGTCCTCCGTCAACCCTCAACTTCTTCTCCATCCTCCATCAACTTCCCCCTCAACTGTCAACCCTTCCTCCCTTCCCCCTCAACATTCAAAAAATACCTCGTACTCTTAAGCTCTCCAATCTTCCTAAAAGCACCCATTTCCACCATTTTTCTCAAATCTCGAGTAGTTGTTGCGCTGGCTGCTCCTGTGATTGATGCATAGTTCTTTGCGCTCAGCCCACCTTTAAAACCATGGATTCCTTCGTTGAAAATACGCTCTACAACTTTTTGCTGCCGTTCATTAAACTGCCCATCATAACGACGATAGAACTTTCCTTTTTCGATAATAAACTTAATCATCCTTTGAGTGTACTCTTGCGCTTTTAATACAGTTTCACAGAAATAGGAAATCCAATCTGATATTTCCAAATCTTTGATGTTTCGCTCCAAGGCTTGATAGTATGATTTCTTATTTTCCTCTATTGTATGAGAAAGTGCAAGCAATACTGGCCTACCCAAAGCTTGAGAAAGAGACTTTTCTGAAATTGCTCGACCGATCCTGCCATTTCCATCTTCGAACGGATGGACGCACTCAAAATACAAATGAGCTATAGCTGCTCTTATTAAGACAGGAAGTTCCATTTTGCCTCCTTTTTCGGTATCGTTAAACCAACCTATGAATTGCTTCATTTCTACAGTTACTAGCCTTGAAGGTGGTGCTTCGAAATGAATAATTGGTTTGCTAAGAGGGCCCGAAACAATTTGCATAGGATCTTCATGAGTTCGGAACCGCCCGATGTCAATAAGATCGTTCCTGCCATTGGTTAGCATTCGGTGCCAAGTGAAGAGAATTTTTTCATCAAGCGGAGAATGGTAGTTTTTATGTAGATCGACCACTATTTCAGCTATACCTTGCTCTGCGGGAGGAATTTTGCGGTAGTCCGTTTGAAGTCCAAACTGTTTACGGATTGATGATTGAAGCGAGTCTCTATTCAAAACCTCTCCTTCAATTTCAGAGGTTTTAAGTGCCTCGTCACTCATCAAGTCAATTTTTAATATTTCTTGACTGGCCTCATCTATATGCTGGATACTGCCCTGAATTATCCCAGCCCTCTCAAAGAATTGCTGCTCGTATTCAACAAAATCCTCATTACTGTAAATAAACTTAGGCCAATTTCTATGTTGCCAGTTCCACTTCATGATCTATAAACTTGAGATTTATAGATCAATATAACGCCAAAAAATGATCTATAAAAATGCTTCTTGTAAATCAGTCCCTCAAAATAGTCTGATGGAAATTATAAATGATTGTTGAACCAAACGGTCAATACTATTTAGGAAAGGACACAACTTCCCCCTCAACCGTCCTCCGTCAACCATTCCTCATTCCTCCCTCAACTTCCCCCTCAACCGTCCTCCGTCAACCGTCAACTTCTTCTCCATCCTCCATCAACTTCCCCCTCAACCCTTCCCCATCGCATCCATTAGCTCCATTGCTTTGCTTACCTCGGTAACATCTTGGATGCTGAGAATAAGCTTGCCCTTGATATCTCGAAGTTTGCAGCTTTTTGGGTGAATTTGTACATAGGTGAGTATTTTGCCAAATACGTCAGACTTGTAATAGGTTTCGTTTTTGGCATCGAGGAAATAGGCTTTTAGGTTGCCATTTTTCAGTTGGAGTTTCTCAATGCCAAGTAATTCGGCTTTCCAGCGTAGGCGCACGGTTGCTATGAGGCTATCGACACTTTCGGGTAATGGCCCAAATCGATCGCGGAGGGAGCTGATAAAATCGGCCAATTCTTGCTCGTTTTTGATGCTATCCAAGCTCGAATACAATCGCAGACGTTCCGAAATATTGCCTACGTAGGTTTCTGGAATGATTAATTCCAAGTCTGTTTCTATGCTGCAATCGGTTACAATTTTTTTCGCTGCTTCGATTAAACTATTTTTAAAGAGGTCTTTAAATTCAGTTTCCTTCAGCTCTTGCACGGTTTCTTCCAATACTTTATGGTACGTTTCGAAGCCCAGATCGTTGATAAATCCGCTTTGCTCGCCGCCCAGCAAATTGCCCGCACCTCTGATGTCCAAGTCGCGCATGGCTACCTTAAAACCATCACCCAATTCGCTAAACTCTTCCAAGGTTTGCAGCCTTTTGCGGGCTTCATTGGTAAGCGTAGAAGCAGGAGGAGCCAATAAGTAGCAATAGGCTTTTTTGTTGGATCGGCCCACCCTCCCGCGCATTTGGTGGACGTCGGACAAGCCAAACATGTGTGCTCTGTTGATAATGATGGTATTGGCATTTGGAATATCCAATCCCGATTCAATAATGTTGGTCGATACCAATACATCATAATCGCCTTCAATAAAGGCGGCCATTACTTTTTCCAGTTTAGCTCCATCCATTTGTCCGTGCGCTATGGTGATTTTTGCATCGGGAACTAGCCGCAATATGATATTAGCCATTTGCTCGATATCACTTACCCGATTATGCACAAAGAATACCTGTCCGTTTCGGTCCAATTCCTCTTTTACAGCGTCACGGATTACCTCTTCGTTGTAGGTATGTATTTTGGTGGTGACAGCTTGCCTGTTTGGTGGAGGTGTAGAAATCACACTTAAATCTCGCGCGCCCATCAGCGAGAAATGCAGCGTGCGTGGAATTGGCGTGGCGGTGAGGGTAAGTACGTCTACATTCACCCGCATTTCCTTTAATTTTTCCTTCACGGCGACACCAAATTTCTGTTCCTCATCTATGATCAACAAACCCAAATCCTTGAATTTGATGTCCTTACTTACAATACGGTGCGTCCCGATAATGATATCTATCTTACCTTCTTGGAGCTTTTTTACCGATTCTTTAATGCTTGCTGCACTTTTGAATCGGTTGATATAATCGATGGTAACGGCAAAATTGCTAAGCCGCTCCGTAAAGGTGCGGTGATGCTGCATGGCCAGAATGGTGGTAGGCACTAGCACGGCTACTTGCTTGCCATCTACTACCGCTTTGAAAGCCGCACGAATGGCAACTTCCGTTTTGCCAAACCCAACATCCCCACAGACCAACCTGTCCATTGGATGCGGTTGCTCCATGTCGTTTTTTACATCCTGCGTGGCAGTGGCTTGGTCAGGAGTATCTTCATAGATAAAGGAGGACTCCAATTCCGCCTGCATCACGCCATCTTTAGAAAAGGCTAAACCAGAAGTGGTTTTTCGCTTGGCGTAGAGCTGTATCAGCTTTTGGGCGATGTCTTTTACCTTTTTCTTTACTTTCTTTTTCTTGTTTTCCCACTCTGGAGAGCCCAATTTGCTCATTACAGGCGGAGTGCCTTCTTGGCCTGTGTAGCGGGCAATTTTGTGTAGCGAGTGAATACTTACAAATAGCAAATCGTTATCCCGATACACCAATCGAATGGTCTCTTGGGTTTTGCCATTGGTTTCTACCTTTTCCATCCCAGCGAAGCGGCCAATGCCATAGTCGATATGCGTTACATAATCGCCCGCTTGTAGGGTTTGAAGCTCCTTCAAGGTCATCGCCTTGCTTTTGGAGAACTTCTCTTTGGTTTTGGCTCGATGGTATCGCTCGAAAATCTGATGATCTGTATAGCAGGCAATTTTGAGATTTTCATCGATAAAACCCTCCCGCAGTCCTAGAGAAAGCGTGTGAAAGGTGAGGTTTGGGTCAATCTCCTCAAAAATAGACACAATTCTATCGAGCTGTTTTGCTTGCTCAGAAACCATCAAACAGAGATAATTTCTAGCCCGTTTTTCTTCCAAATCATCCTTCAGTAGGCTGAAATTTTTATTGAAGGAAGGCTGTGGAAAGGAATGATATCGTAATTGGTGGGCATTTGGCAGCAGAAACCTAGAGCCAAATTCCACCAAATGTTTTTTGAATAGAGCCTCTTCGAAGCTTTCTCGGGTTTCGAATAATTCATCAGGCTTCAGCATCAAATTAGGGCTGCCACTGTCTTTTACCAGGGTTCCAAAATGCTGTTTTACTTTTTCAAAATTTTTGGAAATTACATCATAGCAAAGCTCCAAATCTTTGATCCATACTGCTGAGGAAGTAGGGAAAAAGTCGAAAAACGACTCTCGCTGCTCCATGAGGAGCTTCGTTTGCATATTGGGCAGCAGGGTAATCAGCGGGAGGTCATCTTTAGAGAGTTGACTGTTGGGCTCGAAACTTCTGATGCTCTCGATCTCATTCCCAAAAAGCTCGATTCGGTAAGGCAAGTCATCGGCAAAGCTGTATACATCCACAATCCCCCCGCGGATGGAATATTGGCCTGGCTCGTACACGAAATCGCTTCTTTCAAAGTCATAGGTTTCAAGCAATTCTATAAAAAAATTCAGATCTATCTTTTCACCTACCTTGGCTGTAAAGGTATTTTCCCTAAGGCTACGTTTGTTTACTACCTTTTCGCCCAGCGCATCTGGATAGCTCACCACGATAAATGGGTTTTGACTGCTGGTCATTCTGCTTACCACTTCGGAGCGTTGCAGAATATTGGCATTTTCGGTCTCCTCGTAGGAATAGGGCTTGCGATAAGAAGTTGGAAAAAGCATGACTTCTTTGTCGCTGAGCAGGTTTTGCAGGTCGTTTTGAAAATACACAGCTTGCTCTCTATCGTGTAGCACAAACAGTGTACTTTTTGGACTTAGGAGATGAAGCGTTGCCGCTATTACGGCATCCAAACTTCCCGAAAGTCCTTCAATGCGAATGCTTTGTGGTGTGGATTGGGCGAGGGTTTCCCTAAGAGTGAGCGTGAGCGGATCCTGTTGATAAAAAGAAAGTAGGTCGTTTTTTTCCAAAGTCAATATCGAGATTCCATGCAAAAGTAAAGATTACCGTCGGTACAAGGCATGAAATGCGGTTTAAATTTAGATGATAAATTGAGAATGAAAGATGAACCTTACAGCTCACATAATGTTTAAGCTCAATATTCTTATAACATGAAAGGCTCTAAAGTGGAACAAAATGCCTCCAGTCTAAGCAATTGGCAGAAAATTGAAAAGCTGCATCCTCACAAAATGCTCATTATTTTGAGCGTGGTAGGGAGTAGTCTCATTTTTTTCTTTATGATTTTGGCTTTTACGCTGTCCATGCTAGAAGCCGAAAGATTTAATACCATTGCTTTTCCCAAATCATTTATAGTAAGTGCGCTCACTATTTTGCTTTCGAGTTTTATGCTTGCGCGAGCAATGCCAGCTTACTTAAATGACGACGTCCGAGAGGTAAAACGTAGTTTGGGATACACACTTGTATTGGGTTTGGCATTTGCGGCGAGTCAGTTTATTGGCTGGCAGGAGCTCGACTTGGCAGGAATTGGCTTTGTAGGTGAGCGGTCTGGAGCGTATATATATGTGATCTCAGGTTTGCACCTAGTGCACTTGGTGGGCGGTTTATTATTCTTGGGTTTCCTCTACCTAAAAGTATCTCGAAAGCAGACAGATCCCGTTGCGAGCCTTATTTATTTTACCACACCTTATGAGAAAATACGCCTAGAAATGCTGAGCATCTGGTGGCATTTTATGGATGTACTTTGGCTTATACTATTTTTCTACTTCCTATTTACTTTTTAGAAAACTATCGCAGTTTCGCTCGTAACTCCAACGAAGAAACTTAACCGCATAGAATGCTAAGAGAAGACACAAAAGGCGCAAAGAATAAAAATACCCTTTGCGAACTTTGTGGTTTCTAAAAAAGGAATTTAAACGCAGAAAACGCAAAATTGCCTTCACTAACTTGCCGGCAGGTGGGTATTCTTCTTGGCAAAATAAGAAAATGAGTGCTGCTGTGATCCTAGTAAATCAAGAAATTAGATCGAATCATCCTTTAAGACAGTGATGCTACTGCGCTCACTGAGCGTATCCTTTTCGTCAGTAAGTTTATCCAAAAATTGAGTGCCGATCCGCCATTGGAGCCATTGAATATCTACAAAAGTATATTTTGCCTTTATTAACAGATTTTCAGGTACTTTTAGGGTAGAAATAGGATGGTACGCTCTGAAAGGCACTTCCTGTGCACCTGCGCAGAAACTACTACAAAGAAGCAAGGTGGAAAATATAGTTTTTGATATGTGGATTGTTGAGTTGTTGAGTACAAATCAAACGTAATCATCTTCAATTAGTTAATAAGAGTTAAATAACGAAATTATAAAGAGACCATAGATGGATTTGAAATTTAAAGACTTCAAGCTAGACGAAAAAATATTTGAAGGGCTAGACGCCATGGGATTTGAAAAGCCCACACCCATACAACAAAAAGCGATTCCGCTTATATTAGAAGGCAAAGATTTAATAGGTATAGCACAAACCGGAACAGGGAAAACAGCCGCTTACTTATTACCGGTGATGTCTCTATTGCTGAGCAACCCTCGCGCCGAAAATCAAATTGGTGCATTGATTATTGCTCCCACGCGTGAGCTAGCCTTGCAGATTGATACAGCCTTTCAAGGCTTTGCCTATTTTGCCGGACTAAGTTCAGCGGCCATTTATGGAGGCGGTGATGGTGCTGGTTTCGATGTGCAAAAGAAAGCCCTTACCTCCGGCACCGATGTGATTATTGCCACGCCAGGTAAACTTATCTCCCACCTCAACCTTGGCTACGTGAAAGTGCAGCAATTACACACCCTCATCTTGGACGAGGCAGACAAAATGCTGGATATGGGCTTTATGGACGATATCAATAAGATTATAAGTGCCCTACCTAAGAAGCGTCAGACCTTGCTATTTTCGGCGACTATGCCTCCTCGTATTCGTGAGCTATCGGCGCAGGTGCTCCATGAGCCTGAGCAAATCAATATTGCTATATCGCAGCCCGCAGCAGGGATATTCCAAGGCGCATTTATGGTGTACGATATGCAAAAGGTGAAATTGATCAAACATCTATTGCAATCCAAACCGCTCAAATCTGTGATTGTGTTCTGCTCCAAAAAGACTGAGGTGAAGGAAATCGAAAAGGAATTGCAAGGGCTTTCGCTCAAAGTGCAATCTATGCATTCCGATTTGGAGCAGACTGAGCGGGAGAATGTGATGAACAATTTCCGCAATAGAACAACCAATGTGCTAGTAGCGACAGACATTGTATCGCGAGGCATTGATATAGATGGAATAGAACTGGTGATCAATTATAACCTTCCTTCCGATGCCGAAGATTATATACACCGCATTGGGCGTACCGCTCGTGGCTCGTCTACAGGTGTGGCCTTCACTTTTGTGAATCCAAAGGAATTAGGCAATTTCCATAAAATTGAATCGCTGATAGAGCGGGAAATCAAAAAGATACAGTTGCCAGAGAGTTTAGGAGAAGGTCCAGCATATATATCTATCGAAGATTATAAAAAAATGCCTAGATCAGGGCCAAGTAGGCATTCAAAAGGAGGAAACAAAGGGAGACCTCAACGGAATAATAAAAAATAAATCGGATGAATGCGGGAGGATTAAAGGCCTTTTTATGGCTTCTTAAATGCGGATCCATTTTCGCAAAGGAAGATCATTTAGCCTCACGAAAAAAGTTACGCGATGTGGCAGCTCGCTTTGAGGTGCCCGAAGGAGTAACCCTCTATAATTTTGCCGCCAATGGAGTCCCATGCGAGCGTGCTGTTCCTGACATTGTGGAGCAAGAAAAGGTTATCATCTACTTTCATGGAGGTGCCTATGTAGCTGGCTCGCCGCAAACACATCGGCACCTGACAGCAAAAATTGCCTCGGAGTGTCAATGCGAGGTGATATCAGTAGACTACAAGCTGGCTCCTGAATTTCCCTTTCCACATGCCTTAGACGATGTGCTCAATGCCATAGACGGGTGTCGGCTGAAATACCCAAACGCAAAGATTTTTCTTGCTGGCGATTCGGCGGGAGCTGGATTAGCCCTGTCGGCCTCTTTAAAATTGAAGGAAGAGAATAATCAAGTGCAAGGCTTAATTCTGCTGGCCCCATGGGTGGATTTGACCTTTGAAGGAGCGGTTTTCCACAAAATGAATTTGAAAGATCCCATCCTTTCTACCAAGCGACTTAAGACTTCGGCTACCTCATATATTGGTGCTGAAAGCAACAAAAACAGCTATATCTCTCCATTATTTGCTGATTTGGCTGGATTACCTCCCGCTTTTATTCAGTCGGGAGATTCGGATTTGCTTTTTGATGAAAATAAATTGCTTGTGGAAAAACTATTGGCTGCTGGTGTCAAAACTGAATTTGACATTTGGGTTGGCTATCCTCATGTATTTCAGTTTTTTTGGCCTATGCTGCCTCAAGCCAAAGCAGCTATTCATAAAATAGCTGAATACCTAAAAAGGCAATAGGAAGAATTGGCGTGTAATTGGCTTGTTACTATTACTTTCCTACTACTTATGCCCAATAGGGCAATCAAAAAAATTCATTATTGTTGTTTTATTCAATCTTCCAAAAATGATCTATCCACAAATACCAGAAAATGAAGGTGCGCGATTAATGGAGTTGCTTAAGTATGACATACTTGACTCGCCAAAAGAAGCCGAATTTGATGACTTGGTAAAGCTTGCTTCTACTATTTGCAATGCGCCTATCTCACTCATCACCTTGATAGACTCGGATAGGCAATGGTTCAAAGCCGCCGTGGGTATGGATAAAGAAGAGACCAGCCGAAACCATGCTTTTTGTGCGTATGCGATCAACCAAGACGATCCAATGATTGTGAGGGATGCCACCTCCGATGAGCGATTGCATGATCACCCTTTTGTTGAGCTTCCCTAAATAGCGTTAGTTTGAATCTACAATCATTTTCCCATCCCATCGGGATGGCTGATTTATACCCTGCGGTTTCAACCGTAGGATAATGGAAGTCCGCAGATCAGCTCCACCGCATTTGTCTGAACTATGATTTTTATGATTAAATGAATGATATGATTTCTTTTCTATCAACCCTTCTTCCATTAAACCATAGCCCACAGTTGAAACCGTGGGCTATGGATTAATTATCCTGTCGGCATTCGAATTGGTCTCTCTATTCTCCATCCTCCATTCTCCATCAACCATCCTCCGTCAACTTCCCCCTCAACTGTCCTCCGTCAACCGTCAACTTCTTGTCCATCCTCCATCAACTTCTTCTCCACCGTCAACCTTCCTCTCAAGGGCTACCAACTGCCTAAACAGATCACCCGCTCTAGAATAATGCACAAAAAAGGAATAGAATTTCTGAGGAAGTACAATCGCACCTACCTCCCGCTCTTTTTGGCTGCTCTTACTTAAACCCAATAGTTTTTTTAACAAATAGCCTAAATAATTGAGCTTGGCTTTGTACCACATTTTGAAATAATATATCCGAAATTGGAAAGCAGATCTTGTTGTATTCTCTAACATACATCTATAGGCCAACATCAAGGCATGCTGCGCGGGTATGGCCTTTTTCAATTTTAAATAATAGGGCCAATCCATGCGGCTAGCGGGCATATAGTGGTCAAAGGTCAATTTGGATTCGTACCAGATTTCATATCCCGCTATTTGCAATGCATAGCAGAGCTCCACATCACCACCGGAGCTTAGGCTGGCACCTTTCCGATCGCTTAGTGCGGAAGTGAAACCCGCTTTATACACCTTTTCCAACGCTTCTTTACGCAAAAAACAGCCCGCACCATACACGTCGGCTACTTGTCGGTCTATCTTACCAGCCCGATGATGCTGGGAGCCAACAGCAAAACTATAATGAAAGCGCTCGAACCAATCGGGTTTAGTGGTTTCGAAGAGTGGCTTGCCATGACCGCCCAAAGCGCCCATCGCAGAATGTGCCTCCAATAAGCGATAGCCTATTTGCAGATAATCTTCGGCCAAGTGATTGTCATCGTCGCAAAGGAGGATGTAGGGATACCGGGCGGCTTGGAAACCACACTGCCTTGCGTGGCTCAGTCCCGGCTGCGACTCGTGCAATATCCGCAGCAAATCAAACTGACGATCCTTTGCCCATTCCGTGCAATATTCGGCACTCCCATCGGTGGAGGCATTATCTACGACCAATAGCTCAAGACCTGCCCCTTGTGGCAAACGCAATGCACGCACACTCGCTAGCGTAGCCGCCAAGCGAGAACGCCCATTGTAGGTGCAAATGATAATAGAGATGCCTTTCAAATCGAAATTTTATTGATTGGGTTAAAATTAAAGATATTAGCTTTAGCTAATTACAAAAAAGCAATTTGTTATTTTTGACCACTGATGAAAAAATATTTTAATAAGTTTTTCGAAATTACGAATTGGGCTTTAATATCGATAATTATTGCTTGCATCGTTTTTGGAGCATTTCTTAGTCATCAATATGGTGATGACTATTTAATATATAATGAAATAATAGGCGAGCCATTCTTCAAGGCTTTATGGTATCAATATATGACTTGGGATGGAAGAGTTTTGTCCATAGGTGGCATTGCTAGAAATTTTTTAATCCTTTATACGGGAGCAACTTTTTCAATAATTGTGTTTTTAATTGTTTACTTCTTGACTTGTGGTGTAATATCAAAATTTTTAAAAGTCTTTCTATCTCTAAAGATTAGCTTAAGGCTGAACATAATAATTTTCACCGTATTCATGATAGGGATATGGCCAGTCTATAAGGATATTGTTTATTGGCAAACTGGTGGACAGTATAGCTTTTGGGTTCTTCAGATACTAGTGATAATTTATTTAGTCGGAAAGGAGTCGGTATATCAATTAGAAGGCAATTCAAGTAAATATAAAGCGCTTACTATTATCATTTGTTTGGTTTGCAGTTTAAACACTCAAAATCTTATTTTCCCAGTATTTGTAATCTTTATTGCATTTTTAGTTTACCAATTTAAATTTCTAAATGTAAACCCTAGCAAGGCACAGTATATCAGCTTAGTAGCAATTATTATTAGCCAACTTATCATAAACCTAGCACCTGGCAATTTTACTCGACTTAATTTAGAAAGCAAAGAAAGTTTCACGCTTTTACAGCTGATTATTAACTATTTAACAATATTAATGAGAGCTGCAAATTATTCTAAAATTGCGATGATTGGTGGATTAGTTCTTGGGCTTTCTTTTTCTCTTGAAGAAACAAAAAGAAAAATAAGTAATAAAAACCTAATCCTTTTAGGAATTGCATTTCTATCAATGGCAATAATTTCACTCGCTCCATTTATGATAGCACCAGTACTTGCAAGAGTAAGAGTATTTTTCTCTTTTATGCTTTTCGGATTTATAGCGACTATTTTTATTGGTGTTTTAATTGGTAGAGTTACAAGCGCAAAGCTTGACCCCATTAAAAGGCTTTCCTTACCGATATTTTATTTGTACGGTGCAATATTTTTTATATGGCAGATGTCCATTCTTATTCCTTTCTCGCA
Source organism: Cyclobacteriaceae bacterium (assembly GCA_041689935.1). Taxonomy (GTDB): domain Bacteria; phylum Bacteroidota; class Bacteroidia; order Cytophagales; family Cyclobacteriaceae; genus CAXBDP01. Next base: position 11,495 of record JBDNFI010000084.1, read on the forward strand.
GGAAGTCCATAAAAGAGAAAATATATTGTTAGAGGCTAAAGATTCTAATGCAATTGTTATTTATAAGTCGCTTCCAAAACCAAATAATTTACTTTTAATAAGGTCTCCTATTTATGCTGAAAATAATGGATGGCGAAAAGATTTAGAAAGGTTTTTTGGAATCAAGGAATACCAAGAAGTAAATGAGTAATTTATTAAAGGAACTGATTTAAAATTCTACCAAAAACGCCAAACCTCTGAACATTGTATTGCTTTTGATGCCTTTTGAATATTTCAGATAATATTACTTTTTTGCTTAAGCCCGTAATTGAATTACTCTCAAAAAATGCATTAAAAAAAGGATAAATCTCTTTAAATACTCTTTTTAGATCTGTGTTGGAATACCAATAGCGAAATGACAAATAAGAGCACATAATGGCAAAATTTTGAGCTTGGAAAGTAAATGAATATTGCTCTACTTCTTTTCTAAATAAGTCCGAGGACTCCTTAACCTCGCCTTGCATTAGGCTAACCCCTAAACACTGCAAAAGTGCATTTTTAATTATAGGTTTGGAATCAAAATCGTAATCACGATTCTGAGCAAATTCTTTAAGGATACGATCATCCTTCTTAATAGCCCTTTGAGCAACTGTTTTCAACGCATCATACATTCTAAAAGCATTTCTACTCATGCTGTCTTTTGAATAACGATAAGCTACTTGACTATTTTCTATTCCCTTTATCTTTCCATTGGCTTTCAATACTCTCAGCCAAAAATCCCAGTCCTCAGCACTCTTCAGTTTTTCATCAAATGTCCCTATCACTCGCATTATTTCCGACCTAACGCAGAAAGCAGCGGGAGGTGCAATATTTCCAGTAATGAAGTCATCTATAGTATATTCTTTTTCTTGGCCTTCAACTATTTGAAAATAACCTCGATTAGGATCATAATACCTGTAGCCACACACTAAAACGGTTGCATCTGGAGATAAACTGAATGCTTTGAACATAGAAGAATAAAAACCATCCAAAACAAAGTCATCCGAATCAAGGAAATGAATATAATTGCCTTTTATCTGCTTAATCCCTGCATTTCTAGCGGAGCTTAAACCGCCGTTTTCCTTATCAATTACATTGATGCGCTTATCCTTTTTTGCAAATTCTAAGGCAAGCTTTAGAGTATTATCTGTTGACCCATCATTTACTATAATCAATTCCCAATCTGCATAGTCTTGAGACATAACAGATTCTACACATTCAGCTAGAAAATGCGCTTGGTTGTAGCAAGGGATTATAATGGAAATAATTGGCTTATGCATTTTCTATTATCGACTGAAACTGCGTGATTAATTGGCTAATTGCAAACTTGTCTTTCACTCTATTTCGATTTTTCTTTCCAATAGCCATCCTATTTTCTTTCTGTTGGTGAAATCTCATTATCATATTACTTAAGCTCCGATAATCCTCCATCTTGATCAAATAATCAGCATTCCCCAAAGCCTCTCTAGCACCATGAATATTCGTAGCAATCACTGGTAAACCTGTCGCCATACATTCCAGTATTCCATTGGGTAGGCCTTCCTTGGTTGAGCTAAAAACGGCCAAGTGACATGTGGCCAATAAACGATATACATCCTCCACCACACCTACGAAATCCACTGTTTCGACTAAGCCATTTTCATCGACATAGGATTGAAGCATCGGGTAGGTATCGGCTTTTTTACCCGCCAAAATCAATTTTACGTTTTTCGGATTACTTGCCACAAAAAGCTTCCACGCTTTGAGCAAGGTCAAATGGTCTTTATAGGTATGTAGGTTGGCCACCATCACCACTCGAAATTCGTCTTGAACCTGTTCGGGTTTGGCTTGTTCTGATGGCAATTCTACTCCATTATGGATTATTTGAATAGGTCGATTAGTGACTTTCTGCAAAAACAGTTTCCCTTCCAAACTATTAGAAATTATACCGCTGCAATTCTCTAATGCAGTCAATTCTAGTTTGGAGCCACTAAACCATCGGCCTTCATCTCGTTGATTCCAATAGCAGGCTATTGCGCCCATTTTTTGCCAAAAGTGGCTATAAATCACATTGGCAGGATAGGTGAAAGGAAAAATAATATCCACCCGCATATTGCGAATGATTTTAATCAATTTTCTCTTATATCGCCATTTCAAAAGCTTTTCTTTCAGACCCTTTTTCTCACCTAAAATCAGCTTTTCACGAAAACCCAAAGCTATGCAATGAATGCCTGCTGATTGAAAGCGATCCCAAGCCAAGCCCTTGCCTTCGCCAAAAGCTACAACTGTAACGGCATACCCGCGATCTTGCAAACCCTTGGCTAGATACAAGGCTTGCCGCTCTGCTCCACCAGCTGAGTAGAGATGTAGTGCTATTAGGATATGGCTTTTATTTTTGCTCATTTATTAGTTTGAGTAGGCGCGCTTATTCAAGCGTGCCTCATCTATTTTCTTTTCTATCTCACAACTGGCTATTTGCTCCACAGCACCTTCATCTTTCCTGCTCCTCAACACCGCCGGATTGCAAAACTTAAAATTAAAGCAGCGCGCTTAAATAAGCGCGCTAGGTTAGCATTTATTCTGCACCAACCACTCTTCCAGAAACAATAAACTCCACAGCTGATGCGCGCTTTTAGGGCCGCTTAGCTTTTTGATAGCGGCCAAATCCAAATACTGATCCAGCTGATTGCCTGTGGCATGTAGTCTATCCGCTACCGCTTTGGATGCTTGGCCATTCTCTAGCAGCCAATGGCTTACCGGCGTAGCAAATCCCATTTTCTCTCTGTAGATAACCTCCTTGGGATAATAGTGACATAGTAGCTTTTTGAGCAATTGCTTACCCACCCATTGGCCGTTTAGTTTGCTTATATTCAACTGCTCGGGGATGGTGGCAGCAAACTCAATCACCTGCTTGTCGAGTAGGGGAGTGCGCGTTTCCAAGCTGTGCATCATACTGGCTATGTCTACTTTGGGCAATATGGCATTGGGCATATACACGTTGAAGTCCACGGACTGCACTTGCTGAAAATGCCCAAAATCTGCGGCTCGCTCAAATTCCAGTTCGTGAATTTCCTTTTCCTCCCGCTGTATTTGCTCGGCTATTTCCTTGCGCCATAAGGCTTTTCTATTGGCATCATCTTTCTTTTGACCGTATCTTTCCCAATCACTATAATGTGCGGTTCTTAAAGGAAATTTGCTTGGGAATAGTGCGTTTGCTAGTGGATAAAGCTGTTTTTTAGGAAAACCCAAATGCTCCGGCACAGGTTGTACATGTCGATTCCATCTGTTGGTATAGCTCTCGTAGCCGGCAAATATTTCGTCGCCAGCATCGCCAGTCAGCACCATCGATACATGCTTGCGGGCTAGTTTGCTTACGTAGTAGGTGGGTATGGCAGAGTTGTCGCCAAATGGCTCGCCATAGTGCCGCACCAAGTCGGGCAATATTCCCAGGGCATCCGCTTTCACCATTTCTACATGATGTTCGGTTTGCCAGCGATTTGCAGCCTGCTGCGCAAATTCTGTTTCGTTAAATGCTGCTTCTTCGAATCCTATGCTGAAGGTCTTCACTGGCCGATTCATCTGCTGCGCCATATAGGCAACCACCGCACTAGAATCTACGCCGCCCGAAAGGAACGCGCCAAAAGGGACATCGGATACCAAATGGGCGTGAACAGAATCCTTGATCACTGCCTCCAATTCTTCCAGCCATTGGTCTGTAGATTTGGCATAATTTGGCTGGAACGATAGCTGCCAATAGCGCTTGAGCTCAACAAGCTTGCCCTGCAAATTTACCCGCATATAATGGGCGGGAGGTAATTTTTTGATTTCGCAATAGATGGAGCGAGGAGCAGGGATATATTGATGCTGCAGAAATAAATCGATGGCGGTAATATCCACCGTCAAAGCAATATCGGGAACCTGCTTCAATGCTTGAATTTCCGATGCAAAAGCAAATACATGCTCACTTTGCAAATAGACCAATGGCTTGATGCCAAAATGATCGCGCGCCAGAAACAGTTCCTGCTTATCAATATCCAATACCGCAAAGGCAAACATTCCCCGCAAATGATGCACACAATCGACTCCCCATTGCCTATACGCATATAGCAGCACTTCTGTATCGGATTGGGTGCGGAAGTGATGCCCCTTGGCCTGCAATTCGCCACGCAGGGCCACATAATTGTAGATCTCCCCATTGAAGCTCATCCACAATTGACCATCTTCTGTAGCAAATGGCTGCTTGCCTCCCTCCAAATCGATAATGGATAATCGACGATGCGCCAAACCTACATTCTTATATACAAAATACCCTTCGCCGTCAGGTCCGCGATGTATCAATGCGTCGGCCATTTGTTTTAGCTCTTGCTTGGTAACTGTTGAGTTGGTTTTAATAAAGCCGGCTATTCCGCACATGGCTAAAGGTATTTTTGAATAATATCCTTCATCTTTTTAGCAGTAAAATCCCAAGTATAAAAATTTTCATACATAATTCTACCACGTTGACCCATTTTTGCGCAGAGTTTGGGAAGACTTAACAGATAATTTAGCTTTTCAGTAAGGTATTTGATGTCGCCAAGCGGAATTCGATATCCGCTTTCGTCATCAAGTATCAAATCGATACAAGCTCCTTCGTCAGAGCCTACGATTGCAAGGCCATGTTGCATAGCTTCAAGATACACAATTCCAAACGGCTCTAAACGACTAGGCATGCAAAAAACTGCAGCTTCTTGGTAATATTTCCCAACGCTTGCTTTATCTGCTTTTCCAACTATTGTTACTTGCGGGTGATGAATAGGCGGGGAGCATCCCAATATGATCAACTCTGCGTCTGGATGATATTTTAGGATATTTTGAAAAGCTGCCCATAATTCAGACCCTCCTTTTCGCTCCCATTCTACCCCTACAAAAAGTATTTTTTTAGAATCATATGAATCCTCACGCTTAGGGTTGGATGGTTCATTCAAGTTACTTCCTGCGCCAACCATTGCTATCTTTTGTTCAGCTATACCATATTGTTCAATCAGGGATTGCTGAATATGTGAACTCATTACAAAAATTTTGGTAGCGTTGTGATACAATTGCGTTTCCAAAGCAATCCACTCTTTATTGTTTTGCTTTGCTTTTGGATTCCAATATTGATCTGCCAAATGAGTAGAATCTGTATAAATAAAATGAGGAATACCTATAACCCTAAAATCAAATAAAGATTGAGTTTGTAAGGTGAAGATTGGGTTTTCCTTTTTAATTTTCTCTTGTACAATGCTACTTATTCTTTTGAAGAAAAAAGGCTCTCCTAATAAACTTTGTTTGTATGAATCAAAGGAATTTATCCCAGCCCAACCCTTCCGCAAAAATACTTTACCCAAGGTATAAGGAGTGCGTCTTCTATTTAGTCTTACCGTATTCTGAGCATTGATGGCCATTGGCAACAATTCTGGCCAAGCATTTACCAATGCATCAAAAATGCTTTGATTGATATTTGAAAATGAGTCAAGGTGGATGAATTGGGCCTTCACGATAATTTCCCTACTTTTATTGCATATAGATATTTATAAATAAGATATTTCAATGCTGCAAGCTTTTTATTATTTAACCATAATTTATAAAATCCTTTAATCTTTGGGTGCTTGTAGGTTGCATTGACTACACGTTTATCTAATAAAGAATGATATCTCCATGGAATTTTTCTGTTGATTAGTTTTCTAATTTCCTTTTCTGGAAAGATTCCGATTAGTGGATACTTATTTAATAGATATTCATATTGTGTAATAATTTCAGGGTCGCCTAAAGATGCGTAATAATGCCATATAACCGCATTATGGTCAAGTGTAGATTTCCCAGTAATATCTTTTTCTTCTGCAGGAAACCAAAGACGGGATTTGATTTGGGCATTGAGATCATTGGGCAGTATTTGAAGTATATTTGGGCTTTCAGACAACGCTTTGTATAATGAAGGTTGATCTGCGTATTGCGTAGTTTTTGATGATGTTTGCCGCCAGTAATAATGCCACTTTACAGAAAGTTCACTTGCCTCTGTGGAACCGTCGAAAAATAATACGCCGCTATTTATATAGGGAGAAATTATATCTTGCCAGCCCATTTGTTCCAAAATATTTAAGTCTCTGTCAAATATTTGTTCTTTAAAATTTCTTCTTGAATGGTTCAATGCCGCGGCAAGGGATTTGCCTTTTTCAAAATTGAATTTAATTGGTTTCCTAATTATTAAATCGGAATCGAAAAAACAGAAGGGCCTATTAATTTTAGAAGCCAATTGGGTTTTTATGATTCGGCTTCCAATACTTGCAGTTTTATAATTAATATCAAAAGGTATAACATTATCCACTAGATCTAGTAAGTACAAGCATTTGGTTTGTTCTAAAACACTTATGGTTCTAGAATCTGAAGCTAAACTAACTTTCCATGTTGGATTTGTTTGTTTTAAACTCAATATGGAAATATATGTCATTTGAGTATAAGCATTCACTTCAGGACTAACTAAAATATAAATTACTTCTTGCATACCTAGGTCATTAAATTCCTTTTGATAATTGGCCAATTTCTGCCATGTGCAACTCTTGAAATAAGCTGATTCCAACGCTTATAGTAATTTTGCATGTTATAAAATTCAATAATAGTTTGCTTTGCGTTAAGACCAATTTGCTTTGCAAGTTTTCTATTTTGAGCAAGTTCAAGAATTGCATTCGCCATACCTATTACGTCCTTTTCATTTACAAGGAGCCCATTAACTCTATCAATAATTACATCTGGAATGCCACCATGCCTAGTGCTAACAACAGGAAGACCAACTGCCATTGCTTCCATAATTGCTACGGGTGTTCCTTCCTTATCGCCATTTTCTGCTTGTTTACTGTGTTGTACAAAACAAAATGACTTTGTCATTTCCATTATTAATTCATCACTTGTTGCAGGCTCAGCAAAAATTACATTTTCAATGGAAAGCACCTTCACAAGATCTTTTACTACGCCAATAAGTTCTCCATTGCCAACAAACTTTAAATGCAAGGTAGGATCAATTTTTTGAGCTTCTTGAAAAGCCAAAAGGGTTAAATATGGAGCTTTCTTCTCGACAAATCTTCCTGCTGCCAGAATTTGATTAGATAATAAATTTGCTGAATTGTCAAAAAATTTCTCTGGTACAGCACAAGTTAGTTTTGTTATAGTATCGGGAATGGCACCAAGCTTTATTAAATCATTCTTCATTTCTTCTGATACTACTACAATTGCAGCAACGCTTTTAAAAAGATTGGATGAATGGCTTGTATACAATTTAACAACATCAAATTTCGAAGCATCAAAACCAAGAAATTGAACAATTAGTGGAATTCCCAAGCGTTGAGTAACATTAATTACTGCCAAACCAGTTGTCCCATAATTGGCTATAACTACATGGATTTTATTTATTTTTAAATAATTTTCTAAATAGTATTCAGCAAGTGAACATGTAATTAAGCCCAATCTTTTTTTAATTACATCAAAAACAGATGGGGTATTATAATTCATTAAATGACCTCTTAATGATCTAAAGGGCATTGACCCTCCATAGCAATGAAATATCTCACCCTCTAGTCCCTCTTTCAATCTAGCTAAGAAAGTCTCGGAATAAGCATTTATTTGAGTGGTAATGTAGCAGATATTTATTTTTGAGCTAACCATTTGTATTTTATAAAACGAAGTGCCAATTCCAATTTACTAGAATGAACATTTAAACCGTAAAATTCCGACTTGACAATATCAAGTACCTTAAAACCGCTGTCAAACCACGCTTTTTGTAGTTTATATGCTTTGACTATTGGTGAATTAAATTTCTTTTTTAAATATAATCTTAATCTCCATTCCTCTAATAGTCTGGCGCGTTTCTTATCCAATGAAACATGGTTGCGAGAAACACCATGATGATTTCTAAAATAGTTAAGTTCTTTAGATAAAAAACTAACATCTGTATTTGCGCTAATTATAGACCAAAAAAGCCAGTCTCCGCACATTTTCATTTGCACAATTAAATCCCAATCTAACCCTTCTGTAAGTGATTTTTTAAAAATCACGGCACTTGCATTTGGAATTACATTTTTTTTATTGAGATAACTGTTCATAAATAATTGCCCATCAAGTGACCAATCATTCTTCCAAATATTTGGTTTAAATTCATCGGTCCATTCCAATCTGCTTGAAATTAGAACTCCCTCTTCATTCACATCTATACTTTGGGCATATACAATACCGGACTCAATTTTAGTATTAGAATATGTGATCAATGAACTTAGTAATTCCTTTTCGCACCAATCATCGCTTTCAGCTATCCAAATCCATTCTCCTTTTGCTAACTCTATGCCTTTTTTCCATTGAATAAAAGGACTCCCAGAATTCCTATCGTTCCTCAAGCAATGGCTTACCTTTTCATGTCCCTTATAAGCTTGCAATATATCCCAGCTATTGTCTGTGGATCTATCATCCAGCAATAACACCTCAAAGTTCTGATAGCTTTGGCTTAGTACGCTTTCTATCCGCTGCTTTAGATAAGGAGCATGGTTATAGTTGGGGATGATGATGGAGACTAGAAGAGTCAAATTTTATTGTCAATTTAAACGATGAAGTATTTGTTAAAAGCTAAAAAAATTAAGCGTTTGGCTCTAGCAACATAAAACCCAAAAATAGAAGATTGCCTTATCTCATTTTCTTTTCTGGCCATCTTCTTATTCATATAATATACCCAATCCTTTCTTCTCATTAAACTTTTTAAAACTGAATCCTTACGACTATGAAATTGAGGATCTACAGGGCTAGTAGAACTATACCCACCATCTGCGTATTCTGCTACAGTCAGAGATACATATTTATGATTTATAGATTCATTAAAAAACCATCTCCAATTATGCTCCCAATCAGCGTATACCTTGAAATCAAGGTCAAATAATCCAACTTTTTCAAAAACATTCCTCCTCACAAAAATGGATTGATGGCAAATATTTTGCTTTATAATTTTTTCTAAGTTGAACTCTCCATCATAAAGTTCTTCCCAACGTGTACTTGAAACATTTCCATACACTACATCAATAGTTGGGCTAAAATGTAACATTAAGGTTTCAAGTACCTTTCTGTCATATAAATAATCATCTGCACCCAAAAAGTATATCCATTCACCTCTGGCGAGTTTAATGCCTTTGTTCATGGCATCATAGATTCCAGCATCTGGTTGGCTCTCAATCTTAATACGGTGATCATTGTAGCTATTTGCTACCTCAACAGTATTGTCTGTCGAGCAACCATCTATAATCAGGACTTCATAATTAGAAGCTTCTTGGCTTAAAATACTTTCTATAGCAACTGATAAGGTGCTGGCTGCTTTGTACGTTGGTATAATAATTGAAAAAAATGGTGTTTCCATATTAATTAAACCAAAACTCATTCTTTACCATGATTGCATTTAAGTTTGTATTAGCATATTCATAATAACCAACTGAAACAAGGAAATCAATTAACTCATTCCGTCTTGCTCCAGCGCCAATTGGCGAGTATTCAGCAGCTTCTACACAAATGACTTTAGGATAAGAAAAATTAAAATTTATGGATTTGAGGATTTCAAAATCAAGGCCTTCAACATCAAGACTAAGAAAATCTGGAAACTCATTATTAAAATACTTTTCCAAAATACTTGAAAGCGTCGTTGTTTTTATTTTAACAACTTTGTTAAGATCATTTCCATGCGCAATCATTTTATCGCATTCATCCTCAGCAAATGTACTCAATGTATGATCATTCATAATAAAGAAATCTAATTCAGCATCTTCGGTACCTACACCAATATTCAAATTAGCATCTTCTGGTCGGCACTCATAAAATCTATTTATGAGTAATGGATTCGCTTCAATATTAATTCCTCTGCATCCTTTTTGGTAAAAAATGGCCGTATTACTTAAAAAAAATGGATCACAAGCTCCTATATCAATGTACGATGGTTTGGAAATTCCTCTTAAATTAAATATATATTGAACTAACAAATCTTCTCCACATTGAGAATAAGAAGTTTTGTGCCCTAATTTTTCTTTCTTTTTAAGAAATAAATTGAATAAACTTTTTCTAGAAAATATAGCCATTTTTTTCGGTGTAAATAAGTGTTAAGGCGATTCTAAAAAATGCTTTAGGCACCTTTGTTAATAAATAAGGCATCAACTTGAAGGAGCTCTTTTGTTGCCGACCTGTGCCCAGGAGATAGTTCTAGCAAAGCGAATCCATACTTTTCCATAATTTCATATATATCATGAAAAACAGAAGATCCTTTATAGAGTGGCTTCAAAGACATTTCAATCCAAACAAATGATGTTAATTTTAAAGATTTTTCACTTCCTTTTAAAACCAAATGTTCGGCTCCCTGCACATCAATCTTGACCAAATCAATTTTATTTAGTCTTAAGTCACTCACAATTGAATCCAAGGTTCTGGTTGTGACTTTAATCGTTTCTTTTACTCTCGTATTTATATCTGATAACTCTGTCATCTCTTTTCTTATTTTCAAAATAGATGAGGTTTCACCAAACTCATTTATATGAAATTCCTTAGAATTAAAATCTTGATCAGTTACAACATTTTGAATAATATGAAAAAAATCGCTTTCATATTTCTTACTTAAATATTTTGCCAGTTCAGGAATTGGCTCAATTAGTACTGCTGATAAAATATTGAAGTGCTTTTTAATGTTATCGATAAAATCTCCTCGATGTGCGCCAATATCAATAATTGTGATTTCGTTAGATTTCAAATGATTTGAAATGAACATTGAAATTTTGTCATGTTTTTTTTTACGAAACAAATATCTCGTTCGTTTTAGGATTCTTTGCTGGATATTTTTCAACTGAAGAGTAACTAGTTAATTATGAGGAAGAAAAATAAATTTAAAAAAAAGGGTTTAGTCAATAAACATTGTTTCAATAAGTATTAACCACCGTCTTTTTGTTATAAATTACAAATTTTGATTTCTTTATTTACATAATTCAAAATTTTATTTATAAAATCTTTTGACTCCCGTCTATTACTACAATAGAGTGGGTTATATTATCAGAAGACTTAAAGTTTATTGAAGTAATATTCTCATGAAAGGAATAAATAATCAGCTTGCCACCGACTATTTTATAAAAAGCTATACTTAAGTTAAATTTACTTGAACAAAGATTTATTCTTTTAAGCCTAACTTGAAAATCTTTAATTCCTTTACTTTCTGTAATAAAAAAGTTATCAGAAATGAATTCAGCAATTTGCCTCAAAGTTTGATCATACAAAACGTATACAGCTTTATACTCACCCTGCTCAAAATCAGTAACATTTATCTTAAAAGTCAAAAGTAATGATACGAATGAATCTAAACTCACATCAGTATTTATTTCACTATTATCGCTTAAATCATGAATTTTTAATTCTGTTATTGAAGTCATGTTTCCTGATACCAAATACTTTTCCCCACTAAAATTATTCAAATATTGAGTAATTCCTTCATTCAAATCTTGCCCTAAAAATTCAATTTGTCCACTTTTCATTAAGCAAACAATATTTGCTGTACGCCCAATGTTAGGCATTGAATGTGAAACCATTATAACTGCGGATCTTCTAGAAATTTCTTGAATTACATTAAAGCATTTTATTTGGAACCCCACATCTCCGACAGCTAACACCTCATCAATAATCAATATATCCGGCTCCATTTGTGAAGCAATCGCAAAGCCCAGTCGCACTTTCATCCCACTGCTATAGTTTTGCACGGGCATATCTATAAAGTCGCCTATTTCAGCAAAAGCTACAATATCATCGAACTTTCGGTCAATTTCCGCTTTGCTAAAGCCCAGTACTGCTCCATTGTTATATACATTTTCGCGGCCAGTAAGTATCGGGTTAAAGCCTGCACCCAATTCTATCAATGCGCCAATTTTGCCATGCATTTCTATACGGCCTTCATCAGGGTTGATCAGCCCGTTGAGCATTTTCAGCAGCGTACTCTTGCCAGCGCCGTTATGGCCAATCAGCCCTAGGCACTCACCACGCCGCACTTCGAAGCTAACATCACGTACCGCCCAAAATTCACCCTCCCGCAATTCCTCCGCAGGTGCTCCACCCACCACACTACGTGCAATATCCGTCATCCCATACCATAGGCTTCGCTTCAAGTTCTTACAGAACTTTTTGCTTACACCTTCTACCTTTATTAATACTTCGGACATTATTTATTTTTTGTTGACGGTTGACGGAGGACGGTTGATGGATAAATCCATAATCTACGCTACACTCCAATATTAACTGTTTATCAATTATTAATTATCGTTGATCCCATATTACTCAGTATCAATCTTTCCCAAACCATTTAATTTTCTCAAAAAAACATTTATTATCCCACGGAGCATTTTTTATCCAACGGAACATTCATTACCCCACGGTTGAAACCGTGGGCTATGGATTAATTACCCCGTCGGCAAATGGAATCTCCATCCTCTCTCCTCCATCCTCCCTCAACTTCCCCTTTCAACCCTCCTCCGTCAACTGTCAACCCTCTCTCCCTCCTCCATCCTCTTCCCCTTTCAACCGTCATCCGTCAACTGTCAACCCTTCCTCCCTCCTCCGTCAACTGTCAACCCTTTCTCTGTCTCGTCCTAAAATAGGTTTACACTTTATGATTAAAAATCCTGATACAAATTTACACATTTGAATAAATCCTGAATGTGGTTTACAAATTATATTTTTGCAATACTGGTTAAAGCGGAAGTAGGCTCTGCTGAGGAGCA
>JBDNFI010000085.1:0-49227 GCA_041689935.1 Cyclobacteriaceae bacterium
CTTGGTTGGCACCTGAATGTTGTAAATACAATTGTCCATTTTGATTTTCTGAAAAGACACCTAGTGCTGAATTAGCGTTTTTTAAAGTAGGCTCAATTAATTCTTTGGTTGATTGTTGCGAAAGAAGTTTGCCCGTTCCATCTTTTAAACTTAGTTGAACATCAATAATTAGTTTCGATAAATTTGCAGGTGTTGTCCATAGACCAGCAGCAGCAGATTCAGGATAAAAATTATAGTTATTATTCAACTTTTTTCCATTTCCTTTATGTCCAAAAGCCAAATCCTTTGGATATTTATCAAACTCTATCGAATAAAATGAATGATTCATTTGTAATGGCTCAAATATATTTTTGTTCAAAAAGCTTTCGTACGACAAATTTGAATTGTCCATTAGAATTAGTTGCGAGATGGTAACTCCTCCGCCAGAATATTTAAATTCTATACTTTGTGGCTGAATTTGCTCTACTTTATCTGAGTTCGCTGGTTTACTTCCCTCTAAAGTTTGAATTATGGTTGGTAGGTTATTTAAATTTTTATATCCACTAAATCCGTGTGTGGATAAACCACCAGTATGGCTTAATAGTTGGCGAATCGTAATCGGATTAGTGTCGACATTTTTGTTGTAAGGAAATTTCCAAGAGGTCAAAAAATCATTAATATCTTCATCTAAATCTATTTTCTTCAATTCCATCAACTTCATCATGGCTACAGCATTTACGAATTTACTAATCGAGGCAGCCTGAAAAGCTGTTTTTTCAGTCACATTTGCTATTTCATTACTACCAGTAGAGCCATAACCTTTAGCCCAATCAATTTCGTAATTATCGATTACAGCAATGCTAAGTCCAGAAACATTGTATTTCTGCATTTGCTTTTCAAGATTCCAAAGTGATTCTCCTTTATTTATAACCAGTGGACTAAGACTATTTTCGACTTTATTTATTCTTTGCCGAATAGTATCAGGTTTTTGAACATTGCTTGTCTGCGAGTAAGAAGCAATTCCAATATTGCTAATTAGAATTAAGGAAAACAGTAGTTTTTTTAATTTCATTTTGAAAGTTTTAATCTTATTATTAGGGATTGCTACGAAATGACGCCCATCGGTTTGGCTATGAGCAGCAAGCTCCCGAAGGTTGCTATTGCTTATCCGTTTTGTTAGGCACTTTATATTTTTACATCCTTTAGCTCTTTAGCAAGCTCAATTAATTCTTTTAGCATAAGGGACAGACACCAAGTTTTTTTGTAATTCCATCTTTTCGGTGGTACATTTTTCTTAAAAATAAAACTATTTTCTGAAAATTGTTTATTTTTTTTATAATAATGATTTCCAAAGTGGTTTACCTCAAAATAACAGGCACAGCGACCGTTTTATTTTGGTTAAAATGGTCGTTGTCACCGACCTGATTAGCCTCTCTTTTTGGTTAAGCGGAATTTTCACTCTTAAAGCCTCTGACTTACGTTAATTTATTTTTTCAATTTACTTTCTGCGGTGGCAAAATAACAAAATATGTTACTGATTCCAATTCTTCATTACGTAGAGAAAAGTCAAATCAAATGGTCGCTGTCCCCATTATTTTGTGAACGTCCATGCGAGCGATTGCTTTACCAATAAATTTTTGCTTGATTTTACTTTCTGTTTTTTCTCTGTGGAAATCTTTTCCTTTTCATAATTGTATCTATTACTCAAAGTACTTTACCTTGGTTCAACCTCTTGCGTTTTAACTTAAGGTAAACATTTATTTTTTCCTGTGAAACAATATTTTTTGAAAATGTATTTATAAAATAAATCATTTTATTCTAATTATTTTACTGAAATAGAGTAGTTTAGTTATTTTAAATTAAAGTAATTAATAAAGTTTTTCTTATTTGAGATTTTGGCGTAAAATAGGTTCTATTTTCAGTGATTTTAAAGATAAATATGCAAATTACAACTATTACTTTTCTTAAATACACCTCATTCCGCAATAAGATTTGGGGATTAAAAATGATGCAGTTTGCGCACAAAGGTTTGGCAGATATTAAAGGTTTATCATTTTATAGGCTTTTGGGAAGTGGAAAGGGAAAGGGATTTAATCCTTTACCAGATTGGTCTATATTCTGTTTGCTTCAAGTTTGGGAATCAGAAGCAGCGGCCCATACTTTTTTTAAATCTTCTGATTTCATTAAACAATACCATCAACGGACAGATGAGCTATATACTCTTTACATGAAAAATATTTCGGCTGGAGGAACCTGGATGGGTAAAAATCCTTTTGAAAAAGCAACAGATTTAAATCCTGATCTTCCGATTGCGGTGATCACTAGAGCAACAATTAAATGGAATTGGTTACTTAGTTTTTGGAAATATGTACCTATCTCACAGGAGGCTTTGGATGGAAACGACGGCTTAATATATACGAAAGGAGTAGGTGAAATTCCTGTTGTTCAAATGGCTACATTTAGTTTATGGAAAAATTTTGAATCGGTGAAAAAGTTTGCATACAACAGTAAACAACATCAAGAAGCGATTAGAAGAACACGTAAGAACGAATGGTACCGAGAAGAGCTGTTTGCGCGCTTTCAACCTTATAAGTCATCGGGGACATGGGAAGGGAAAGATTTACTGATTTTTTAGTACCCTCGGATTATGCTATAACCAAAGTTTTTAATAGGACTTTTAAATACAAACTATTGGGGAGTTGCAACAACTGTCATAACTCCAAGAGAAGATTTTTTCTGCATCCATTTTTGGGGTGTAAAGCGAATCATTCCTAACACAAATTCCCAAAATTCATCTTCCATATTTTTATCCCACTTGATTCCCTTTTGTTCTATCTGGCTCATCCAGTATAGCAAGTAAGGATCCATGGTGCCATAGGTTTGTAGTTCCGAAACTTTCCAACCACTTTTTTGAAGGAGGAGTGTTACATTATTTGGGGAAAACAAAGAAAGATGTCGAGGTGTGTGCCAACCTGCCCAATTTTCGCCATATTTCTTTCTACTCGATGAATCAAAATTCGGTGTTTCAATAATGAGCTTAGTAGATGGTTTGGCAATGGCTTTTAAATAGCTAAGATTTTCAAAAGGTGTAAAATCATGTTCTAAATAATGCCACATAGTGATTACATCTGGCTTCAAACTAATATCTAAGTCTTTAATTTCTGCTACGCGTAAATCTAGTCCATCAAATTGTGTCGCCTCAACTTTCCAGCCTTCATCACTAAAATCAATGCCAAAAGTTTTACAATTAAACTCTTGCTCACAAGCCTTTAAAAAACTTGGCTTTCCACAGCCGACATCTAAAATCAACGAATCTGTCGATATAGCATGGATATCTTTTACTCGATTTGCCCGTTTTAAATCTAGCTTACGTTGACTGTCCTCAACCATCTTCTCATACTTACCCCAAGCTTTCGCTCCTCTGTAAGGTAGGTAATACGAAGTATAGTAGTTTTTTATTTGATCTAAAGCTACCCTAGGGTTTATAAAAACTAGCTGACAATCAGTGCACTGGTCAAAATTAAACAGCTCCTTATCAGAATGCATCTGGGCTTTAGTTTTGATAAAAGAACCGATAGAAGCCGAGTTGCAAACGGGGCAATTACTGAGTTTTAGCATATAGCTACGATAACTAATCTTTGAAATAGCCTAAAGATAAAAGGCTAATTTTATGAGTCTTTAATTTTGCTCCTATTTCAACAATAAGGATAGCTATTTGAGTGGTTTTAAAAAAATTGTGCATAACGGCAGTAAGTGAAAAAACCCATAAACCAGTTTATCAAAAATAGTTAAATAAAAGCTAGTAAAAAAGGATAGAAAAGCTTATTTTAAAAGGGTAAATAGGGAGATAAAATGGCATATTTAGAAGATAGTTACAGGTTTTCAGTTAAGAACGGGTAGCTTTGAAGAAGCGATAGAGAAAGACAACCCAGTTTGATTTATAGACGCCTTTGTAGCCAAGCTAGCCCTGAACGTAAATAGGTTTCATATATGGAGTATTGGGTATAACGTTTTGGTTTTTGGCTAAGAAGCTGATTTTGCAATATTGAATCAAATGGTTTACAATCTCCTTTTGTTAGTACAGCAACGATTTATCAAGAAAATCTCTTCTTCAATCCTGCTAAGTCAATTCCTTTATCCTCCCGCTTTTCTTCTCTCTTTTTGGGTGCTTCTGTTTTTCCATAGGGGTTCGACTTCATTGAAAGCGCAATTCGCTTTCTTTTTAAATCTACCTCCATCACTGTAACCTTCACCTTCTGATTGACCTTAACTATTTCCATTGGGTCTTTCACAAAACGATCCGAAAGTTGGCTTATATGAACCAAGCCATCTTGATGAACACCCACATCTACAAAAACGCCAAAATTGGTGATATTTGTAATGATCCCTGGCAAGGTCATCCCGGCCCTTAAATCCTCCGGACTATTGATAGCATCGTCAAATTGGAAGGCTTCAAAATTTTGTCTAGGATCACGACCGGGCTTTTCTAGCTCAGCAATTATATCTTTCAGCGTCGGTAAACCAACGTCCTCAGTAATGTAATTTTCTAGCTTTATCCGTTTTCTGAGGTTTACATCTGCCATCAAATCCTTTATGGAAACGCCAAGATCTTTCGCCATTTTTTCTACCAATTCATAGCGTTCTGGATGTACCGCACTGGTGTCTAATGGGTTTTTGGCTCCTGTGATTCTTAGGAAACCAGCCGATTGCTCGAACGCTTTATCTCCTAGTCGGGTCACCTTTTTTAGGGCTTTTCTGTTCTTAAAAGGTCCGTTTTCTTCTCTGTAACTGATAATGTTTTTGGCAAGCTGAGGGCCTAGTCCAGACACATAGGATAGCAATGGCCCTGATGCGGTGTTCAAATCTACGCCAACGGCATTTACGCAACTAACCACCGTATCGTCCAAACTTTGCTTTAATTGATTTTGGTCTACATCGTGTTGGTATTGACCCACTCCGATAGATTTTGGATCAATTTTCACTAATTCAGCTAGCGGGTCCATCAGTCTGCGACCAATCGAGACTGCCCCTCTCACGGTAAGGTCATAGTCTGGAAATTCCTCCCGCGCCACTTCAGAAGCGGAATAAATGGATGCTCCGCTTTCATTTACTTGCACAATGGCTACTTTTGAAGGTAATCCGAGTGCCTTGATATATCGCTCCGTTTCTCTACCCGCAGTTCCATTTCCAATCGCTACAGCTTCAAATTCATATTTATCGTAAAGTGCTTTTACTATTCTATCGGCATTTCGAGTGTCGTTTTGTGGCGGATTTGGATAAATGATTGTATTCTCAATCAGCTTTCCTTGCTTGTCTAAATACACCACTTTGCATCCCGATCTAAATCCCGGATCCACTGCCAATATCTTCTTCTCACCAAGTGGCGAAGACAAAAGGAGCTCCCTCAAGTTGTTTGCAAACACTCTGATGGCCTCTTCATCGGCAAGAATTTTGGATTGCATTCGGGCTTCTGTTTCAAGGCTCGGCTTGAGCAATCTTTTGTATGAATCACGAGCTGCTTTTTCCACCTCCTCAGAAGCTGGACAACTACCCGACACAAATAAATTATTTAAAGCAAATAAAGATGTTCCTTCCTCTGGAGAAATATCTACGGACAAAATCATTTCCTTTTCACCGCGACGTAATGCGAGCAACCTATGGGACGGAATACCCTTGAAACTCTCCTCCCACTCGAAATAGTCTTTATATTTTTGCCCTTCCTCTTCTTTGCCAGAAATCAGCTTAGAGCTAATAATCGCCTCGTCCATAAATAACTTTCGAATAGTAGCCCGTGCATCAGCATTTTCATTGATCCACTCAGCCATAATGTCTCTTGCACCCTGAAGGGCTTTTTCAATGTTCTCGACACCTTTTTCAGCATCGACAAAGGCAGCGGCTTCCGCTTGTGGATTTAGCTCCGACGATTGTTCAAAAATGATGGTCGCAAGTGGTTCCAGGCCAGCCTCTCTGGCAATAGTCGCTTTGGTTCTACGGCGTGGCTTATAGGGCAAATAGATATCCTCCAACTCAGACATGGTTTCGGCCAGATTGATCCGAGACTTGAGTTCATCAGTCATTTTATCTTGATCTTCAATACTTTTGAGAATTGCCTCCCGCCTTTTGTCAAGCTCGCGGAGTTGGGTAATTCTATCTCTTACATTCATGATCTGAACCTCATCCAAATCACCCGTTTTTTCTTTTCTATATCTGGAAATAAAAGGGACAGTGCCGCCCTCGTCTAGTAAATCTACAGTTGCCTTTACTTGATTTGGTCTAATGCCAAGTTCAGAAGCTATTTTATCAATCATGCTGAATTAGTTAAAAATAGAAAGCGAAATTAGGTGTTCGAATAGAAAATGAAACGAAAAAAGGTAAATGAAATGAGAAATTAAACCTTTTGCTGGCTAATCTCTACGAATGATATAGGCGGGAGGTAGGGTAAATCCATCGTTCTCCGCACTCCAATAAATATTGACCACATACCATCTGTCATTCATCTTGAGTAGTTGAATACTGTTGATCCCTCTATTTGTTTGAGGGCCATCCTTGAACTCACGGGTTTCGTAGGTGCTCCAAACATGAGCTATTGCACCAAATTGTTCCACTACCCTATTTAGTTCTACTTCATAAAAACCAATATCCGAGCGATTTGCGACAAAACTATCTCGATACATCTGCGGTGTCCAATAGTCATACCCTTTGCCGTCGTTTCTGCCAGCTCCTGTGGGAATGAGTTTGGCATCGACTGTGAATAAATTCAAGAATCTTTCCCAATCTCTAGGCTCGCCTGGGCCACCCGAGATCACTTCATAAAGAGCAATGAGCGTACTGTTGATGTCCTTGGTATCGTTTGAATAATCAGCAGGACGTGCTTGTGCTTGAACCGAGGAATTGAAAATTAAAAAAAATGTCAGGACTAAAAATGATTTCAGCATGTTTATTGTAATCTTGTTTCGCTAGTAAAATTACGAAATCTACTCTCCTATTGCTAATCCAAAATTAATATGAAACGCCCAAATCCTGCTGTCGAAATAGGAATAATGATTTCCATTATGCTGATCATATACGCTGCAGGTTGGCATACAGAAGTAATCGGGAGAATCCAGCAGGTATTCCTCAAAACAGGCTTGTTTGCACCTACAGAACTCTCCAAAAGTGCCTACAAAACCTTGGAAACTGATTTTGAATTGGTGGATCTGAAAGGAAATAAATTAAGTCTGGAAGAGTTGAAAGGCAAAATCGTCTTTATCAACTTTTGGGCAAGCTGGTGTCCACCTTGCGTGGCAGAGATGCCAGATATCAACCAACTCTACAATGATTACCAAGGGAAAGACATTGCTTTTATTTTGGTAAATCTGGATTCCGATAAGGAGAAAATGGCCAAGTTTCTAGCACGAAAAGATTTTGATTTTGCCACATACGTCCCATTGAGTTTGGTGCCTAATCAATTGAAAAGTCAGAGCATCCCTGCCACTTTTGTATTGAATAGGGAAGGGCAAATTATCCTTGAGCATTTTGGAATGGCGTCTTACGATAGCGATGACTTTCGGTTTTGGCTAGACGAGCTTATTGAGGAGATTTAAACTCGGCAGCCATCTCAAAAGCTGCCCTGTCCACATCATCGGCAGTATTTGCCATTGCAAATGCTACGCTTTGCCGATGCTTACAAATTTCAAAAATCTCTCAGGCATGTTAGCTCCAGCCCAAAATCTTGTTGGATACCGCCGTTAGCGCTGCCATTCTATACAAAGCCCTTGCCCCCACATTTCCATTCCATTCATTATCTCCTGGCGACACTTCGTTCAAATCGAAGCCGATGATTGTACGACCCGATTTCACAATTTGCTGAAATAAATAAAGCACTTGCTCCAATTCAAAACCACCTGGAACGGGTGTGCCGGTATTTGGACAAAGCTTTGGATCCAACCCATCAATATCGAAGGTTATGTACACTTTATGCGGCAGTTCATTGATAATTTCATCACATATTGATTGCCAACTGGCTCCTTCAAATTGTCTTTGTTTAATGTTTTTATCGAAAAATACCTTTATTCGGGAGCCTGCACTTCGGATATAATCGGCTTCCTCTTCGCAGTAATCTCTAATACCAACTTGCACCATTTTCGAAATTTGAGGTAGTTTCAATGCATTATATGAAATAGAAGCATGAGAGTATTTAAAGCCTTCGTAAGCATTTCGTAGGTCTGCGTGTGCGTCGATTTGCAATACGCCAAAACTACTGTGTCTGCTAGCTAGGGCTTGCATCAAGCCTAGTGGCGTGCTATGATCACCTCCTAAAACTGAAACAATTTTACCTTGATCTATAAATTTTAACGACTCCATCTTTACCCATTCTACCATATCGGCACAGGCTTTATCTACGATTGATGGTACAGATGCAAAGCGTTCAGCATCTTCTTTTGGGGAGCCATCTTCCAACCAACGGATATAGTTTTTGGCAATGAGTCTATGGTCCTTACTCTTTTTATAAATACTTGCATCGATGGAGGCCAATTGCAAGCCCATTCGCCAAGCATCACGTACGTCAGCTTGATATAAATCTACTTGTGCGGATGCCTCCAAAATTGCTTGCGGTGCATCTGCTGTACCACTTGTGTAGGATACAGTGACCTCCCAAGGTACGGGTATCACTACTATATTTGCTTCTTCTAAACGGCCAGGCAAACCGAATAACTTTCCTTTTTCTGCAACACTATTTGGATCAAATTCTAAATCAGATTCGCGGACCATATTTTAATGAATTTTAAGAAATTAAACTTTCAGGTTCTTTATAATAGATTAAACTACAGGAGTTCTGAGAAATATCAGCCCAGTTTCCATTAAAATTAAGTCTGCAAATACTGCCTGAACACATAGAGCCTACTTGCTCTCCAGTAAGGTATTCGACCAAATAGCTGATGCCAGGGTTGTGTGCAACCATCAAAATATGATCTGAAAAATCCTCTAGATTATTGATTGTATCGAGCAGTACTCTAATGGAAGCATTATACAAATCATCATTCAAAATAACCGCATCTTCATTGTAATGCATGCAGTCTGCCAAAAGCATAGCAGTGTGTTTGGCTCTATGTGCATTGGAGGTAAGTATTTTTTGCGGAGCTAGGCCTGTGCTAATTAAATATTTGCCGAGAATTACTGCATGGCGAATTCCTCCCGCAGTGAGCTCCCTATCAATATCCTTCTGACTACCATAGTTTTCCATGGCAGTTGCATGCCTTACAAGATCAAGAGTTTTACCCATTTTGGCGATTTTTTGTGGTTGTTAGACACTAATTTAGACATTAATTGCGGACGAAAATTGTCCTTCTAGTTTTTTGTAACTTTTTTTGTGGATATTTGAACGCAACGTTCCGCAATTAAAAATAAGTATAATGCCGAAAAATCTTGTAATAGTAGAGTCTCCAGCCAAAGCAAAAACAATAGAAGGATATTTAGGAAAGGATTTTAAAGTAGCCTCAAGCTACGGGCATGTCCGAGATTTGCCAAAAGGCGACAAGGCAATAGATATAGAAAATAACTATGAACCCACTTACGAAATCACTGCCGACAAAAAGAAGGTAATTGATGAACTAAAAAAATTGGTGAAAGATGCTGAAATTATTTACCTAGCAAGTGACGATGACCGTGAGGGAGAAGCCATTGCTTGGCATTTGAAAGAATCTCTCAACCTCAATGATGCCCAAACCAGAAGAATCGTGTTTAGGGAAATTACTAAAAACGCGATCACCAATGCGCTGGAATCGCCTAGAGGCATTGATATAGACTTGGTAAATGCCCAACAAGCTCGGCGCGTTTTGGATCGACTAGTTGGTTTTGAACTTTCTCCTATTCTTTGGAAAAAGATAAAATCAGGTCTATCTGCTGGCAGAGTGCAATCTGTGGCCGTGAGACTTGTGGTAGATCGGGAACGTGAAATTGATAAATTCGTTAGCCTCTCCTCTTTTAAGGTGCGTGGGATTTTTACTTTAGAAAAAGGCAAGACGTTAACTGCGGACAGGCCGGAGCGATTTGCGAAGGAAGCAGATGCCTTAGCCTTTTTAGAAAGTTGTAAAAGTGCGAGCTTCAGTATTGGTAATTTGGAAACCAAGCCAGCCAAAAGAAGTCCAGCGCCACCATTTACCACCTCTACGTTGCAACAGGAAGCCTCCCGCAAACTGGGCTTTTCTGTGAGCCAAACGATGACCTTGGCGCAAAGACTGTACGAAGCAGGTAAGATATCTTATATGCGTACCGATTCATTCAATTTATCTATGGATGCTGTTAAAATGGCAACGGATCAGATAAAATCTGAATTTGGAGACGAGTATGTTTTTGTGAGAAAATACAAAACCAAATCAGAAGGAGCGCAAGAAGCTCACGAAGCGATCCGCCCAACCAATTTCTCGGAAACAACTGCGGGAGGAGAAAGAAATGAACAGCGTCTTTATGAGCTTATTTGGAAAAGAGCCATTGCCAGCCAAATGGCAGACGCACAATTGGAAAAAACGACGGCTACCATCGACATATCTAATAGCAAAGAAAAGCTAGTCGCTCAAGGAGAAGTCATCAAATTTGATGGATTCTTGAAAGTGTATATTGAGTCTACCGACGATGAGGATGAGGATGAAGAAAAAAGTGGAATGCTCCCTCCATTGGAAATAGGCCAAGATCTTGAATTAAATGAGCTAAATGCAAGAGAGGTATTCACACGTCCTTCTGCCAGATATACGGAAGCCAGCTTGGTGAAAAAATTGGAAGAAATGGGCATTGGTAGACCATCCACTTACGCGCCAACCATTTCAACCATACAAAAACGTGGATATGTAATCAAGGAAAATAGAGATGGAAAAGACCGTATTTTTTCTTTGTTAACTTTAAAAAAAGGATCCATCAAATCCGAAAAACTTACTGAGGTGACTGGAACAGAAAAGCAAAAGCTTTTCCCAACCAATATTGCCACTGTGGTAAATGACTTTTTGGTAGATCATTTCCCAACAGTGATTGATTTCAATTTTACGGCTTCAGTTGAAAAAGAATTTGACGAAATCGCACATGGCAAAAAGGAATGGAAGTCCATGATCGATTCATTCTATAAATCTTTCCATCAGCGGGTGGAGGAGACTGAGCAAGTAAAGAGGTCTGATATCGCCTCAAGTAAAGTGTTGGGCACCGATCCTAAATCTGGCAAAGAAGTCATCGCTCGATTGGGCAAATTTGGTCCATTGGTGCAAATTGGAGATAGTGAGGGAGAAGAAAAACCAACTTTTGCCAGTTTACTCAAAGGCCAATATATTGACACTATCACAATAGAAGAAGCGCTAGAGCTTTTCAAGCTACCGCGTGAAATTGGTGTGTTTGAAGAGAAGCCTGTAGTAGCCGCCATAGGCCGATTTGGCCCGTATGTTCGTCATGCATCGGCATTTTATAGCTTAGGTAAGGATGATGATCCACTGAGTGTTACACTCGAAAGAGCTGTTGATATTATCGAAAGCAAGCGCCTTACAGATGCTCAAAAATTGATAAAATCTTTTGATGAAAATAAAGATGTGCAAATCCTAAATGGTAGATGGGGACCGTATATAAAAGTAGGAAAGCAGAATGTGAAAATTCCAAAAGACACTGAACCTACCGAGCTTACATTGGAAGACTGCTTGAAACTTGCTGAAGAGCAACCCGAAAAGAAAAAGGGTGGATTTAGAGGGAAGAAGAAGTAATTCGATTTAGAAAAAGACTATTTATTGAAAATTGCTCCACTGATTGATCGGTGGAGCAATTTTTTTTTATTGCTGTTGGGAGCATTTCCTTCTAAATACCACATATTTCGTAATTCAGGCTGTTGTTTAGCGCACGGTTGAAACCGTGGGCTATAGATATTTCATTCCGACCACTGGCGCGCTTTTTCAAAGCGTGCCTAATCTATTTTGAGGATTTCCCATCCGTTTCCTTTCCTGTTACTTTATTATAAGTCGCACAATGGATTTACCAAAGGCACAATAGCTGTGACCCAATAGCTCAAAGACAATAAGGGGGTAAAGACAATGGAAAGATTTTTATATATTTGGTATTAATGCTTTGCTTTTAATTTGAACGTCTAATAGTATATAAAATAATCCCTTATATTTAGTTGAAGTACGGACAATCTAGCTAGATGAAAAAATATACTTCCAAGTATCTTGAATTTTCCTTCTAAGCACTGCCAGACATTCCACTTATTCTATTATTCGCAATAATAAAGCCTACTATGCTTAAAAAGAAATTATGAACTTATTATCGTTTATAAGCTCGTATTACGATAAATTGATTTTTAACCCTTATGCGCAATAATTTTTGAAAAGACTTTAGCTCTAAGGATTTTTCAATTAAGATAAATTCTATGTTGTTCGGATAGGTTTTTGCGTTATCGATTTTATATGAACCTCACCTTCCTTTTAGTCCTTATTTCTCTTTTCACAGCCTCAGCCGCTAAAGCTCAAGAAAAGCTCCCTGTGATCATCTATTACGATGATGAAAAGGGCACTATCAAGGAAATCTATTCAGTAATAGAGTACCCAGAGCAAGACACTACCCTAAGGGAAGGATCGTTTCGTCGCTTTCATCCAAATAGCAAATTATCTCTGGAGGTGATGTACTTCATCGGTCTGAAAAATGGTTTGATGAAAGAGTATTACGATGACGGAGAAAGTCTGATGCGGGTAACTTATTTCAAAAGTGATACTGCCCAAGGGCCTTTCAAAGCCTATTTTCCAGACGGCACTATTTTACAGGAAGGCAGTTTCGAAAATGGAATTTTGGCAAATGAAGTGAAAAGCTATTTCCAAAATGGGAGTATAAAAGCTATTGGGAATTTTGAAAATGGATTGCCAGAAGGATCAGCCACCGAATTTGATATAAAAGGAGATACCATTTACCAATACAGATATAAGGAAGGTATCCTCGACGGCAAAAGTGAAAAGTACAAGGAAGGAAGGCTCAGTGAAATAAGCTATTACTCAAAAGGGGTGATGGATGGAGAATATATTTCCTATCATCCCAATGGCGAAGTTTATATACAAGGAAATTACCGAAATGGTCGCCCAAATGGCCTTTGGCTTTTTTATGATACGGAGGGTACAGTCATAAAAGAAGAGCAAAGAGGGAGATGAATTTGCTGAATTAAATAAATATATTCCTCCCGCTTTCTTATATCCTTTCACACCCAAATTTCCTTCTGTAACTTGCCATCATGTATTCAGGTATCAAATCCACTAATTTCAATTTTCCTAGCCAAACGGGCTTTTACCAAGGAAAAGTAAGAGATGTATATTTCTTTGACAACCAATTAGTAATGATTGCAAGCGATCGTATATCGGCATTTGATGTGGTGTTGAATAGAGCCATTCCCTACAAAGGCCAAGTGCTCAATCAGATTGCTGCAAAATTCCTTGCTGCCACAAAAGATATCGTCCCTAATTGGTTAACGGCTGTGCCTGATGAAAACGTAACTGTGGGGTTAAATTGCGAAACCTTCCCTATAGAAATGGTGATTAGAGGCTATTTGGCGGGGCATGCTTGGAGGGAATATAGTGTAGGCAAAAGGCAGGTTTGCGGAGTGAATTTGCCAGAAGGCTTGAAAGAAAATGACAAATTGCCAGAAGCCATCATTACCCCAACTACGAAAGCGCATGAAGGACATGATGAGGATATATCGCGGGAGGAAATACTCGTTCAAGGATTGGTCAGTGAAGAGAATTATCTTCGTTTAGAAAAATACACTAGACAATTATTCCAAAGAGGAACAGAAATAGCAGCAAAACAAGGTCTTATCCTAGTAGATACAAAGTATGAATTTGGCCATTTAGGAGGTGAAATCTATCTTATTGATGAAATCCACACTCCCGATTCTAGCAGATACTTTTATGCCGATGGGTATGAAGAAAGGCAAGCCAAGGGCGAAAAGCAAAAGCAACTTTCGAAGGAATTCGTAAGACAATGGCTTATAGAGAATGGCTTTCAAGGAAAAGATGGCCAAACACAGCCTCCCATGAGCGATGAAATTGTGAATATGATTATGGATAGGTATATTGAGCTATTCGAAAAAGTAACTGGCGAAAAATTTAACAAAGCTGACCCAAATTCCGTTTTGAATAGAATTGAAACAAACATTAATAATTATCTAAAGCAATAAATACACACTATGAAATTTTCTATAGACAAGAAGGACAATTACACCATATTTAGTATCAACGAAGAGAAATTAGACACCACAATTTCTCCAAACGTAAAAAGCGAATTGATTACTCAAAATGCTGAAGGTGTTGTCAATATGATTTTGGATTTGTCCCAAGTAAAATACGTGGATAGTTCTGGCCTTAGTGCATTATTGAGAGGCAATATGATTTTCAATGACAATGGAGGTATTTTTATTCTTGCAGCCCCGTCGGATCATGTATTGAAATTACTCAAAATATCGCTACTCGATAAAGTGTTAAATATATTGCCAACCGTTGAAGAGTCAATCGATGCAGTGTTTTTGCATGTGATCGAAAGCGATTTAGATCAAGAGGAAAACGAATAAAAATTTGGATTGCCAGTTGCAGATACTCGGATCGAGTGCAGCCTCTCCAGCGTATAATAGGAACCAAACTTCCCAATTATTTAGGATTGGCAATGAATGGATGTTGATAGATTGCGGCGAAGGCACGCAAATTCAACTGAGAAGATATAAAGTACCCTTTCAGAAAATCACTAGGATTTTCATCAGTCATTTGCATGGAGACCACTATCTCGGATTAGTTGGTCTCCTTTTTACTTTCCACTTATTGCAACGGATAACGCCTCTCACCATTTATGGCCCGCCTGGACTTAGAGAAATCATCAGCTTACACCTAAAATATTCCAACAGTACGCTTAAGTATGAGGTAATTTTTATTGAATGGAAACCCGAATCAAAGCAATTGCTTTTCGAAAATGATTATTTTACAGTGAATAATTTTCCATTAAAGCACAGAATTCCGTGCTCGGGATTTGTGTTTTTAGAAAAACCCAAACCGAGGGCAATAATCAAAGAAAATTTGCCAGAATGGATAAAGATTCATCAGTTTCAATTATTGAAAAATGGTGAAGACATAAAGCATCCTGAATCAGGAGAAATGTATGCCAATGGCCTATTGACCAAGGCATCAAAAAAGACTAGGAAATATGTGTTTTGTTCAGACACCATTTATGATGAAACGATTATCCCTATTTTATCTGGTGCTGATTTATTGTACCATGAGGCTACATTTATGGAAGAAATGGCAGATAGAGCTACGCAAACGTTCCATTGCACAGCAAAACAAGCGGCAAGCATTGCCTTGAAAGCCAATGTCAAAATGTTATTATTGGGTCACTTTTCCATCAGATATAAGGACCTAGAACCCTTATTGGATGAAGGGCGGGAGGTTTTTAAAGAATCCTTTCTGGCGACCGAAGGTGAAATATTCTCTATTAAAGAATAAATTCCTGCAAACTTGAAAACAGAAAAAGTAAAAAAGAGGAACCTCTTTGTTATCCTCAGCGGCATATTTATAACCAATGCGTTACTTGCCGAAATGGTGGGTGTTAAAATTTTTTCCGCAGAAGCAACACTCGGAATTCCTCCCGCCAATATCAAACTTCCAGGAGATTTCGTGCTTGATTTTAACCTAACCGCCGGCGTGATGCTTTGGCCTGTTGTCTTTATTACTACCGATATCATCAACGAATACTTTGGTAAATCTGGTGTAAAAAAGATTAGCTTACTCACAGCTGGGCTGATTCTCTATTCCTTCTTAATGATCTTTATCGTGACTTCGCTAACTCCCGCAGATTTCTGGTTGGCGGTAAACCCGACGGACGATAAAGGCAATCCATTTAACATAAACTTTGCCTTTAACCTTATTTTCATACAAGGAATGGGAATTATTGCAGGGTCATTGATTGCCTTTTTGATTGGTCAACTTGTAGATGTATATGTATTCCAAAAGCTTAGAAAATATACTGGCGCAAATAAGATCTGGCTTAGAGCTACGGGATCTACGGTAGTTTCCCAACTGATCGACAGTTTTGTGGTGTTGTGGATTGCCTTTGTAGTGTTTGGCAATTGGACGTATGAGCAACTTATATCGGTGGGTATTATCAATTATTTATACAAGTTCGCAGTAGCTATTTTACTTACGCCAATCTTATACGTAGCACACTATTTTATAGATGGCTATTTAGGAAAAGACCTCGCCAAAGAAATGACGGACGAGGCAAGCGAGTAAAAAGATCCTACCCCTTGAGGCTAACAGGCTATAATTCCCATCTATCCAATTTCTTCTTGAAATTAGTGCTAGAAATATTACCTTATCATCAAAACCTATAATTACGATGAAAAATATATTTCTTATTGCTTTAAAATCAGCACTACTATTTCTGATAGTAATAAGCTGTAGTCCAAAAAATGGGCAAGAACAAAACGCCCAGGCAAATTATGTAAAAGAAAACTACACCAAAACAGAAGTCTATATTGAAATGCGGGATGGCGTGAAGCTTTTCACAAGTATTTACGCTCCAAAAGATCAATCGGAAAAGCATCCTATCTTGATGCAGCGGACCCCCTATAGTGTAGCACCTTATGGTGCAGATGCCTCTAAAACAGCACTGGGTCCATCGCCCACCCTGATGAAAGATGGATACATATTCGTGTACCAAGATGTGCGCGGGAGGTGGAATAGCGAGGGCAGTTATGACAATATGCGCCCTACCCTAACCTTAGCCGAGCGCAAAACAGATCAAGATATCGATGAAAGTACTGACTCATTTGATACAATCGAATGGCTGCTCGCGAACATTGATAATAACAATGGCAAAGTAGGCCAATGGGGTATTTCATATCCTGGTTTCTACTCAGCCGCAAGTTTGCCTTATGCTCACGAAGCATTAAAAGCAGTATCGCCACAAGCACCCATAGGCGATTTCTATTTCGACGATTTTCACCATAATGGCGCGTATTTCTTAAGTTATTTCACAGCCACTTCCGTTTTTGGCTATCAAAAAGATGGCCCTACTACAGAGGCATGGTACAAAAGTATTGATTCTGGTACCGAAGATGCGTATCAGTTTTTTATGGACATGGGTCCGTTAAAAAATGCTTCCAAATACTATGGTGAGGATAATTTCTTCTGGCAGCAAATAGTGGAGCATCCAGATTATGATGAATTTTGGCAAAAAAGAGGGATTGTCCAACACATGAAGGACATTAAGCCATCCGTGATGGTAGTTGGCGGGTGGTTCGATGCCGAAGATTTATACGGCCCACTAAACATCTACAAAGAGATTGAAAAGAATAACCCTAACACTTATAATACCATCGTAATGGGTCCGTGGAGTCATGGAGATTGGGCACGTGAAAGAGGTGTGCAAAATGTGTTCAACATCCACTTTGGCGATAGTATTTCTACTTGGTATCAAGACAATGTAGAAGCGGAGTTTTTTGATCATTTCTTAAAAGGTGCTAGCGATGGATCTACGGGATTGCCTGAGGCTTATATGTTTGATACAGGCAAAAAGGAATGGACAAGATTCGAAAATTGGCCTCCTGCTAATGCCGAATGGGTAAATATGTATCCGCATGCCAATGGTAAATTAAGTATGGACTTGCCAAGTGAAAATGGTGCCTTTGCAGAGTTTGTTTCAGATCCAGCCAAACCGGTACCACATACAGAAGACATCAAGATGACCTTTACACCACGAAAATATATGAGTGATGATCAACGCTTTGCAGCTCGTCGCCCTGATGTGTTGGTGTACGAAACTGAAATACTGGAGAATGATATCACATTGGCTGGTGAAATCATGGCAAAATTGAAAGTGAGTATTACAGGCACCGATGCGGACTGGATTGTGAAACTGATAGATGTGTATCCAAGTGATACTAAAACTCCGGAATGGGTAACAGCAAACCAAAAGCTGAGCAATTACCACCAAATGGTACGTAGTGAGCCTATGCGCGGGAGGTATAGAGAAGGCTTTGACAACCCGAAGCCTTTTGTGCCAAATCAAGTAACCGATGTCAATTTCCGTTTGCAGGACGTTTACCACACTTTCAAGAAAGGCCACAAAATCCAAATACAGATTCAGAGCACTTGGTTTCCACTTATAGACAGAAACCCTCAGAAATATGTGGATAATATATTCAAAGCCGATGAAAGCGACTTTATTAAATCAACTCATAGGGTCTATAGCAATGCTGAAAATGCCACTGCTATCGAAGTGCAGGTATTGAGATAGGATTTGGGAAGTTTTAAAATAAGAAGGGAGCCTTGAAATCAATTTCAAGGCTCCCTTCTTATTTTTAGGTATCTAATTGATTATAAGATAATTATTAATAATAAAATAATAATAACTGCGCCAGTAGAAATATATATTCCACCGTTCTTGTTAGCTTCATTTGCCGCATCTTTTAGTTCACGGATTTCAGCTTTCAATTCTTTTTTTTCTTCTCTACTCATTTCAGACCTATCAATGTCTTTGAGCGTATTTACCTTATCCACAATCCGCTGAACCTCCTGGCTATACTTAGCTTCTTTCTCAGGGTCGTTCTTATTGGTATTATTTGCCAAAACAGGTGAAACCATAAATATGACCACTAGGCCAAGCATCACTAAAAATTTTGTTTTCATAGTGTTATTGATTTACATGTAAGGTAAAGTAAAACTAGCATATTGACAAAAACAAGAAAAAACACTTTGAACCTATAAAATGAAAAGAGGGTTCTTGCGAACGCTCTTTAATCTTTTCTGAATACACTTAATTAATTTTTGTAATTAAAAGTCTAATAGTTTTTGAATGACCACCGCCGTCTTATCCGCATTTGGCAACATCGCTTTCTCAAGAGCTACATTCAACGCAATAGCGGGCAAATTAAGTGCTCCTAAGGTTAATACAGGTGCGTCTAAATGCTCAAATAAATTAGTAGAGATTCTACCAGCTAATGATTCAGCGAAGGAGTTCATCAACGGCTCCTCTGTCAATACCATCACTTTGTTATGCTTTTTCACGGAATCACTAATGGTATTCCAGTCTAATGGATTAAGCGTACGCAGATCAATGATTTCCACCGCTCCATCAAATTTCCCTGATGCAGCCTTTGCCCAATACACACCCATACCATAAGTAATCACCACACAGCTTTCACCCTTTGCAATTTTCACTGAATCTGCTTCTTGTGCGACACGAGCTTTCCCTAGTGGTATAATATAATCACCGTCAGGCTCAAAGGTCTTCGCTTCGTCAGTACCAGGTACTTTGGACCAGTACAGACCTTTATGCTCAAGCATTATTACCGGGTTTGGATCATAGAAGGCCGCTTTTAGCAAACCTTTCATATCAGCCGCATTGGATGGGTACACCACCTTAATCCCCCTAATGGTAAGCAAGGTGGATTCTATACTACCCGAGTGGTAGGGACCACCGCCACCGTAAGCGCCGATAGGTACTCTGATAAGAGACTGAATTGGAAATTGCCCTTGAGATAAATAACAGCTTTTGGAAAGTTCTTCCACCAGTTGGTTCATACCCGGCCATATATAATCGGCAAATTGAATTTCTACAATGGCCTTGGCTCCTACTGCCGACATTCCAGCCGTGCTACCTACGATATACGCTTCTTGTATTGGCGTATTGAATATTCGATGTTCGCCGTATTTCTGCGATAAAGTTGCCGCTTCTCTAAATACGCCTCCGAGTCTGCCGCCAACATCTTGCCCGTAAAAAAGTGCCTCAGGATTATCTCTCAGAATATCATCTACCGCATGTAAAGCGGCATCTACCATGACTACCTTCTCACTCCCTTCTGGCTTTCTTACCCCTTTTTCTTCAGTGATGGTAGTGGGTGCAAACTCATAATCTTCCACTGTGGCTGCGTCAGGGTCTGGAGCGGCTAAGGCTTTCTCATATTCTGACTGCACAAACTCAGCTACTTCTTTTTGTACTTTCTTTAATTCAGCGGGTTTTACTCCAGCTTCTTTCAACGATGCTTCTAACTTTGGCAGCGGATCATCTTGATAATGAAGCGATAAATCGCCATCGCCACGATACCACTCCTTACGAACGCCACTTGTATGGTGGCCAAGGAGTGGACATTTCGCATGCACAAGAATAGGAGCCCTATTGGTTCTGGCATAATCAAAAGCGGCGGCCAATGCTTGGTAAGATTGCACAAAATCTGAGCCATCCACCCGCATTTTCTCTAGTCCTTTGAAGCCCTCAGCAAACTCATACGCATCCATCGCGCGCATTTCTGCTGCTGTAGCAGAAATACCCCATTCATTGTCTTGAATCAAATAGACAATTGGTAATTTATGCAAAACAGCCATTTGAAAGGCTTCCGAAACTTCACCTTCTGTAACAGAACCATCGCCAAGAGAGCAAAGCACCACAGGTTTTACATCAGCATTTATCAAACCCACCTTTTCCAAATACGATACGCCATGCGCCATCCCCGTAGCTGGAATGGCCTGCATACCCGTAGCACTACTTTGGTGGGGTATAGTGGGAAAACCCTCCCGCTTCAAACTTGGATGTGAATAATAGGTACGACCTCCTGAGAACGGATCGTCAGCCTTTGCCATCAATTGGCACATCAATTCAAATGGCTGCATCCCAATACCTAATAATATTGATTCATCTCGGTAATACGGTGCTGCAAAATCTGTTTCTTTCAACTGAAAAGCTGCCGCTAACTGAATAGCTTCATGCCCTCTTGAGGTACTATGCACATACTTACTGCATATTTTTTTATTCTCCTCATATGTTTCTCCCATTCTTTTGGCAGTACACATAAGGCGATATGCTTTTTTTAAAATATTGATATCGATGTCAGAAATATTCTTTGTATATGATGATTTATCTTTGGGTTGTGATTTACTCTTTGTCGTCATTATTTGCGTTTTTACTAATTGCTAATTTAGAACATTGGTAGGAGAAAGCCTTACAAATATAAGAGAAAGCTAACGAACGTTCGGTAAGCGGTGAAAAGACATTGTAAGGAAATTAATTAGTTTTGTGAAATTTGAATTTAGTATGAGAACAAGGCATTCGGAGGTTCCAAGGAGATTTAAGGAAATACAAGACACGATCTGCAAAGCATTAGAAAAAGCAGATGGGACAGGAAAATTTATTGAAGATTCGTGGGAAAGGCTGGGCGGTGGCGGTGGTCGCACTCGGGTAATGGCGGGAGGTGAAATAATAGAAAAGGGAGGAGTAAACTTCTCTGAAGTATATGGAGCTACTCCTGCATACATCAAAGAGAGCATGAAGGTGGATGAGGATGAATTTTATGCCACTGGCGTATCCATTGTTTTGCACCCACATAATCCTTGGGTTCCTATTATTCACATGAACATTCGGATGTTCGAAATGAGTGGTGGCACATTGTGGTTTGGTGGAGGAATTGACCTTACGCCACATTTGTTGATTGATGAAGATGCACAGTTTTTCCACAAGCAATTGAAGGAAGTTTGTGATAAACATAATGTCAAATATTACCCTGAATTTAAAAAGGAGGCCGATGACTATTTCTTTATTCCCCACCGCAAAGAAACCAGAGGGATAGGCGGAATATTTTTCGATTATCTAAAACCAAATGAAGAAAATAGCTTTGAAAGCTATTGGGAATTTATGCAAGATATTGGTGAAGCTTTTGCTGACATTTATACCACTTTGATGATGAAAAACCAGCATTTCGAATATACTGAAGCTGAAAAGCAATGGCAATATTTGAGAAGGGGACGCTATGTGGAGTTTAACTTGGTGTGGGATAAGGGCACCAAATTTGGACTACAAACGGATGGGAGAATAGAATCCATTCTTATGAGTCTCCCGCCGCAAGCTGCGTGGGAATATGGCCATGCGCCGCTTGAAGGGAGCAACGAACACTATACGCTAAGTAAACTTGTAAAGGGAATTAATTGGACCGACTAATAGAAAAACTTATCGAGCTAGATCAGCAGTTATTCCTTTTTCTGAATGGAATACATTCGCCCATTTGGGATACCATATTTCATACGATTAGTGGCAAACTTATCTGGGTTCCGCTGTATCTATTTTTGGCCTACAAGCTGTGGCAATTATATGGTACTAAAGTATTCATTTATGTGGCTCTACTTCTAGGCTTAATGATTACCATGAGTGATTTTATTGCTTCTGGTATATTCAAGCCCTATTTTGAACGGCTGAGGCCATGTTACGAACCTACCCTCGAAGGCCTTGTACACAACCCGTTTGGATGCGGAGGCCGGTTTGGGTTTGTTTCATCACATTCTTCAAATTCATTTGCCGTTGCAGGGTTCCTATGGCTGGCTTTCAGGAAGCTAAATACAAAATTCGGATACCTTTTCGTTTGGGCTTCGGTGGTAGCTTATAGTAGGGTTTATTTAGGTGTACATTATCCAGCAGATATTTTGGTTGGAGGTATTATTGGGCTATTGTCTGCTTTATTTGTGTATGGGTTATTGAGAGTTATCATTCATAAACTGGTGTTAAAAAAGTGATAATCCTTTGGGTTTAGACGCATCCTCCCGCCTTGTTTGTCGTTAATGGATCAAATAATCCGCTAACTACTGTTGAAGCTTTATTCCTCCCTATCCTTTAATTTGATAGGATTTAATCTTTATCTTTGAAACACCATATTAAAACGCAAAATGAAAAAAATTACCTATTTAGTGATCGCTGCAATGACGTGTGGCAGTTTTGGCCTAATGGCGCAAGATCACCAATCAAAAATTAATGAAGCAATTGAAGAAAGAGAAGCTATTTCGCACATAAGATATTTAGCTTCTGACGAATTGATGGGTCGTGACCCTATTCGCCCTGAAATAGACGCTGCGGCTAGATACATAGCAGAGCAATTTTGGAAATACGGAGCAAAAGAAATCCCTGGAGCAAATGGATATTATCAACATATTCCTTTCCGGTTATCAGGCCCTCCAAGTACGGCGGTAATTCAACTAGGAGAAACCACGCTTAGGCAAGGAGAGGATATGTTAGTCCTTGATGGAAGAAATATCACTGGATCGCATGAAATGGTAGTCGCTGGATATGGATTGGAAGAAGATTTTGCGAAAGTAGATGTAACGGGTAAAATCGTCGTAGTGCGAGTAGGTGAACCTAATAAAATGAATCCAGCAGAGCTTTTCGAAGCAGGAAGAGCAAAACTAGCTAGAGCTCAAGCAAATGGCGCAGTAGGATTAATTGAAATGTATAATGTACCGACTACTCCTTGGAACTTGTTGACCAGGATGCTAAACAGAACGCAACTAACCATAGATGCCACGCCTGTTTCAGCAGACGCGCTTCCATATATGTGGGTGAAAGACCTTACGGGAGAGTTGATTTCGGCGATTGATAAAGGAGAAGTGAAAACTGCTGAAGTGAACGTGCAGGGTAAAGTAAATAGGGCCATTGTTGGTAAAAATGTGGTCGCTTGGATTGAAGGCACAGACCCACAATTGAAAAACGAATACTTGATGCTTTCTGCTCATTACGACCATGTAGGCGTAGGCAGACCAGATGCGTCGGGAGACTCGATTTACAATGGTACACGCGATAATGCGGTTGGAACTGTTGCAATTATCAACGCGGCAAAATATTTTGCAAAGAACCCTCCAAAACGCTCCATCCTACTTTGTGCTTGGACCGCCGAAGAAAAAGGCTTGCTAGGTAGTGGCTATTTTGCGAACAACCCATTAGTACCTCTTAAGCAGATTATCTACAATCTGAATATTGATAATGCTGGCTATAATGACACTTCCATCTTCACTATCATTGGATTAGGTAGAACAACTGCAGATAATTTGATAGAAGAAGCTGTGGCTGCTTATGGCAAAAAAGCTATTGCAGATGCCGCTCCAGAACAAGGCTTATACGATCGCTCGGATAATGTAAACTTTGCTAGAAAAGGCATTCCTGCACCTACTTTCAGTT
Organism: Cyclobacteriaceae bacterium; assembly: GCA_041689935.1. Classification (GTDB taxonomy): domain Bacteria; phylum Bacteroidota; class Bacteroidia; order Cytophagales; family Cyclobacteriaceae; genus CAXBDP01. The sequence continues at coordinate 23,944 of JBDNFI010000085.1, forward strand.
TAGGTTTTACAGAATTTGGTGCTGAACTGAACAAGTATTACCACCAACCTGCAGATCAAGTTGATGAAAACTTTGACTTAGATTACGCAATGATCTACTGGAAATCGTATCTCCTATCTGCTCAAAAAATAGCTGACCGTGCAGAAAGACCAAAGTGGATAGAAGGTGATAAGTATGAAGCGGTAAGTAAAGAACTTTACGGTACGGATAATTAAGAAAGATATTTCAAAATGATCATCAAAAAAGCCTGATTTGCTTTCTAGCATGTCAGGCTTTTTTAATGCAGATTTGGCTAAGAAATCGTGCTAAAAATTAAAAATTATGAATGAAATAGTGAACATTAAGCAGAAGCTTTCCTTGTTTGCAGATCAATGGAATCCACGCATTGTTGGTGAGCTCAATGGTCAGCATGTGAAATTAGCCAAACTAAAAGGAGAATTTGTGTGGCATACACATGACCATGAGGATGAACTTTTTCTGATAATAAGAGGGAGGTTAAAATTAGCCTTTCGAGATAAAGAGGTGATTTTGGGAGAGGGAGAATTTTATATCGTACCCAGAGGAGTTGAGCATAAACCTATAGCAGAAGAGGAGGTTGAACTGATGCTATTTGAACCCGTCGCTACGCTTAATACAGGAAATGCAGGAGGTGAAAGAACAAAGGAAAATTTATAAAGGATTTAATAACATTATCCAAAAAAAATGCTGAATAAACCCAAATGAGGTTTACTCAGCAAATCCACATCAAAAGTTAGCCCAAAGTAATTGGAAGTATTAATTGCCGCTCCGAGCAGAAATTTAATTAAACCTCAACCAATGCCCAATCTGGTTTGGTCGTTTTCACTTTTGCTTTAAGATCATGTAAAATATTATACAAGCCGAAATAGGTACGATTGATATACAATCCATGTCTTGAGCCTCGCGCCTGTTTCGACTTTCGAAATTCTTTTGCGTTAGAAATACTTTCGCCCAAATCAAATATTTGTTGGAAATAAGCAGCATCACCAAAATCAAACTCATCGTGATGAAATGGAGCTCCTAGCAGACGGATCATTTCTTTAAACACACCAGTGAAAAAGGTCTTTTCACTCTCAGTGTCACTATCGGATAAGAATTGAAGTTCATAGAATATTCTATTCAGCTCATCTTCATCTACCAGCATATCCTTTTTGATCAAGGCAAAATAGTTTATATAAAAGTGTTCTGGAATCACCTTGATACAGCCAAAATCAATAACCCCTAATTTCCCATTTGGTTGAATAATGAAATTACCTGGATGCGGATCGGCATGGACTTTTTTGAGTTGGTGAATTTGATAATCATAGAAATCCCAAAGTGCTTGACCTACCCTATTTCTTTCTTCTTCTGTCGGGTTACTAGCCATAAACTCCTTTAGGTGCATTCCATCCAACCAATCCATAGTGATGATTCTTGCGCTTGAAAGATCCTTATAATAGGTAGGAAAAACTAAATCCTCGATATGCGCACAAGCCTGACTTATTTCTTCGGATCTATTGATTTCAAGTACATAGTCTGTCTCTTCCAATAGCTTTTCTTCAACTTCCTCCATATAGTGGTCGAGCTCTTTCTCACTTATATTTAACAGTCGAATTGCGAATGGTCTTACTATTTTGAGATCGGAACTCACGCTATCTGCCACTCCGGGATATTGGATTTTTACCGCATAGGTTTTATCCGCTATCGTTGCTTGATGCACTTGACCAATTGATGCCGCGTTCTTCGCACTTTGAGTAAAGGTTTCAAATATTTCTAGCGGTCCTTTGTTGAAAACCTGTTTGAAGGTTTTTACTACCAATGGATAAGAAAGTGGCGGCGCACTATATTGTGCCATCGTAAAGCGTTCGTTATACGCTTTTGGAAGTAAATTTTTATCCATGCTCATCATTTGAGCTACTTTGAGCGCACTTCCCTTGAGCTCACTCAATGCATCATAAATATCCGTAGCATTATCGTTATGTAAGTCTTCTTTAGTAAGCGATGGATCAAATAATTTTCGGGAATAATGTTTCATATAATTTCCACCCACCTTTACACCCGTTTTTAGAAATCGAGTGGCTCTCTGCACTTTTGATGTTGGTATATTATTCAGTTCTTTCATCCTTTATCGTCTTACTTATCTATGCTGAAATAAAAACTTTCCAAAATCAATCATTGAATCCAACGGTCCTTGACCAAAAAGATCAAATGCTAGATTTACTGATTTTTCAATGGCTGCATCTGTGGCTTCAAATCCTTTACTATCGTCTTTCACCCAGAAGTTTATTAGAAATAACACTTGCATCCAAGCGGCTTCATCGTATTTCTCAGATATATATGGCCTAGTAACAATCTCGCCCGACTCTTTTCCTTCATTGAGGATATCGTTTACGAAATTTTTGAAAGCAGGCTTAAAAGACTCTAAAAAAGCCATTTTTTGTCCTGGCCTTTGAGACTTCGGCCAACTGAGCAAAATATAACTTCTATTGGATTTGAGCACTTCAATTAGGGTGTAGTACAAAGCCAGCATTTTTTCTCGGCTTGTGTACGGGCCATAAGAGGGATCATTGATAACCGTGTGTAAAGTAGTTTCTAAAAATCCCTTCCAAACGTCCTTCTCCAATACTGTAAATGAGGAATAGTAGGTATAAAATTCCTCTTCTTTCATTTTATTAACCTTGGCAAAACTATAAACGGAAGCAGGCTTCTTGCCATGGTCTAGTAAATAATCTACATATGATTTTCGAATTTTTTCGGCCATATCCACAGTCGATTTTTTCGTTGTTCTTTTTGCTTTAGTTTCTTCCATGGATACCTAACAATAAAAGAGGCGAATGGGTTAGTAATTTTTAAAATTATTTTTTTTGGGCTTTGGTAGGTAAAGGCGGGAGGTAAACCCTATAAAATTGCGCCATAAAAAAAGCACCCGAAGGTGCTCTTTAATTGATCAGATTAAGGTTGGTTGTTGGTATTTTTAATGTACGCCATGCATCCATTTTCTCATTAGCGGTGTGAGCAGCAATGCCAAAGCAGCAAATCCAAAGGCAACATACGCAATAGATTCGAAAGTATTGGTATAAACGATTAAAGAATCCATACCTAGCTGCGCTTCGCCATCTACATTCTTGATGGCCATAAATTTGCCAATAAACCCACCCAAACTAAATGCAAAGGCAGAGGATAGGAACCATACACCCATCATAAAACTTACAACCTTTTTGGTAGATAGCTGTGTGATCTTAGACAAGCCTACAGGTGAAATGCACAACTCTCCAGTCGATATAAATAAGTACCCTAATACAAGGAAAATCTCAGGCACTTTTCCATCTGCATTGGCGAAATTTAAGCTATAAGCAAATATGAAGAAGCCTAAACCCAGCTGAGCTATACCTAAGGCAAACTTTACGGGTGAATAAGGATTTCGCTTTGTCTTTGCCAAATACACCCAAAGAGAGGAGAATAATAACGAAAACAATACGATAAAGCCTGGATTAATAAAATTGGTTTGAGCGGCGTTCAATATTTGGAGATCTACGTTTCGATCGGCAAACAACGTGATAGCACTACCTGATAGCTCGAAGAAAGACCAGAACACCGTCATAAAAAAGGTAAGCATTATGGCCACGCCTAACTTCTCTCTTGCTTCTTTATCTATTTTCATCATTGTCCTAATAATGCGAATCGCAATTATCGGCAGCAGTACATAATAAAACAGGATATTGACAAAACTGCCATCTAAATGAATGCCGAACAAATCGCCACGGTAAATCATAATTGCGATAAAAGGCACGGCAACCAAGGCTAATACAGGCACCCATGTTTTTACTTTGAGTCCATACGATTTTTGTTCTAAAGCAGCAGGGTCCGGCGCAAATCCTTTATCCCCAAAGGCATTTTTTCTCATCCCATTCCAAAAAGCAATAAGGCCTAACAACATCCCGAATCCTGCTAATCCGAATCCGTAATGCCAGCCGTAAGTTTCGCCTAGATAGCCACAAGCCAAGGGAGCCGCAGCGGCACCAATGTTGATACCCATATAGAAAATGGTAAATCCGGCATCACGGCGAGGATCTTTCTCTTTATAAATGGCTCCTACAAAAGTGGAAATATTTGGTTTGAAGAATCCATTGCCGACAATAAGCAAGGCTAATGCACCATAGAAGAAAACTGGATGCTCGAATGCTAGCACAAAATGACCTAATGCCATCAAAGCTCCACCAAGCATAATTGAGCGGCGGTATCCCAATAGTCTATCTGCAAGAATACCACCCAAAACGGGGGTAGCATATACTAATGTACCATAGGCCGCATAAATCCCAATAGCTATTTCATCTCTATTTGCTACTGCCTTGAAGAGCTCATTGACCATATATAAGGTGAGAAGAGCTCGCATCCCATAAAAACTAAATCGTTCCCATAGTTCGGCGAAGAATAAGTAAAATAACCCTTTCGGATGGCCAAAAATAGTATCTGGCTCTACCGGATTGGGAGCCCCGTGTTTGTCAATAGCACTTATATCTGTCATATAGGTTGGGTTGTAATCATTAAAACTATGGCTATCACACCATTTTTACAAATAAAAAATAGGCAATCAGAACATTCGGCTTAATCAGGTACTTAAAATGAAAATTATCCAAGGCTAGACCACTTTATTTTTTAAATTTGTGCTTTCAATTTAGACCACATAAAAATCCCCTAAGTAATGCAAGAATTTGGACTAAAATCAACAGTTTGCGGACTGGAAGAGCTAGGTATTAAAAATGCCCAAACGGTATATTGGAACCTGAGCCCTGCAGAGCTAGTTGAAGAATCTCTCAAAAACGGCGAAGGAGTGCTTACAGATAATGGCGCTCTTATGGCAGACACTGGTAAATTTACTGGTAGATCTCCAAAAGATAAATTTGTTGTAAAGGATGCTAATACTGAGAACTCGGTATGGTGGGGAGATATTAATTTTCCGATTAGTCCTGAAAAATTTGAGCAATTGCAACAAAAAATGCTCAGCTATTTGGAGGGTAAAAAATTATATATCAGAGATGGCTATGCAGGAGCTGACCCAAACTACCAATTGAAGTTGCGGGTTGTAAATACACAAGCGTGGCATAACTTATTCTGCTACAACATGTTCCTTCGCCCTACGAGTGAGGAGCTGTCCACTTTCCAACCTAATTTCACCATCATCAATGTGCCAGAGTTCCAAGCTGACCCAGAAACAGATGGCACTAGAGAGGCCAATTTCACCATCATCAATTTCACCACCCGCACCATATTAATTGGAGGTTCTGGGTATGCAGGTGAAATGAAAAAAGGAATTTTCACTGTATTAAACTATATCCTCCCGCATGAGCACAAGGTGCTATCTATGCATTGCTCTGCCAATGTTGGTGCAAAAGGTGATACAGCTATTTTCTTTGGTTTGTCTGGCACTGGGAAAACTACCCTTTCTGCTGATCCAAATCGTGGACTGATCGGTGACGACGAGCATGGCTGGACAGATAAGACCGTTTTCAATTTCGAAGGAGGCTGCTATGCCAAAGTGGTGGACCTTTCACATGAAAAGGAACCTCAAATTTGGGATGCCATCAAATTTGGAGCAATTGTAGAGAATACGAGATTCTATGAAGGCACAAGACAGGTAGATTATTTGAATACGGCTGTCACCCAAAATACGCGGACGGCATATCCAATCCATCATATTGAAAATGCCATCGAACCGTCTATTGCAGATTTACCTAAGAATATTTTCTTCCTTACCGCCGATGCATTTGGCGTATTGCCTCCAATTTCCAAATTGAACGAAGGTCAGGCAATGTATCATTTTATTTCAGGATATACCGCTAAAGTTGCGGGTACTGAAGTTGGAATCAATGAGCCGGTTTCTACCTTCTCCGCTTGTTTCGGCGCTGCGTTCCTCCCGCTTCACCCCACCAAGTATGCAACAATGCTAGGGCAGAAAATGAAGGAGAACAAGGTAAATGTATGGCTTGTAAATACAGGCTGGAGTGGTGGCTCCTACGGTATTGGCTCCAGAATGAAATTGAAGTTAACTCGTGCCATGATCACCGCAGCATTAAATGGAGAATTGGATAATGTAGCGTATGTGAAGCATCAAATTTTTGGTGTTGCTATGCCTACAACTTGCCCAAATGTTCCAGATGAGTTATTAAGTCCACGTAATACTTGGGCCGATAAAGATGCTTATGATGCGAAAGCAAAAGATCTTGCAGGACAGTTTGTAAATAACTTTAAAAAGTATGCTGATTTTGCTTCTGATGACATCCTCGCAGGAGCACCAAAAGCGTAACTTTCAACAAAATAAAATGAAAAGGGCCTCATTTAGACCCTTTTTTTATACTATGCATACCAACGCTCCATTTTTAGAAGGCAATTTCGACCCAAATCACTCTGCAGTATTTCCCATTTTGGGATTTGCTTTGAATAAAGACAATACAGAGGTCCTAGACTTTAGCAAAAATAACAAGGCCTTATTCGCAATTGATCTAAGTGATACTGCCCAATTTAATGAATTCGTTTTTGGATCGATGATTCCAAATAATAAGGTGGCTGGTGCGGGAGGATTTTTTGAACATAGGGAAGTGTATGCCAGAAGTGAGCATTTTGGAGGAGCCGAAGCCCGCTGTGTTCATTTGGGCATTGATGTATGGATAAAAGCCGGCAGCCTCCTATTTGCTCCATTAGATGCAACGATACACAGCTTTGGTGATAATGCCGGTTTTGGAAATTATGGACCCACATTGATTCTACAACATAACGTTGGTTCACTCACCTTCTATAGCTTATATGGACACTTGAGTAGAGCCGATATGAATCAATGGAAAAAGGGAAAAAAATTTAAAGCTGGTGAACAAATTGGAACCGTTGGCCCCTACCCTGAAAACGGTGATTGGCCTCCACATGTACACTTCCAACTTATGACAGAAATGCTAGGTTGGAAAGGCGATTTCCCGGGGGTGTGTGCACCCTCACAAGTAGATTTCTATAGCCAAATAGTTGCCGACCCTAAATTGATTTTGGGAGATTATGAAGCAGACAATGCCTAATTCTGTTTGGGTACACTTAATTTCTGACCCAAATAAATAGTATTAGCATTCAAGTCGTTCAATTCTTTGATCACTTCCACTGTGGTGCCATATCTCTGTGAAATATTCCAAAGGGTATCGCTCTTACCAACGGTGTGAACTCCATTATCGGAAGCAGCGGATGAAGAGGTAAATACTGTTTGACTATCGCTTCCGATTTCAGATGCAGACATCACTTTTATTTGAGTGCCCCATTTTAGTACTGTATTCTCGTCGAGGCTATTGAGCGCATACAATTGTGGCACAGACATTTGATGCGTTCGCGCAATGGAATAGTAGGTATCTCCTTTTTTCACTAAATAGGTGGATTCTACTTTTTCAGTTGATGTAGCATTAGCAGCAGTTTCGACCTCCCGCTTGTTTTCTTCCACATTTATTGGTTGCGCTACCATAGATACCGGCATGCTTACAGGTGCCTGATGGATGCTATTATCGCTACATCTTCTATTTTCGGTAATGGCAAACTCTACCCTCCTATTTTCAATTCGTCCTTCTTCAGTATCATTGCTAGCTCTTGGGTCGCTATATCCAAAGCCCTCTGCTTGAATTCTAAATCCGTCAATGCCTCTTCTCATCATTTCATTCCGCACAGCATTTGCTCTATCCAACGACAATTTATCATTAAATTCCTCGCCTCCTATCGTGCATGTATGGCCGGCAATTTCTATTGACACACCAGTATTGCTACGCAAGAAGTTAAATAGCATATCCAACTGTGTTGTGGATTCGTTTATATTCAACTGATCAGATCCCAAATCGAAGAAAACGGCTAAATCACGGGAATTTTGAGTAATAATTTGCTCTAAATACAAATCGACCAAAGCCATGGTAGAGTCTTTGGGTATGTTAAGATCAAGTATTGCTGAGAAACTTTCGTAACAATCAATTTCTACTTTGTACGTGTAGGCCTTGTCGGCATCGAGGTAAATCTGATAATACCCTGATTCATTTGTTTGGGTATTCCCAATCAATCTATTTTCATCATCATAATAGCTAATCGTACTTACGATTGGATTTTTGGTTTCGGAGTCGTAAACCTTGCCAAGTATCCGAACTTCGTGTGGTGGCGTTCGAAATAATGGAGTAGAAGATTTCATGATGTCTAAATCGCCATCAGAAGTTCCACGAACAAAATAAATTGACTCTCCATCACTTGTAAGATTTAGATAGGATTCGTCTTGTGCAGTATTCACATTTGGACCAAGGTTCACGGGAGTTGACCAATGTGTCCATGTATCGTCCAATCTTTTGGTCATAAAAATATCAGAGCCACCGTATCCTGAATGTCCATCCGAAGCAAAATAAAGGGTCTTTAAATCAGGCCCTAAAAAAGGTGCAAATTCCTCGCCCGCAGTATTTAACATGGCTCCAAGATTCAGAGGTTTAGAGAAGTTGCCATTCTTTAATAGAAAACTTGCCCATAAATCTCGGCCTCCTCTGCCTTCATTTCGCATCTCGCTCAAAATTAATACCCTTAAATTGTCCGATAAGTGGAAATCTACTTTGTCAGAAAAATTATAATCATCGGTGATCTTGAATGCTTCGGGAGCCTCCCAAGTGGAATTACCCTCATTATTCTTCTTTCGGGTAACTGACACACCAGTGCGCATAGAGCCTGTTCTCTTGTATGTGTTGCCTAATACGGCCACGTCATATTCCGCATTTCTTTTGACTGATGTTATGAAATTGGATCCTGAATTATTCAACGGCTCGCCAATATTCTTTGCTTCTGACCATGCCTCTGAACTGGGATTATATTCAGAAAACCAGATATCTAAAGGGTCTTCAATCCCTCCCGCATTGTTTGGATGATTTTCGCGAGCAAAATAGAGTGTGTTGAAATCTGGTGAAAATACTGGAGCTGTTTCTCGATAAGGGCTATTAACACTACTCTCAAGCAACTCGGCAGTAAAGAAAGGATTCATGTTTTCCGCAATATTTATTTCTATTCCGAGAGGTTCTTCTGTAGCGGTAATTCCGATGGCATCTATTCCGTATAGATCGCCAATTTTGGAGCCGTCTAACATTAACCGCACAGCATATACATCGAAAGCTGGGGAATCCATCATCACATTGAGCACACGACCACCTCCTGCGACTAAGCTAGGCTCTTGAGAATAGACTAGATAAGGAACATCTTGAAAATCGTATATATACACCTCCTTTATGGCGGATGCATTATATGATTCAGCAATGATTATTTGGCGAATACGCTGTGGATTATTGAAGCCAACTTTGATTGTTTCTCGGCTATTGCTTGTTGCAGGCATCCATGCGTTCGGGTGATATCCTGCTGCTGGCATCACATTGGGAGCTTTGAGAATTTGCTGATTTGAAAAATACGGGCCTGGAATATTTTTTATAGATTGGCTCGAATACTCCATTATTTTGGAAGCCCATTGAACTTCTTGGGCTGTCATTGTGAATGACATCAAAAGTAATACGAAACCAAAAATTATTCTTTTTCCCATTTTATTTCCGTATGCCTAATCACACAAATTTATAACTACTAAGAGGTAAATATGTTAAGGTTTGATTATTAAATGTAAAACATAAATCCATGAATTCACAAGGTTTTGAACCTAATCCTTAAAATCTATATAATACATCTAGCCATAAAGGGCCAAATCAATTAATATTTTTACCTTTGCATCCCAATTCACAGAAAGCGTGTGACACAAAAGAAAATTTCTTAAGTATTAAGAATATCTCTTCCTTTCAGAATAATATATTTCTTTTGTTCCTAATTTTCAATATCTATTTCCTCCAGTTCGAATGAAGAAGTACTTTAATCTTTTCGATCTTACGCAAAGGGTCGATTATAAAACAGAGGTATTATCTGGGCTCACTGTAGCTTTAGCCTTGGTACCGGAAGCAATTGCTTTTGCCTTAATTGCTGGCTTATCTCCTCTTACGGGACTGTATGCAGCATTTACGATGGGTCTAATCACCTCCATCTTTGGCGGCAGACCAGGTATGATTTCAGGAGCTACTGGAGCTGTAGCAGTAGTTATCATTGCCTTGGCGCAAAGCCATGGTGTAGAATATATCTTCGCCACTGTGGTATTGGCTGGCCTTATCCAAATGGCTGCTGGTTTTCTTCGCTTAGGAAAATTTATCAGGTTGGTACCGCATCCTGTGATGTTTGGATTTGTGAATGGCTTAGCAATCGTGATATTTATTTCCCAGCTAGATCAATTTAAGGTTACTGGCGAAAATGGTGACAAACAATGGATGCAGGGAAGTAATTTACTTTTTACGCTTGGATTAGTGCTTTTGACAATGCTGATCATTTGGGGCTTACCTAAAATCACAAAAGCAATACCTTCGTCGCTAGCTGCGATTCTTACCATATCCGCCATTGCTATTGGTTTCAATTTAGATACCAAATCTGTAGGCGATATTGCCTCAATCCAAGGTGGATTTCCTACTTTTCATATTCCTCAAGTCCCTTTTACTATAGAAACACTGTATATCATTTTTCCTTATGCAGCAATCGTAGCTGGAGTAGGCTTGATTGAGAGCTTATTGACGCTCAATCTCATTGATGAAATTACAGAAACTCGTGGATGGGGCAATAAAGAAGCTGTTGCTCAAGGTCTTGCTAATTTTACCACTGGCTTCTTTTCTGGTATGGGCGGCTGCGCCATGATTGGTCAAAGTTTGATCAACGTCTCAGCTGGCGCAAGAGCCAGATTGTCGGGGATAGTGGCAGCAGTTAGTTTGTTGATGTTTATCATGTTTGGCTCTAGCATCATTGAGCAGGTTCCTATGGTGGCTTTGACTGGCCTTATGATCATGGTGGCAATTGGCACTTTTGAATGGGCAAGTCTGAAGACATTTACGACTATGCCGAAAACTGATGTGTTGGTGATGGTATTGGTTGCATTGGTGACTGTACTACTACATAATTTGGCTTTGGCGGTGCTGATTGGAGTAATCATTTCGGCATTGGTCTTCGCATGGGAAAATGCAAAGCGAATTAGAGCACGTAAATTTGTAGATGAAAATGGAGTAAAGCATTACCAGATTTATGGCCCATTATTTTTTGGATCTGTTACCGCATTTAACGAGAAGTTCGATATTCTAAGCGATCCGGAAGAAGTGGTGATTGACTTTACGGAAAGCCGTGTAGTGGATATGTCGGGCATAGAAGCCTTGAATAAAATTACAGAACGCTATCAAAAGCAAGGCAAAAAACTAAATTTGAAGCATTTGAGCACAGATTGCCGAAAACTTCTTAAAAATGCCAATAGCGTAATTGAAGTAAATATTTTGGAAGATCCTTCTTATAAAGTATTGGTGGATAAAATCTAGCGGGAAAATAAATTTTAAAAGTAAAGTAATACTGGCGTGCGTATTTTGCGTCTGATCGCCAATTATACACTTAGCTGGTGATCAGCCCATGTCGGCGACAATATTCAGGGGCAAGATAAACCAGATGACTCCCAATCTTCAACAATATAGGCCTTTTGCTGTGAGGTAAGTAACCTACGACCAATTGATAAGAGCGGTGCATTTTTAATTAATTCTTCGATCATTTTGTTCCTAGTTTAAGCGACAAAACCAGTCCAGTTATTTAAGCAGTTAGGAACAAAAAGGCCTTCAAACAGAATTTAAAGGCCTTTAAAGTGATTTTTAAGTAGTATATTAATTAACGTCTTTCAGCAATTCCTCCACAGCTTTTTCCAATTGTTGATCTCTTCCTTTATCCACAACTCCTGGCATATTCTTTACTTGGAATTGAGGTTTTGTCTCATTGTTTTCTAACCATTCGCCCGCCATATTTTTAGCACTTATCGGTACCGCTCCCCAGCGAGTGCCATCAGGCAACGCCTCCCAGCCAGCAAAACTACACGTCCCTGGCACCGGCATTCCCACGGTCTTACCAATTTTCAGATCGGTGTATCCACATGCAAAGCAATGTCCATCGCTGTAATTCCCTTCATTGAACATCGCTAAGGTAGGTTTAGTCCAACGGAAAGTAGGCTCCACCCCAACATCTCTCGCCTCGGTAGCGTAGGTCAAAAACTTCTCTCCTGTGAAAAACATAGCCAAATCTGCAACTAGGTCGCCTCCACCATTGAATCTTGTATCTACTACAACACCTTCTTTATCATAGAACTTGCCCATCATTTCCTCATATACATTCCGGTAAGGGCCATCGCTCATACCGGGAACATGCACGTAGCCTAACTTCCCGCCACTTGCTTTTTCTACTTCTTCTTGGTTTTTCTTCACCCAACGCTTGTAGAGCAATTGATTTTCTACCCCTAATGAAATTGGCTTAATGGTAATTTGAGAACGAGTATTATTTGCAGGATCAAGGATCTCTAACAAGGTGAAATTACCTGATTTTCTATTTAAGTATTGAGCAATATCTCTATTTGCTGAAATTACTTCCCCGTCAATTTTTTCGATAATCATTCCCGCTTTCACACTTATATCCGCTTTATCTAAAGGTCCGCCTTTGATAATTTCGCTAATCAATATGCCATCAGATTTGTGATTATAATCGATGAAAATGCCCAAACTGGCTGTTGCGTCAGCTTGAGGAATGCTATTACTATAACGAGCTCCTGCATGAGATACATTTAATTCACCCAACATTTCGCTTAGCAATTCTGAAAACTCATAACTATTGCCAATATGCGGGAGGTATTTTTCATATTCAACTTTCATCAGATCCCAATCTACTCCGTGCATATCTGGAGTGTAGAACATGCCTTTTGTACGAAGCCACACATGCTCAAACATGTACTTTCTCTCTGCGGCTACATCTAAAGTCATTTCGCCACTTATGCTGATATTCTCTCTTTTAGAGGACTCAACATTTATTTTTGATATGCGCCCGCCAGACAACAGGTATAGGTTTTTCATTTCCTTATCCCATTCTAAGCTACCGCCACTTGCCTCTAATGCAATCTCCATTTTGGTATCTCTGGTGCGTAAATTTGTGCTCCAAAGATTACTTCCACCTTCAAATCTGGCCAAGTAATAAAGCTTTTCGCCATCTTTGGAAAGTACTGCATCGCTTAATGAAGAAGAGTGAATGGTGAGTCTAGCCTTCCTATCTTCTATACCATCCCAATCAAAAGTCAAATCTTCTACAACCTTGCTTTCTTCTTTTTTATCATCCTTGGTTTCCTCTTTTTTGGTCTTTTCGATTTCCTGAATCAAGGCAAAATCATCCTTGCTCAAATTAAAACGATCCCAAGCCTCCTTGGTGAAGAACATGGAATATACATCATCTTGAGAAGAGCCACTTGTCGCATAACTCTTGAGACCGTCCCGATTGCTAAACCAAAGCATTTGCTTCCCATTATTCACCCATTTTGGGCTATTATCGCCGTATCCACTTTTGGTTAGGTTTATCATTTCCTTTTTGCCAGTAGCATCAAGGAGTACTACTTCGCCATTGGCCATGGTAGGATTGTAGCTAGCAAGTAGCCATTTGCTGTCGGGGCTCCAAGTATAGTATTGGTCGCCGTCGCGCATGTGAAACAGTTCATCAGGTGTAAGTAAAGTCACCATTTCTTTACTTGCCAAATCCATTACTTTCAACGTTCGGCGATTTTCGACAAAGGCCATTTTCTTGCCGTCAGGTGAGATTTCTGGTAGATAATTTTCATTCTCATTGCTAAGAAGTGGCGTTTCTTCTATCAGTGTCGATGCATAAAAATAAGGTTCTTCCTCCCGCATTTTTTTGGCTTGAAAAATTTGCCATCTGCCATCACGCTCACTAGAATATACCAAAGATTTGCCATCAGGCATAAATTTCAAAAAGCTTTCTTGCTCAGGCGTATTTGTAATCCGCTTGGTCATTGATCCATCTACGGAGGTTACAAACACCTCGCCTCTTGATATAAATGCGATTTCTTTGCCATTGGGAGCAATAGCCATTTGGCGTACACCCCCATTTATTGGCACATAGCTATCATTATTGCTTTTCGCTTGGGTACGAATGATAATATTAAGTTTACTAGGCTCTGCCCCTTCACGAATAGTATACAGCTCACCATCGTAACTAAAGGCCATCAAACCATTCTCTGCTATACTCAAAAAACGAACTGGATGTGTAGCTAAATTTGTGATTTGTTGATTTTGAGAAGGATTGGCAAGCGAAGACTTATAGATATTGAAATTGCCACTTTGCTCACTTATATAAAAAAAGCTTTGGTCATTATCGGCAAATACTGGATTGCGATCTTCCCCGTAAAAAGTCGAAAGCATTTTATGCTCATTAGTCGCTACATCATACATCCAAATATCTCTTGCTATTGCAGATTGTTGATGCTTACGAAATTCATTTTCGCCACCCTTTTTATCATGATACAGCATTTTGCTACCATCCTTGCTTATTGAAATATACTCTGCTGGAACAGTAAATAGCTGATCTATCCTCCCGCCTATTGCCGGAACTGTATATAGCTCTGGCTGCGAGCCCGTAGGATATTGTCTATGCTCGGCCAAATCTAACCGAACTCCACCAAATATTACGTTGGCATCATCATGACTAAAAGAATATGGCATTTCATCGTTCGAATGAAAAGTAAGTCGCTCAGCAGCACCGCCTTCAGCTGGCATAAGGAAAACATCAAAATTTCCATAACGATCTGATGCAAAGGCAATATGCTTACTACCCTTGCTCCAGACTGGCATATAGTCATGCGCCTCGTGAAAGGTGAGTTGTACCGCTGCACCACCGCTAGAGGACACCTTATACAAGTCGCCTTTATACGTGAAAGCTACCTGCAGGCCGTCTGGAGAAATAGCCGAATAGCGAGCCCATTGTGGACTTACTTGTGCAAAAGCTAAGCTGCTGCAAATGCATAATGAAATTATAAATAACTTCTTGATCATGATTGTAGAGATTAAAATTTCAGTTTGATTAATTAGCGGATGAAATTACGCAATTAAAATAATGAATAGAAAAATTGATGGTAGATAAGTTTGAAAAATTGCGATAGGGAAATACTCCACAAAAAAGGAATCCTACGAAACGACGCAAAATGCGTGTAACGTAGGATAAATACCTTGAATAAATCGATTTGATTACTCTTCCTTCAATTCTACTTTATAAAATATAAGATAATCTAATTCCTCCTCCTCACTAGGCCCACGAGAGAACCACATAAAATTACCCTGCCCCAAAGCGAAAGCTCCTAAAACATCAGGAGCTAAAAAGCCATTAGTCCTCTTTGCGCCATTCTCAAAAACTAGAAATAGATTGCTAGGAATATTATCTGGATTGACGAGCGTCATGCTCCCTTCAGAAGTGGTAACTAGCTCTGGCTCTTCTCGTATATCTTCTGGAAGACCAGGGTTATATTCTACAATTACTGTATTGCCATAATGGTATGAACCATTGACACTTGCTTCTCCCATTTTACCTCCAAACGAAAATCCTGAATTGCCCTCACTATTATCGAGCGAAGTTCTATCCTTTCCTTTATCAACATAAAAAACCTCAGGAGCCATTTCCAATATCTGATCGAGCACAAAACCATCCGCTGTCAAATTGTACATATAGACACGATCTTCTTTTGGATACGTGACAGAAAGCTTATTTTCATTGAAGCTAAATTTGGAAAGAATTTTCATCGGACTATACCCAGTCCCGTCCAAATAGCGGCTATTTTCCTCAAATGGAATCTGAGGAGAGATACTATCTGTTTGGGTAAAAACCATTTGTACCGCTCTATTATTAGCATAAAACTCATCTTTCGCTGGATTTCCAATAAGCGCATCCATATTTGAGCTTAGTAATACAGGTTGATTTTGGAAATTGATTGAATACAATGCCTTTGGGTAGTTTCTACTAATCACCAGACTTCGAGAAGTTGCGTCCTCTATTTTCTTTTCCAAATTGCCTTCAAAATCAAAAAAGAAATAGCCTTTGCTAGCATTGAGCACAATCTGCTCCTCGTTGTAAAATGCGGGAGGGTTAAAGAGACTTCCAGGATTATCAGGGGTATCACCAGACTTTTCGAATTGATGGAGAATGGTTCCCTCCTTATCTGTAATCAAAAAGGCAGTACGCTGACCATCATATATAAGGAAGCGACTTCCATCCTTTGAAATATCAGCGAGCACCCCGGTACCCAAATAATCGACCACCAAGGAATCTACTATTTGGAAAGAAAAATTTCCCGAGCCTGTGGCATCTTCTGCGGCAGATTCTGAATCATCGTTGCAAGCGCTAAGCATTGCTAAACTAAGTAATGCAATTGATAGTAATTTCATAAAATGTTATTTGCTAGCTACCTTTACCTTATAGTAGGTGATGAAATCTGATTCCTCCTCGTCGTCCGTAGTGTTTCGCGCAAACCACAAGTACTCTTCATCTTGCAAACCAGATCCGCTTAGGTTTTCTGGAGCTTCAAAATCACTACCCATTTTCACTCCATCTATAAATAATTGAAAACGATTTTTAACTTTTGGCGAATTTCCTGTACTCACACTTATAGACCCACTCTCCGAACGTTTAATTTCAGGCGCTACACGATCTTCGGGCTTCAATCCAGGATAGTATGAGCTTATAATTTGATTGTCGTGCAAGAATATACTCCTAATGCTTCCTTGCCCAAAAGAACCTCCCACCATTCTTACAGAGCCCATCCCTGGCATCGAAATCTCTTCTTCGTTTTTTTCCGCATCGGGCTTATCAATATAAATCAAATCCGGATTCAAATTCAAGGTATTGATCAATTTGAATGTTCCATTAATATGCTCGTAGGTGTACACAGCCATGTCCTTACCATAGCCGACTAAAATCCTATTCTTATCGGTAGAAATAAAAGAACCAGCTGACATAGGACTGAAATCAGGCATAAGTCTGTAAGGACTTTCTTGAGGCAACTCAAGATGGTAAGTAAAACCTTTGGTTACTTCAAGGTTAGCTTCGGTCCCTTCCAGTGATTCATCTTCCAAGCTGGTCGTATTTCCACCCAAACTTTGAATGTCATTTGGCTTTACCAATGTGATACTTCTATAATCTACCAACGATTTTTCGACAGCTACCTCCCGATCAAAACTTGCAGGCCCTTTGGTCAGCAACACTTGCTCGCCACCAAATTCGGTAAAATGCAAACTTTTTGATCCAATCATCGACATAAAGAAATTGGAGTTCAGATTGGTTTCTTTAAAATTCTTCCAAATACTCCCATCAAAATTGTAAATGAAATAACCGTTTCGACCAACAGCGACGATTTTGTCATTCCCAAAGAAGGCAGGATCAAACGAAATTTGTCCATGTGCATCAGGTGTATCAGTCGATTTTGAAAATTCATTGACAATCTCACCAGTTGGGTTGGTCACCACAAAATTGTTGCGCTGCCCATCATAAAAAAGCATGTGATTTTTATCAGCGGAAATATCAGCAAGGTTTAATCTACCTAGGTAATCCACAGCCACGCTATCGACTATTTCAAAGGTAAGATCAGAATCAGCACTGAATGTATCCGCAATCTCCTCATTGGAGCCACAAGAAAATAATAGCATGGCTGCAAATAGACTAAGAAAAATATTTTTCATTGCAATTGGGTTTAGTTTTACCTTATGATGATGGCTATGGGTTGAATAAAGTTTGAAAGAAACCACATAAATTTTTCAAAGCCAAATATCATCAGCAAAACTAATTAAATAAGGAAGTCAGAGGAAAATAAGTGGGAGGAAAATATAAATAGTTGAATAATTAAGAAACGCTTAGCCTGCGGCCAGAAACAGGCTAGGGCGAAAATAACAAAAGCCACCTTTCGGCAGCCTTTGTGTGACAAACATATAAACCCAAAATTAACAAGACGTTAGCTGCAGGAGAAGGATTCGAACCTTCGCGGTACCTTTCGCGCCGTACCTCATTTTAATTTCCTACAGTTTCAAAATAGCCCAACATGATAAAGATTTAACTTTATTGCTGTAGGAGAAGGATTCGAACCTCCACAGAGTGGTTAGTCACACACGAGTTGTGCGTGATTTATTCCAAGCCTCCACCCCCGAGACAGGAGGGCATGTCTGCCTGTTTCATCACCCTACAGTATTATTTGTGTTGTTGTTATTTTGTCCGTCTGACATCACAAATGTAATAGACTGATCTATATTTTAAAATTTTTGCAATTAATTAGCTTAATATTTAGATACTTTTTATTTTTGACCTTATTTCATTACCATTTTAAAAAATAGAACGCATGAAAGAAGATAAAAATTACGAAATTGATAATGTAGATTTGAAGATCCTTAGCCTCCTGTTGAAAGACGCAAAGAGTCCATACACCGAAGTGGCAAAAAAAGTCTTTGTTTCCGGTGGGACGGTTCACGTGAGGATGAAAAAATTAGAGGAATTGGGAATAGTAAAAGGAGCCACACTAGACATCAATTACGCTAAACTGGGCTATGACGTACAAGCTTTTTTGGGAATCTATTTGCAACGAAGCTCGCTTTATGAAGAAGTATGTTCACAGCTAGCAGCGATTCCCGAAATTGTAAGTATTAATTATACAACAGGAGCTTACAGCATATTTGTGAAAGTGATCTGCAAGGATACTCAACATCTCCGCACAGTGCTACATGATAAGATTCAGAAAATTGATGGCATAGAGCGCACGGAGACCTTCATTTCACTTGATGAAAGCCTCAATAGGCCAGTTCAACTATTAGGGTAATTTAATTAAACAAAAAGGAACTATTACAAGTGTTCGATTGTCAAATAAGGCGTAGAATTACATGAAAGGTCATTTTGAAACAACTCATCCTTTTGCTGAACAGAATTCGAGAAGGTATGTTATATTTGTAATTGTTAATTAGTCCAAATAAGATATGAGTAAAGATAACCAAATCCTAGAAGACTTCGCTTCGAAGGAATATGAGCACGGTTGGAACATAGATATAGAGGCAGATCAGGCGCCGATTGGCCTAAATGAAGACACAGTCAGATTTATTTCTGCCAAAAAAAATGAGCCTGAATGGCTTACAGAATGGCGATTGAAAGCCTTTAAGATATGGCAGGAAATGGCAGAGCCAAAATGGCCCAATGTACATTATCCTAAAATTGATTTTCAAAACATCATTTACTATTCTGCTCCAAAGCCCAAGAAAAAGGTTGGAAGTTTGGATGAAATTGATCCAGAGCTTTTGGATACTTTCAAAAGATTAGGCATTTCATTAGACGAGCAGAAGAGGCTTACTGGTGTAGCTGTAGATGCAGTTTTGGACTCCGTTTCTGTGGCTACCACCTTCAAAGATAAACTAGGTGATTTAGGGATTATTTTCTCCTCCTTCAGCGAAGCTGTGAAGGAACATCCCGAGCTAGTTAAAAAATACTTAGGATCAGTAGTGCCTGCAAACGATAATTACTACGCTGCATTAAACTCAGCTGTATTTTCTGATGGCTCGTTCTGCTACATCCCAAAGGGCGTTCGTTGCCCAATGGAATTATCGACCTATTTCCGTATAAGTGCCGCAAATACTGGTCAATTCGAACGTACGCTAATTGTAGCCGATGAAAGCTCTTATGTGAGCTACTTAGAAGGATGTACGGCACCTATGCGTGATGAAAATCAACTTCATGCGGCAGTAGTGGAAATTTATGCTGGCAAGCATGCCGAGGTAAAATACTCTACAGTACAAAACTGGTATCCTGGAGATAAAGAAGGCAGAGGAGGCATTTACAATTTTGTCACCAAAAGAGGTATCTGCGCTGGAGATTATTCTAAAATTTCATGGACACAAGTTGAAACAGGTTCGGCCATAACTTGGAAGTACCCTAGCTGTATATTAAAAGGTGATTATTCTATTGGTGAATTCTATTCTGTTGCTGTAACTAATCGTTACCAACAAGCAGATACTGGCACCAAAATGATTCATATCGGCAAAAACACCAAAAGCCGTATCGTATCCAAAGGGGTATCTGGCGGACGTAGTCAAAACAGCTATAGAGGTCAGGTGAAAGTAATGAAGCGTGCTGACAATGCGCGTAATTTCAGCCAATGCGATTCTTTGCTAATGGGTGACAAATGTGGCGCACATACATTCCCATATATAGATGTAGAAAACACATCAGCCAAAATTGAGCATGAAGCTACTACTTCAAAAATAGGCGAAGATCAAATATTCTATTGCAACCAAAGAGGTATTTCTACTGAAGATGCGGTGGCCTTAATTGTGAACGGCTATTGCAAAGAAGTATTAAATCAACTGCCAATGGAATTTGCCGTTGAAGCTCAAAAACTGCTCGCGCTTACCCTAGAAGGAAGCGTCGGATAATTGTTAAATACCAAGAAAACCAAAAATATGTTAAGCATAAAAAATCTACACGCTTCTATTGGCGAAAAAGAAATCTTAAAAGGAATAAACCTAGAAGTAAAAGCTGGTGAAATCCATGCGATAATGGGGCCAAATGGTAGTGGTAAAAGTACTTTGGCTTCTGTATTAGCTGGAAGAGAAGATTTTGAAGTGACAGAAGGGTCTATCACTTATAAAGGTGAGGATTTACTAGAACTTGCTGCGGAAGAAAGAGCGCGGGAGGGTGTGTTTTTAGCGTTTCAATACCCTATTGAAATCCCAGGTGTAAGTACAACCAATTTCATGCGTACTGCCATCAATAAAGTAAGAGCGCACAGAGGGTTAGAGCATTTAGATGCTGTTTCTTTTCTAAAACTAATGAAAGAGAAAATGGCATTGGTAGAAATTAGCCAATCCTTACTTAGCCGTTCGCTTAATGAAGGATTTTCTGGCGGTGAGAAAAAGAGAAATGAGATTTTTCAAATGGCCATGCTTGAACCCAAACTTGCCGTTCTCGACGAAACAGATTCAGGACTGGATATTGATGCCTTGCGAATAGTAGCCAATGGAGTTAATAAGCTGAAAAATAAGGATAACGCATTTATTATTGTAACGCATTATCAAAGATTATTGGATTACATCGTTCCAGATTTTGTTCACGTATTGCACGAAGGAAGAATTGTGAAATCTGGCACCAAAGAATTGGCACTAGAGCTAGAAGAAAAAGGATACGATTGGATAAAAGATGAAGTGGCTAGCGCTACAGCATAAAACAAGTTTCAATGAGCAAAACAACACAAATTACCATTCCAACTTTATTTCCTTCTTTATTTGAATCTAGGGTTTCTAGTGGCAACCAAGCATTGGTAGCCATGCGAAAAGCTGCATGGGCCAATTTTGAAAAACTTGGAATACCCACTCAAAGAAACGAGGAATATAAATTCACGAATTTGCATAAGCCTCTTACCAAAGAGACCTATGATTTAGGGAATACTACCTTTAAAACAGCAATACCCGATTACATTCAGCAATTTGAAGGCATCAAATTGCTCTTTATAAATGGCGAATTGCAAACGTCTCAATCCGATATGGAAGCGTTTAGTGCGACAGGAATATTATATTCCTCCATTAATAAAGCGTTTGAGGAAAAGAGCGATTGGATCAGTAGCTATTTCAACAAGAACACCCCCAACAATAGCGATGGGTTTGCTGCTTTGAATACAGCTTTGTTTAACGATGGCTTGGTTTTTCACCTCCCGCGAAATAAGGCGGTGAGAACACCTATATACCTTATCAATTATAGTATTTCAGGAGAATCAGCAAGTATCTCTTTTCCGCGTTTCCTTACCGTTGCCGAAGAAAATACTGAGGCTCAATTTGTTGAGGTTCATCTATCTTCTGGAAATCATCAAGCATTTTGTAATCAAGTATCAGAAATACATTTGGAGCAGAATGCCAATATCAGCTGGAGTAAATTAGATCTTGGAAACGAAAACCTAAATAGTGTAATTCACACACAGGTGTACCAAGCTGCTAAGGGAGTTTACAAGCATACTAATATTTCTTTGAGTGGCGGAATTATTCGTAACAATCTCAATTTGGTGCTTGATACCGAACATGCAGAAGGAAATATGTTCGGATTGTACTTGTTGGAAGGCAAAACGCTCGTAGACAACCACACCAGTGTAGATCATCGAAAAGCTAATGGCCTGAGTAACGAGCTATATAAAGGCATTGTGGCTGATAAAAGCAATGGCGTTTTTAATGGAAAAATCTTTGTGAGACCCAACGCTCAAAAAACAAATGCTTACCAATCCAATGGCAATATTTTGCTGTCGGATGATGCGAGTGTGCATACAAAACCTCAGCTTGAAATTTGGGCTGATGACGTAAAATGCTCGCACGGGTGTACCATTGGTCAATTGGACGAGGATGCACTATTCTATCTTCGTTCTCGTGGCTTATCTACCAAAGAAGCAACTGCTCTACTCCTATTCGCATTTGCTTCCGAGATATTCAAAAATATTAACCTTCCCGACCTTAGAGATTGGTTGGAGGTAACACTTACTAAGCGACTCGAAAAATAACATGCAAAATAGCGTAGCAGAAATGACATTGGATATTGAGAAAATACGCAAAGATTTTCCAATTCTTCATCAAGAAGTTAATGGGTTTCCATTGGTCTATCTCGATAATGCCGCTACTACACAAAAACCTAAAGCAGTAATTGATGCTTTAGAAAATTACTATTCAGGGTATAATTCCAATATTCACAGAGGAGCACATTACCTTGCCAATAAGGCCACCTTGGCTTATGAAGATACGAGGAAAACAATCGCTAAATTCATCAATACTGCTGAAATAGAGGAGGTTATTTTCACTAAAGGTACGACTGATGGTATTAACATCGTTGCACAAGGGTATGGCAGAAAGTTTTTAAAGGCTGGAGATGAAATTTTAATTTCTGGCCTTGAACATCATTCTAATATTGTGCCGTGGCAAATGGCAGCTGAAATAACAGGAGCTAAATTAAAAGTGATTCCTGTCCTTGAAAATGGCACTTGGGATGTACAAGCTGGGATAAACCTTCTGAATGAAAACACCAAAATACTGGCAGTAAATCACGTAAGTAATGCATTAGGAACTGTAAATCCTATTGAACTATTTATCAAAAAAGCGCGGGAGGTTGGAGCAAAGATTTTGATAGATGGAGCACAATCCGCTGCCCATTTCAATATTGATGTTCAGGCAATGGATTGTGACTTTTTCGTTTTCTCCGGCCATAAAATGTTCGGCCCGACCGGCTGCGGAATATTGTACGGAAAGCGGGCAATGTTAGAGGCCATGGATCCATACCAAGGAGGTGGCGAGATGATCAAAGAGGTGAGTTTTGAGAAAACTACTTATAATGAGATTCCATTCAAATTTGAAGCCGGTACGCCCAATATTGCCGACATCATCGCACTTAAAGTTGCGGCAGACTATATCACCGAAATTGGCAGAGAAAACATTGCCGCTCATGAAAACATATTGCTTGAGAGAGCGACGGAAGGATTAAGCAAAATTGAAGGATTAAGGATAATTGGCACCTCAAAACAGAAAATCGGAGTAGTATCATTTTTACTGGATGGCTACCATCCTTTTGATGTTGGGATGCTGCTGGATGCAACAGGGATAGCCGTTCGAACGGGTCACCACTGTGCTCAGCCACTTATGAATAGTTTTGGAATTGAAGGAACTGTTAGAGCCTCATTTGCGGTTTACAACACAATTGAAGAAGTAGATAAATTAGTAAAGGCGGTTGAGAGATTGGCTGCAAGAAAAAGAAAATAAGCATGCCATCGATAAAGAACCTAGAAGAAGAAATTATCAGTGAATTTGAAATTTTGGGAGATGATAGAGAAAGTACTATTTTCTATATAATGGAATTAGGCGATAAGCTTCCAGTGCTTCCTGTGGAATTCAAAACGGATGATAACTTAATAAAAGGTTGTCAATCGAAGGTTTGGCTTACTGCGAAAGATGAAAACGGGAAGGTGAATTTTTTGGCCGACAGCAATACTGATATCACCAAAGGGCTTATTAGTCTGCTGATTAGAGTATTAAGCGGTCAGCCACGCAAAGAAATCATCAATGCGGATTTGGCTTTTTTGAGCAAAATTGGGATGGATCAAGTGATTGGTTCCCAGCGTTCGAATGGTCTATCCTCTATGATAAGACAAATGAAAATGTTTGCATTGGCGCTAGAGACCCAAAATCAAGTACGCACTTAAGAAAGGAACTATGAGTGATCAAGTGATAGAACAAAAGGAATTGAGAGAAAAGGTTTTAGATGCGATCAAAAGCGTGTATGACCCTGAAATCCCTGTAGACGTATACGAACTAGGCCTTATTTACGAAATAAGCATTTATCCTGTAAGTAATGTATTTGTGTTGATGACGCTTACATCGCCAAGTTGCCCATCTGCAGAAGCAATACCTGATGAAATCAAAACAGCAATCAGCATTATCCCTGGAGTGAATAATGTGGAGGTAGAAGTAACCTTTGACCCACCCTATTCTCAGGATATGATGTCGGAAGCTGCCAAACTAGAACTAGGATTTTTATAAACCATAAATAGCTAACAAAATGTATCCAGAATATTTAGTTGCTCCAATGAGAGCAGATTTAACCATAGCTGGTTTTAAGGAATTTAAAACTGCAGATGATGTACAGAACCACCTAACAGACCATAAAGGAACCACCCTTATTGTGGTGAATTCTGTATGTGGTTGCGCAGCAGGTGCAGCAAGGCCAGGAGTGAAGATGGGTCTTGCACAAGCCTCCAAAAAGCCAAATACAATCGCAACGGTGTTTGCTGGTGTAGATCAAGAGGCGGTGGCAAAATTTCGTGAACTTAGCATGCCAAACCCTCCATCATCTCCATGTATCGCATTGTTCAAGGACGGTGAATTGGTACACTTTGTAGAAAGACACCACATCGAAGGCAGAAATGCTGAAATGATCGCAAACCACCTTGAAGAGGTTTTTGAGGAGTATTGCTAATTGAGGGTACTCGATAATAAGGCATTATAAAAAACATCCATTCATAAAATGAAGGTCAAGAGAGATTACTCCTTTTGGCCTTTTTTTGTGATACTAGTTTAAAGACAATCCTTTAACATTTCAAAATATACCCAACACCTCGGATATTGCTTATTTCAATTGATTTATCTGCACTCAGGTACTTTCGCAAACGAGATATAAATACATCTAACGTTCTTGAATGAAAGTAACTATCATCTAACCAAACTTTAAAAAGAATACTTCGCTTACTGAGTACCTTATTCCTATTTTCAATTAAAAGAGCTAGTATTGAGACTTCTTTATAAGTCAGTTTTTTTTGAGTTCCTTCAAATTCCAAAATCA
>JBDNFI010000086.1:0-6270 GCA_041689935.1 Cyclobacteriaceae bacterium
ACTTACTAATGCTTCCAGACGTTACTCCAGCGCATAAGGGACTTGCACCCTCTAAATAATCCCTATATTGCTATAAGGTAAAGATGCCCATACTGGGCACACACAATGTATATAAAAAATAGGCGAAACAGTAGTAAATTCAAGGGGTGTAGCCCGCTTCAACATTCTTGTAACTCGACAGAAAAGTGCCACGCAATCGGCTACATATTCTTATACCAAACGTTGTGCTTCATGCAAAAAAGAGAAACCTGAACTTTGAATGTTAACGGAATTGAAATAGGACAAAATCAAACTGACAGACTAAATAATCTGAAAGCCACCGCTTCTCATTTTTTAAAATTTCTCTACCAACCCTCATTTGGCACATTTGCAAGGCCACACAAGCCAACCCAAGACCAAAGCTTTGCAAAAGAGCCAAATTTCCTTCGCTCTGCAAGAATTATATTTTATATCACAATAGTCAGGTTAAAGCTGACCTTATTGCTACAAATGATAAACATGAAAATTGTTTTTCGTATCATTGTAGTCAGGTTAAAGCTGACTTATAAACTATGAAACATAAGTTCATATCTACACAATCAAACGAGATTCTGACTTTCTTCAATCAGATGAATAAGGATTGTTTTGATTATTCTGAGGCTATAACAGCTTTGCCTAATTCTAATGAGAGTGCTTTAAAAGAACTTCTTAGCGACATGGTTAAAAGAGGGCTTTTGATGCGCTTAAAAAAAGGATTGTACTACATCATTCCTTATGAGCAAGAGTCAGAAGCTTTTATGCCTGACTGGCATTTAATCGCAGAGCATTTAACAAAAGGAACTAAGCATTACATCGGCTACTACTCTGCTTTACAAATTCATAATCTGATAACTCAACCATCACTAAAGGAACAAATTGTAGTTGCAAAGCAGATGCGACCATCAATACTAAAGATTAAAAACACATCTTTTCAATTCATTTACCACAACGAGAAACACTTTTTTGGTTCTAAGAAAATATGGATTGATAGTTTCAATAAAGTGGAGTGCTCCGATCTTGAAAAGACATTTGTCGATTGTCTATTCAAACCTGATTATGCAGGAGGTATTGTTGAAGTTGCAAGAGCAATATACGCGTCAAAGGACAAAATAAAATTCGACAAGCTCCTTGAATATACCGAGCGTTTTAAATCACAAGCAGTGATCAAGCGATTGGGATTCCTTCTTGAAACACTCGAAATAGAATCGGGCATCACCAAGAAGTTACAGAAAGCGAAAACAGCTTCTTATGTTCTGTTAGATACTGAACTACCGAAATCGGGGAAGATGATAAGCCGATGGAGCATTCAACAGAATTTAGAAACAGAAACCATTAAATCTGCCATCTACACATGATCAAGCCGGGAGAAATACAAAACAAAGCACGAGAAGTTGGTGTGCGAGATCAACAGATTGAGAAAGACTATATCCTTTCTTGGTTGCTGCAAGGCATTGCTCAACATGAACAGCTTTCAACAACTATAGTTTTTAAGGGTGGAACGGTATTGAAGAAAGTCTACTTTGAGGATTATCGTTTTTCGGAAGATCTTGATTTTACTTTACTCGATAATGATATTTCGAATGAACAAATCTTTGAATGGTTCTCTGAAGTATTTGAATACATTCAAGAAGAAGTCAATATCCCTCTTGAGATCATTGACAATAACGAACATGAAGCTGGAGGAATCAACTTTTACATTAGCTATATAGGCCCGCTTGGAGGAATAGGTGCTAACAAACGGGTTAAAGTTGATATTTCCAGAAGTGAGCAATTACAGTTTGAACCCGTCATGCAAGGTACTTTCTTGAGTTACTCAGATCAAGAAGATCACCAATTACTATGTTACCCACTTGAAGAAGTATTAGTCGAAAAATTGCGTTCAGTAATGCAGCGTATGCAAGCAAGAGATTTCTATGACATCTGGTATTTATTAGAAATCCATGAAATGGATTTCTCTTTTTACTCAGTTGAATTCAGAGCAAAATGTGAAAGTAAAGAAATTGACCCGACAGATTTTCATAACAAACTTGCACAGCGATTGCCACAATATAAAGGTCGCTGGCAAGCGTCCATGGCAGACCAAATACAAGATTTGCCGGACTTCGACCAAGTAGTCAGAGAGGTAATGCGTCACTTAAAGAATTTAGAATTATGAGCGACAAAATAATACATATTCATGATGAAGATAGTGAGGCAGATACTTGCAGAAAGGAAGTATTACCAAAACTTTTCGAAAGCCAATGGACGGATGATTTAATACTCGAACAACGAACTTTTACGGATGGGAAGATTATTGTAATCGGAAGAAAAGCAAAAAGAAAGAAGGCGAAACGCTTTGATTACTTACTTCGCTATTCACAAAATTTCCCGATTGCGATTGTTGAAGCAAAAAAGAAATATAAAGCAGCGGGAGATGGAATGCAGCAAGCAAAGGACTATGCTCAAATTCTGGGCTTGAAATTCGCTTATTCCACCAATGGTGCCGACATTCTCGAATTTGACTTTATTACCGGACTTGAAAAGAAAATAAGTGGCTACCCATCCCCGCAGGAATTATGGGATAGACAAAATGCAACAGAACCAATCAAACCTGAGATACGGGAAACCTTCTTAAAACCATTTTTTGCTACTCCGAATAAAGAGGTTAGATATTATCAAAGAATTGCTATCAATCGAGCTGTAAAAACAATTTTAGAAGGTAAGAAACGGGCGTTATTGACATTGGCTACCGGAACAGGTAAAACTACAGTTGCGTTTCAGGTTATTTATAAACTCTGGAATAATCGGTGGAATACCAAAGGAGAACACCGCAGACCTAAGGTCTTATTCCTCGCCGATAGAAGTATTTTGGTATCTGACCCACACGCAAAAGACTTTGCCGTATTTGGTGATGCAAGATGTCTCGTGCCAGAAGAAGGTTTACCTAGTAGTAGAGAAATTTATTTCTCTACCTATCAATCTTTAGCAGAGGACAGCAATCGAGTTGGAGCGTTCAGGAGTTTGTCAAGAGACTTTTTCGATTTAATCGTAATTGATGAGTGTCATAGAGGAAGTACTTCTGACGAGAGCAATTGGAGAGTAATTCTAGATTATTTCAATACATCCGTTCAGCTCGGTTTGACCGCAACTCCTCTGAGGGAAGACAATAGAGATACCTACAATTATTTCGGTAATCCTTTATATACCTATAGCCTAAAGCAAGGTATCGAAGATGGATTTCTTGCTCCCTACCTAGTGCATAGAGTTGTAACAGAAACAGATGCTACCGGATTCAGACCAGAAGCAGGACAATTGGATGACAAAGGAGAGCTAATTCCGGATGGCGTTTATTCGTATCCACCCGACCAACTACATTCCTTTGGGTTTAAAATTTTGCGGCATCAATAGTTGAAATTCTTGGATAGAGGTTGTTTGTATATTTTCAAACACGTAGTTAAGCCATTGAGTTGGGTTCACCTGGTGTTTTTTACAGATGCCGAAGAAGGAATAGATCATCGCTGCTCGCTGAGCAGCTTCATGATTACCTGCAAACAAGTAATTTTTTCGTCTAAGGGCAATTGGTCTAATGGCGTTTTCGATCAGATTGTTATCCATTTCAAGAATGCCATCATATAGATATGCCGAGAGTTCGTCCCATCTTTCGATACTGTATCTAAATGCCGTTCCAATTTTACTTTTGGGCAACACTCGCTTATTTTCCTCTGCCATCCACTTTCCCAATGCGTTTATAATCGGTAGACTTTCGGTAAGTCGTACTTCTTTCCTTTGCTCGGAGCTAAGGTTTTCTTTTCTTGCTTTTTCTTCGATATGATACAATGCTTGAATGTAGAGCAGCCCTTTTTGAGCTCTTATCGGGTCATTTTGACGTGCTTCGTCAAACTTTCTGCGTGCGTGTGCCATACATGCCAGAGATATGATGTCTTTTTTTTGTGCGAGGGCACGATAGCCAGCATACCCGTCTGTTTGGAGATAGCCTTTAAAGGCCTTCAACGTTTGATTGACGTGCCTGCCTTCTCTACTTGGGTGGTATTCAAAAAACAGGATATTATCTATGGGGCTATGATAGGCCCAATAATAGCCTAAATGGCTCTTTCCCCTAAGCGTACTGTCGAGTACTTTCAAGGTGGTTTCATCTACTTGTAAATAGCCTTTGGCTACGACTTGGGCTTTGAGGTAGTCATACAAGATTTCTAATTGGGAAAGAGCTTGACCTACCCAGCCGTTGATTGTATTTTTATTGATGTCGATATGGTTTCGGGAAAACCGACCTTGGATTCGATAAAGCGGAAGATGATCGATGTACTTATCGACTAAAATCTGACTGACGAGTTCATTGCTCGGTATTCCTTTTTGGATGATTCGCTCGGGTAGGTTTCCGATGGCAAACTTGCCTTCACCCGTCTTGGGTGCGTATTTCTTACGAATGTAGCGTCGAACAAAAAGTTTTTCAGGTTGATAAGCCAACTCCGCTGTTATTTCTTCGCCCACACATACCATTTCTGTAGTATTTACATCAGGCTCTATGATAACTTCCACTACGTCTAAATGGCTTGGTAGCGGCTTACGTCCTTTATGGGTTGTTTTTTTGCGTTCATGTTCGGCTACTTTTTGACGTTTTGCTTCGAGTTTTTCTTCAAGAGCTGCTTTTACCTCTGGTTCTATCCCGAATGGTAAAGTCAGCTGCTGGCTATCTGGGTACTGGAAACGTTCTCTTTTCTGTCCAAAAAGCATTCGGCTCAGCTTAGCTATAAGCGCGTCCTTTTCGGAGATAGTAGCTTCGTTTTTTAGGATGATTTCACCTTGCTGCTCAAGTCTTTTTTTGAGCAGTTCGTTCTCTTTTTGTAAATCT
The DNA here is from genome assembly GCA_041689935.1 of Cyclobacteriaceae bacterium. Taxonomy (GTDB): domain Bacteria; phylum Bacteroidota; class Bacteroidia; order Cytophagales; family Cyclobacteriaceae; genus CAXBDP01. The sequence continues at coordinate 4,868 of JBDNFI010000086.1, forward strand.
ATAAAATACGTGTTAGATAGCACTGAGTAGCCTTTTTTGGTATATAAAAGTACAAAAAAGCAGGCTATTTTTAGTCAAAAAAAGCAACTATTTTTTACTTATTTTTTAGCTCGAACCGAGGCATTCGCTTTATGCTTAATATCTTAATGCCCTCGATAATGTGTACAAGATCAGGCCAACTGAGTTGGGTTTGATTTTCACCGAGCTTAGGGATTTCATATCTCCCTTGCTCCAATCGCTTATGATAAATCACTAGTCCGCCATGCTCCCAATGCAAGAGTTTTATATGTGTTCGTGACCTATTGATAAATACAAAAACGCTCCCATTGACTACTCGTTGATTCAGCTCCGAAGTCACTAGACCATATAACCCATCAAACCCTTTTCTCATATCGCATGGCTGCTGGTAAAGATAGTATCGTTGGTTACTGCTGAGGCTCAACATAGATCAACTCTCGAAGGAGGGATTGTGAAAGCTTGCTCTGAAAATGCAGCTTAACACCATTGGGATATTCAGTCACGAAATGGGTGTCTTGGTGCCTGGAGGGTACGTTTACAGATACAAAGCCCTCAGAAACTCGCCGTGAACCTGACAACTTCTTTTTCCAATAATAAAACTTGGACTTATTAATATTCTTCTCTTTACAAAAACGAATCGCAGTCAAACCACTTGCTCTGTGCTCCGCAATAATCTCTTTCCAACGTTGTTCCATATTCCTTTTTTAACTACAAAGCTCGGTTTGTTGCGCACACCACGCAAGATGGACTTGGTCGGGTGGATACGTTGCAATGATACTTCGACAAAAGCTCAGCAGAGCTGTGGTTGCTTACCCGTGCATTTATGCCTCGTATACGGTTTCTGCTGGGTTTACCCTGAGCGCAGCCGAAGGGTCAGAACAGAGCTTTGTAGTCTCGCTTTCTTCAGATGTAACCTCGCGGTTGACGACCTTGCAGCTTACTAATGGTTCGGGGCGTTCCCCCTGCCCATAAGGGACTTGCGCCCTCTAGATTAATAACTACATTCCTGTAGTTAAAAGATGCCCATGCTGGGCACACACACGGTATATAAAAAATATCGGGTTCAGTGCCTATTCGAAGGTTAGTGGATATTAATAAAAATAGTGATAATTCAAACGTTTAGGCATTTTAAGCCGCTACTTTTCATATACACAACCGTTGTGCTACACTTTAAAAAAACCGGTTAAGCATTTTAATTGAATCTGCACAATTATTTTGTTCCATTATTCGTTAACTTTACAACGTGGAGAAAAAAAGAATACTGATTTTCTACAAGGACTATTTTAATGACTTTTTTGACAAGCTTCCTGAAAAGGTGAAAGGCAAGATTGATGAAGTGCTTTATATGATTATGGTTCTTGAGAGAATTCCGGCAAAGTTTTTCT
>JBDNFI010000087.1:0-176962 GCA_041689935.1 Cyclobacteriaceae bacterium
AAATAATTATTGAGTATATTTGACATCGATATTGGCTTGTTTTGCGACTTCAAGATACTGAATTTCAGTATCTTGACCAATATCATTCCTGTTTTATTTCATCGTTTAACAGCCTAAGTAATTTCACCCAACGGGTTAATATAGATTATACAAACAATTCGTTTGCAGTTCATGACATTAGAAAAAAAAGTTTTCTAATAATGAATACATCTGGAGAAAAACTTAAAAATATAACTCTAAAAAACACAAGAATTCAGGATGGTAACTTTTCTTATTACAATAACACACTCATCCTAGACCCAATTAGCTCTGAGTTTTCTGAAGAAAGTGCTGTACTGCTCATAAATATGGAAGGTAAAGCTGAACAAGTATGGAAAGGCAATTTATCATTTCCTCAAACTACAAATTATGTAACTAGAGACATGTTTAAAGTAGAAGATAAGTTTCTCAGAATAGCCAGAGAAAACTTCCCTTCTTATGAAGTCTTTAATGAAAATGGTGAGGTTCTATTTACAGGTGATTTGTCTGGCTACGAAATTTTTCATGGTGCTATAGATAAATTTAAAGAATTGGGACCCACCAACCGACTCATAAGTGTGGGTGTTATTAATGAAATTGTAGTTGTAAAGAACGAAATCTTTATTCAGTATGTCCATTTTTTTGAGAATGGGAATAGCATAACAAAAGATCTCGCAGTATTTGAATTAGCCGAGGATAATTCTCTTAAGCTCACAAAATTGATCTACTTCCAAAATGAAGGTATCTCATATTACTCCTTTGGCACTGATGGTAAGGAATTGCTAATGTATAGTGCTGAAAGTGGTGCTATTGATGTATATGAGTTGGAAGATTAAAGAATATTGAATAAAAGCTATCAAACTAAAAGTTCGTTATCAATTGTTAATAAATCCTCCTCACCTCTTTCTTCAATTCAATTAAAGCGGCTTGAGCAGCATTGGCATTTTTTTCTATTGCTTTCTGAAAGATGGCCTTGCCTAGCTCAATCCCACTTGCGCCCTCTGGAAGTGAAGCATAGGCTTCCTGCACCAGAACGTAGACTTCATCAGCGGCATTTTTAATATTTTGCCAGCAGGTATCGCTCATATATACTTGTTGGGAATAATTGTGGCTTAGTTCCTCCCGCACTTCTTGCTCCAATAGCTGGCGAAATTCCTGAGCGGATATGCCTTGCCTGTTTAGCCTCAACACCAAGTTATTTGGCGAAATTCTCTCCAAAAATAAGGTCATCCGCTCATACGCTTGCAGGCGAATCGGCAAGGCAACTTCCGTACTTTTATTCTTTATTTCGATCAAGTTACGATCAAACTCCTTTTGGAGGAATGAGCATACTACCAAATACATTCCATACAGCACCAATCCAGCAGGAATTAGAATGGTTAAAAGTTGAATAAATGGCTCCATGTTTTCAATTAATTAGTTAGCGAAATTAGCGACAAATATACAATTTCAAGAGTTATGAACTTGAAATGCCCTTGCTTGGTTAAAACTCAGATAGAATCTCAACGAAATGTTTACACCCATTACCATATCTCCTGAAGCTTTAGTAGAAATAAAGCACATTATGTCGCACAAAAATATTCCAGACGATTATGGTTTGCGGGTGGGTATTCGTGGTGCTGGCTGTGCTGGCATTTCCTATATATTGGGTTTCGACAAGCAGAAGGAAAAAGACAATGCCTATAGCATAGAGGGCATACCCGTTTACATTGATAAAAAGGACTTTATGTACCTGATCGGCTTAGAAGTTTCCTTTTACAACGGCGATGATGCCCGGGGTTTCACTTTTGTGAAACCCGCCGACAAACCAACAGTCCAATCTTAATAGCTTTTTGGGCTATCAGCAGGCAGCAATATGGTAAAATCTGCCAAACCCAAATTCTCCTCGCTTAGCTTTGCCATATCCTCTTGCTCTACCATAGCGATAGTAAGGATTTTCATATCTGCTCGGGATTGCTTCAAATACCAATAAATTCCTTCAAAATTATTGGAATGAAATGTACCATGGTAATGGATAAAAGGCGCATCCTCCCGCATATTCTGCACGATAAAATGAGCCATCGTAGCATCTTTTGAGGCTTGTGCCATGGCTATATTGGCAGACTGCCCACTAGGAGCATGCGCTCCCATTGTTTCGATCATCCATTTATACCCTGGCAATTCTAAATCTATTTCGAAAGGCAGCGGTGCAATATAATTTTTAGCTGCTGCATCTAGTTTGTCCAACCCGCCCAAGCCTTGCTTATTCACTACACTGGCATAGCGACGTGGAATATTGGTAGCAACAAATGGTCGATTATGCATCTTAGCCAAATCAAGCAGCGGCTTGTAATCTGTTTTAAAATTATTCCACATCTTACCCTCCGTTTCAAATTGTGCCAAGGTGATGGTTCCATTCAGGTATTCATTCAGCAGCAGTTGATTATCTGCCTCAAACATTTCTGCACCGAACACTAACTCGCTGTTTGCGGCAATCATTGCTTCACTCAATTTCAATTGTAGCCAATGACCAACGGCGTTGTTATGCAATTCGCCAAAAAGGACTACCTGATGCTGATTGCTTGCATCTATTAATTGCTGAAAATCAGCAGCATTTCCATTTTTATCCAAAATCCGATAACTCGGAATATCTTGAGAAAATGAGATAAACGAAACGCACAGAGGAATGATAAGAATTAATGATTTTTTCATCTTGATAAGTTTATGGTAGCGGATGATTCTTTTGCCAATGCGCCTATTGGAGGGTTCATTTTGGCAACTCTTACTTTAATAGATTGAATTATGGTGATTTCATCTAATGACCTTTCGGCAATTGAATACGCGATATGCTCTAGCAGTTTGGCGGGTTTGGCCATTACTTCTTTAGAAATCTGGTAGAGCAGGCTGTAATCAATCGTACCTTGGAGTGTATCTTCTTTTGCGGCCAATTCTACGTCGCCTTTGGCCCAAATATCCACCACATAGCGGTTGCCTATTTTTTGTTCTTCGGGTTGTACTCCATGATAGGCGAAGAATTCTACGCTTTTGAGTCTTACCTCACCAGCAGCTAATTTATATCTCATCAAAAAATGAACCTCCCTGTTTTGGTTTATGGCTATGATCTTCTCGCTTGGCGGCTTCATTATCTGTTTCCTCATCCTCAAGCTGATGGACGATTTTTTGATTGGAAGGATTGGCGGGAGGTGCGATGAATCGAGTATCTAGTTTTTCCTCTTCTGCTACAATTTCGGCTTCATTTTCCTCTACAGCTTCCTTAGCTTCGAAATGAGTCTCAAATTCCGCCTCCAATTTTCTCTTTTCAACAAACTCATGATGAATATCCACCTCCACATCTTCCACTTCTTCCATTGGCAATTCCTCAGCTCTCCCATGCGGATTATCCCACGATTCCAGCCCTTTCACCTTGCGTGACACACTTCGGGCTTGTTTCAAAATTCCAGATACATCGTAATCATCCGCACGCAATTCAAGCTTATCTACTTTTTTGAGCAAGTCATTCATCGTATTGCGCATATCGGTGATGAAATCATTCCGTGTACCTTGTATATCCTTAAAAGCTTCTTCTAGCAATTTCACTTCCGATTCCATGGCAGCAATAATATCTTTTGCATTGGCTTCGGCTTGCTCCTGAATTTCCTTGGCCTTTTGCTGTGCGCCGCTTATCAGCTTTTGCGAGTTCATTTCAGCTTCTTTGATGCTAAGTTCGGCGGCTTTATTTGCTTGCTGTACTACTTTGGTTCCCGTTTCCTCCGCAGTACGCAGGGTTTTGAAAAGCGTGGATTCTACTTCCTTCATCTTTTCCACATCTTTCATCGCGGCATCAAGCCTTGTTTTCAGCTCATTATTGTCTTCGATCATTCTGTCCCAAGCCATTGAGAGCGAGTTGAGATAGGATGTTACTTCGTCTTTGTCGTATCCTCTAAATGCTTTTTCGAAGGTTTTCTGTCGTATTTCAAGAGGTGTAATTTTCATAGCTGTGCTGATTTTAGAAATCAATTATAATGAAGATGGGAAATTTATTTGCCAAACCGATAGTGTGCGATCGTCAGAAGCTGAGATAACTTGATTTTGATAATTCGTCCACAGCAATCTATTCACACTTGTACCATGCCCGGCATGGCGCGATTTATCAATTACTTTCAAAAGTTTATAGTTTTGTGCATCCCAAACCTTTATCGATTTGTCCATGCTACAAGTTACGAAATGTTTATTATCAGGGCTAAATTCTATATGATTGATAGTAAACATATGAGCGACAACAGAATGTTTCTCCTGAAAATTATGCTCACTATCCCAAATTTTGAAATTAGCATCTCTGCCAGCACTTATCAAATCCCCACTGTGAGGCAGATATTTCACTGCAAATACTGAATTGCTATGGCCTATGATAAGGGCTTTCGATTCCAAAGTAGCCGTATCGAGAATACGGATTTGATGATCGCTGCTGGCTACAGCCAATTGTTGAGAACCTGCATGAATGGCCATACTTCGAGCACTTTTTTCGGAGATTTTTATGTGTTTTCGCACGGCCATTGTTTGCCTGTCGAGTACAATCACCACACCATCGCCCGTGGCAACAAATACATCATTTCCAAACCGCTGAATATCAAAAATGGCTGCTGAAGTGACTTTAACTGATCCAGTCACTTTCATTTGCTCGATATTCAGGATTTGTATGCCTTCATAATTTTGCCCGATAATTAGCTCATTACTCGCCTTATCGAAATGCAATGCATAAATCGAAGCACTTACTTTTGCGATTAATCGACCGTTTTCCGGATGGCGTAAGTCCCACAAAACTACATGACCATCTCCACCTGCCGAAAAAAATTCATACTCGCTTGGACCTACTGCCAGCGTGTAAACACAATCGGAATGTCCTCGTAGGGTATGCAGTTTTTCTACTTCAGGTCGAATCATTTTGGTAAATTTACGTGCAAAATTAGTTACTTTACCCTCCACAAACATACATTTTTATGCCGCTGTTCCATTTAGAAACATTAGAAAATGGAGGATATATAAGTATTTGGAAAATTACTGAGTCTGAAGAAGAATTGGCTGCTACCTATCTTTGGCTAGAAAATGAGCGGGAGGATTTCGAAACGATTAGCCTATCCTCCCGCCGATTGGAATGGCTAAGTTTGCGAATGGCCTTGCGTACTATATTTGAAAAAGCAAGCCTCAAGCCTACAAGCGTCTATAAAACCACTTTTAGTAAGCCAAAATTACTTAAGCGTTCATATCATATTTCTTTTTCGCATAGCCATGGCTACGCTGCGGTAATTTTGCATAAAAAACGGGCCGTTGGAATAGATGTAGAAACTCATGGTGAGAGAGCGTTTAGGATAAAACAGAAATTTTTAAACCAAAACGAGTTATCTACTTTCGGCAATACTGCCGAAAATGCGCTGATTGGATGGTGCTTAAAGGAAACGCTCTACAAAATATGGGGGCGCAAAAAGCTTGATTTTCGAATGCATATATATATAAAGATGGTAAATGATGGAAATGGGCAGTACTTTGCAGGAAAAGTATGGAAGAACCATCAGGTTTCCACCCATACATTGGAAATTAGGCGGTACGATGATTGCATTATTGCTTTTAACTTAGACTAATATGAAAAAGATATTTACCATTCTACTCGTGTCTTTCCTAATTCACTCCGTAAGTATTGCGCAAGTAAAAACGGTGAGTGATATTAGCTTGATCAATGCTGCCGACAATACTGAAATTGCCCTTTCGAACTACTCAAACAAAAAAGGCATCGTGGTGATTTTCACTAGCAATTATTGTCCTTTTTCAAAACTGTACGAGGCGCGCATAAATGATTTGGCCAATAAGTATGCCTCCCAAAATATTCAGATGGTGCTAATCAATTCGAATAGCCCAGATGATAACCCTGCCGAATCGATTGAAGAAATGGCAGCAAAAGTAAAATCTTCATCTTTTTCATTTCCTTATTTAAGCGATAAAGAGCGCAGAGCCTTGGATATTTTCAAAGCTAGCAAAACTCCCGAAGCCTTTTTGTTGAAGCCCTCTGCAAATGGTTTTGACGTGGTGTATAGTGGTGCCATTGATGACAATCCTCAAGTCGCCGATCAGGTACGTGAGCAATATTTGGCAGCTGCTATTGATGCACTGTTAGGGAGTAGAGTTCCTTCCAAACCTTATGTAAGACCAGTGGGCTGTATTATCAAAAACTAGTCATTATCATTCAAAAGGGAGATCAATTCGTTGATTTCCTCTTTTTTCGCAAGCTCTCCCAGCTTTTCGAAGGATACTGAAAGATTCCGTAGGGTTCGAGAAATTAAATCCATGTTGCTACATGGCTCATAAAATTTCTCTTCTCGCTGTAATTGCAGCTGAGAGATATATTGATCAATATCCTCCCGCGAAAAAATAATCCCACGATTGAATGCATTGATATAAAATTGAACATCGCCTTTTTTATAAGTGAGAATAAATAAATTCGGCAAGTTGACACCGTATATGGGTAATTTCAGTTTTTGAGAAATCAGCAAATACACAGCACAAAGAGAGATGGGATTTCCCTTTTTCGTTTCCAGCACCACATTGATCATGGAGTTGCCTGGTGAATGGAAATTCTTGGTATTTGGACTAAAACGCAATTTGGAAAAAATGACGCTATTGATAATTTTCACCAAATCCAGCGGGTGTCCATCGTCCTTAAATTGCATCCAGGTTTCATAGTAGATTTGCTCAATTTCTTTTCGCAAATCACTTAGTAGCAATTCAGGGTAAGAATAAGTAGCAGTTGCCCAAAGTCCTTCCAGTAGGTCTTGCTCCTCGCTACTTTTCCATTGCAATATTCGCTGCCTTACTTCTGTAAATTGGAGCGTATGAATAAGCTCTTCTATCCTCTTTTGAATAGAGGGATTGAAGCTATTTTCCCATTTATCTTCCAAAAAAGGAATAATCCCAGTGCCTAATGACATGATTTTGCCTTTGACATGATGAAGAATTTCTCTGTCATCATCATCCAAAAGAGAAACCAAGGCACTCAACTCATTATTATTTAACTCATTTCCCGTCATACATGTATTTAGGTCTGAATAACGCCCACATTGAATCGCTCTGTAATGGGTGCATGGTTTGCGGCTTCAATGCCCATAGAAATAACCTTTCTTGTTTCCATAGGGTCTATAATATCATCTACCCAAAGTCGGGAAGCTGCATAATATGGACTCAATTGCTCATTATAGCTTGCCGTTATTTTATCTAGCAACTCTTTCTCCACATCTGGATTGATTACTTCTCCTTTTGCTTTAAGGTTGGCTACTTTTATTTGCAACAGTGTTTTGGCGGCCGCTGCTCCACTCATTACGGCGATTTGGGCAGTAGGCCAAGCTACAATCAATCGAGGGTCATAGGCTTTGCCACACATTGCGTAATTACCAGCTCCGTAAGAATTGCCCATCACGATGGTAAACTTTGGTACTACAGAGTTGGCAAGGGCATTTACCATTTTGGCACCGTCTTTTATAATACCACCTTGCTCGGCTCTGGAGCCAACCATAAAACCACTTACATCCTGCAAAAATACCAGTGGAATTTTACGCTGATTACAATTCATAATAAAACGAGCTGCCTTATCTGCACTATCTGAATAGATTACGCCACCCATTTGCATTTCGCCTTTTTTATTCTTTACGATTAAACGCTGATTGGCTACAATTCCGACTGCCCAGCCATCTACTCTTCCGTATCCACAAATGATCGATTTGCCGTAAAGAGCTTTGTATTCATCAAACTCCGATTTATCTACGATTTGCTTGATAACTTCCAGTGTATCGTAAGGTTTTGTTCTGTCAGATGGCATTAAACCTCTCAAGTCTTTACCCGTATCAGCGGGAGGTGAAGATTGAATTCTGTCAAAACCCGCTTTAAGATCATGTCCCATTTTATCGAACATTCTTCTAATGGCGTCCAAGCAAGCTTTATCATCTGGAAATTTATTATCAGTAACACCTGAAATCTCACAATGAGTGGTCGCTCCACCAAGTGTCTCATTATCTACATCTTCGCCAATGGCAGCTTTCACTAAATATGAGCCTGCGAGGAAGATTGAGCCAGTGCCATCTACAATCAGCGATTCGTCTGACATGATAGGCAAATAGGCACCTCCCGCAACACAGCTTCCCATTATGGCCGCAATCTGCACAATACCCATAGAAGTCATTTTGGCATTATTTCTAAACTGCCTTCCGAAATGCTCCTTATCTGGAAAAATCTCATCTTGCATGGGTAAATACACCCCTGCGCTATCCACCAAATAGATTATTGGCAATCTATTTTCCATAGCAATTTCCTGTGCACGCATATTCTTTTTGGCTGTAATTGGGAACCATGCACCCGCTTTTACAGTGGCATCATTGGCTACAATTACACATTGCCTTCCTTTGACATAGCCGATTCCTAACACAACTCCTCCCGATGGACACCCTCCTTCTTCTTCGTACATCCCATCACCAGCAAAAGTCCCAATTTCAAGAAAATTACTTCCCTCATCCGTCAGGTAATCAATTCTTTCTCTTGCTGTAAGTTTTCCTTTTTTGTGATGAGAATCAATACGCTTTTGCCCGCCTCCTTCAAAAACTATCTTTCTCTTTTCGCTAAGCTTATAGCAAAGTTGCTTCATTTCGTCCTCGTTGCGAAGGTAATTTAAGTCCATAGGAAATTCGTGTTTGCTTTTATTTGAAAGCCAAAATACAACAATCAGACTGATAATTGGAAAGGAAAATGGAAGAATGGTAAAATGAATCAGTCCTTATCCTTACGGCCAAAGACAGAGAAATGAACGTACCGATTAGGGTTATTCTTCATGTCTCTGAGCAGACTATCTAAGCTTGCTGCGCTACTATTCAGGTTGTTATAGAGTGCTTTATCGTCTAGTATTTTTTGCAAAGTACCGTCATTTTCATTGAGCTTTGCCAAAAATAAATTGAGTTCGTCTAGCGACTGATTTATTTTATTGAATGATTCAGAAAAGCTCAATTGCTTAAGCGAATCTGCTACAACATCAATTTTGCTCATTAGAGGAGAAATCTCCTTAGAGATAAGGTTAAGTTCTACACTCAACTCGGTCAAATTTTGAGTAAGGACACGCACATTCCGACGGTTCTCGTCAGCCATTTCTCTAATGGTATGGGTAGTAGCTTGGACCTGATCTACCATATCGTTGACTTTTGGGCCATTTCCCGAAAAATCTTCCAAAACATTATTAATTGCTCTAAGCGTTGCGCCCAAACTATTCGCTACCGGCAATGCATTATCCTTCAAAAATTCGGTAATACTTGGATCTATCCTGGCGATTAAGGTATCTCCACTTACGAGTCGATTCATCAAAGGCTCAATTTGCAGCTCAATAGCTTTACTTCCTAAGAAATCACTATTGATCAATAAGGCGACTGTACTATCGCCCAATTCCAAGCCTTCTTCTACTTGAATCTCTACGACTATTTGGTTATTATTTTTTTGATCTAATCTAATAGAAGAAACTCTACCGACACTCAATCCATTAATTACTACAGGATTGGAAACAGTAAGACCATCAATATTTTCATAGAGTGCATAATAGCTGCTTGATTTGTTAAACACCTCTATTCCTTTGAGGTAATTGAAACCAATATAAAAAACTGCAATAGCTGTGGTAACTAATAACCCGACTTTAAATTCCTTAGAGAATCTCATATTCCAATATCAAAATATTTACGCATAATCGTTCAGTTCTTAGCTCAATTTATTTTCTCAATCCAAAAAAAATAAGCTGTAAAGTTAGTTTGTTCCTTCTAGTTCAGCCTTATAGTCTCGAATGGCTCTGAAAATGCCCGAAGCTATATACACTCTGCCTTTTTCACTATTAAGATAATTCTCTTCAGTCTGATTTGAAAGGAATCCTGTTTCTATCAAAACACTTGGCATAGAAGTATCCCAAAGCACCCAAAAAGGGCCTTGCTTTACTCCCCTACTCTTCCGACCTACTCTGTCGGAAAATTGGTTTTCGATATTTGCCGCTAATGAAAGACTATTTCTTAAGAATGCTTTTTGATACATATTGAATAGAATATAAGATTCTTCTTTATTAGGATCGAACCCTTCGTACTTTTCCTCATAATTGTCTTCCAGCAAAATTACTGCATTTTCTCTTTTTGCTACCTCAAAATTCCCAGAGACTTTAGATAATCCCATTACAAAAGTTTCAGTACCGTAAACACTTCTATTGCTTGCAGCATTGCAATGAATGCTAATAAATAGATCTGCATTCTCTCGATTGGCTAATCTGGCTCGTTCTTTGAGATCGAGGAATTTGTCTGTTTTACGGGTATAAATAATTTCGACATCAGGCAGGTATTCATTCATGATTCGGCCAAGCTCTAAAGCTATTTTTAAGGCTACGTCCTTTTCTTTAGAAGATCGACCAAGCGTGCCAGAATCATGTCCTCCATGCCCTGCATCGATGACAACTCTTTTTACAGTATAGGTTCTTAGTCCTGCCTGCGTAGTGGTGCCGAGCAAGAGCGCAACGGATAGGAATAATATAGTGACAATATTTTTCACGCAATACGACTTAGTTGGTGGAGAATAAATAACTTTGAATGCAAATTTGTGAATTTCTCGGATAAACCGAAATTTAGAGTGCTTAGATATAAAAACGGTTTTTTTCTTATACTATTATTCTTCGGCAGTTGGGTAGGTGCGCAAGAGAGAGTACTTGAGACCGAAAACCTGCCTCCTATTCCATTTAGGGATAGCCTCGCGCTTTCCATTCCACCAAATGCACTGGATACCATTCCGTCTGACAGTTTATTAATTACAAGGAAAATCATTGTAAGAGATTCTATTGGTGATGTAAAAACTACTATCATTTACAATGCCGAAGATTCCATAAGACTGGATGTGATAAAAAATATAGCATACCTATACGGAAATGCAGAAATAAAATACGGATCTATTGAGCTCAATGCAGATTATATAGAGCTTGACTGGGTAAATAACATCCTTTATGCTACCGGCGTTCCGGACAGTACTGGTAAGCTTCTAGGAAAGCCTATATTCAAAGAAGGTGTTGAGACTTACGAAACCACAACCCTCCGATATAATTTTACATCTGGCAAAGCATACATCACGGGTGCTGTTACTCAGCAAGGGGAAGGCTTTTTACAAGCTGAATCTATCAAAAAATCACAGTCAGGCGAGCTTTTTTCTTACCACGGGAGGTACACTACTTGTAATTTGGAGAGCCCCCACTTTCATATTCAATCCGAGATGATCAAGGCCATTCCAGGTAATAAATTGGTTTCAGGCCCTTTCCATTTGAGGTTCAATGATATCCCAACGCCACTAGGGTTCGCATTTGGTATGTTTCCCGATCAACAGAAAAAACGTAGCTCCGGCATCATATTCCCTACCTACGGCGAAGAAAGAGTCCGAGGATTCTTTATCAGAGATGGTGGATACTATTTGGCTTTAAATGATGTCATTCACTTGAGTGTGATGGGAGAAGTATATTCCAAGGGAGGATATGGTGGCACTATACAGTCTACCTACAACAAGCGATATTCTTATCAAGGCAGCTTTCGATTCAATTACTCTAAGTTTAATAGCGAGGCAACAGAACTGAACCCAGCTTCCATCAATGATTTCTGGGTAGACTGGAGCCATAGACCTACACCAAAAGGAAATAGTAGTTTCGCCGCGTCGGTTCGTGCAGGCACTTCCACTTACAATAACAATAACACCCTAAATTTTGAGCGAAACGTAAATTCAGAATTTTCATCTTCTGTTCAATACTCTAAGACCTTTACAGGTACGCCATTTAATATGGCAGCAAATGCTAGACATAGCCAAAATGTACGAGATGGAAGAGTACAAGTGACATTGCCCGAAGCGGCTTTTAATATGAATAGAGTCACTCCGTTTGCAAATTCAGATATTGAAATTATGAGGCAACTCAACTTTGCTTGGAATTTTAATTTAACTAATAATATCTCCAACAGACCAAGCGGGAGGGTTCCGAGCGGCATTACCTTATCCAACCCGAGCGAAATCCCTGCGGATTCAATTATGCCTTTCAATTTTGAAACACTCCCCTATTTATTGAGAAATGCAAGTATCGGTGGTAGACACCAAATCCCTGTAACGACCACTTTCAATGTGCTAAAACACATCAATGTTAGCCCTGGCTTCAATTACGAAGAGCTGTGGTACATACAAGAACTTCGCTACAGTTGGCAGGAGGATCAAAATGCTGTGAGGTTAGATACCATCCCTGGATTCAAAAGAGCAGGCACGTATAACGCCAATATTGGAATTAATACTAGAATCTATGGAACGTACAACTTGAAGAAAGGGAACATTCAAGCCATTAGGCACATGATAACTCCAAATATTGGCTTTGGATATCGACCAGATTACTCAGATAGGAGATATGGATTTTTTCAGGAAGTACAGATAAATGAAGCAGGAGATACTCGTTTGCTATCCAAATATGAAGGCTTTGCTTATGGCGCTCCTTCGATTGGAGAAAGCGCCTCACTTAATTTCTCCCTTGAAAATAACCTAGAAGCAAAAAAAGTAGCAAAAGATACGGCTAGCAAGGCTGAAAAAGTGAAGCTTATTGATAATTTCGGCATAAGCACATCTTATAATTTCCTAGCGGATTCTTTTGGTTTGTCTAATATAAGAGCCGCACTCAGAACAAACCTCTTTAACAACGCAGTGAATGTAAATCTTGGTGTAGAAATAGATCCCTACCTCACCAGGCTTGACTCAATAAGCGATACTGGAAATGTATTCCAACGCAGATTAGACAAATTTGCTTGGAATAATGGACAGGGACTTGGCAAAATCAGAAACGTAACCCTAAACTTAAGTACCAACCTAAACCCTGCCGCCAAAGGCACTCAAGGAGGTGCAGCAACTGCTGGACTAAATAGAATGGGACAAGGCCCAGATGGGATGATGGGTGCCGATGGTATGGAAGCAACTCAGGGATTAGCTGGAGCACAAAATCTTGCAGACAACGGCGACTTGGAGGCAATGATGATTATGAATTCGCCCTTTAATTATGTTGATTTCACTATACCTTGGAACATCAACATTAGCTATAACCTTAATTACAGACGGGATGGGTTCGCAGAAGCCGATGTTACACAAGCACTTACCTTTAATGGCGATGTATCAATCACGGAGAAATGGAAAATTAATTTTAACTCTGGGTATGACTTAGCCACCAAAGAGCTAACTCACACCACTATAAGTATAAACAGGAATTTGCATTGCTGGGAACTGCGTGTAAACTGGGTACCATTCGGTAGATTTACCTCTTACTCGGTGGATTTGCAAGTAAAATCATCCCTACTTCAAGATTTGAAAATCAACAGACGTAGAAACTTGAACGATAGATAATTGAGATTATAGAAACACTACAATTCCCTATAAGAATTAACCTCCCGCCATTTGTTGAGCAAAAAAATAGCCATGAGAAATCCCATGGCTAAATTAACTCATTTCTTATTTTTTATCGCTGCCAAGCTTGCACTTCTTCTAAGCTTGGATTCTTTACATCATTCAACTTTAGCTTTTTGCGTGTGCCGCATACATCGTTAAAGAGCTTATTGGCATTTTTCTCATCCAATTCTTCTAGTGTATTGATTCCAACTTTCCTTAATACAGGAATCAATTCAGCTCGCACGCCACGCTCAATTAGCGCACCATCCGTCACCAGTTTTACTTGTTTTTCAGGGCGCATTTGAGGGAAGAAAAGCACCTCTTGAATTGATGGAGAATTAGTCATGATCATGCTCAACCTGTCAATACCCACTCCCAAGCCTGCTGTCGGTGGCATACCATATTCAAGTGCTCTAAGGAAATCTTCATCCAAAACCATGGCTTCATCATCACCACGCTTACCCAACTCTAGTTGGTCTTCGAATCGCTGCCTTTGATCAATCGGATCATTCAACTCGGAGAACGCATTGCAGATTTCTTTGCCATTGCACACTGCCTCAAATCGCTCTACAAGGCCAGGTTTACTTCGATGCTTTTTCGCTAATGGCGACATTTCGACCGGATAATCTATAATGAAGGTTGGCTGGATTAATAACTTCTCGCATTTTTCACCAAATATCTCATCGATCAACTTTCCTTTACCCATGGAATCATCCACAGGAACACCCAATTCTTTTGCTGTGTTTTTGAGATCAGCATCTTCCATTTGGGAAATATCTATTCCTGTAAAATGCTCGATGGCTTCGAACATGGTGTAGCGCTTCCAAGGTCTTTGGAAATCAATTATATGCTCGCCAACTGTCACTTTGGTGTCCCCGTGTAGCGCAATAGCCACTTTTTCAACCATTTCCTCCACCAAATTCATCATCCAATAGTAATCCTTATAGGCTACATAAAGCTCTACCTGTGTAAATTCAGGATTATGGAAACGGCTCATCCCTTCATTTCTAAAATCTTTGGAGAACTCAAATACCCCATCATATCCACCCACGATCAATCTTTTGAGATAAAGCTCATTGGCAATTCTCAAGTAAAGCGTCATGTCCAAGGTATTATGGTGTGTCTTGAAAGGACGAGCGGCAGCACCTCCGTAGATTGGCTGTAGAATTGGTGTTTCAACCTCTAAGTATCCTTTTTGAGCCAAGAAATCTCTCATTGTATTCACCAATTGAGTCCTTTTTACAAAGATTTCTCTCACCTTTGGATTTACGATCATATCCACGTAGCGCTGACGGTATCTTTGCTCTGGATCTGAAAAAGCATCATAGGTTTTTTTATTGCCCTGCTCGTCAATCACTTCTTTTACCACTGGCAAAGGTTTTAGGGCTTTGGTAAGCACTTTCATCTCGTACACGTGGATGGAAACCTCACCCGTTTGGGTCAGAAAAATGGTTCCTTTTATCCCAATAATGTCTCCAATACCAAGCAGCTTTTTGAATACCGTATTATAAAGTGTTTTGTCCTCTCCAGCACAAATATCATCTCTTCTGAAGTATGCTTGCACTTTGCCTGTAGAGTCTTGCAGCTCACCAAAAGAAGCTGAACCCATAACTCTACGCGACATCAACCTGCCTGCTATTGTCAGAGAT
Source organism: Cyclobacteriaceae bacterium (assembly GCA_041689935.1). Classification (GTDB taxonomy): domain Bacteria; phylum Bacteroidota; class Bacteroidia; order Cytophagales; family Cyclobacteriaceae; genus CAXBDP01. Next base: position 15,138 of record JBDNFI010000087.1, read on the forward strand.
TCTCCAGAATCAATATATTTTTGGAAATTCTCAGCGATATCCTTCGCTGTGTGACTCACTTCAAAGGTTTCTGCTGGATAAGGATTTATGTTGAGTTTTAGCAGTTCTTCACGATCCTGCCTTCTTAAAATCTCTTGCTCACTTAGTAAAATACTCATGCCTTAAGTTTCGGTAAAAAATAGAATTTTGCAAAAGTACAAAATTGCTGCTTATGCTAATTATGCTGCTGTTTTCGTCGCTCCATTTCCCTCTTCACAAGGGCAAATTCTCTACTACTTTGACCGGCTACCGATGTGTTTTCTTCAGCTCTTCTAAATAAATATGGCATCACATGTACTATTGGCCCATAAGGAACATATTTAGCTACATTGTAGCCTTCCTTTGCCAAGTTGAAAGAGATATTATCACTCATTCCATAAAGCTGAGCAAAGTATATATTTGGGTCATTTCTTTTTACACTATGCTTATCTATCAGCACAGTTAAATAGTAATTGCTGTATTCATTGTGCGAGCCTGAGCAAAGAGCAATCCTTACCTTATTGTTGAGGCAAAATTTCAAGGCATCGTTGTAGTCAGTATCAGTAGCCTCTTTGCTTAGATTTATCGGGTCGGGATAGCCCATTTCAGTTGCTCTATCTCTTTCCTTTTCCATATAGGCTCCACGCACCAATTTGGCTCCCAAATAAAACTGCTTCATGGTAGCAAATTGATGTGCATTTCTTAATTTTCCGAGCATTTCATGGCGGTACAGCTGGTACGTATTATAAACAATCGCTTGTTCCAAATTATACTTCTCCATCATCTCATACACCAAGTCGTCTATTACATCCTGTATCCAACTTTCCTCGCCATCTACAAATATTCTAACACCATGTGCATGCGCTTTTCCACAAATTGTATCTACTCTTTCTCTTATTTTTTGGAAATCTCTTACTTCAGCATCTGATAATTTTCCTTTGCTCTGCACTTTTTCAAGAAGTGGAGTTGAAGCAATGCCGGTTACTTTGAATACTGAAAACGGAATATGATTGCTTTGCGCCGCCTTTTCTATAGTCCTGATTATCTCCTCGGCAGTGGAGTCGAAGCCCTTCTCTGTGGTGGCACCTTCTACGGAATAATCGAGGATAGTCCCAATATTGAATTTGGCTAGCTCTTGGATAGTCGGTTCTGAGCCTGAGATGGTTTCCCCTCCGCAAAATTGTTCATATACAGTGTTGCGGATAATGCCCTTGATTGGCAAATGAATTTTTAATGCAAACTTTGTAAGTGCAGAACCTACCTTTACCAGCAAATTGTTGTTAAGGGTAGCAAAAAGAAAATACATTTTCTTTAAGGCATTATTAGATTTTGAGGCAAAAGCTACCTCCAAATTATCAAAAGATATAATGTTTTGTGGCTCCATGTTTTAGAAATCAGCGTGCAAATATATAACAAACAGATGCTCCAATAAATTAGTTATTCTACTATATGACAAGAAATAATTTTAACGGCACTCAGGTGAAAAACTATTGGTGGAATCAACATACGAAGCCTTTTGTTTTGGCTGGCCCGTGTAGCGCAGAGTCACCCGAACAAATGCGGGAGATTGTGAAAACACTCGCTTCAATCAACATCCCCTTTATCCGTGCTGGCATTTGGAAACCACGTACAAGGCCTGGCAGTTTCGAAGGAATGGGAGCAAATGCCCTACCATGGTTGGCAGAACTTAAGCAAGAATTTAACGTTAAATTTGCGATTGAAGTAGCCAATCCTCACCACGTTGAATTAGCTTTAAAACACGGGATAGATCTACTTTGGATAGGAGCGCGTACAACAGTCAATCCATTTGCAGTTCAAGAAATTGCTGATTCTTTGGTTGGAGTAGAAATTCCGGTATTGGTAAAAAACCCAATCAACCCTGATTTAGCCTTATGGCTGGGAGCCATTGAGCGAATTGAGAAAGCTGGAATCACCAAAACAGGCGCAATTCACAGGGGCTTTAGTTCTTTACAACAATCGCAATACAGAAATATCCCACTGTGGCAAATACCATTAGAGCTCAAAAGCCTAAGGATTGACCTCCCGCTTATTTGCGACCCTAGTCACATTACAGGCAAAAGAGACTTGGTGGCTAATGTAGCTCAAAAAGCGATGGATTTGAACTACGATGGGTTGATGATCGAGACACATCCAAATCCACAAAATGCACTTAGTGATGCAGCGCAGCAAATTACGCCTAGCGAACTAATTGATTTGCTCAGCACGCTAAAAATGCGGGATTCCTCTTTCAGAAACACCTTTTCCATCAATCGCTTAGAAGAAATTCGGCATCAAATCGACAATGCCGATCAAGAAATTCTGGAGGCAATTGCCAGAAGAATGAGATTGGTAGAGGAGATTGGACAGTATAAAAAAGACAATAATGTGGCCATTTTCCAGCTCGAACGTTGGAAAGAAATATTTGAGACTAGGCCCAATTGGGGCGATACAATGCTTCTGGATAAGGAATTTATTTTGGACATATATAGGCAAATACATCAAGCATCTATAAAGTCCCAAACGGAAATTTTTAATGACAATGGAGAGATTAAAAAATAGTTTTCATACACTTGGATCCAATAACTCTTATCATCACTAAGGAAATGTTGAAATTGAATTCCATGGCAGCTTAGATCGAATTTTTAAAGCCACGACCCAAAGTGGGCATGGCAGGATTTACTTTGGGAGCGTTTTGATGTGATAGATTAAATTGGCGAATTGAAAAGGAAAAGAAAATTAGCCGTTTACCAGCCTGACAGATGGCAAGATTGATGAGTTCATGCCTTGAAGAAGGATTAAAGAAAAAGATGAGCTAAAAGTTTATGAAAAACTTCTTGTTTGCAATTCATGAGGGATCTGTAAAAAGAAAAGAATTCCAAATCAGTAAAAAATCGACCGAGAAAAATGCAATATCCTGAAATTGGCACTATAGAAAAACTGCTGGCTACGTGCTTGAATCAACATTCATTTGGCAAAATTGGTGTATTAGTAGATTCAAATACTCTGGAGTTTTGCTACCCCATTGTTAAAAACCAATTGCCAAACCATAGCATCCTAGAAATTCCGGCTGGAGAAAAATGGAAAACCCTAAGTACTTGCGAGAAAATATGGGAATGGATGACGACCGAAGGTTGGGATAGACATGCCTTATTGATAAACCTCGGTGGTGGGGTAATAGGAGATATGGGAGGCTTTGCCGCTGCTGCTTACAAGCGTGGCATTCGTTTTATCAATGTCCCAACTACTTTACTCTCGATGGTAGATGCAAGCGTGGGTGGTAAATTGGGCGTGGATTTTCAAGGGTTTAAAAATCATATAGGCTTTTTTAAAAACCCTGATGCTATATTGATTGATCAAAACTTCTTAAAAACCCTACCTTCCCGCGAATTACGTTCTGGCTTTGCTGAGGTCATTAAGCATGCTTTAATAAGTAATGACGATCAACGAGAGGAAATTATGAAGACTGATTTTCCTGATTTGAACTGGGACGAGCTAATAAAATCTTCCATCCAAGTTAAAAACAAAATCGTATCAGAGGATCCAACCGAAAAAGGATTTAGAAAAGTCCTAAACTTTGGACATACCATAGGTCATGCTATAGAATCGTATCGGCTGGAAAGCGAAAATCCTCTCTTGCATGGTGAAGCCATTGCCCTTGGCATGCTAGCCGAAACTTGGCTCTCCGTACAAAAGCTAAACCTTGCCCAAGAGGATGCTGATAAGGTTTACAATCTTATCAAAACCACTTACCCTGAAATAAGTATATCATCCGATAATTTAGAAAAAATCGTGAGCCTAACCGTTCAAGACAAGAAAAATAAGGATGGTGAAGTGCTATGCTGCTTATTGACAGAGCTAGGCAATCCACAGTATGATGTCAAAATTAATAGCGCTGACGTTTTGGAAGCCTTACGGTTTATTACATAAAAAAAGGTGCCGAAGCACCTTAGATTCAATCTGTAGATTTGGAGATTTTCTTGCTCAACCTTTCAGCTTCTGCTAGGGCTTCGTCTTTGAGCCCTTGTAGCTTAGTTTTACTTGATGCCCAAGTGCCTTCTAAGTCACCTTTTATGTCATCATATTGCTTGACTAATCTTTTTCTAGTTTTATCGCCTGATTCTGGAGCTAATAATATGCCTACCATAGTACCTACGGCTACTCCACCTAAAAACATTAACGCTGATTTTAATTTATCTTCCATAATATATAGTATTTATAATTAAACGACTCTTTTTAATATAGTACTTTTAACGTCCAAAACCAAACCTAAGGTTTCATTAATTACCTTTATGTTTTCAATAAATGGATGAAAGAACAAATACGTTTAAAGAATTGCATAAAACCAAGTAAGATTGATGTTTCATTGCCCGCTTCTAAAAGCGAAAGCAATCGTATGTTGATTATTCAAGCAATTTCGGCAGCGCAAATCAATATTCAGAATATATCTGACGCACGCGATACGCAAACGATGGTACGATTACTGGCTTCTTCAGATTTGGTTTTGGATGTAATCGATGCTGGTACCACCATGCGTTTTCTCACGGCATATTTATCCGTCGCCAACCAGAAGAAAGAACTCACCGGCTCCAAAAGAATGCAGCAAAGACCTATTAAAATATTGGTAGATGCATTGAGAGAAATTGGCGCAGAGATTAAATACTCAAAGAATGAGGGCTATCCTCCTATCCAAATTAATGGGATTGCTAAGCAGAAAAGCACAAAGGTAGAAGTGAGAGGAGACATTAGCAGTCAATATATTTCTGCATTGCTTATGATTGCTCCCGAACTTACGGAGGGCTTAGAAATAGAACTCACAGGGAAAATAGGAAGTAGGCCTTACATAGAAATGACCTTGGGATTGATGGCTCGATTTGGCGTACGAAATGATTGGACTGGAAATATCATAAGGATCAGGAATCAAAAATACGCGGGAGGTAATATTAGCATCGAATCAGATTGGTCGGCCGCAAGCTATTGGTATAGCATAACTGCCTTGGCAAGCCATGCAGAATTTAAGCTAAAAGGACTCAGGCCCAATTCCTTGCAAGCAGATATTCGCATCGTAATGATTATGGATAAGCTTGGCGTTGGTTCTGAGTTTTCCTCAAGCGGTGTTCGTATATTCAAAAAACCACAAAGTGCGTTCAATCATATCGACTTTAGTGATTGTCCAGATTTGGCGCAAACTGTAGCCGTAACTTGTGCAGCACTTGGCAAGAAATGTACTTTTACCGGCTTAGAAAGTTTGCGTATAAAAGAAACTGATCGAATTGCGGCTTTGCAAAATGAACTTCACAAAATCGGTGCTTCCCTTACGGAAGAAAATAATGAATGGACTTTGGTTCCTTCTCAAAAGCTCCCTTCAAAAGTGGAAATTGATACCTATGAAGATCATCGTATGGCCATGGCATTTTCACCACTTTGCACATTAATGGAGGTGATTATCAATGAACCCAAGGTAGTTGTAAAGTCTTATCCGACTTTTTGGGGTGATTTAAAATTGGCAGGTTTTGAAATCGAAAGAATATGAAATCGGTGAATAAAAAGGCACTTTTGTCATTTCTATTCACATTCGTACTTTTATCTGGCTTACATTTTCTAGTCATGATTTTTATCAACAGAGATGGAGCTGACCCGTATTTCTCAATTTTTTTCGGATTTTTCCTTGCATTGGTTTCAAGGTACTCACCAATATCATATCCTGGCACCCGGGACGAATGGGTCTATTCTGAAGAAATAATCGCCAAGAAAAATTCTACTGTCCTTATAGATTTAATTGTTGCCCGCCTGAATGAAAGTAGCTGGAAATTGAAGAGTCGAAAGGAAAGCGAAAAGCAATTGAAATTAGAATTTCGCTTAGATGAAATGATTATGGGCCGAAAGGAAAATCTCACAGTTATGATTCAAAAATTGAATTTGGAATGGAAACTCACGATTAAAAGTGATAGAGGAATTTCATACAAAAAGCCGGAAATAGAGACCTTAAAAAAAAATGTAAGGGAGGCTCAAGAAACTATTGAGCAGATAATTATTCACTGAGCTGCCGTTGTAATGTCCTAATATAATCTGGAGTTTTGAGCAATCGGCTCCCATACCATGAAAACAATTCTCCATCGACTAAAATCACTTTGCTATTTCCAGCCAGTTTCGCCACTTCTTCTATATGCTTTTGCTTAAAAGGGTAAGGCTCTGACGATAACATTATGAAATCTGGGTTCAGTTTCTTTATTTCCTCATCGCTCAATTTCGGATAACGATTCTCTTCAATAAGATTCTGAAATCCAGCTCTTTGCAGGATATCATGAATGAAGGTATCATTTCCAGCACACATCCAAGGCTTACGCCAAATCAGGTAAATGGCTGAAGCTGTCGATGGAATAATGGATTCAAAACCTCCCGCTATTTTTTGGTTAAGTAGAGCTGCTTCACTTATTTTACCTAGCACCTCCCCTAGCATGGAAATCATTTCTAATGAAGTAGGCAAATCCACCACATCACTTACCCATACAGGACAAAATTCTTCAATAGCCTCAATTTGCTCTTTAACGTTTTCTTCTTTACTCGCAATGACCAAATCAGGCTTCAATTCTCTGATTCTATCCGGTTTGATTGTTTTTGTACCTCCAATTTTGGTTACTTTCTCAACTTTTTCTTTTGGGTGGATACAGAAAAAGGTGATTCCTACCACTTCATTTTCCAAGCCTAAATCATACAATAGCTCAGTAAGCGATGGCACCAAGCAGACTATCCGCTTGGGCACATCGTTTAAAGCTATTTTTCTATGAATTTGATCTGTAAATTCTCTTGTAGGCATTATCTCAAATAATGAAAATCATATTCTGGGTCAAACTCTTTCAAGAAGTTGAAAATTAAATCAATTACCTGGTTAATATCAGATTTACTTGCCGTCTCCACAGTAGTGTGCATATACTTGAGCGGGAGGGAAATAAGAGCAGATGGCACTCCTTCATTACTATAAGCAAATGCATCGGTATCTGTACCCGTTGCTCTTGAAGCTGCGGCACGTTGAAAAGAAATATTATTTTTCTTAGCTGTACCGATTATCAAATCGAGCAATTTTTTGTGTACTGCTGCGCCATAGGTTAGCACTGGGCCTTTCCCGGCAGTCAGGTCTCCGTTTAGCACTTTGTTATAGCCAGGGCTTGTGGTGTCGTGGCATACGTCTGTGCATACTGCTAATGAAGGCTTCAATCGCTGAGCGATCATTTGAGCTCCATGCAAGCCTATTTCCTCTTGAACAGAATTAACTATATACAAAGTGAAAGGGAGCTTTACTCCTTCTTCCTTCAATCGGCGCGCAACCTCAGCAATCATATAGCCACCTATTCTATTATCAAGTGCTCGCCCTGCATAGTATTTTCCATTAAGGTCGAGCAACTCGTCTTTGAAAGTGACTACGCAACCTACATGCACGCCCATGGTTTCCACCTCTTCCTTAGAAGTAGCTCCAATATCAATGAAAATATTTTTAAGGCTGGGAGATTCTTCCTTAGCTGAATCTCGAACATGAATAGCTGGCCAACCAAATACACCATGAACAATGCCTTTGTCGGTATGGATATTTACCCTCATGGAAGGTGCGATTTGATGATCGGAACCTCCATTTCGGCGTACATAGATATAGCCTTCAGAGGATATATAATTTACAAACCATGAGATTTCATCTGCGTGAGCTTCTATTACAACTTTACACTCTTGGCCTTCATTTACTACTCCTACAGCTGTGCCGTATGAGTCTGTAAAATATGAGTCCACATAGGGTTTCAAATAGTCAATCCATATTTTTTGCCCTGAGGCTTCAAAGCCTGTAGGGGAAGGATTATTTAGATATTCGAATAAAAATTTCTCGTTTTTTTTCATTTTCAATAATTATAAAGGTATGTTCCCATGTTTTTTTCTTGGCAACTTATCTACTTTGTTTTCAAGCATTTTGAAACATCTCAAAAGCTTTTTACGCGTATCAGAAGGCAGTATTACTTCATCTACAAATCCACGGTGAGCCGCCCGATAAGGATTTGCAAACTTCTGGGTATATTCATCTACCTTTTCCTGCAATTTTGCTTCTGAATCTTCGGCATTGGCAATCTCTCTACGGAAAATGATTTCTGATGCGCCCTTTGCGCCCATTACAGCAATTTCTCCTGTAGGCCATACGTAATTAAAGTCTGCACCGATATGCTTGGAGTTCATTACATCGTAAGCTCCGCCATAGGCTTTGCGGGTAATTACTGTTACTCTAGGCACGGTTGCCTCACTGAAGGCGTATAGTAACTTAGCTCCATTGGTAATAATTCCATTCCACTCTTGATCTGTGCCGGGTAAGAATCCAGGCACATCGACCATCACCAATAAAGGAATATTGAAACAATCGCAGAAACGAACAAAACGAGCAGCTTTTTTACTACAGTCAATGTCAAGAACCCCGGCCATACTTGCTGGCTGGTTGCCTACTACTCCAATTGAGCGACCTCCAATTCTTGCGAAGCCCACCACAATGTTTTCTGCATAGTTTTTATGCACCTCAAAAAACGATTCTTGATCTACTATGCCTTCTATTACCTCCCGCATATCATACGGTTGATTGGGATTATCTGGTATTATTTTATCCAATGCAGGTCTAGACTCATCGGCTTGCTCTTCATAAGGATACATGGGTGCTTGCTCTTCACAGTTCTGAGGCACGTAAGAAAGTAGCTGTTTGATATTATTGATGGCTTCCACCTCATTGGCACAACTAAAGTGAGTTACACCGCTTTTCGCACTATGGGTACTCGCCCCACCAAGTTCTTCTGAACTCACATTTTCTTGAGTCACCGTTTTCACTACGTTGGGTCCGGTTACAAACATATAAGAGGTGTTTTCTACCATTAAGATAAAATCTGTAATGGCTGGAGAATATACTGCGCCCCCTGCGCATGGCCCCATAATCCCAGAAATCTGTGGCACAACTCCCGAGGCCAAAGTATTTCGGTAAAAAATATCAGCGTAGCCGCCAAGAGATACTACACCTTCTTGAATCCTAGCTCCGCCCGAATCATTCAGACCGATCACAGGCGCACCATTTTTCATGGCCAAATCCATGATCTTACAGATCTTCTCCGCATGGGTTTCTGATAAAGAACCACCAAAAACGGTAAAATCTTGCGAAAAAACGTATACCAAACGGCCATTCACATTTCCATAGCCAGTTACCACACCATCTCCAAGATAGTGCTCCTTATCTAATCCAAAATCTTTTGCTCTATGGACAACAAATTTTCCTATTTCCTCGAAAGTACCTTCATCTATCAATAAGTCAATCCGCTCTCTTGCGGTCAATTTTCCTTTCTTATGTTGCGAATCAATCCTATTTTCTCCACCACCAAGGAGTGCCTCAGCATTTTTACTTTTGAGTAATTCGTATTTCTGCTCATTGGTAGGCATGGTATATATTCCTTTGATTTCGTCCATTGTAGCGATTATTAGTGTTAAATATTTTCAAATATAGTCCCGTAAGGCCATTTCCCGAAATACACTTTTATTGGTGTGGCCAAACAATTGAATTAAATCAAGAGCAGTACAGTTTATCCTATTAAAGTTCGGAAAAATTGTATCTTGTCCGCGCTTTTGATTAGTGACTCTATGAATAGAAAAATTGCCATAATAGACATGGGTACCAATACATTTCATCTAATGGTGGCTGCCATAGATGAATTTGGGTTTAAGATTCTACTGAAAGAAAAAGTAGCAGTGAGACTTGGGAAAGGTGGAATTAGCCACGGCATTATTACGGAAGACGCACAAGAAAGAGCCTTGCAAACCTTGAAGGCCTTCAAAAAAATAATAGATAAAGAAGAAGTGTTCGCTACCCATGCTACAGGTACAAGTGCCATGCGAAATGCCAAAAACGGCCAAGAATTAGCTGATAAAATTCACGAGGAAACCTCGATTCAAGTAAGAATTATAAGTGGCACTGAAGAAGCCGAACTTATTTATTTTGGTGTAAAAAAAGCATTGAAAATTGGTGACTCCACCAATTTGGTCGTGGATATAGGTGGTGGAAGTGTAGAATTCATTATTTGCAATAATAATGCGGTTTTTTGGGTGGGCAGTTTTGAAATTGGTGCGCAGCGGATGTTGGATTTATTTCATCAATCCGATCGAATAGAAAAAGAGGAAATTGAAAAGCTGAATGCCTACTTAGAAATAGAATTAGTAAATCTCTTTACTGCTTTGAAAAAATATAAGCCAAAAATACTGATTGGTTGTTCAGGTACTTTTGATACGCTAAGTGATATTCATCGGTTGAAAAAGGGAATCTTGAAATATATCGATGAAACTGAGCTGCCTTTAGAAAAAACGAGTTTCGAGGAAATATATTTAGATATTATCAGCAAAACGCGAGAGGAACGTTTGGCTATGCCGGGCATGATAGAAATGCGGGTGGATATGATTGTTGTGGCCTGTTGCCTTATTCGATTTATCGTTAACAAAACAAGTATTAAAAAACTTCGAGCCTCGGGCTATGCGCTGAAAGAGGGAGTACTGCTCCATACTATAAAGATGGAGCAGTCCAAAATCACCCACCGGCAATAGGTTAATATCGCACCTTTTTACCTTTAGAATATTCTGCTGTGAAGCCAAACTTGATTTCTTCCGTTTCCCCAGCATTTATTTTCACATTCCAGGTAAGTATCCCTGTTTCTTCATCCAGTTGTGCTCCACGGCCATTACGAAGGCTGATGACCAATTCATCATTTCTACTAAGTGGTATTTGATCCTTCACCCGCACTTCAATTGGTTCGCTACGTGGGTTGTAAATAGAGATAACGAAATCTTGTATATCGGTTCGTTTAGCTCCTAAGAATCCTCTACCAGTGTTGTCTAATACTTGTTTTCGTTCAACCACAATTCTCTCATCAGCACCTAAAGACACGAGCATTTCATCTTCAATCATATTAGCATTCACATAGGTTCTGTTGCTAAGATGATTTTGGAGATAAATATTAGCTTGAGCAGATAGGGTAAATACCTTCCGCCAATCAGTCAATTCAGCGACTAAGAATGCCTTCGGATTAAATTTAGGTGCTATTTGATAGCGATACGTAGCTTTCTCATTAGTTTCGGTAAGCACCGTTTCGAAGGGAGCAACGGATGTAGGTATATAATAATCACCTGTAAGTGTATAACTTAATGCTGTGGCAGATTCTCCAGCCTCTACCATATATTGTGGCTCCATATTATAATCTGCCGTTTCATTTTGCTCCATTCCTTTTGCTCTACTTTGTAAGGTTCTCACCATCACCCGATCATCTACAAAATCCAAAATCCATGGATACAACTCAGGCAAAGTATTCCAGCTATTTGGGTTGGCAGTGGTCAGCACCATTTTAATACCATCCCAGTCTTCACCGGTAGTTTGGTGGATATTTGCTTTGAGCGTAATACTTAAATCTTCGCCATAGCCTTTGGAGTAAATATCATAACGTGGCTCCCATCTCGCTTTATTTGTTTGATAGGAAAGTTCAAATCCAAAATTTCCACGAAGGCTTGAATTAATGATTAATGTGAGTTCTCCATTGTTTTTGACCTTAGAAGGAAAAAGCTGAGCTTGCTGCTTATAAAGCACCGCTAATTCACGATTTAATTCGGTGATTTTGATGTCAATGGCAGTAATTTCGGCATAAATGACTGTCAGCCGTTGGGACAGAAGCTTAGCTGCTTCAGAAATCGCATTCAGGGTTGTCGCTTGCTTGGCATAGGCATCCGCAAGGAATTGTTCCTCCCGCTTCAATACCAACTTACTATTTTCTAGCGAAGAAACCTCTACGCCAATCATATCTATTCTTTCTTTAAATTCCCTTTCTTTAGCGCTAAGCTTTGCTTCTGCTAAATAATTTCGATTAAAGGTTTGGCTTATTATTCTAAAGTCTGCATCCTGTATATTAAAGGTAAACTGTGACACATCTAAGTCAGCCGGTAAGCTGCCAATTCGAATGCTTTGATTGCCTGGCGTTAAGGTCAATACACCGGAACGGTTGATTTGAGCAGCATTTGGAAATACAACCACATCACTCACTTTGGAGGGAAGGGTTTGCTGAGCCATTGATTGAGCACCAAGGCAAAGTAAAATTAGTAGGGATTGGAATATACGCATAGCTAATATTTTAATAGTAGATAAATTTCCTTAAAAAGGGATAAATGATTTTTTAAACGATGCTATTAGATTTTACTAGATGAATACGAATAGAATCTACTAACAAACAAAATCAATTCAGCTATTACAATACTCATTCCAAAAAAGCTTTTTAATTTTGGGTAAAAATTATCAATGATAGATTTTAAGGATTTATTAGAATTCACTAAAAGTGTATTCTTAAAAATAGGTTGTTCAGAAAAGGATGCTCAACTCGCATCGGAAGTATTGATTGCGGCAGACTTGCGAGGAATAGACTCTCACGGGGTAGCGCGCTTATCGGGCTATGTAAGACTATCGGAACGCGGGAGGGTAAATGCTACACCGAACATTAGGATTGTGCATGAAACGCCTTCTACTGCCGTTGTTGACGCCGACGGGGCACTAGGCTTGGTATCTGCTCCTTTTGCAATGAAAGTAGCTATTGAAAAAGCTGAAAAAGTAGGCACAGGATGGGTTTCCATAAAAAACTCCAATCATTTCGGCATAGCTGGATACCATGCCATGATGGCCTTGGAGAAAGATATGATTGGAATGGCCATGACGAATGCCAGTCCTCTAGTAGCACCGACTCATTCTACAGAGAGAATGCTAGGCACTAATCCAATTGCTGTGGCTATTCCTGCCAAAAACCAACCTCCCTTTGTGGCAGATTTCGCCACTACTACAGCTGCAAATGGTAAATTAGAAATATTACAACGCAAGGCTGAATTAGCACCAGTAGGTTGGATACAAGATAAAACTGGAGGCTCGTCCATCAATCCAAATGAGCTGAAAAGTGGCGGTGCTTTACTTCCACTAGGCTCAGATAGAGAACATGGGAGCCATAAGGGCTACTGTTTAGGCTCAATTGTAGATATTTTTTCGGCAGTATTATCAGGAGCAAATTATGGACCTTGGGTTCCACCATTTGTCGCATTTCTTGAACCTCCTACTGATCCTGTTGGCCAAGGGATTGGTCATTTTGTTGGTGCTATGCGAATAGATGCCTTCAGGCCGGCAGATGAGTTCAAAGCCCACATGGATAATTGGATAAGTCGATTTAGGAATGCCACACCAATCGAAGGAAAGGAAGTGTTGATTCCAGGTGACCCAGAAAGGATTATGGAAGCTATTAGGATGAAGGAAGGAATTCCTCTATTGGAGGCCGTAAAAAAGGACTTGAAAGAAATGGCAGAAAAACTGGATGTTCACTACCATTGGTGAAATCAGAATATAATACCTGCTCTGAACACCAATGGACTTCCATAAGGCGACCGGATATTATCATGGGCCAGGTTGTAGAGAACCGTCATATTAATCCCGCCACGTGGGCCAATTGCGTTGAATATTCCGCCACCGATCAAAAGTCCCGGCACCCATTCTCTGCGAACCACCACATTGAAATTGTCATCGAATTGTGGGTATTCTACACTCATACTTTCGTATTCGCCATGAGCGAAAAAGCTGCCCATGATATTATGACGCATAAAAGCCCTCCCGCCATACACATTTGAACTTTCATCAAAGCGGTTGAATCTCAAATACTGATAGGTGACCCCCAATCCGGCAGAAAATTCAGGAGTAATCATATAACCAGCCAGAGGTGATACATCTACAAATGTGATATTACCAAAACCTAAGCCTAAATTTCCGCCAGCATATATCCGCTCTGCGGTACTTAACGCTCGCAAATCGTCTGTTTGGATTTGAGCAAAAGTAATTTGACAAGAAAAGACAATAAATGCGGTCAAAAATAATTTAGAAATATTCATAGACTTGATGACTTAATCTTCTTCAATTACGAAGATATCCTCTGTAGGTTTCTTCATAAAATATTTTTCTCTGGCAAATTTTTCAAGAAGTACAGGGTCATTAAACAAAGCTTCCCTTTCTAGCTTCACTTGCTCTATCTGTATGGAATAATGCTCCTTTTCCTTTTCAAGACTAATTAATTTAGCTTTGAGTTTGATTTGAGAGGTTAAATCGTTTCCATCTATAAAGGCTATCCAAACAAGAAAGCATAGACTTGCTAAGAAATAAAAGTTCTTAAATATGGATGGTAGTTTTTTCAATTTTCCAATTATTGATGAAAAGATAAAAAAATTTCCGGTCAAAAACCGAAATCTCTCATATTACCTGAAGTTTTTGCCTGGAAAATAGGCAGTTTCGCCCAATTCTTCTTCAATCCGGAGTAATTGATTGTATTTAGCCATCCTATCTGATCTTGATGCTGAGCCAGTTTTAATTTGGCCGGTATTCAATGCAACCGCTAAATCTGCGATAGTAGAATCTTCTGTTTCGCCAGATCTATGCGACATCACCGAGGTATAGGAATTTTGTTTTGCTAAATTTACAGCTGCAATTGTTTCGGTCAATGTACCAATTTGATTCACCTTAATTAGGATAGAGTTTCCAACTCCACTATCAATTCCTTGCTGGAGTCTTTTCACATTGGTTACAAACAAATCATCTCCAACTAATTGGACTTTCGTACCGATAGTATCGGTATGCATTTTCCAACCTGCCCAATCATCTTCGGCCATGCCATCTTCAATGGAAATAATTGGATATTTATCAACCCATTCTTTCCAGTAATTAGCCATTTCGCTTGGTGTAAGTTTGTCGCCAGTAGATTTTTTGAAATGGTAAACATTATTTGTCGCATCATAAAACTCAGAACTTGCCGCATCCATCGCTATAAAGACGTCCTCGCCTGGTCTATATCCTGCTTTTTCGATAGCAGATAACACCACCTCAATGGCCTCGGTATTGGAAGCAATATTTGGAGCGAACCCTCCTTCATCTCCTACATTTGTGGAAAGTCCTTTTGCTTTTAATACACTTTTCAAATGATGGAAAATCTCTGTACCCATTCTTAAAGATTCAGAAAAGGATGGTGCATTTACTGGCATTACCATAAATTCTTGAAAATCTATGGAATTATCAGCGTGACTTCCGCCATTCAAAATATTCATCATTGGCACTGGAAGAGTGTTTGCACTTACGCCACCTACATATTTATACAAAGGCAATCCTAAAGACTGAGCTGCTGCCCGAGAAGTTGCTAAAGAAACGGCTAGAATGGCATTGGCTCCGAGCTTAGACTTATTGGTGGTTCCATCTAACTCAATCATTATTTTATCAATCAAATTTTGGTCGCAAACTGAAAAGCCAATTAATTCTTCAGCTATTAAGCTATTCACATTTTCAATGGCTTTTAAAACGCCTTTGCCTAAAAAGCGAGATGAATCTCCATCTCGAAGCTCTACTGCCTCGTGTATTCCTGTGGAAGCTCCCGAAGGCACAGCAGCTCTGCCAGCAAAACCATCAGCAGTAATTACATCAACTTCAATAGTAGGATTGCCTCTACTATCCAAAATTTGGCGGGCGTGGATTGATTCTATAAGACTCATTATAAGATTTTTACTTTTTCAATAATTCAATAAACTCATCAAAAAGATAACGAGAGTCATGAGGTCCGGGTGAACTTTCAGGATGATATTGGACGGAAAACGCTTTTTTATTTTTGACTTTAATCCCAGCCACAGTATTATCATTTAAGTGGGTATGCGTCAACTCCACACTATCTGAATTGAGAACATCATCGATATTTACCACAAAACCATGATTTTGAGAGGTGATTTCTCCTAAATTAGATCCATGATTAATGACTGGATGATTTAAGCCTCTGTGTCCATGGTGCATTTTGAAGGTTCCACAACCACATGCTAACGCGAGGATTTGATGTCCCAAACAAATTCCAAATACGGGCCTATCAGCTGCAAGGATTTCTTTAACAGTAGCCACAGCATAAGACATCACGGCAGGATCACCTGGGCCATTCGATAGAAAATATCCGTTGGGCATCCATTTCTCAATTTCTGAGAAAGAAGTCTTCGCAGGAAAAACTTTTACAAAGCAATCCCTAGCCACAAAGTTTCGAAGAATATTAGTTTTGATACCAAAATCCAAGGCAGCTATTCTGAAAGTTGCGTTTGGATCTCCGACTTCATACGCCTCTTTGGTGGAAACTATTGAGGATAATTCCAATCCGTCCATTGAAGGCACTTTCTTTAATTGGGTCATTAAAGCTTCAGCCGTAATTATTTCGGTAGAAATAATAGCATTCATTGCTCCTTTGCTACGGATATGCCTTACCAATTTCCGAGTATCAATATCAGAAATACCAACAACGTGATTCCTTTCAAAATAGGCTTGTAGACTTTCATCGGCTTGCTTCCGACTATACGTTATGGAAAAATCACTTATAACTACACCCGCTATCATTGGGCTAGCAGCTTCCTGCTCATCATCAACTACTCCATAATTCCCTATATGAGAAGTGGTATTGACTACTATTTGTCCAAAATAAGAAGGATCAGTGTAAATTTCTTGGTACCCGGTCATTCCAGTGTTAAAGCAAATTTCACCTCCAGTAGTACCTTCTTTACCTATACTTTTACCTTCAAAGAAACTTCCGTCTTCTAAAAGTAAATATGCAGGTTTTCTGTTGATTGATTGAAGTGGGTAGGACATACGCTATTCTAATTTTGACTCAAAAATATGAGTAAGAGTTTAAATAAAAAAAAAGGACTGATTTAAAAACCAGTCCTTTTTTTTTATATGATAAAGAAAG
This sequence comes from Cyclobacteriaceae bacterium, assembly GCA_041689935.1. Classification (GTDB taxonomy): domain Bacteria; phylum Bacteroidota; class Bacteroidia; order Cytophagales; family Cyclobacteriaceae; genus CAXBDP01. The sequence goes on from JBDNFI010000087.1 coordinate 31,970, forward strand.
CATTACTCTTTGCTCTCTCCTTCTGTATCAGTTTCTTCAGCAGAAGTACTAGGATCTACGTCAGATTTTGCTTCTACTTTTTCAGACTTAGCAACGGCAGCACTAGACTTACCACCTCTTCTACTACGACGAGTTTTGCTTTTAGCTGCTGATTCTGCCAACATTGCCTCATTGTAATCTACAAGTTCAATTATAGCCATTTCAGCATTGTCACCTAGCCTAGAACCCGTTTTTAGGATACGAGTGTATCCACCTGGTCTGCTTCCGATCTTCCCAGCAACTTCATCAAAAAGAACAGTTACTGAATCTTTATTTTGAAGGTATGAAAATACTACTCTACGAGAGTTTGTTGTATTATCTTTTGCTTTAGTGATGAGAGGCTCAACATATTTTCTAAGCTCCTTTGCTTTGGCTAGAGTAGTCGAGATTCTTTTGCTTATAATGAGAGAGGTCGCCATATTGGACAGCATAGCTTGTCTGTGTGCAGTCTTTCTCCCTAAATGATTAAATTTCTTACCGTGTCTCATGGTATTTTAGTCTTCCTCAAGTTTGTACTTAGTCATATCCATTCCAAAGTTTAGGTTCTTTTCAGCAACTAGCTGCTCTAACTCTGCAAGGGACTTCTTACCGAAATTTCTAAATTTCATCATATCTGATATTTCAAGACGAACTAAATCGCCAAGAGATTTAACCTCCGCTGCTTTGAGGCAGTTATAGGCTCTCACAGATAAGTCAAGGTCGCTTAGAGAAGTCTTCAATAGCTTTCTCATGTGCAATAATTCTTCGTCAACAACATCAGGCTCACCTGATGGTTCTTTTTCTATTGTAATATCTTGGTCGGTAAATAACCTAAAGTGATGAATCAAAATATCAGCAGCGCCTTTCAAAGCATCCTCTGGGTGGATAGATCCATCAGTATCAACTTCAATGATTAATTTTTCGTAATCAGTCTTCTGCTCAACCCTTGTATTTTCAACGCTATATTTCACATTTTTTATGGGTGTGAAAATAGCATCAATTGGAATATATCCAAAGAGTTGTTCGGCTGGTTTGTTTTCATCAGCAGGAACATAACCACGACCTTTCTCAACATTCAATTCTATCTCGAATGAAGAATTTTCATCTAGGTTGCAGATAACTGCATCAGGATTTAGAATTTCAAAGGAATTAGTAAAGTTAGCAATATCACCCGCAGTAAGAACACTCTGATCTTTTACTTGAACACGAATCTTGTTATCAACTAAAGCATCATCAACCTTTTTGAACCTTACCGTCTTGAGGTTAAGGATAATTTCGGTTACGTCTTCAACAACTCCTTCTATTGTAGAAAATTCATGAAGCACACCAGGAATAGAAATTCCAGTAATAGCATATCCCTCTAAAGAAGAAAGGAGAATCCTCCTAAGTGCGTTACCTATGGTAGTTCCATAACCTTTTTCGAGTGGTTTGAATGTGAAAAGGCCTTTGGTATCATCGGCTTTTTCCATTACAACCTTCTCTGGCATTTGAAAAGCAAGAATAGACATGTGTCAGTGTTTTAAAAATTCAAAAGAATTATTACTTGGAGTAAAGCTCGACAATTAGCTGCTCCTTAATGTTTTCAGGGATATCATCCCTTGTTGGCTTTGTAATAAATTTACCAGCCATCTCTTTTCCATCCCATTCCAACCAAGAGTATTTCTTTCCACCTCTACCGGCTAAGCTAGCAGATATGGCTTCGAGTGATTTTGATTTTTCACGAACGCCAACCACATCACCCTCTTTCAAAGTATATGAAGGAATATTAACAAGCTCACCGTTTACAGTAATATGCTTGTGAGAGACCAATTGTCTTGCAGCTCTTCTTGTTGGAGCAATTCCTAAGCGAAAAACAGTATTATCTAGACGAGCTTCAAGAAGCTGTAACAAAGTAGTACCTGTAATACCCGACTTGCGTGATGCTTTATCAAATAAGTTAGCAAATTGTCTTTCTAAAACACCATAGATGTATTTAGCTTTTTGCTTTTCCATTAATTGCACAGCAAATTCAGATTGCTTTCTTCTACGACCTTTACCATGCTGTCCAGGTGGATAGCTTTTCTTCTGAAGAGCTTTGCTCGGACCAAGAATTGCCTCGCCAAATCTTCTTGATATTTTTGCCTTGGGGCCTCTATATCTAGCCATTATATTATCTTTTTATTCTTAACAGTGAATTAGACTCTTCTTCTCTTTGGAGGACGACACCCATTGTGAGGAAGTGGAGTTACATCTTTAATCATTGTAACTTCAATACCAACATTTTGGATCGTTCTGATGGCTGACTCACGTCCGGCACCTGGTCCTTTTACAAAAACTTCTACCTTGCGCAAACCTAGGTCGAAAGCAGTTTGGGAGCAGTTTTGGGCGGCAACTTGTGCAGCATACGGAGTGTTCTTTTTAGAACCTCTGAATCCCATCTTACCCGCCGAAGCCCAAGAAACAACTTGTCCCTGGCTATTCGTAACGGAGATAATGATATTGTTGAACGTAGATTTGATATGCACCTGACCTATTGATTCAACAACAACAACTCTCTTTTTGGCTTTGTCTTTTCTTTTTTGACTCATCGCTTATAAGTACTATTTAGTTGCCTTCTTCTTATTAGCAACAGTTTTTCTCTTGCCTTTTCTTGTACGAGCGTTTGTCTTCGTACGCTGTCCTCTTAGAGGAAGACTCTTACGGTGTCTGAGCCCACGGTAACAACCAATATCCATCAGTCGTTTGATATTAATCTGAATCTCAGATTTAAGCACACCCTCAACTTTGAACTCATTAGTAATTACCGAACGAATCGCTACTGATTCTTCATCAGTCCAATCTGTAACTTTTTTGTTATTATCAACACCGGCTTTTGACAAAATTTGCTGAGCAGCACTGCGCCCAATACCAAAAATGTAGGTAAGAGCAATTTCGCCTCTTTTTTTATCCGGAATGTCTACGCCTGCAATCCTTGCCATAGTTATCCTTGTCTTTGTTTAAACTTAGGGTTCTTCTTATTGATTACGTACAGCGTACCCTTTCTACGAATGATCTTACATTCGGTGCTGCGCTTTTTGATGGAAGATTTTACTTTCATGACTACTTATATCTGTAAACAATTCGACCTTTTGATAAATCGTATGGAGACATTTCTAGTTTAACACGGTCTCCAGGAAGGATCTTTATATAATGCATTCGCATTTTTCCAGAGATATGAGCAATCACCTGATGCCCATTCTCTAACTCAACGCGAAACATAGCATTAGATAACGCCTCGACTATTGTACCGTCTTGTTCTATTGATGACTGTTTGGCCATACTAAATTTTTAAAACCTCTTCAATGTATTTATGTGTCGTAATAATCTCGGGACCATTGTCAGTAATCGCTACTGTATGTTCAAAGTGAGCAGAGACTTTACGATCCTTCGTTCTTATTGTCCAGCCATCAGCCTCTTGAAAAATAAACCTAGTACCTAGATTTACCATTGGCTCAATGGCAATAACACAACCTTTCTTCAATTTAGTGCCGCTGCCTCTTTTTCCATAATTTGGAACTTCTGGACTCTCATGCAAATTTTTACCAACACCATGTCCAACTAGCTCTCTTACTACAGAATAACCGTGTTTTTCAACATGACTCTGAATAGCACTACCAATATCACCGATTCTATTGCCCTCCTTTGCTTGGGCAATACCCAAATAAAGTGAATTCTTTGTTTCTTTCAATAATGCATCAACCTCTGGTGCTACCTCGCCAATTGGATAAGTGTAGGCACAATCACTATGAAAACCATTATAAAAAACACCACAATCAACAGAAATTATATCGCCTTCTTTAAGAACATATTTTCCAGGAAATCCATGAACGACGACTTCATTCACAGATATGCAAAGTGTAGCAGGGAAACCCTGATATCCTTTGAAGGAACCAGTGGCACCAGAATCCTTTATGAACTCTTCTGCCACTTTATCCAATTGAGCAGTTTGAACTCCTGGACGTACTAACTTCGCTACTTCAGCATGAGCTTTACCAAGAATCTCAGCGCTCTCACGCATCAGTTGAATCTCGTCTTCGCTCTTGAAATAAATCATCCAGCAACAGCGACATTTTGTGAACGTCCTCTTAATTTGCCAGACTTCATTAGACCTTCATATTTTCTCATTAAGAGATAACTTTCAATTTGCTGGAGAGTGTCTAAAACTACTCCAACCATAATCAGCAATGAAGTGCCTCCATAAAATTGAGCAAACTCTCTTGTGACACCGAAAATCACTGCAATCGCAGGAAGAACAGCTACAACAGCAAGGAATATAGACCCTGGCAAAGTAATTTTTGTAAGAACATCATCTATGAAATCAGATGTAGGCTTACCCGGCTTTATACCAGGAATAAATCCGCCATTTCTCTTCATATCGTCTGAAATCTGGTTAGGATTCACCGTAATAGCAGTATAGAAAAATGTGAAAATGATAATCATAAATGCTAATAGCACATTATATTGCCAAGACTCAAAATTTGAGAAAGTGGTAAATATATATGAAGCAGAATCACTGTCGTCCGCCCAAATACTAGCAATAGTACTCGGGAGGAACATGAGAGATTGTGCAAAAATGATCGGCATAACACCAGAAGCGTTTACCTTTAGAGGGATATACTGTCTCTGACCACCGTAAACTTTATTACCAACAACTTGCTTAGCATATTGAACCGGTATTTTGCGAGTGGCTTGCGTTAGCATAACAACAAACATAACTACAGCAAAGAGTATTAAACCCTCAACAATAAGAACTAAACCACCGGCAAATCCTTTAGAAGCACCTTCAGCTAAAATACTGCCTGGAAATCTAGAAATGATTCCAATCATGATAAGCATAGAGATACCATTTCCTATTCCACGTTCAGTGATTCTCTCACCCAACCACATACAGAAAATTGTACCAGCACTCAGTATTACTAGAGAAGAAAAGTAGAAAAAACTAGTATCAATTAAAATCGCTTCTGGTTGAACAGCAGTAGAAAGATAACCAAAACCTTGAGCTAAAGTGATTACAATAGTAAGCACTCTAGTATATTGAGTGATCTTTTTACGCCCTGTGTCTCCTTCTTTTTGGAGTTTTTGGAAATAAGGCACCGCCACAGTCAACAATTGTAGAACAATGGAGGCGGATATATAAGGCATGATTCCCAATGCGAAAATAGAAGCCCTAGAAAAGGCTCCACCTAAGAAGGTATCAAGTAACCCAAAAAATCCTCCCGCATTATCCGTAAGCAGATTTGGATCTACTCCAGGCAACACAACAAAAGAACCTAATCTAAATATTGCAAGTAGCGCAATAGTATTAAAGATACGAGTTCTTAATTCCTCTATTGCGAATATGTTTCGTATGGTGGTGAAAAACCGTTTCATTCAGAAATAATGGTTACAGTGCCTCCTAATTTTTCAATAGTTTGGGAAGCTATAGCAGAGCATTTGTGCGTTGACACATTAACTTTTGCGGTAAGCTCACCACGACCTAGAATTTTAACGAGGTCACCTTTTCCAATAATACCATGATCTATTAAAACTTTAATAGTTATATCAGAAAGATTTAATTTGAATACTAATGCCTGAAGCGAATCAAGATTAACAGCTTTATATTCAACCCTGTTAGGGTTTTTGAAACCAAACTTAGGAACTCTTCTTTGAAGAGGCATTTGACCACCTTCGAATCCAAGTTTTCTTGAATAACCAGACCTAGATTTGGCACCCTTGTGACCACGGGTTGAAGTACCACCTCTACCGGAGCCAGGACCGCGACCAATTCTTTTGCTAGTTTTAATTGAACCTTCTGCAGGTTTTAATGTATGAAGTTTCATAATTAAAGTTCAGTTACTGTGACAAGGTGTCCAACTTTGTTAATCATTCCAGCGATTTGAGGTGTCAACTCAACATCAACACTTCTATTTATCTTACCAAGACCAAGAGCTTGAATAGTAAGCTTCTGTCGTTTTGGTCTATCAATTGTACTTTTGATTTGGGTAATTTTTACTCTAGCCATGGAATTAACCGTTGAAAACTTTAGACAATTTAATTCCTCTTTGCTGAGCAACAGCAAAAGGATCTTTCATTTTAGTAAGAGCATCAAAGGTAGCTTTTACTACATTGTGAGGATTCGAAGAGCCCTTAGACTTCGCAAGAACATCGTGTATGCCTGCACTTTCTAAAACAGCACGCATGGCACCACCAGCGATTACACCAGTACCTGGGGCAGCTGGTTTAACCAAAACGAATCCACCTGAATATTTACCTATAGACTCATGAGGGACCGTACCTTTCAATACAGGAACCTTCACTAAATTCTTTTTAGCATCGTCAATTCCTTTGGTTATAGCGTCAGTTACCTCGTTAGCTTTACCTAAACCATAACCTACGACACCGTTACCATCACCAACAACCACAATGGCTGAAAAACTAAATCTTCTACCACCCTTTACTACTTTAGCTACACGCTTGATAGCAACAACCTTCTCTTTGAGCTCAATATCGCTGGCCTTAACTGATTTAATATTGCTTTGGTACATAATAATTCAATTAGAAATTTAAACCATTTTCCCTAGCACCGTCTGCCAAGGCCTTAACATTACCATGATAAAGATAACCACCTCTATCAAACACAACTGTAGAAATTCCAGCATCCTGAGCTCGTTCGGCAAGTTTTTTACCAACTACCTTTGACTTTTCTACATTTACATTTTTATCATAGCCAAGTTCTTTTGATGAGACTGAAGCTAACGTACTTCCTGTAATGTCATCAATAAGTTGCGCGTATATTCCGGTATTACTACGAAATACAGAAAGCCTAGGTCTGCCAGAATTACCAGTAATTCTTTTTCTGATACCCTTTCTGATTCTTGACCTTCTACTTAGTTTGTTCTTAGCCATTAATATTATTTTTTAGCACTGGTTTTACCAGCTTTACGTCTTACAAATTCACCTACGAAACGAACACCTTTACCCTTGTATGGTTCAACAGGTCTTAGATCCTTAATTTTTGCGGCAACTTGCCCAATAAGTTCCTTATCGCTACCTTCTAAAGTAATGGTAGGATTCTTACCCTTCGGAGTTTCCGCGACAACACTGATCTCGGTAGGAATAGAGAAATAAATGCTATGAGAATAACCAAGAGCTAACTCTAAAACATTATTAGCGGCTGTAGCTTTGTAACCAACGCCGACTAACTCTAGAGTTCTCTTATATCCTTCGCTAGTTCCTATCACCATATTATTTATCAAAGATCTATATAGCCCGTGAAGAGCTTTGTGTCTTTTTTGATCAGTTGGTCGTTCAACAACGACCACTCCATCTTCTAATTTAATAATGATATCAGGATTCACATCCTGAGTCAATTCTCCCTTAGGACCTTTTACAGTAACAACGTTATCATTAGAGACTGTAACACTTACTCCGCTTGGAAGACTTATTGGTTTCTTACCTATCCTTGACATTTTGGTCGGACTTTAGTAGACGTAACATAAAATTTCACCACCGATATTCATTCTCCTAGCTTCTTTATCAGACATCACGCCCTGAGAAGTGGAAAGAATAGCTATACCTAAGCCATTCAGAACACGTGGAACATCGCTGCTACCAGAATATTTCCTTAAACCAGGCTTGCTGATTCTTGTTAGGTTCTGGATCGCTGCTTGTTTTGTAGAAGGGTTATACTTCAGGGCAATTTTGATTGAACCCTGAACAGGGTTGTCTTCAAACTTGTAATTTTGAATATATCCTTTTTCATACAAAACCTTCGTAATTTCCTTCTTCAAATTGGAAGAAGGTAACTCTACAATGCGATGATTTGCTTTAATCGCATTACGAAGTCTTGTAAGATAATCTGCTATTGGATCGCTCATTGCTATTATGTACTTAAGGCGAATTTAAAATGGCCTGCAAATTTAGAGAAACTAATTGAGGAATGAAACCAAACAAAGGAAAATTTACCAACTTGCCTTTGTAATTCCTGGGATTTTACCATCACTGGCCATTTCCCTGAAGGTAACTCTGCTGATACCAAACTTACGCATGTATCCGCGAGGTCTACCGGTTAATTTACAACGATTATGCAAACGAACTGGAGAAGAATTTCTTGGCAACTTGTCCAAACCTACGAAATCTCCCGCAGCTTTTAAGGCAGCACGCTTATCAGCATACTTGGCAACAAGCTTAGCTCTTTTACGCTCTCTAGCTTTTAATGATTCTTTCGCCATAATTATTGAATTTTATTTTTAGATGCGAAAGGCATACCTAGTGCCTTTAACAATTCAAAGCTTTCTTCATCAGTATTTGCATTTGTCACGATAGTAATATCCATACCGGATATTCTACTAATTTTTTCAATACTAATCTCTGGGAAAATAATTTGCTCTTTAACACCCAAGGTATAATTACCACGACCATCGAATCCCTTTTCATTGATCCCTTTGAAATCACGAACACGTGGAAGGGCTACTGAAACAAGTCTATCTAAAAACTCATACATTTTCACTCCACGTAAAGTTACTTTAGCTCCAATTGGCATTCCCTCACGAAGCTTAAAGTTAGATACTGATTTCTTAGCTATGGTTGGAATAGCTTTCTGACCTGAAATTAAGGTCAGCTCTTCTACTCCAGCATCAACCATTTTCTTATCAGAAACTGCTAAGCCGATACCTTTATTAATTACAATTTTTGTAACCGACGGCACCTGCATTACAGACTTATACTTAAAGTGCTCCTTAAGCATAGGAACTACTTCACTTATATACTTAGTTTTTAATCTTGGATTAGGCATTTTTGATAACCTCCCCTGTTTTCTTTGAGTATCTTTGTAATTTACCTGTATCGTCTAATTTACGACCAACTCTTGTAGCATCACCTGAAGCAGGATCCACAAGCATAACATTACTTATTTCTATTGGTGCTTCCTTCTTTTGGATACCACCTTCTGGCTTTGCAGCGGAAGGTTTTACATGTTTGGTAACCATACGTATGCCTTCAACTAGGAGTTTACGCTTTTCTAGAAGTACTTCTAGCACTTGACCCGATTTACCTTTATCATTTCCAGTGATCACTTTTACAGTATCGCCTTTACGGATATTCAATTTGGGTTGTTTGTTTCGCTTTCTTTCCATTATTATAAAACTTCAGGAGCCAAGGAAACTATTTTCATAAATTGCTTTTCGCGTAGTTCACGGGCAACTGGCCCAAAAATACGTGTTCCACGAGGCTCATCATTGTTATTAAGCAAAACGGCTGCGTTATCCTCAAAGCGAATATAAGAGCCATCTTTTCGTCTAATTTCTTTTTTGGTTCTTACAACCACTGCCTTAGAAACAGTCCCTTTCTTCATACTGCTAGAAGAAAGAGCAGTTTTAACGGTAACGACAATTTTATCGCCAATGCTAGCGTATCGTCTTCTCGTACCACCTAATACTCTTATACAAAGCACAGTTTTAGCACCGCTATTATCTGCTACTGATAGTCTACTCTCTTGCTGGATCATTATTATTTAGCCCTTTCAATAATTGAAACTAATCTCCACCTCTTGTTTTTACTCAATGGTCTTGTTTCCATAATTTTAACGGTATCACCAATATTAGCTTCATTATTATCGTCATGAGCCATAAACTTGGTAGTCTTACCAATAAATTTACCATACATTGGGTGTTTCACCCTACGGGAAATGGCAACTGTGATGCTTTTCTCCATCTTGTTGCTTATAACCTTTCCGATTCTTTCTTTTCTCAGATTTCTTGACTCCATTGTCGTTTAATTTGAAAGGTTTCTTGCCGTCTCTTCTGTTCTAAGCCTGGCAATAAGCTTTTTAGCTTCCCTAATTTTCATAGGGTTTTCCAAGGGAGAAATAGCATGTGCAAATTTAAGCTTTTGTAGATTTTCAACTTCTACACCTATTTTTTCAGCCAATTCTTCCTGGCTCAAGGATATAATTTCTGCGTTTTTCATGACTTTAACCTTGATAATCTCTGTTTGTCACAAATTTAGTTCTCACTGGTAACTTTTGAGCAGCAAGACGCAAAGCCTCTTGTGCCAATTCAAGACTAACACCAGATGATTCAAATATTATAGTTCCAGGCTTTATTACTGCTACCCAATATTCAGGAGCACCTTTACCTTTACCCATCCTCACTTCGGCAGGCTTCTTTGTGATAGGCTTGTCTGGAAAGATTCTAATCCAAACTTTACCTTCTCTTTTCATTGCGCGTGTAACGGCAATTCTAGCAGCCTCAATTTGACGACTTGAAATCCAAGCCGGTTCTAAGGACTTAATGCCAAAGTCACCAAACGATAGTGTATGACCTCTTTGGGCAATACCTTTTATCCTACCTTTTTGCTGCTTTCTAAATTTTGTTCTTTTAGGCTGTAACATCTTCTATATAAATTTATCGCCAAAAGCTATTTTCGTTTACTTCTGCGAGGTGCGTCTGCTCCACGCTTTCTTCTATTACCTCCAGCACCAGGAGCACCACCGCGAGGTTCATTACTACCCATGCCAATATTTGGAGACAAATCTCTTTTACCAAAGACTTCGCCCTTGAATATCCACACTTTGATTCCTATTTTGCCATACACCGTATGAGCCTCACTAAGTGCATAATCAATGTCAGCCCTTAAGGTATGAAGAGGAATACGACCTTCCTTATATTGCTCAGATCGCGCCATTTCAGCTCCACCAAGTCTACCAGAAGCTTTAACTTTAATCCCTTGTGCACCAACACGCATCGCAGAAGCAATGGCTTGTTTCAATGCTCGTCGGAAAGAAATTCTAGCTTCAAGCTGTTGAGCGATTGCCTCACCAACTAACTTAGCGTCAAGTTCAGGACGTTTAATTTCAAAAATATTAATTTGAACATCCTTACTGGTTAGCTTCTTTAATTCCTCTTTAATCTTATCGACTTCGGCGCCTCCTTTACCAATTACAACGCCAGGTCTGGCAGTGTGAATTGTGAGCGTGATACGTTTTAAGGTTCTTTCAATAACAACCTTACTTATACCACCTTTAGGAATCCTTGCTGCGAGGTAGCTTCTAATTTTATGATCTTCGACTAGCTTGTCAGAAAAATCTTTTCCTCCGAACCAGCTCGAGTCCCATCCTCTAACTATTCCAAGTCTTAGTCCAATCGGGTTAACTTTTTGTCCCATTATTTATTGACCTGTTATCTTAATTAATTCTCTTCTTTTTCAATAACATTAGCAGCGGCGTTTGCTACCACGATAGTAACGTGATTAGAACGCTTGCGAATACGGTGTGCTCTACCTTGTGGAGCAGGACGAAGCCTTTTTAACATTCGTCCACCGTCAACTCTTACTTCCTTCACAAAAAGGTCAGCATCTTCAAGCTTCACATCATCATGCTTAGATTGCCAATTGGCAATAGCAGATAAAAGAAGCTTTTCAACATATTGTGCACCAACCTTAGAGTCAAATTTCAAAATGCTTAATGCATTGTTCACTTTTTGACCCCTAATTAGATCCACAACTAACCTCATCTTACGAGGAGAGGTAGGAATATCCTTGAGTATAGCTCTTGCTTCCATCTCTTATCTTTTACCTTTATCTTTTTTTCCAACGTGGCCTCTGAAATTTCTAGTAGGCGCAAATTCTCCGAACTTATGGCCAACCATGTTTTCAGTTACGTACACAGGAATAAACTTATTCCCATTATGCACAGCGAAAGTGTGACCCACAAAATCTGGAGAAACCATGGATCTACGTGACCAAGTCTTGATTACAGACTTTTTGCCTGACTCATTCATATTAACAACCTTGTTATCAAGGCGAAAGTCAATATAGGGTCCTTTTTTTAGTGATCTTGCCATTATTTTTTCCTCTTACTAACGATTAAATTGTTAGAGTACTTTTTAGGAGTACGAGTTTTCTTACCTTTTGCGTAAAGCCCTTTTCGAGAGCGAGGATGTCCACCTGAAGAACGACCTTCACCACCACCCATTGGGTGATCGACTGGGTTCATTGCTACTCCTCTTGTTCTAGGTCTTCTTCCTAACCATCTATTCCTGCCTGCTTTGCCCAAATTCACATTCATATGATCTGAATTAGAAACGGTACCTATAGTAGCAATGCAGGTAGCCAATACTAATCTCATTTCACCAGAAGGCAACTTAAGTGTAACATATTTACCGTCTCGCGCCAATAATTGAGCATAAGAACCGGCACTACGAGCCATGGAAGCACCTTTACCAGGCTTTAATTCAATATTATGAATGATTGTACCTAGAGGAATATTTGCTAAGGGAAGAGCATTACCTACCTCTGGAGCTACATTAGAACCAGACACAACTGTCTGACCTACTTTAATGCCCTCTGGAGCTATAATATAAGCCTTCTCACCATCCGTGTAGTAGATCAAAGCTATCCGAGCTGATCTATTAGGATCATATTCAATTGATTGAACGACAGCAGGAATGTTTAATTTATTCCTTTTGAAATCAATAAGTCTTAATTTCTTTTTATGACCACCGCCCATGTAGCGCATCGTCATTTTACCAGAATTATTTCTTCCTCCTGACCTCTTAAGAGAAACCACTAATGACTTTTCTGGTGTAGAAGCAGTTACTTCCTTAAAGTCAGGGGCAACTCGAAAGCGCTGCCCTGGAGTCATTGGTCTTAGTTTTTTAGTACCCATTGAGACTCAAAAATTAAACGCCGCTATAAAAATCAATTACATCACCTTCTTTAACCTTTACGTAAGCTTTCTTATAAGAAGGAGTCCTTCCTGAAATAATCTTACTTTTGGTTTGCCTGGTTTTACTTTTTCCTTGGTATCTCAATGTACGGATACCTTCAACAGTTACACCATAAAGCTGCTCTATGGTTTTTTTAATCTCTACCTTATTAGCTGTTTTCTCAACAACAAAACCGTAAACTCCACTTTCATTTAGAGCCGAGACTTTTTCCGTAACTAATGGTCTTTTAAGTATCATAGCTTCTTACTTCAAAAGGTTTTCGATTATACTTACTGAGCCCTCACTCAATACTACGTAATCTGCATTAAGCAAATCGTAAGTATTAATATCAGAGGCAGTTGTAATTTTAGCATCTTTAACATTTCTACCTGAAAGCACAACATTTCTATTATTTTCAGGAAGAACAAGTAAAGTTTTTTTACCATTTAAGGAAAGAGCACCTAATAAGTTCAAATAAGCTTTTGTACTTGGTTTTTCGAAGTTAAAATCTTCTAAAACAACAATACCATTATCTTTTATCTTATAAGATAGGGCCGATTTACGAGCCAACTTCTTAGTTTTTTTATTCACTTTAAAAGAGTAATCGCGTGGTACAGGACCAAAAATACGGCCACCCCCTCTAAACATAGGGTTTTTAATACTGCCTGCTCTGGCAGTACCAGTCCCTTTTTGTTTCTTAATCTTTCTGGTTGATCCAGCAATCTCATTACGTTCTTTCGCCTTGTGCGTTCCTTGCCTTTGGTTGGCTAAGTAACTCTTTACATCAAGGTAAATTACGTGATCATTTGGATCTATTGAGAAAATATCCTCTTGCAAATTGACTTTGCGCCCAGTATCTTCTCCAGTGCTTTTTATAACAGACAATTCCATGATACTATTTCTCAAGAATGACAAATGAATTCTTTGCACCCGGTACAGAACCACTAATAACTAGCAGGTTCTGCTCTGGTACTATTTTTAAAACGCGAAGGTTTACAACCTTAACACGAACATTTCCTGTTTGACCAGCCATTCGCATACCCTTCATTACTCTGGAAGCAAATGATGCATTACCAATAGAACCAGGAGCTCTCAAACGATTATGCTGACCGTGTGTAGCTTGACCGACACCGGCGAAACCATGTCGCTTTACCACACCTTGGAAACCTTTACCTTTAGAAGTACCAATCGCGTCTAAAAAATCACCTTCTTTAAAGACACTTTCAAGAGTTACTACATCACCAATCTTGATCTGACCTTCGAATTCCTCACGGAAATCACGAAACTCAACAACTTTAGTAAGAGGAGTAGTATTTGCTTTCGCGAAATGTCCCTTTAAGGCTTTAGGAGTGTTTTTTTCTTTACGATCTCCAAAACCCAACTGGACAGCGTTATAGCCATCCTTGTTCATGTTCTTTACTTGTGTTACTACACAAGGACCAGCTTCTATTACTGTGCATGGAACATTACGTCCATCGGCACCAAAAATGCTAGTCATACCTACTTTTCTACCTATTATTCCAGACATTTTGTCTTACTTTTTATAAATCGCTAACTATCAATTTGCTAGTGTTTCTGCGAAAGGACTGCAAAGTTAGAAATATTTCGCGCCTTTGCAATACCTCAAGCAACTATTTTCGTTACACTCGGACAAAAAATAAGGGCCAATAATCTTAATGTATTGGTCCTTATCTTCATAAGAGTATTTCGTTAAACTTTAATTTCTACATCAACCCCACTTGGCAATTCTAGTTTCATTAATGCATCGACAGTTTTTGTTGAATATGAATAAATATCCACCAATCGTTTGTAGGTACATATTTGGAATTGCTCTCTCGCTTTTTTGTTGACGTGAGGTGATTTCAAAACAGTAAATATCTCCTTTTCTGTTGGAAGAGGAATAGGACCACTGATAACAGCTCCAGTTGTTTTTACTGCGCGTACGATCTTTTCAGCTGATTTATCAATCAAACTGTGATCATATGATTTTAATTTTATTCTAATTTTCTGTGTCATGTCCTCAATTATTTAGCCGACTCACCTTTAAACTTCAAAATAACTTGTTCAGCAATATTATTAGGAACTGGGTCGTAATGAGAGAACGTTAATGAAGCAGAAGCTCTACCTGAAGTGATAGTTCTTAAATCAGTAACGTATCCGAATAACTCAGAAAGTGGCACAGAGGCTTTTACAACTTGTGCTCCACCTTTAGTATCCATGCCCTTCATTAATCCTCGTCTCTTGTTCAAATCACCAGTAACTGGACCAGTATATTCGTCTGGAGTAATTACCTCTACTGCCATGATTGGTTCCAATAATACAGGGCCAGCTTTTTTAGCTGCTTCTTTGAAACCAATTCGTGCAGCTAATTCGAAAGAAAGTGAATCTGAATCGACATCGTGGAAACTACCATGATACAGTCTTACTTTCATCTCCTGAATTGGGAATCCCGCTAAAGGACCATTTACCATTGCTGATTCGAATCCTTTTTGAATTGGTTGAATAAATTCCTTAGGAATTGTACCACCAACAATACTATTTACGAACTGTAGACCAGACTTCTCATAATCTGCATCCTTTGGTCCTATTTCAAATACAATATCAGCGAATTTACCCTTACCACCAGACTGCTTTTTGTAAACTTCCTTATGATCAACAGTTTTAGTGATAGCCTCTTTGTAGGCAACCTGTGGCGCACCTTGATTAATCTCAACTTTGAATTCTCTTTTCAAACGATCGATAATAATCTCAAGGTGAAGTTCTCCCATTCCTCTTAAAATAGTTTGACCTGTTTCATGATCTGTTTCAACTCTAAGCGTAGGATCTTCTTCAACGAGCTTTGAAATAGCCAAACCAAGTTTATCAACATCCGCTTGAGTTTTTGGCTCAATTGCATATCCGATAACTGGCTCAGGGAACGTCATAGCCTCAAGGACTATTTTGTGTTTCTCAATTACAAGTGTATCTCCTGTTTTGATGTCTTTAAACCCAACACCAGCGCAAATATCACCAGCTTCGACCTTGTCAATTGGGTTTTGCTTATTTGAATGCATCTGGAGAAGTCGAGAAATTCTTTCCTTCTTCCCAGTACGCATATTATGTATATAACTTCCCGACTCTAAAGTGCCAGAATAGACTCTTATAAAAGCTAAGCGACCAACAAATGGATCAGTAGCAATTTTGAAAGCTAAGGCCGCGAAAGGCTCATCTGCATCAGGCTTTCTGCTTACTTCTAAATCCGTATCCGGATTTAAACCAACAACGGGAGGTAGATCAAGTGGAGATGGTAAAAATGAGCAGACTGCATCCAAAAGAGCTTGAACACCCTTATTTTTGAAAGCAGACCCACACAATACTGGCGAGAAGTCCATATTGATAACTGCTTTACGAATCGCAGCTCTCATTTCTTCCTCAGTTATTGAATTCTCATCTTCGAAAAATTTCTCTAAAAGAGCATCATCATAAGAAGCAACTCTTTCAATCAGTTCTTGTCTATATTCTCTAACTGTGTCTACAATATCCTCAGGAATTTCAACGACCTTATAAGTCATTCCCTGATCGTCTTCGTTCCAGATTAAAGCCTTATTTGCTATTAAATCAACTACGCCTATGAAAGTATCTTCTGCACCGATTGGGATTTGTAAGGGTACTGGAGTTGCTCCAAGCTTTTCCTTAATTTCTTTAACTGCGTTGAAGAAATCTGCACCCGCACGATCCATTTTATTTACAAAACAAATGCGAGGAACATTGTACTTATCAGCTTGTCTCCAAACTGTTTCGGACTGAGGCTCAACACCAGAAACTGCACAAAACAAAGCAACTGCTCCATCAAGAACTCTTAATGAGCGCTCCACTTCTACGGTAAAATCAACGTGACCTGGAGTATCAATTAAATTAATTTTATAATCCCTGGTATCGTCATTAGGTTGCCCTTGGGTAGTAGGATATTTCCAGAATGTGGTAGTTGCAGCTGAGGTAATTGTAATACCTCTTTCTTGCTCCTGCTCCATCCAGTCCATAGTAGCTCCTCCATCATGCACTTCTCCAATTTTGTGGGTAAGTCCAGTGTAGAAAAGTATCCGCTCTGAGGTTGTAGTCTTCCCAGCATCGATGTGAGCCATGATGCCAATATTTCTTAAATAACGAAGATCGTTCTTAGCCATTTATAATTTAAAATCTAAAGTGAGAGAATGCCTTATTTGCTTCAGCCATTCTATGAGTATCTTCTTTCTTTTTAACGGCAGCACCTTCACCTTTTGCCGCTGCGATAATTTCACCGGCAAGTCGTTCCATCATGGTTTTCTCCCCTCTCTTACGAGAATAGAGGATAAGCCATTTCATTCCAAGGCTACTCTTCCTTTCAGGTCTAACTTCGAGTGGGACTTGAAAGGTTGCTCCACCTACCCTGCGAGATTTAACTTCAACAGAAGGCATAACATTACCTAAAGCCTTTTTCCATATCTCAATACCATCTTCACCAGATCTTTTAGAAACCAATTCAATGGCATCATAGAAAATCGTAGCGGAAGTACTTTTTTTACCATCCAACATCAAATGGTTGACAAATTTGGTCACCATTACGTCCGAGAATTTAGGATCTGGAAGGACGTATCTCTTTTTAGGTTTTGCTTTTCTCATTGTGAAGGTAAGCTATAATTTTATCTTACTTTTTTTTTGTGGTTGCTGCTGCTTGACCTGGCTTAGGACGCTTAGCACCATATTTTGAACGGGATTGTAAACGACCACTAACACCAGCTGTGTCTAATGCACCACGAACAATGTGGTAACGAACACCTGGAAGATCCTTTACTCTACCACCACGAATAAGCACAATTGAGTGCTCTTGAAGGTTGTGACCTTCACCCGGGATATAGGCATTGACCTCTTTGCTATTTGTTAATCTTACCCTCGCCACTTTTCTCATTGCTGAGTTTGGCTTTTTAGGAGTAGTTGTGTACACTCTGGTACACACACCGCGGCGCTGAGGACATGAATCCAAAGCAGGAGACTTAGACTTGGTAGTAAGTTTCTTCCTACCCTTCCTTACTAACTGTTGAATCGTAGGCATTTATTAAATTCGTTAAACTATTTCACGTTCAAAATTGGGACTGCAAAGGTAATTAAATACTAAGACTAAACAAATTGTATAGAATAGATTTTTTACGCTTCACCAATAGTCCCTCCAAAATTTAAAGGAAACTTAGGCGCGTCATCATTTTGTTTGATTGGCCCAAAGCTTTCTTCATACTTTCTAATATTGTCTTTAAGAGCAGTCAAAAGCCTTTTTGCATGATCAGGAGTTATCACAACTCTACTCTTCACTTTGGCTTTTGGTACTCCAGGCATTAGCCTTATAAAGTCCAATACAAATTCACTATTAGAGTGAGCAATCATAACCAGATTACTATAGACTCCCTCGGCGATATCCTCTGGGAGCTCTATATTAATCTGGCCTTGTTGCTTGTTTTTATCTTTTATATCATCTGCCATCAACGCGGCGTTTTAAATTTCAACTGTACTTTTCTCAGAAGCCTCTTTAGAAGCTACCAATTTGTCGTATTCTTCTTGAGAACCTACGATAAGATTACGGTAAGCTCTAGAGCCAGTACCTGCTGGAATTAGATGGCCTACAATAACATTCTCCTTAAGACCTTTCAAGTAGTCAGCCTTGCCTCTGATAGAAGCCTCACTCAACACCTTGGTTGTCTCTTGGAAGGATGCTGCAGAGATAAAGCTCTCTGTACCTAAGGAAGCCGATGTGATTCCTTGTAAAGTTGGTTTCGATACAGCTGGTTCAGCTCCTCTTACCTCTACAATTTTCAAATCTTTACGCTTAAGCATAGAATTTTCATCTCTTAAGTCTCTAGAAGTAATAATTTGACCTGGCTTCAATTTACTTGAGTCACCAGCATCAACAATTACTTTCTTATCTAGAATCGTATCATTTTCTTCTCTAAATAAGAATCTATCCACAATTTGACCTGGCAAGAAACTAGTATCACCAGCATCCATTATCTCTACCTTCTGCATCATTTGTCTAACGATACACTCAATGTGCTTATCGTTAATTTTCACACCTTGCAAACGGTATACTTCTTGGATCTCGTTTACGACATACTCCTGTACAGCGGTTGGGCCTTTAATTGATAAGATGTCAGCTGGCGTAATTGCACCATCGGATAGTGGTTGGCCTGCTCTCACAAAGTCATTATCCTGAACTAGGATGTGCTTAGAAAGTGGAACCATATAACGCTTCTTAACGCCATCTCTTGACTCAATATAAATTTCCCTGTTGCCTCTTTTAATCGTACCGTAAGTTACAACACCATCAATTTCAGAAACTACTGCTGGATTGGAAGGATTTCTCGCTTCGAATAATTCAGTTACTCTTGGAAGACCACCTGTAATGTCGCGAGACTTGCTCATCATTCTAGGAATTTTCACAAGCACTTGACCTGACTTAATCTTTTGTCCTTTGTCTACAGATAAGTGAGCTCCTACTGGAATATTATATCCTTTAGTTTCATCTTTTCCTTCAACGATAAGCGCTGGGTTCTTGCTTCTATCTCTAGACTCAATAATCACCTTTTCTTTGTGACCAGTTTGTTCATCTGATTCCTCTTTGTAGGTAATACCCTCTTCGATTGCGTCGAAGTCGATTTTCCCATCAAATTCAGAAAGAATTACCGCATTATAGGGATCCCAATTACACAATTCTTCATTCTTAGCTACTTTCTGTCCCTCCTTCACTTTGAGGAATGCTCCATAAGGAACGTGATTGGAAACAAGAGTCTTTCCAGACTTTTCATCCACAATCCTAATTTCACCAGATCTACCCATAACGATTGTAATTGAATCACCATCATTATTGGTTGTATCAAGAGTTCTTAATTCTTCAAACTGAACGACACCATCGAATTTAGCTTTCAATGTGGCTTCAACAGCAACGTTGGAGGCTGTACCACCAACGTGGAATGTACGAAGTGTAAGCTGTGTACCTGGCTCACCGATTGACTGCGCGGCAATTACACCAACAGCCTCACCAATATGGACCATAGATCCTGTTGACAGATTACGACCATAGCACTTAGCACATACCCCACGCTTTGTTTCACATGTAAGTACAGAACGAATCTCAACTTCCTCAATACTGCTATCGTCAATTATTTTTGCTATATCTTCATTGATTTCTTCCCCAACAGAAACGATTAATTCGCCTGTAATTGGATCTAAAACATCATGAACAGATACTCTACCTAGTATTCTTTCGAGTAGAGATTCTACTACGTCTTCATTGTCTTTAAGAGCCGAAACTGTCAGGCCTCTAAGGGTTCCACAATCATCTTCGTTAATTACAACATCCTGAGAAACATCAACCAAACGACGCGTTAGATAACCAGCATCTGCTGTTTTCAGAGCCGTATCAGCCAACCCTTTACGCGCACCGTGAGTGGAGATAAAGTACTCAATTACATCAAGACCTTCTTTGAAGTTTGATAGAATTGGGTTTTCAATAATTTCACCAATGGAACCTTGAAGGTTTTTCTGCGGCTTAGCCATTAGGCCACGCATACCACCTAACTGACGAATTTGTTCTCTAGAACCACGAGCTCCAGAGTGCATCATCATATAGATTGAGTTAAATCCACTTTGATCTTCCTCCAACTCTTTCATAAGAGTATTGGTAATCTTGGAATTTACACGTGTCCAAATATCAATTACTTGATTATATCTTTCGTTGTCAGTAATAAGACCCATCAAGTAATTATTCCAAACTACTTCAACTTCAGCCTTTGCTTCTTCAATCAACGTTTCTTTAACTTCTGGTATTTTGATATCATCCAAACCGATAGATAGACCGCCTTTGTAGGCCATCTGGAAACCAAGAGTTTTAATATCATCCAAGAAGTTTGCTGTCTTGGCTTGCCCTGAAATTTTGAATACTGAACCAATAATTACTTGAAGTTTCTTCTTAGTTAGTAGTTCATCAATATACCCGACTTCTTTTGGAACAAACTGGTTGAAAATGACTCTACCAGCTACTGTTTCAATAAGTTCATTTACGATTTCACCGTTCTGTTTTCTCAAATTGACACGCACCTTAATATGCGCGTGTATGGAGACATTCCCTTCGTTGATACCTATTATTACTTCTTCAGGACCATAGAAAGTCATGCCCTCACCTTTAATTTTATGCTCAGGTATTGATTTTCTTCCTTTGGTTACATAGTAAAGACCCAACACCATATCCTGCGAAGGAACAGTAATCGGAGCACCATTGGCTGGGTTTAGAATGTTGTGAGAAGCAAGCATTAAAAGAGATGCTTCCAGAACAGCCTCATGCCCTAGTGGCACGTGCACAGCCATTTGATCACCGTCGAAATCAGCGTTGAATGCAGTACATGCTAGCGGGTGGAGCTGTATGGCTTTGCCCTCTATTAACTTTGGCTGGAAGGCTTGGATGCCTAGCCTGTGTAGGGTTGGCGCACGGTTCAAAAGAACTGGATGTCCTTTTAAAACATTCTCCAAAATATCCCATATAACTGGATCTTTCCTATCTACAATTTTCTTTGCAGATTTTACTGTCTTTACTATACCTCTTTCAATCAACTTACGAATAACGAAAGGTTTAAATAGCTCAGCAGCCATATCCTTAGGGAGACCACACTCATGGAGTTTCAATTCAGGTCCAATTACAATTACTGAACGTCCTGAATAATCAACTCTTTTACCAAGTAGGTTTTGTCGGAAACGACCTTGCTTACCTTTAAGCATATCACTTAAAGATTTCAATGCTCTGTTACCGTCTGATCTTACTGCATTTACTTTTCTTGAGTTATCGAATAGAGAATCTACCGCTTCTTGAAGCATACGTTTCTCATTTCTAAGAATCACTTCTGGAGCTTTGATGTCAATAAGTCTCTTCAAACGATTATTTCTAATAATTACTCTACGGTAAAGATCATTCAAATCGGATGTTGCAAAGCGCCCACCATCAAGAGGAACGAGCGGTCTTAATTCTGGTGGAATTACCGGAACCATCTTGATAATCATCCATTCTGGCTTATTTTCAATTCTTGTCCGAGCATCTCTAAATGCTTCGACCACTTTTAATCTTTTAAGCGCTTCCGCTTTTCTCTGCTGAGAAGTCTCATTAGAGGCCGCATGACGTAGGTCGTAAGAAAGTGTATCCAAATCGATACGAGAAAGCAAATCTTCTAAAGCGTCAGCACCCATTTTGGCGATAAACTTCTGAGGATCCTTATTATCCAATTGACGGTTCTCGCTAGGCAACTTGTCCATTATGTCCAAATATTCATCCTCAGTAAGAAAGTCAAGGTAGTTTACACCATCTTCTTCTTTGATACCTGGCTGTACTACTACATAGCGTTCGTAATAGATAATTTGATCTAACTTCTTGGTTGGCAGACCTAGAAGGTAGCCAATTTTATTTGGCAATGAACGGAAATACCAAATGTGTGCAACAGGCACTACTAGCTCGATATGACCCATTCTTTCTCTACGAACTTTCTTCTCTGTAACTTCTACACCACATCGATCGCAGATAATACCCTTATATCTTATTCTCTTATATTTACCGCAATGGCATTCCCAATCTTTAACTGGACCAAAAATCCTTTCACAGAATAGACCACCCATTTCCGGCTTATACGTCCGGTAATTGATCGTTTCAGGCTGTGTAATCTCTCCATGAGAGCTTTCAAGGATTGACTCAGGTGAAGCAAGGCTTATGATGACTCTACTAAAGTCATTGTTTATTTTCTTATTTCTTTTGAAAGCCATAGTTTTTGTAATTCAAATGTTAAAAAACCTTTCCTTTCGGAATTTCCAATATCCTTTAAAATTAATCCATTGTGATTTCCAAGGCTAGGCCTCGTAGTTCATGTACTAGTACATTAAAGGATTCGGGGATATTAGGCTTAGGTAAATTCTCTCCTTTAACAATTGCTTCATACGTTTTTGCTCTACCGATTACATCATCTGACTTCACGGTAAGAATTTCCTGCAAAACATGGGAAGCACCAAATGCCTCAAGAGCCCAAACTTCCATTTCTCCAAATCTCTGACCACCGAACTGTGCTTTACCACCGAGCGGTTGTTGAGTAATAAGTGAGTATGGCCCAATTGAGCGGGCGTGCATTTTATCATCTACTAAGTGACCAAGCTTGATCACGTAAATAACTCCAACTGTTACTTTTTGATGGAATTTATCACCAGTAAGTCCATCGTTAAGATATGTACGTCCGAAATCTGGCAATCCTGCTTCTTTCAATTCGCTAATAACTTCTTTTTCAGAAGCACCATCGAATATAGGAGTAGCATATTTTCTTCCAAGCTTTAAGCCTGCCCAACCAAGTACAGTTTCATAAATCTGACCGATGTTCATCCTTGAAGGTACACCAAGTGGGTTCAAAACGATATCGACAGGAGTACCATCATCTAGGAATGGCATATCTTCCTCCCGCACAATTTTAGCAACCACACCCTTGTTACCGTGACGACCAGCCATTTTATCACCAACTTTTAGCTTACGCTTCTTGGCAAGATACACTTTGGCCAGTTTCACAATACCAGCTGGCAATTCATCACCAACTTCTAATGTAAACCTGTCACGTTTGAAAATACCAGTGATTTCATTACGAGCATTTATGTAATTTTTTACGATTTGAGAAACCATTTCATTGATCTTCTCATCGCTTGTCCAATTATCTAAAAGAAGATCACCAATTAAGTTTACCTCAGCTGGTACTGCATAGTTGGTTTCGTCTCTATATGGATTTTTCTCAGGGAATAAGTTTTCACGAATGTTTTTTTCGTTGAACTTAACGCCTTTGCTCATCACTTCATCGTTGAACTTATGACGTACGCCAAGAGAAGGTTTACCATTTAGAAGAACGATGGTTTTCTCGATCATCTGCTCTCTTAATCTTGAGAGGTCTTTCTCGTATTTTTTAAGTAATACTTGAACCTCTTCTTTGGCTTTAGCACGTTGATCTTTGTCCTTTTTAGGACGAGAAAATAATTTTGTATTGATGATGACACCACGAATAGAAGGCGGTACTTTCATTGAAGCATCCTTCACATCACCCGCTTTATCTCCAAAGATGGCACGAAGCAATTTCTCTTCAGGAGTAGGATCAGATTCGCCCTTAGGAGTGATTTTACCAATAAGGATATCACCCTCCCGCACCTCAGCACCAATTCTGATTACACCGTTTTCATCAAGGTTTCTTACAGCCTCTTCGCTAACATTTGGTATTTCAGAAGTTAGTTCTTCTTCACCACGCTTGGTATCTCGTACTTCCAGTTCATATTCATCTATGTGTATCGAAGTGAAAACATCATTGCGAACAACATTTTCAGAGATTACAATAGCATCCTCAAAGTTGTATCCTTGCCAAGGCATGAATGCTACCATTAGGTTTCGCCCTAACGCTAACTCTCCATCTTCTGTAGCAAAACCCTCACAAAGAGGTTGTCCTTTTGAAACTTTATCACCTTTTAGAACAATTGGCTTTAAGTTTACACAGGTATCTTGGTTCGTTCTTCTGAATTTGGTCAACTCATACGTTTTCTCTTCCGCATTAAAGCTCACCAATTTCTGATCTTCGTTTAGATAATATCTAATTACGATTTTAGTAGCATCAACAAATGCAACTTCGCCTTCACCTTCAGCAAGAATTAATGCCCTTGAATCGATTGCTGCTCTTCTTTCTAAACCTGTTCCAACAATTGGAGATTGAGGTCTTAACAAAGGAACCGCTTGACGTTGCATGTTTGAACCCATCAAGGCTCTATTTGCATCATCATGTTCTAGGAAAGGGATAAGAGATGCAGCGACAGACACAATTTGGTTTGGTGCCACATCCATAAAGGTTACTTCATTAGGCTCAACAATTGGGAAGTCACCTTCGAAACGAGCTTTTACTCTATCGTTGATGAATTTGCCATTGCTGTCCAAAGGTGCGTTTGCTTGAGCAATATTATGCGTATCTTCTTCTTCGGCTGTCAAATAGGTGATATCATTGGAAACTTTACCACCTGCAGATTTCCTGTATGGTGTTTCGATAAAGCCCATATGATTTACCTTGGCGTGAACACAAAGGGAAGAGATTAGACCAATGTTTGGTCCTTCCGGAGTTTCAATTGTACAGAGTCTACCATAATGCGTGTAGTGTACGTCACGTACTTCAAACCCTGCGCGTTCTCGCGAAAGACCACCAGGTCCTAAAGCAGAAACCCTTCTTTTGTGTGTAACCTCAGCCAGTGGATTTGTCTGATCCATAAACTGAGATAACTGATTGGTTCCAAAGAATGAATTAATGACAGAAGAAAGTGTCCTAGCGTTGATTAAATCAACTGGCTTAAAATCTTCATTATCTCTAACGTTCATTCTTTCTTTGATGGTACGAGCCATACGAGCCAGTCCAACACCAAATTGAGAATAAAGTTGTTCGCCAACGGTACGAACTCTCCTATTACTAAGGTGGTCAATATCATCGACAACAGCCTTTGAGTTTATAAGACCGATAAGATATTTAACAATAGAAATAATATCTTGTGTAGTCAAAACCTTGGTATTGAAATCAATATCTAGGCCTAATTTTTTATTAATTCTGTATCGACCAACTTCGCCTAAATCATAACGCTTATCACTAAAGAACAGGTTATGGATAACATCACGCGCGGTTTGCTCATCAGGAGCATCTGTATTTCTTAATTGACGGTAGATCTGTTCAACCGCTTCTTTTTCAGAATTACTATTGTCTTTTGATAGTGTATTATATACGATGGTATAATCAGCGATATTAACGTCTTTACGATGAACGATAATGGAGGTATTACCAGAGTCGATAATCATTTGAATATCTTCTTCTGCAAGCACAGAATCACGTTCTAGTAACACTTCGTGTCTTTCGATAGAAACAACTTCACCAGTATCTTCATCCACGAAATCTTCTTGCCATTTCTTGAGGACCCTTGCAGCTAACTTACGATCAACCACCTTTTTCAAATCCTTTTTGGTTGCGGCAACTTCTTCGGAAAGACCGAAAAGGTCAAGTATTTCCTTATCCGTACCAAAACCAATAGCACGAAGTAAGGTAGTAACAGGAAATTTCTTCTTACGGTCAATGTATGCATACATTACGTTGTTAACGTCAGTAGCAAACTCGATCCAAGAACCTTTGAAAGGGATGATTCGACCAGAATACAATTTAGTGCCATTAGTGTGCTTACTTTGAGCGAAGAACACACCAGGAGATCTGTGTAGTTGACTTACAATTACCCGTTCAGCGCCATTGATAACAAAGGAACCTTTGGCAGACATATATGGGATATTACCCAAAAACACCTCTTGCTCGAGGGTTTGAAATTCTTCATGATCGGCATCATTACATTCCAACCTAAGTTTTGCCTTCAACGGCACTGAATACGTCAGGCCTCTTTCAATACATTCGTCAATATTGTATTTAGGAGGATCAACAGTATAATCAACGAAACTCAAGACAAAGTTTTCTCTGGAATCTGAAATTGGAAAATTTTCAGAGAAAACTTTGAAAAGTCCATCTTGATTTCTTTGCTCAGGAGGCGTGTCAAGTTGAAAAAAATCTTTGAATGATTGTAACTGGATATCCAAAAAATCTGGGTAATCCAAGGACGTCACTATCGAGGAGTAACTGATCCTGTTGTTATGAACTATCTTAGCCAAGGCTTTGAAATTTAAAGGGTTAAGAAAAATTAGAAGTCGTTGAAACGACTTTTAATCAGGTAAGCAAGGTTGTATAGTGTATAAACGGGAAAAGACCTGACGAAAATGCCAGGCCTATATTCCTTATTTGTCCGTGCGAGGGGCAAATAGACAAGCTAGTTATTTAAGCTCAACTTCAGCACCTGCTTCTTCCAGTTGCTTTTTAAGGGCTTCTGCTTCGTCTTTAGCTATGCCTTCTTTAACCGCCTTAGGAGCGCCGTCTACTAATTCTTTAGCTTCTTTCAGGCCTAGACCTGTAAGATCTTTAACAAGCTTAACGATAGCAAGCTTAGCGCCACCTGGTGACTTAAGAATAACATCAAAAGTTGTTTTTTCTTCAGCAACAGGAGCATCACCACCGCCAGCAACCATTACGGGTGCAGCTGCAGCAGCAGGCTCAATACCATACTCGTCCTTAAGAATTGTTGCCAGCTCGTTAACTTCCTTTACAGTTAAGTTTACCAACTGTTCAGCGAATGCTTTAAGATCTGCCATTTTATTATTTATTTTAGGATAAAAGAAAAGATTTCAAAAATTATGATTCCCTCTCTGCAAGGGTTTTTACTAAACCTGCCAATGTATGCTTGCCGCTTTGTAAAGCAGATATAACATTAGTAGCAGGAGATTGCAATAGGCCAATGATATCACCAATAAGCTCTTGTTTAGACTTAAGCTGACTTAATGTTTTCAATTGGTCATCGCCAACAAATACGTCTCGATCTATAGAGGCACCTTTCAACAAAGGCTTATCTTTACCAGACTTTTTACGATAATCAATTAAAATTTGAGCAGGCAACTTTCCATTCTCTTGAGAGAATAAAACACCTGTAAACCCTTTTAAAACTTTATCGGAAAAATCGACATAATCAGTGTCCATTTTCTCAAGAGCTTTAGCTATTAAAGTATTTTTATATACTTTATACTCAACTCCTTTGTCAAAACACATTTTGCGGAAGTTATTGATTTTTGCTACTGAAAGACCACCCGCATCGGTAATATAAAAATGCCCATTTGACTGGAACTTTTCTACTAGGCCTTCAATTATCGCAGCTTTTTCTTCTTTCGTCATGATTATACTCCTGGGATACCGTTCTTATCAATAATAATTCCCGGACTCATCGTGCTAGACAATGAAATGTTACGGAAGTAAGTTCCTTTTGATGATGCTGGCTTCAACCTTGAAATTGTCATGATCATTTCCTCAGCATTTTTCATGATTTGCTCTGGGCCAAAGGATACTCTACCAATACTGGCATGAATAATTCCAAATTTGTCCACCTTAAAATCAATTTTACCGGATTTCACTTCCTTCACTGCCTTTGCAACATCTAGTGTTACAGTACCGGCTTTAGGATTAGGCATTAGACCTCTCGGTCCTAAAACCCTACCAAGCTTACCAACTTTTGCCATTACTGTAGGCATGGTAATGATAACATCGATATCAGTCCATCCGCTTTCAATTTTAGCAATATAGTCGTCAAGCCCTACGTGGTCAGCACCTGCTTGCTTTGCCTCTTCTTCCTTGTCAGGCGTACACAATACTAGAACGCGAACGTCGCGACCAGTACCATGTGGCAATGCTACAACACCTCTTACCATTTGATCAGCTTTACGAGGATCAACACCCAAACGGATGTCAATATCTACGGATGAATCAAACTTAGTATTGGTAATTTCCTTCACCAGGGAAGCGGCCTCTTCCAGCGAATAGGCCTGGGAAGGGTTGTATTTTTCTAGTGCAGCTTTTCTGTTTTTTGTTAGCTTACCCATTATTTCTTCTTATTTAATTGTCCCAAGGTGCAGCACCTGTTACGGTAACTCCTAAACTACGGGCTGTACCAGCCACCATTTTCATGGCAGATTCAATTTTGAGGGCATTCAAATCAGGCATCTTCGTCTCTGCGATAGTCTTAACCTGATCCCATGTAATATTACCCACCTTTTTTCTGTTTGGCTCATCTGATCCCTTTTTGGCTTTAGCCGCTTCAAGTATCAAAACAGCCGCTGGAGGAGTCTTAACAACAAATTCAAAACTCTTATCAGAATAGATGGTCAATAAAACAGGGCAAACTTGACCCATTTTTTCTTGAGTACGCGCATTGAACTGCTTACAGAATTCCATAATGTTCAATCCTTTCGAACCCAAGGCAGGACCAATCGGAGGTGCAGGGTTGGCTTGGCCACCCTTAACCTGTAATTTCAAATATCCAATTATTTCTTTAGCCATCTGCTAGTCAACTTTTTCTACTTGCATGTAATTAAGTTCAACAGGTGTGTTCCTGCCGAAGATTTTAACCATTACGTTTAGCTTACGCTTATCGTGGAAGACTTCTTCCACAGTTCCTGTAAACCCACTAAATGGCCCATCCATAACTTTCACCGCTTCTCCTACGATAAACGGGGTGCTATGTGTCACTTCTTCTTCATCTATTTCATCGACCTTACCAAATATCCTGTTAATTTCATTTTGGCGTAAGGCAACGGGAGTCTTTGAAGTTCCAGTACCCGAACCAAGGAAGCCAATGATACCAGGAATACTCGTAACAGTATGGTAAGCTTCTCCATGTGTGAGGTCCGCTTGGACCATCATATACCCTGGGAAAAAGTTCTTGTCACGTACACGCTTTTTACCGTTACGCATTTCATATACTTTTTCCGATGGTATCATTACCTGCGGAATGAAATCCACCAATGATTGACGAGCAATTTCGTTTTCAAGATAAGTCTTTGCTTTCTTCTCTTGACCACTTACCACTCTTACTACATACCAGTTAATTTCACTCATTCCAGTTAAATGATTTTAAAAGTTACGGTAAAACCAAGACATGACATTTTCAAAACCCAAATCCATCACTCCAATAATAAGTGATATGATAAGGGAGGCCACTAAAACTAACGTAGCACTATTTTGCAGACTAACATAGTCGGGCCATGTCACTTTATTCTTAAGCTCATCTATTGAGCCCATTATAAAATTTGTAAGTTTTACCATAGTGATAAATTATCATTCTTAGCACGGGTGGAGAGACTCGAACTCCCAGCCAATGGTTTTGGAGACCACTACTCTACCAATTGAGCTACACCCGTATACAGCCAAAAGGACTGCAAAATTAGTGAAATTCAATTAATAAACAAGCGCGTTTCCGAAATAATCAGAAACGCGCCGTTTAATTTGATTTTTATGTTATAGGATTTCAGTTACCTGACCTGCACCTACTGTACGACCACCTTCGCGAATCGCAAAGCGAAGACCTTTTTCCATTGCAATTGGACTCAAAAGGGTTACTTCGATAGTAACGTTGTCACCTGGCATAACCATTTCAACACCTTCAGGAAGCATAATTTCACCTGTCACGTCTGTTGTACGGAAGTAAAACTGAGGACGATATTTGTTGAAGAATGGAGTATGACGTCCACCTTCTTCTTTAGAAAGAACGTAAACTTCAGCTTTAAAGTGATCATGCGGCTTTACTGAACCTGGCTTACAAATAACCATACCACGACGAATCATTGATTTCTCAATGCCACGAAGCAATAGACCAACGTTATCACCAGCTTCGCCTCTGTTTAATATCTTACGGAACATTTCAACTCCCGTAACGGTAGACTTTAGGTTTTCAGCACCCATACCCAAGATATCTACTGACTCGCCAGAGTTTACAATACCTCTTTCTATTCTACCAGTAGCCACAGTACCACGACCAGTGATCGAAAATACGTCTTCTACAGGCATTAGGAAAGGAAGATCAATTAGACGCTCAGGGAGAGGGATAAAATTATCAACTGCATCCATTAATTCAATTACTTTTTCTACCCATTCTGGTTCGCCGTTAAGTGCACCAAGAGCAGAACCTTGAATTACCGGGATATCATCACCTGGGAAATCATAGAATGAAAGCAGTTCGCGAATTTCCATTTCAACAAGCTCAAGAAGCTCTGGATCATCCACAAGGTCGACTTTATTCATAAACACAACAAGAGCTGGTACACCAACCTGACGAGCAAGAAGAATGTGTTCTCTAGTTTGTGGCATTGGCCCATCAGTAGCAGCAACCACAAGGATTGCGCCGTCCATTTGAGCCGCACCAGTTACCATGTTCTTCACATAATCCGCGTGACCAGGACAGTCAACGTGTGCATAGTGACGATTCACAGTTGTGTACTCAACGTGAGATGTATTAATAGTAATACCTCTTTCTTTCTCCTCGGGAGCATTATCGATCGAAGAGAAATCGCGCATTGTTGCAAAACCTTTTTCAGCCAACACTTTTGTAATTGCAGCTGTTAATGTAGTTTTTCCGTGATCAACGTGACCAATTGTTCCAACGTTTACGTGTGGTTTGGAACGGTCAAAGTTTTCTT
The DNA here is from genome assembly GCA_041689935.1 of Cyclobacteriaceae bacterium. Lineage (GTDB taxonomy): Bacteria > Bacteroidota > Bacteroidia > Cytophagales > Cyclobacteriaceae > CAXBDP01. Next base: position 62,822 of record JBDNFI010000087.1, read on the forward strand.
TAGCCATATTTGAAAAGTCTCAGTTTAGATGAAAAATTATTCGTTTTTTAAATTTCTCAATGCCTTGAGCCGATGACGGGAATTGAACCCGTGACCCCTTCCTTACCAAGGAAGTACTCTACCTCTGAGCTACATCGGCTTACACCAACTACTCGGGAACCGGTAAGTATCATGGGTTACCCGCAATCTGCTTTTTATAAAAAGAGCGGGCGACGAGGTTCGAACCCGCGACCTGCAGCTTGGAAGGCTGCCGCTCTACCAGCTGAGCTACACCCGCTTTTTACGACATTTACTCTTTCGAGCAGTGGGGAGAGTAGGATTCGAACCTACGAAGTCATAAGACAACGGATTTACAGTCCGTCCCAGTTGGCCGCTTTGGTATCTCCCCGAAATCTTCCTCCAAAAGCCCATTCCAGCTAGGCTTTTTGAGAAAGGAAGTGCAAAATTAATGGCAATTTCCGTTTAATCAAATTTTTCAAATAAAATATCTCTCTTTCTTTCATTTAGTTTTCAACAACGACCAGTTTTTACAAAAAATAGATATTCTAAAGCCTTTTAGAATAGTATTTTCGATCATCCATCTTAATTTTACGGTAAATATTTTTTCGAATACTATCAATCTCATTATGGAATACCAAGCAACTATCGATAAGAAAACATATCGCATACAAAAAGATGACGCTAAATTCACAATAGATGGTAAAGAAATCCAATGGGATTTATCTCGAATTTCGAATAGGCAATTCCACATTTTGGTAAATAATGTTTCTTACAACTCCGAGGTGGTAGAGATAAAGCGGGAGGAAAAAATAGTTATTCTTAAAATCAACGGCCAAATCCGTGAAGTAAAGTTAAAAGATAAATTCGATTTACTTCTTGATAAAATGGGACTCAGCGAAGTCAATACACAACAACTAAGCAAATTGAAAGCACCTATGCCAGGACTAATTCTAGATATTAAAGTAAGCCCTGGAGAGCAAGTAGCTAAAGGTGATCAACTATTGGTATTGGAAGCAATGAAAATGGAGAATGTAATAAAATCTCCGGGTGAAGGGATTGTAAAGGCCATCATCGTAAGAAAAGGTGACAGCGTCGAAAAAAATCAAATCTTAATTGAATTCGAAAACTAACAAATAAACCCACATACCTTTTATATTTACCCTCTATATGAAATACAAAAGAATTTTGCTCAAGCTAAGTGGTGAGTCCCTTATGGGAACAAGGCAGTATGGAATTGATCCACAAAGACTTGAGCAATACGCCCAAGAAATTAAGGAAATTAAAGACCTCGGAATCGAAATTGCCATCGTAATAGGCGGTGGAAATATCTTTAGAGGTGTGGATGCTGAGAAAAGTGGTATTGATAGAGTCCAAGGAGACTATATGGGAATGCTGGCTACAGTTATCAATTCGATGGCCATTCAAAGCTCCCTCGAAAAGCATGGGATGTTTACTAGATTAATGGCAGGCATCAAAATGGAACAAGTTTGCGAACCGTTTATAAGAAGGCGAGCTGTGAGACATTTAGAAAAAGGCCGAATTGTCATCTTTGGAGCTGGGATAGGAAATCCTTATTTCACTACTGATTCAGCGGCCAGTTTGCGTGCCATTGAAATTGAGGCCGACGCAGTGCTAAAAGGAACCAGAGTGGACGGTGTGTATAGTGCCGACCCAGAGAAAGACCCAAATGCAATAAAATACGCTACTATTTCTTTTCAAGAAGTATATGAGAAAGGCTTGAATGTGATGGATATGACGGCATTTACCTTGTGCCACGAAAACAATCTTCCGATTATCGTATTTGACATTAACACCTCAGGAAACTTAAAAAGACTTATATTGGGCGAAGAAATAGGAACGCTCATCACCGCATAATAGACAATCATGGAAGAGATTCAGTTATTTTTGGATGAAGCCAAAGAACAAATGGAAAAAGCAGTTCAGCACACCTCTTTGGAGCTTGGCAAAATTAGAGCAGGTAAGGCCTCCCCTTCTATGCTCGATGGACTCACTGTAAATTACTATGGCGTTGTTACTGCTTTAAACCAAGCATCGTCAGTAACCATACCCGATGCCCGTACGGTGTTGATAAAACCTTGGGAGAAATCTCTTTTAAGTGAGATAGAAAGAGCTATCATTAATTCTGACCTCGGTTTGAGCCCTCAAAATGATGGGGAAGTAATCAGATTGAACATCCCCCCGCTAACGGAGGACAGAAGAAAGCAATTAGCTAAACAAGCTAAAATGGAAGCAGAAAATGGTAAAATTAGTGTCAGGAATGTACGTAAAGATACGAATGACTCCCTAAGGAAACTTCAGAAAGAGGGTGCCTCTGAAGATGATGTCAAAAGAGCAGAAGATACCGTTCAGCAGCTCACTGATAAATTCATTACAAAATGTGATGAGACTTATTTAAAGAAAGAAGCTGAAATCATGACTGTTTAATTTCCATTTCAAGGAAATAAATTTAGGTGCCTCAAAAGGCCCCTTTTTTATTGCTGCCAGTAAAAAATACCTTCTACTTCAACTTAAATAATAAGACATAAGGGTTTTGGTCATCATCAGCCAAGTAATACTCCGAATCAACAGAGAAGTCATAAGCGTTGGCATAACTCACAAAGTAATTGTCATAAACCCCAACTGCCTTTTCGATTGGAATTTCTGAAAAGCTGAGGTTATAAAAATTCTGGGTTGAAGCATTATAATAGCCTAGGTACTCCATCGTATCATCTAACCAATTGAAAAGTAACTTATCTTCCGATTTGCTAAAGCTTCCATTATGATAGTAGATACCACCTTCCATAAAAGATTGGCGAGCTTCCATCATATCCAAAGATTTCACCTCATCGGTCACATTTTTGCCTTGAAAATCAAGAATTATTGAGGGCTCAAATTTGTCTTCAGAATATTGGTAAATAGTATCATGCATCGATTTTGAGAAAAGTACCTCATTATCGTTGAGCGTAAAATAGGTTCTAGTTGGGAGGAAATCAGCCGTTGAATATTCTGGTAAAAAGGAGCTTATTGTTTGCTGACTTGCTACATCATAAATTATCAAAAGCTTCTCTTTTTTATCATTTGAAAACTGCCTAGCATCAAGCTGGAAAGCAAAAAGGTTATCCATCAAATGAGAAAATGACTTTGCTTGAAAATCAATTGGTTCATTGCCAATATGATTTCCATTTTTCAAATCAAATTTCATCAGCTTCCTTTGGTTGACATCTAGGATATAAACCAATCCATCTGCTTCATTGATAGAAAAATCAAAAGGCAAATAGAATTCAGATGGGCCAGTGCCTACATCAGATAGTTTGTATTTGAATTTACCTTCCGCATCAAAATGAAATAGCGATTTGGTATTTCTAATGTCCAACACAAAAATACCAGACTTGCTGACAATAATTTTATCAATTTGGCCGATAAGGCTTTCTTCCCTATTTTCCAATCTAATTACTTTCAGTGCTTCAAGTTGTCCCTCGATATCCAACTTATCCTTCGTTACCATGACCACCATTGGCTCATTCGATTTTCCCTTATCAATATTTGGTTCATTGCCAGAACAACCAGAAATACCTACCAGTAGGACAAGAAAAAAAGCGATGCCTATTAGATGATTTGAATGTCCTAAATTCATGGTTTACTATTTACAAATAAAGCTTTTTCGTCCAAATATAATCAATAACCCTGTCAGGCAATAAATATTTTGGGCTACGATTCTTCTTAAATAGCTTCCTTATAAAGGTGGCAGAGATATTAAACTGCGGGGCTTCTACCCTTAGTACCTTGGGATGATCTATGAGTGCTGACTTTTTGGATCCTGGACGTGGGTATACAATGAGCCCACATTGGTTGAGAATAGTTTCGTGATTTTTCCATTGAGGAAAATTGACAAGATTATCCTCGCCCATAATCACCTGAAAATGATGATTCGGATAACGATCCATTAGCCAAGCAAGCGTATCGCTGGTATAGCTTGGTTTGGGCATTTGGAATTCAATATTACTAGCTCTGAATTTCCAGTGATCTTCAATAGCAAGCTCCACCATGCGAAGCCTGTCAAACTCATGCGCTAACTGGATGCTCTTTTTAAAGGGATTTTGAGGAGAAACGACAAACCAAATCTCATCTAATTGGGCTTCGTCTAATATCACATTTGCTATGATAAGGTGCCCAACATGAATGGGGTTGAAAGAACCAAAAAAGAGACCTACTTTCATTTTTTGAGGAAATCTTCTACCAATTGCTTGGCTCTATTTACAGAACTTTCTAACTCATCGTTGAGCAATACTACATCAAATTTATTGGCAAAGCTCATCTCAAACTCAGCTTTGTATATTCGTCTAGACAAACTCTGTGCCGACTCGGTACCCCTGTCGGTGAGGCGTTCCTTCAGAATTTCTATCGAGGGCACTTTCACAAAAACAGCTAAGGCCTTATCTCCAAAGTAATTTTTTAAATTTAACGCTCCTTTTACGTCTACATCAAAAATTACATGGTGCCCTTCTGACCAAATCCGCGCTATTTCAGATTTGAGTGTGCCATAGTAATTGCCTTCGTACACTTCCTCCCACTCAATGAATTCATTATTATCGATTTTCTTTTTGAAATCTTCCTTGCTGAGGAAGTAATAATCTTTACCATTTTGTTCCATCCTCCCGCGTCTATCACGGGTGCTAGCTGAAATCGAAAAGCCCAGGACAGGGAATGCTTCCAGCAAATGTTTTACTATAGTGGTTTTACCCGATCCGGAGGGTGCGGCAAATATGAAGGCTTTTCCTTCTGACATGATCTAAAATAGGTAGTGGATGAAACGAAAAAAGCTTCTGATTTTCAGACGCTTTCTTTTACTTTTATTCGAATGGAATTGGCTAGTTCTTCAGGACAACACTTTGTTTCCAGCTTCGTTTTGATGGCTTCCTTTATGCTTTTGTCTAGATTGTAATTTTCTATACAACACATACATTTCTCTAGCTTTAATTTCAATGCATCTTCCGTCTTTCCATCTACTTCACCATCGATATAAAGCTGAAGTGCTTTTATACATTCTGCTCTATCAGGACATGGATTTTCATGCTTTCCCCTTGACCATTGAAACCACTTAGTAAAATGTAAACTCATAATAACGTTTTATTTATAACCCATTGTTTTCGCATAAGACTTCAATTTCTCCTTTAGCAAATTTCTGGCTCTGTGCAATCTGGAGCGGACAGTTCCGATAGGAATGTCTAAAATTTTAGCCATTTCCTCATAGGTAAAGCCCTCAAGGTCGCAAAGAATGATCACCGTTCTGAAATCTACATCTAATGCATTTAGTGCTATAGCCACTTCATCACCAATCATATCTTGCACCGTTTCTACCCGCAAGTCAGTGGTGATTGATTCATCTATATCATCCGAATTATAAAAGTTTTCAACCTCCTGATAATCTACTTTGGCAGGTTGCTTACTCTTTTTCCGAAAGTCATTGATGAAACTGTTTTTCAAGATTCGGAACAACCACGCTTTTGCATTAGTTCCTGCTTGAAATGAGGTGATAAAGCGAAAAGCCTTCAGATAAGTATCCTGCACCAAATCTTTGGCGTCGTCCTCGTCGAAGGTAAGTCTATACGCGAAATTGTACATACTATTGATGTGAGGCATAAATTCGTTCTCGAACATACGCTGCTTCTCTACTTTTGATAAAACTGGCTTTTCCTGTTCCGACATAAGATCTCCAAAAATACTAAACATTTACCATCTGCAAACTTAAATACCGATTGCTTTTGTATAATATTATACCATCTGTATCAAATATGGTTATTTTTACGCCATGCCTTCTCTAAAAATTCTATTTCTGACCTACCAAGGCGATATGGCTGGGAGCACCAACTCTATAGCTATGTTGGCAACTGACCTTGCCAACCGAGGGCATCAAATCTACCTTGGTTGCCGCCGAGAAAGTCTAATCTACCAAATGCTGGAAGGCAGCAAGGTTCACCTAATTGCCATGACTTTCGCAGGAAAGCTGGATTTCCAAAATATGCGGCAAATAAAATCTGCCGTAGAAACATACCAAATTCAACTTATTAATGCTCAAAGCAGTTGGGATCGATACACCTCTATCCTTGCAAAATGGCGATACAAGCTGCCTATAAAGATCATCCACACTCGTAGGCAACGTCCATTGAGCATAGGTGGATTTCTACAAAACTTCTTGTACAACAAAGGCGCAGATGGATTTGTAGCTGTGAGTAATGGTGTGGCAGATGGTTTGAAAAAGATGGGACTAAACGCTAGCAAAATAAAAGTAATATACAATGGAACGCCAAGAGATAAATACCAAAACCTTGACCAAGCTCAAACAGAGGTACTACGCCAGAAATTTCAAATCAACCCTAATGATTTTGTAATCGGTTGTATCTCTCGTCGAAAACAGCAAGAGCAAATTTTACAAGCCTTGGCTTTGGTGGACTATCCAGTTCAATTGATTTTTGTAGGGATTAGGAAAGAGGCGGATTTAGAGAAATGGCTAGATAAATTACCCGCTATCCATCAGGTATATTTCGAAGGTGAAGTAGGTGCTAATGAAATTCTACATTATTATCCGCTCTTTGATATAAAAATATTGGCTTCGAATATGGAAGGTCTTTCGCAATCGCTACTCGAAGCCATGGCCATGGAAGTACCTGTGATCGCTACCGACGCAGCTGGCAATCCAGATTTGATAAAGCGGGAGGTAAACGGACTGCTTTTCCAAGAAGGAAATATCAAAGAACTTGCAAGTACCATCACCCGGCTCAAAGAAAACCCAAAGCTCAGACAGGCACTTGCCACCCAAGGGAAAAAAACAGCATTGGTAGATTTTTCACTAGACAATACGGTGAAAGGATATGAGAAGTATTTTGAGGATATCCTCAAGCAATGAAATACAGTGGCCATTAAAGAGTCTGTGAAAACATGACTTATCCATTATTCACCATTTATAAGCAGATATTTCACGCAATTTATTGAATATAGGCAGGTAGATATTTGAGGATGGCTTGAAGGAGTTTATCTCCAAGTCAAGATGTTGTTCTTTTAATGACCCACTTTTCTAAAAAACAACTATATTACTTCGATAGCCAATTTCTTAAACTGAAAATTAAAATAGGATGGAAATTAAGAACTTTTTAACCAGAAAAGATTTCATGGAATTTTTCAGGAATGATGAAAAATTAAATGAATTAACAACTGATGATAGGCTTGAGATTTTCAGTTACATTCTTCTTGGAAGCAGTGACATCACCAAAGATTTGTTGGATGAAATACTAAGAGATTATTCTGTTTCAAATCTAACAGTAATTGAGGTAAAAAATGGCTAAAAATAACTGGACAAAGGAAGAAACAATAGTAGCCTTTAATGTGTATTGCGAAATACCCTTTAAAAGTAGTAGTAAATCAAACCCGATAGTTGTCAAATATGCAAATATAATTGGCCGTAGTCCCTCAGCACTGAATATGAAAATCGGTAATTTTGGAAGACTTGATCCTGAACTCAAAAAACAAGGTATAGTTGGTTTATCCCATGGGAGCAAATTAGAAGAGGAGGTTTGGGAAGAATTCAATGGTAATTGGGAGAAACTAGCTTTTAACAGTGAAGTGTTGATTTCTAAATTTGCTAAAAAGCCAATTGAAGAAATATTTAAAATCGATTTAAATACAATTAAAGAAGGGACTGATAGGGAAGTTATTATAAAACAACGAGTAAATCAAAGTTTCTTTCGTTCAGCAGTTTTGTCGTCATACTATTTCAAATGCGCCATTACAGGTTTATCCATACCTGATTTTCTTGTTGCAAGTCATATTATACCATGGGCAAAAAATATCAGCCACAGGCTTAACCCTAGAAATGGGATTTGTTTAAATTCCATTCATGATAAAGCATTTGATAGAGGTTTCATTACAATTACACCAGACTACAAAATAAAAATTTCAAAAGTTTTTGGCGACTTTGAAAAAGAAAAAGCCGTTTATGATTTCTTCTTAAAATTTGAGAATCAAAGAATAAATCTTCCTGATAAATTCCTTCCTTCAAAGGAGTTTTTAGATTTTCATTACACAACAATTTTTAAACAATAATTTTCAATCAGCTCCCTATACTTAAGAAGTCAATCGATAAAAGCAATCTAAGCAAATTCGATTCCGTGATTTCTTTTAATCATTAACCCATCCCACTGAGCCGCTATTATATCCTAGACAAAAGCATGTATAAGTATGATGGGTTCGCTACTTATGTTGGTCAGCATTTTCCAGATATGCTAGAAAGGTGGGAGCATGGATTTCATCTAAACCGTATATGCTATGCCTATCATAAAATGGCCAATGAAGCTGCCATGAAACAGCTCAGCGGCTGTTGCGGATGGTAAAGAGAGTATCAGCTAGGAATGAACTTGGTAGATGGCAGCAGATATTGGTGCTAATATGGTGGTGGAGCAATTCAGTCAACACAAACCCGTATATACTATTAGTTCAAGATTAGGAGCCAATGAAGATGAACCATTTTGGCTGCTAACAAATGATAACTTAACCGACTACAAAGTTGCTTTCCTTTACATCTCGGATGGTGACTGCGAGGAGGAAGAGCCTGAAAATAATCCAATACCAGAGAGTTTGAGAAAATATTGATTGCTGAATTTGAGTATCAAAATCAAAACCTGTTGGAAAAATTAAATCCTCCCGCCAAAAACACGCTCAAGCCTGCGCTGAAAAGCCTGTAATGATTAACTTGCAACTGTATGAACGAAGCGATTGATTTTCTAGATGAATTGAACCCACCTCAGAAAGAAGGAGTAATCCACACTGATGGGCCTACCATGATTATTGCAGGTGCAGGTTCTGGCAAAACTCGTGTGCTAACCTACAGAATAGCCTATTTACTGAAAGTCAAAAAGGTCGACCCTTTTCGAGTTTTAGCTCTTACGTTTACCAATAAAGCAGCGGGCGAAATGCGTCATCGAATCGAATCGATGGTGGGCAGTGAAGCGAAAAGCCTATGGATGGGCACTTTTCACTCTGTATTTGCTCGCTTATTAAGAACAGAAGGCCATTTTCTAGGGTATCCAAGTAATTTCACCATTTACGATTCAGACGATTCCAAATCGTTGCTTCGCAGCATCATCAAAGAAAAAGGCTTGGATGATAAAGCATACAAAGCCAATTCAATATTGGGTAGAATTTCATCCGCCAAAAATAATTTATTGGGTTGGCAACAATACATGGCCAATGCCGAGCTAATGGAAAATGATGCCATGACCAATCGGCCTGAGATAGTACACATTTACAAAGCTTACGCAGAGCGATGCTTCAAAGCTGGAGCAATGGATTTTGATGATCTGCTTTTCAATACCAATCTACTGTTCAAGCGTCATGCAGAAATCCTGCATAAATATCAGCATCGGTTCGAATATGTAATGGTAGATGAGTTTCAAGACACCAATTACAGCCAATATCTTATCACCAAAAGACTTGCAGCTGTGCATCGTAATATTTGTGTGGTAGGCGATGATGCGCAAAGTATTTATGCCTTTCGCGGAGCAGATATTCGAAATATCCTCAATTTCGAGAAGGATTTTCCAGAGTTGAAAATCATCAAACTGGAACAAAATTATCGTTCGACCCAAACAATTGTGAATGCGGCTAACTCCGTAATTGGGAAAAATAAAGCTCAATTGCAGAAAAATGTCTGGACAGCCAACGATAGCGGAGAATACATTTCCCTCGTAAAAGCTGCCAGCGACAATGAAGAGGGCCGATTAGTTGCCACTTCGATATTTGAAGAAAAAGCCCAGAAGAATTTACGAAATACGGATTTTGCTATACTCTACCGGACGAATAGTCAATCTAGGTCTATGGAAGAAGCGCTTAGGAAACTGAGCATTAAGTACAAGATTATCGGTGGGTTATCATTCTACCAGAGGAGAGAAATTAAAGATTTGATATCTTATTTGCGCTTTACAATTAATCAAAATGATGAGCAGGCATTAAGACGAGTGATCAATTACCCAAAAAGAGGGATTGGAGATACTTCTGTAGATAAAATTATTGTAGCGGCTGATGATCATGGATTAACCCTGTGGGAGGTGCTGTGTAATATTCGCCAATTTCTTTCGGGTAGAGCGGCCAATGCCGTAGAAGATTTTGCCGTGATGATTAAGAGCTTTATGGTAGAAGTACGCGAAAAGGATGCTTACGAAGCGACCCTGGAAATAGCCAAAGGCTCCGGCCTTATGAAAGAGCTCTATTCGGACCGAACAGTGGAGGGGCTGAATCGCTACGAAAACGTGCAAGAGTTACTCAATTCCATTAAGGAATTTGTAGATAATCCAGAAATTGAAAATAAAGATCTGACCTCCTTTTTGCAGGAGATTGCATTGGTATCCAGTATCGATGAAGATAAAGACGAAGACAAAGATAAGGTAACACTAATGACCATACACATGGCCAAAGGATTGGAATTCAATCACGTATATATCGTGGGAATGGAGGAAGAACTTTTTCCATCGCAAATGATGCTGAGTAGTCGGGCTGATCTGGAAGAAGAAAGAAGATTGTTTTATGTAGCCATTACCCGTGCCAAGCATAAATTAAATTTAACCTACGCACTCAGCCGCTATCGTTTTGGAAGATTAAAAAACTGCGATCCAAGTCGTTTTTTGGAAGAAATAGATGGGCAATATATCAAGGCAGATAAACTCTATAGCAGTAAAGAATCGACCTTGGGAAGTAGCCATTATGCGAAAAATTTAGTCAATTCTTTACCAAAAATGCCCATGCGCACTACCTCCCGCTCAGTGCCTCCTAAAGGAGTAAAATCAGCGGAGGAGTTTATTGCGTCTGATACCTCAAACCTAAAAGAAGGAATGAGAGTAGAGCATCCCAAATTTGGTGAAGGCTCTGTCATTCAAATGCAGATTGACGGTGCCAACCGAAAAGCAAAGGTTAGTTTTGATCATTTTGGAGAGAAAACTTTATTACTTAGCTTTGCAAAGCTTCGGGTTATTAATAATTGAACTACAGGAATCCGAATTCCCCATTAATCACATATTAGATGCACGAATACAATACGAGCCGCATTAATATTACTCTTAGAGAGTACGGCAGAAATATCCATAATATCGTAAGCTTTATCAAAGAAGAGCCAGATCGCGATGTAAGAACTCGACTAGCTTACACCTTGGTAAGTCTCATGAAACAAGTAGCTCCGACGGTACAGGACTACCCAGAATATGAGCAAAAGCTTTGGGACGATATCTATATCATGTCAAATTTCGAATTGGATGTAGATGCCCCATTCCCAAATCCAGAGGCAACTCTCTTGAAAAAGAGACCTCAAATAGTAGAGTATCCAGCCACTAACATTCGTTACAAGCATTACGGAAAAAGTGTGGAGCTGCTGATAAAAAGGACGATGGAGTTAGAAGATCCAGAAGAAATTGATGCAGCAATCATTTACTTGGGTAAATTAATGAAGACATTTTATTGCACTTGGAACAAGGACAATATCGACGATAGCGTGATTGTAAAGAATATCAAGGAAATGTCTGGCGGTAAATTAGAAATAGATTTGGATAGAGTAAGAGCGGAAAATCTCTTCGACTCCAACATTAGAGAGCGCAACCAAGAGAAAGAAGCGGGAGAAACTCCTCAAAATATGCGCAATAGAAACCAAAAAGGACGTAGTGGAAAACCACATTTCAAAAAAAGAAAAAACTAAATGGGTTCATTTAAGGTAGCAGGAGGGCTCAAGCTTAATGGTGACATCACCCCTCAAGGTGCAAAAAATGAAGCTCTCCAAATTATTTGTGCAGTTCTGCTTACATCAGAGCCAATCACAATCCATCGCATACCTGCCATCCGCGACGTCGTTAAGCTAATCGAGCTACTCAAGGACATGGGCGTGAAAGTGGAGCAATTATCTGAAGAGAGCTTTAGATTTACTGCATCAGATGTGAACTTAGATTACCTTGATTCTACTCAATTTGAACAACAAGCCTCCGCATTAAGAGGCTCCATTATGATTTTAGGTCCATTATTGACTCGATTTGGCAGAGGCAAAGCACCAAAGCCAGGAGGAGACAAAATTGGCCGGAGAAGACTTGACACACACTTTATTGGCTTTCAAAAATTAGGCGCAAAATTCCGCTACGAGTCTGATTCTAGTATGCATTATATAGATGGCTCTGATTTGAAAGGATGCTATATGCTACTCGATGAGGCCTCCGTCACCGGTACAGCCAATATTGTAATGGCTGCGGTGATGGCCAAGGGAGTCACCACTATATATAACGCTGCCTGTGAGCCCTATTTACAGCAACTATGCAAAATGCTGAACCGCATGGGAGCAAAGATTTCTGGCGTTGGCTCTAATTTGTTGACCATCGAAGGTGTCGATTTACTTGGTGGTACCGAGCATACTTTATTGCCTGACATGATCGAGGTTGGTAGCTTTATTGGACTTGCAGCAATGACTCAATCTGCCATTACCATCAAAAATGCAGGCGTAGAGCACCTTGGCTTAATTCCATTGAAATTCCAGCAATTAGGAATCAAAATGGAGATAATTGGAGATGATATCCATATACCCGCCCAAGACCGATACGAAATAGAAACTTATATTGACGGTTCCATCTTAACAATATCTGACGCAATATGGCCGGGATTCACTCCTGATCTGCTGAGTATTGCCTTGGTAGTAGCTACCCAAGCAAAGGGGACGCTGCTCGTGCATCAGAAAATGTTTGAGAGCAGGCTTTTCTTTGTGGATAAGCTTATTGATATGGGCGCGCAAATAATTTTGTGCGATCCACATAGAGCTACAGTCATTGGGCTGGATCGGAAATATGACTTGAAAGGCATTCGAATGAGTAGCCCAGATATCAGAGCTGGAGTGGCTTTACTTATCGCTGCATTAAGTGCCAAGGGAGAGTCTATCATCGATAATGTTGAACAAATCGACCGTGGCTATCAGTACATCGACAAAAGATTGAATGCATTGGGAGCTAATATTGAGAGAGTTTGAGTTAGATAGTGATCTATCCATTCTCGTTTTTATCTTACATGCACTACGCTGCCTTGCCCGAAGCAAAAAAACGCTTACTTTTTGAGGATAGACTTCAATATTGCAATAGATCCATCATTTTGGGCCGGCTCGATTCCCAAAAGCTCACACATCATTTCATAAATATGCACGTTTTCAAAAGGCTCAATCCTCGAACCTTTAACGAAATTTGGTCCATGAGCTAAAAATATCCCCTGCATGTCCTTTTCTCGATTATCGAAACCATGCATCCCAGTTGGCAAGCCTTGTATAAAGAAGTTCAAGCGATTACGACTTGTAATTTGCCAGCCGTTGTCTGCCACTACGATCAGATCGGTCGTTCTTGGATGATTTTTGAGATGCCAGTATGCTGGTATTTCATCCTTTGTAAATACTCGAAAACCTTCCATTTCCTGTTCAGCTTGCTTCAATTTGGCAACTGCTTCACTTGCATAAGCACTATCTGTAAAATTAATCATGGCTACAGGAGTCCAATCTACCATTTGCACTTTTGTAACATCAATAATTTGATCAATAAGCACGACCCTATCCGCAGACATCTCGGACATGCCATGGTCGCTTACGATGACAATATTTGTTCGTTCGTAAATACCTTTTTCCTGCAATTGCTTTACCAAGTACCCAAGCAATGCATCTGCTTGTTCGATATACACACGCATCGAATCGGCACTTGGACCTCTTGAATGACCTTGGGAATCTACCTCAGAAAAATATAAAGTAGCAAAATCTACAGTTGGCTCATTCCTTTGGGTAAACCAATTTACGACTGTATCAATTCTGGCTCTTTCGTCCATATTGGTATCATAAACTTTCCAATAAGTAGCATGCTTACCGTTCACTGGTGCTTCGGAACCTACCCAGAATAATGTCCCAGCAGTTACTCCTTGTCTTTCGGCTGTATTCCAAATAGGTTCACCTTGATACCAAGCAGGGTTTTCAACCGCTTCTCGATCGCCTATTCTATAGCTTTTGTCCATTTCCTTATCATACATGCTATTCGATACAATGCCCGAGTTTTCGGGATATAAGCCAGTGGCAATAGAATAGTGATTAGGGAAAGTCTTTGAAGGAAAAACTGGAATTAAACCATCAGCCTTTACTCCTTCAGCTATGAACTTATCAAAATTGGGAGTTTCTGCTCTGTCGAAGTAATCATGCTTGAACCCATCAAATGAAATAAGCAGTAGGAAATTCTGATCTTTCTCTACTTTATTTTCACATCCAGCCAGCGAAATTGCCAATACAAGACAAAAGGTAATAGACTTAAGGTAGCTCATTATATAAAATTTTCCGCAATTTCGGTCAAGACAATTTATGGTGCAATCTTTCAAGGTAAGGTTTATTTTACGACACCTGCAATTATCTCATCCACGATTAAGGGATCAAGTAAGGTTGACGTGTCTCCCAAACTCCGCGTATCTCCTTCTGCAATTTTGCGTAAAATCCTCCTCATTATTTTTCCTGAGCGTGTTTTTGGTAGTCCACTTACAAACTGTATTTTGTCAGGCTTGGCAATTCTGCCTATTTCAGCTACTATGGTTTGGACAATTTCAGCTCGCAAATTTTCAACAGAAGCAGGATTCTCACGAGTAATCACGAATGCATAGATTCCTTGACCTTTAATATCATGCGGATACCCTACCACAGCTGACTCTGCGACATGCTTATTTTGATTGATCGCATTTTCGATTTCTGCCGTACCAAACCGATGGCCTGAAACATTTATCACATCATCCACCCGCCCGATTATGCGATAGAGTCCGTCTGCATCTCTTTTTGCGCCATCACCTGTGAAGTAGTAATTTTTATAGGCACTAAAATATGTCAGTTTACATCTTTCATGATCGCCCCAAGTGGTACGAAGTAATGAAGGCCAAGGAAATTTCATGGCCAAATATCCTTCTACTTCATTTTCGATAATTTCCTTCCCCTCGGCATTCAATAAAACTGGCTGAATACCAGGAAGCGGGAGGGTGGCATGGCAGGGCTTTTGGGGGGTCACTCCTGCCAAGGAAGTTATCATTATTCCTCCCGTTTCAGTTTGCCACCATGTATCTACTATTGGGCATTGTTCCTTCCCTATATGAATGTTGTACCAATTCCAAGCTTCATCATTGATGGGCTCTCCTACTGTTCCCAAAGTTTTGAGGGAATCGAGACTGTAAGAAAGTACATGATCTTCGCCAGCTGCCATCAAAGATCGGATAGCCGTTGGTGCTGTGTAAAAAATATTGACACCCCACTTATCCACTACTTGCCAGAACCTACCTGGATCAGGATAGCTCGGTACGCCTTCGAACATTACCGTAGTGGCTCCAGCGAGCAACGGACCATAAACCAAATAAGTATGCCCCGTAATCCATCCTACATCCGCTGTACACCAAAATATATCACTCTCCTCGTATTGAAATACATTACGGAAGGAGTATTCAGCATACACCATATAGCCTCCGCAGGTATGCACTACGCCCTTGGGTTTTCCAGTGGAGCCGGAGGTGTAAAGGATAAATAGCGTGTCCTCTGTATCCATTATTTCGGCTGGGCAATCCTTTTGTATTCCTTCAATCTCCTGGTGTAGCCAGAAATCTCTTCCTTCAACCATATTCACCGCCCAACCAACTCTCTCTACCACCATCACTTTTTTTACCGTGGGGCATCTTTCCAAGGCTTCATCTACCACCCGCTTTACAGGGATTTGTTTTGTGCCTCTGTTCAATCCATCTGAGGTAAAGACAAAATTGGCCTTAGCATCTTGAATTCTGTCTGCTAAGGCATGAGCAGAAAAACCTGCAAAAACCACTGAATGTATCGCACCAATTCTTGCGCATGCCAATACTGCAAAAGCCAGTTCTGGAATCATGGGCATATATAAACACACTCTATCTCCTTTTTGCACGCCATGCTTTTTCATCACATTTGCGATTTGGCATACACGCTCATGTAATTCCTTGTAGGTAAATCTCACATACTTTTCCTTTGGGTCATTGGGTTCCCAGATTAACGCAAGCTTATTTCCACGTGTTTTCAGGTGTCGATCAATACAGTTTTCTGTTATATTGAATTTTCCATTTATGAACCACTTCACATTTGGCCCTTCAAAATCCCATTCCAAGGTTTTGTCCCACTTCTTCCTCCAATAAAAACTCTCCGCTATCTCGTCCCAAAAGGCCTCAGGGCTTTTCACACTTTTGTTATATGCTTGTTGATATTCTTCGTAAGTCCTTATTGTATTCATCATAATAATGGTAATGTATAGATTATAATTGATAAATGAGAGGCTCAAAAATTAATCAAAATTCCTTTCCTCATCGTAGCTTATTATTATGCATCATATTAGTAGAAAATTGGAATTAAAACAAAAAAAGTCCCAGTTAAGGGACTTTTATAAGGTTGATTGGTTTAAATATTTTACCTAAGATCCGTAGCTGGATAGCATCACTGGCATTACTAGCATCAATATGTCCTCTGCGTCATCTTTGATGGTAGGCACCATCAAGCCCGCTCTGCTTGGTTTGCCCAGGCTGAGCTTCACTTCCTTGGAATCAAGGTTACTCAGCATCTCTACCAAGAATCTTGCATTGAAACCAATTTGGATATCTTCGCCAGTATGATCACAACTAATACGCTCTTGAGCTTCATTAGAAAAATCGAGGTCTTCCGCAGAAATCTGCATTTCGTTCCCAGTGATTTTCAAGCGAACTTGATGGGTCGTCTTATTGGCATAGATGGCAATCCGGCGAAGCGAACTTAAGAAAGAAGCTTTGTCTAGGATAATATGGTTATTGTTATCACCCGGAATTACATTTTCATAATCAGGGAAACGCTCGTCTATTAATCGGCAAATCATGCGAATATTACCAAAGCTAAAAAACGCATGAGAGCCGTTGAACTCCATGTCAACATCTAGGTTTTCAGCTGGCAAAGTCGCTTTCAGCAGGTTCAGTGCTTTGCGAGGAATGATAATGGACATATTAGTATCTGACGTCACATCTACTCTACGGTAGCGAATAAGTCTGTGACCATCAGTAGCTACAAAAGTGATGTTGGTGTCAGAGAAGTTCACATACACGCCCGTCATCGCTGGACGGAGCTCGTCATTACTGGTTGCGAATATGGTGTTCCCAATAGCACTTGCTAGCATGTCCGTAGATAACTTCACGTTGAAACCATTATCTACTTTTGGTAATTTTGGGAAATCCGTCGCATTTTCGCCCGCTAATTTATATCGACCATTATCTGAGCTTATTTCTATGCTGTACGTCTCTTCATCTATAGTGAAAGTTACGGGCTGTTCTGGCAAATTCTTGAGCGTGTCCATCAAAATTCTAGCGGGCACAGCTATCCTTCCTTTTTCTTTTGCCTCTACGCCAATTTGGGTGGTCATGGAGATTTGCAAATCCGAAGCAGTAACCGTTAACAGGCCATCTTCGATTTCGAAAAGGAAATTTTCAAGAATAGGAACTACAGGGTTGGTGGTGATTACACCGTTTATGGATTGCAATTGCTTAAGCAATGCCACTGATGATACTATAAACTTCATTATCTATTGATGGCTTTTGGTTCGAGTGAAACAAATATGGGTAAATTTAAAAATAAACCTGAAATTATAAGCAGTTAATTGCAAATGAGATTTCTAAATTGTCATTTCTTTATGATTTATGGTTTAAAGGAATCCTAATTTTCAGCTCCCAGGGCCTTGTAGCATTGGTAATAACCTTGGCCTACTGATCAAAAAGTAATCTTCCTTGCCAATTATTTCTCCTAAATAAAATCTTGGGTCTTCAGGCAAATCATAAAATCTTAATTGGATACTCTTTGCTTTTGATAAATCGTTCAAGCTCAATTCAGCCATTGGCATAGTCAAATATTGCCTTACGGTTTCATTTTGATTGTAAGGCACCCATACATCCGCGTATAAGCCATTCAGATTACGCATAAATTCCCTAATTGTTTCTTCACCCAATAGACTATCTTGCTCACTTCGAAAAGCCCCATCGCTGTAGGCAATAGTGAATGTGTTCGCCAAATCTTCTTTCACAGCATTCACATTAAACCGCCTCAAACTGCCTTCGGTACCTCTATATAGCGTTCGATCTCTCCATTCATAAGGGCCGAGTTCATAGATACTGTTAAGATAGCTATCGTAGCCTGGCACAAAAGTGGCGTAGATTTCACCTCCCGCTTCTACCAACGATTGGGTACGAGTAGCATTTCCTCCAGCTCGAAAAGTCTGTATCAATTCGTCTCCATTATACACCTCTACTTTTACCCAATTTGCCAATTCATCCTTTAACGATTCCACTTCACTTTGGCCCAAAGTTCTCCTTACCTGCTGCCGAAGTAGGATTGCCTTCAAATTCACTTCCCAGCTTTTTTCAACCGGCCATCTATCGTCCACCATCCATTGTCCTTGTTGGTCAGAAAGTACGATTGTAGTATCATTTCTGGTTAGGGAAATCTGTGTAATAGATGCGGTATCTGCCACTGCAAATTGCGTATTCGCACTTTTGCTATCATTTTTGGCAAATGGATCCAGCCAAAAAATAATATTGGCAAAAACCAAAACGACTAAAATAAAGCTCAGTATTTTATTTTTGCGTGCCATTAGCGTCTATATTTTGCTCGATAAAATAACTGCCATACAAGACCAAAAATCAAAACAAAGACCAGCGGGAGGGTAACATTCCATATCTGCCAAAGGGTTTTTTCTTGTTCAGCCTTTACTCTATCTAGCGGCCTAATTTGCACAGTTTTGTTGCGTGCTAAAATTAGATTTTGCTCATCAAGCATATACTGCAACACATTTAATATAAAGTCTCCATTGGCAAATTGTTGATTATCGTATGGATCGAAACCTACGGGAAATGCTTGGCCGGTAGTGGTGCTTTTTTCATTTCGGACAAAATCGCCATCCGACACTACCAATACTTGACTAGGCAATCCATCTGCTCGAAACTCAGAAGTATCCACCATATTAGGTGAAAAACGATTTTTGAACAGAGAACTGAATGACCCTTCCAGCAAATAGCCTACAGCTTTTGTCCCACTCTGAAAATCATTAGGTGTAAGGTCCCGTACATCGTTGATCCGAACTTGTGCTGGGGCGGTGATTACTCTTGTGTAAGGCGATGTCATCAACAGCGGGTGCTTGGTAATGCCATCGGCTCGTACGGTATCTATGCTGCTTACAAATCGAGTCCAAACCGCATCGAGGTTGCGCACGGTTGGGTGATTTGCAAAATTATTGATGACAGGATAAAACGGCCAAGGCATCAGCCTGATATCCGGCCTGTCGCCAAAGTTGCCCGTAACGACTGGATAAAAACCGCTATTGATATCTTGAATATAATTTGGATTAATTCGCACGCCATATTTGAAGAGCAAATCGTCCAAATTCAAATCTACAGCAACGGCAAAATTATTTTGCTCTGCATTGGTCGCCGAGTCCATATTCACATAAAGTGAATTTAAGAAAAAGAGCAATTTGCCTCCACTCATTAAAAACTGATCTAGCTTATATTTATCTGCCTCGGTAAATTTATCTTTTGGGCCAGCAACGATCAATGCATTAAAACCCAATACTTTTGGCCTATCGCTCAATCTCATACGGAATACATCATAGCGACCATTGAGCAAACCCGTGAGCCCCGCAATATCCAATGAGTCCCACTCATTATGCCCTTGAATAATTCCAATCCGCTTTTTGGCAGGATATGAAAGTTGCTGTATGGCAGCAGCTAGTTCATATTCTACACCTTCTATCGACTGGTTTAGTGCTTCCTCCGCGCTACCCATTCGGCCACCTTTCAGGAAATTGACTCCGACTTCCTCTCCTCTGTAGGTAACGATGGCTCCAGGAAATACCCTCCGCTGTATCTGGCGGGAATTTTCAGTAGCGAAAACATCAGTAGGAGGAATCCCTTTCTCTGCCAATTTTTGAATAAATTCATTTCTTGCTCTTTCACTACTGGTTTGATTTGGATCAATAATTCTATACGTCAGCCCACTTCCAAACTGATACTTGAACTCTTCCAAGGTCTCAATTATGGCCTTTCTCAATCGAATAAACCCAGGCGGGAGGTCTCCATCGAGATACAGTTCCACATATATCTCCTCAGTAGTTTCAGCTAGCAGGGTAGCTGTAGTTGGCGATAATGTATAGCGCTTTTCCTCTGTCAGATCCAAACGGAAAAAGTAATCATTGCCGAACAATCCCACTAAAGTTAAGGAGGCGAGTAATATCCCAAGCCCAAGGAAATCCGTAAGTTTTTTGCTTTCCCAGTTTACCATTTCCTAGAGGATATTTTCATTTTGGTGAGAAACAAAAAAAGCGAAATGGTGCAAAGGAAATAATAAATGTCACGTGAGTCCAGCAGCCCCTTACTCATGGCTTCATAGTGATACAGAATACCTATTCGCTCCATCGTATATGCAGCACTTCCAGATAAACTCATGCGCGACAAACCATCGAAACCTGCATAGATCAGAAAGCATAAAAATGCTCCAAGGAGAAAAGCTAATATCTGATTTTCGGTAAGTGAAGAAGCAAATAACCCTGCTGCACAAAAAACTGAGGCTAACAAAAATAACCCAATATAAGAACCTGCTACGCCAGCCGAATCGATATTTCCAACAGGATTGCCTAAGGCATAAACACTATAGTAATAAATGAGCGTGGGCAATAAAGCGACCAATATAATAATGATCCCAGCGAAGTATTTACCAGCAATTATATCCCAATTTCGAAGTGGCTTCGTTAGTAGCAACTCCATTGTGCCTCCCTTATTTTCTTCTGCAAAAAGCCGCATGGTGATGGCTGGCACCAGAAATAAGAAAATATATGGACCAAATGTGAAAAGGGTGCTCATATCGGCATAGCCATAGCTCAACACTGCTGTATCCGGAAAAACCCACATGAGCAATCCTGTGACCACCAAGAATATACCAAGTACTAAATACGCAGCAATGGAGCTGAAAAATGCATTGAGTTCTTTGGCTAATATTCTTCTCATTGCTCCACTTTTTTGGTTAATTGAGTAAATATATCTTCTAAAGAATTTTTTTGCACTTGCAGTCCTATCAGTTCGATATCGGTTTCGCTTGCATATTGAAAAATCGCAGAACGTGGATCAGCATCTTTACTACAATATAGTCTGATTTTACGAGTGCTTTCGAACTCTATCTCAGAGATTCCATGGATTCTCATCAGCTTTTCTACGGCAGGTTCAGAGGAAAATTCCACAATAAGAATCATCCCTTTTTCAGATTTGCTTTTGAGCTCATCTACTGTACCACTGCCCACTACTTTTCCTTTGTTGATAATGATTACATCCTCGCAGAGGGCTTCTACTTCTTGCATGATATGCGTGGAGAGCAGCACGGTTTTGTGCAGACTTAGATGCTTTATCAAATTACGGATTTCGGAAATTTGGTTAGGGTCCAATCCGGAGGTAGGTTCATCTAGTATAATCACTTCTGGCTCGTGAATGAGCGCTTGTGCTAAGCCTACTCTTTGTTTGTAGCCTTTGGAAAGCTTTCCTATTTTCTTCCTTTGCTCAGGCATGAGGCCACACACATCCATCATCTCATTTACACGTTGCTTTAGCTTCCTCCCGCTCAATCCATATAAGCCACCACAAAAACGTAGAAACTCCGCAATATACATCTCTGTATAAAGCGGATTTTGCTCTGCCAAATAGCCCGTTATTCTTCTGATTTGAAGGGAATTACTTCTTACATCCATTCCATTTACATACACCGTACCTTGGCTTGGAGGGATGTAGCCGGTGGCGATTTTCATAGTAGTAGATTTGCCCGCTCCATTTGGCCCTAGAAAGCCCAATATTCTGCCCTCTGTCACCTCAAAGCTGAGGTCATCTACAGCTTTTTGATCGTCATAAATTTTGGTAAGATGCTCTACCCTTACAGACATAGGCTTATTTTCCTTTTGGTCGAAGTGGCCTTACTTCCAATTCGATAGGATGATAGTTTTCAGAGGTTTGCAATATATAAATAATGCTCTCAGCGACGTCCTCTGCTCTCATCATATTCTCATTGGCATTGACCGAATCGATGGGATCAAAAAAGTTTGTATTTACAGAACCTGGATTGATAGACGTAACCTTAATTCCTGATTTTCTTAACTCCTTAAACATAGACTGGGAGATTCCTCTCACTGCAAATTTAGTCCCACAGTAGCCCGCCATACCTTCTATGCCTGTAGTACTTGCAATGGAGGCGATATTGATGATATGTCCTGCTTCCATTACCTTCATTTGTGGTATTATTACCTTGGAGCAATAGAAAAGCCCATGCACATTGGTGCGAAACATCTCCTCCCAAAGGTGTATATCCATTTCTTCGAATGTAGCCTCATACCCCAAACCTGCATTGTTTACCAATATATGGCAAGGCATTTCCAGCTTGCTCGATGTTGCCTTCCATGCAGCGCTTACTTGCTCATAGTCGCCGATATCTACTTTGAAAAAATGAAAGTTTGGGTTATCAATTTCTGGCTCAGTTCTACCCCAGCCAGCGACAATCGCTCCTTTTTCCAAAAGTGCCTTCACGGTGGCCAATCCTATCCCTTTTGATACGCCAGTTACTACGGCCAGCTTATTTTTTAATTTCATGTTTGTCTGTTAAAGTCTTGCGATTAATTCGCGAATAATTTTCGTCATTCCTGGTTCAGCGTTATTAGCCGCACCGATCACATCCTCTATTGACACCTTTTTGATCTTTCCTTCTACACCCAAATCCG
Organism: Cyclobacteriaceae bacterium; assembly: GCA_041689935.1. Taxonomy (GTDB): domain Bacteria; phylum Bacteroidota; class Bacteroidia; order Cytophagales; family Cyclobacteriaceae; genus CAXBDP01. The sequence continues at coordinate 85,657 of JBDNFI010000087.1, forward strand.
TAATGGCAGAAATGGCAAATACGGGCATTCCCATTTGGCAAGCTACGTTTATCTCCGGCACAGTACTCATCCCTACCGCGTCGCCACCGATAATTCTGAGGTATTTGTATTCAGCAGGTGTTTCCAAATTAGGCCCCTTTACTCCAATATAAACTCCTTCGCGAACAGGAATATTATGCTCTTTGGCAATCTTATGTGCTTCGGCAATCATATTTCTGTCGTACACCTCACTCATATCTGGAAAGCGTGGGCCAAATTCAGGATCATTTGCGCCTGTGAGCGGACTCTCCGGAAACATGTCGATATGGTCATTGATAAACATCAAATCACTGATATGATAATCGGGATTTAAGCCTCCACTGGCGTTGCTTACCATCAAACGCTTGACGCCCAGAAACTTCATAACTCGTACCGGAAAGGTCACTTGCTTCATATTGTAGCCTTCATAATAATGAAAGCGTCCTTGCATGGCCATTACATGTTTGCCTTCTAAGGTGCCGAAAATCAGCTTTCCACTATGGCTCTCTACAGTAGACACTGGGAAATGTGGTATTTCAGTATATGAAAAGGAAATTTCGACCTCAATTTCTTCTGCCAAATCTCCCAATCCGGTTCCAAGAATTATACCCGTCTCAGGTATATTTTGGATGCGACTTCTTAAAAATTCAGTCGTCTCTTTTACTTGATCTATATATTTCAACGTATTTATTTTTGGGTAAAGTTAAGGAATAAAGCGCTTGTATAAATGGAAATAGAAATCCAAAACACCCGATGATCCAATAATACAATAAACAAGTGGAAACCATTCCTTTGCTTTAAGAGTTTTGACATCTTAATGATACATTTGCATACATGATTAAAATCGTAATTGGCACGAATAGAAAAAATTCCAACTCTGGGACTATAGCTAGACTATATCAGCAAATGCTGAAAGAAAGGCGGGAGGATGCGGAAATAATGAGCATGGAAGAATTGCCAGAAGATTTTGCCTTTTCGGCGCTATATGAAAATACGGGTAAAAACGAGGCATTTAATGCCTTTTTGCAACGATTGAATGAAGGGGATAAAATCGTATTTGTGATTCCAGAATACAATAATTCCTTCCCTGGTGTATTGAAAACGTTTTTTGATGGGCTCCCGTACCCAAGCCCATTTGCAGGAAAGTGGGCAGCTTTGGTGGGTGTATCCACCGGCGTGCAAGGAGCCAGTTTGGCATTGAGCCATCTTACCGATATATTAAACTATCTGGGTATGAACGTATTGGCTTCAAAACCACGTCTAGCCCAGATAGCTTCCCATTTGTCAGAAAATACCCTTCAGAATCCGATATATCAGCGGTTTCTGGAAGTTCAGATGGACGAGCTTATAAAGCTTTAGTCCACATTGTCGTGCAGAAACCGGTTGTTACCCAATATCTGACTCTCCTCATTTAATTGAAATCTGCTAATATTTTTCTCTTTAGAAGGAGTTACTTCTTGCAATGAAACCTTTTTGCGTAGGTAAGCAGGCTCAGCCAATTTTTCTTTGAACTCGTCCTGATTCATACTTGAACTTTTCAAGCCATTCAATCTATTGATTCTTTCTTTTGCTGCCTCAATCAATTGCTTGCGCTTTTCATCCAATGAATCCGCTGGAGTTGCTTTTGGAGCAACCACGGCTGTAGGTTGTTCTTCAATTTTCGATGGCGTTTTGTCTTCTATTTCGTAGCCATTCAAGTCTTTTAGCGCATTATTAGCAATGCTTTCCTCCCGCTTTTCGCCTAGCTTAGGTTGCTCCAAAGGTCTCCCTTGCTTTGTGGTAAAAGGTGAACTTTGTGCAGGTCTCATTCCCAAAGAAGGATTGGTAATTGGAACATATCCTGTCGGCTTTTGCTCCACTTTCTTTTCAGGAAACAAAGGCATTTGAACCTTTGGCTTAACTCTTCCGCTCTCCAAGTCAATTACTCTAGCTTCTTGCTCCGCTTTATCCTGTACTTCCCCTTGGTCAAAGCCTGTGGCAATTACTGTTACACGAATACTTTCGCCTAACTCGGTATCTATCCCATGCCCGAAGATAACTTCAGCTTCGTCACCAGCTTTGGATTGGATGTATTCCGAAATCTCTGTAAGCTCGTCCATCTGAAGCTCGGCCTGCTCACCAGAAATAATAGAAAGCAATATTTTTCTTGCCCCAAGAATATCCACGCTATTGAGCAATGGAGATGTAATCGCTTCTTCAGCGGCTTTAAGTGAGCGCCCTTCACCAGAAGTAGTCGCAGAGCCCATTACAGCTGCACCAGCGTTTTTCATTACTGTTTTCACATCTTCAAAATCGACGTTGATATAACCAATTACAGTAATGATTTCGGCAATTCCTTTGGCAGCAGTAAGCAATACATTGTCTGCTTGAGCAAAAGCTGTAGTGATGGATAGATTACCATATATATCTCTCAACTTATCATTGAGGATAACTAATACCGTATCGCAACTTTCTTTTAGTTCGCGAATGCCGTCGTAAGCTTGCTGGATTTTACGCTTACCTTCAAAAGAGAATGGGGCAGTAACAATACCCACAGTAAGTATGTCCATATCCTTTGCGATTTTGGCAATGACTGGAGCAGCACCCGTACCCGTGCCTCCTCCCATACCAGCAGTAATAAATACCATTTTGGTATCATCGCTTAGCATATCGCGAATATCTTCCTTGCTTTCGAATGCAGCTTGGCGGCCCTTTTCAGGATTTGCGCCTGCACCCAAACCTTCGGTAAGACTCGTCCCAATTTGTAACTTATTGGGCACGGGAGAAAAACGAAGTGCTTGCATGTCGGTATTCACGACTACAAACTCAACATCTTTGATTCCCTGGTTGTACATGTGGTTAACAGCATTGCTGCCACCTCCTCCCACGCCTATCACCTTGATGATAGATTTGTGGTGCTTTGGTAATTCGAACTTGTAGGTATCTTCCATGACAAATGGTTGTTTATATATTTTTGGTAAATGGGTTTCCTTTATTTAGTAATTGCGTTCGTCTTCGAAATCATCAATTAATATGCTCTTGGTTTTTTTGATCAACCTATTGAAATAGCTGTCCTTTTTGACTGCCTTAGTCAAAGGGCGATTCATTCCTGAAGAGTTGGAGCCCCAAGTTGGATTTCGGTCGTCCAATGCCTTGAATCCGCTCAACACCAATCCTACAGATGTGGCATACATTGGGCTCTTCACTTCATCTACCTTGCCTTTGCCCATGTGCTCGTTTGGATGGCCTACACGTGTATCCATACCGGTCATAAATTCAAATAGCTGCTTCACACCTTGCAGTTGAGAGCCCCCGCCCGTTACTACAATTCCTCCTGCTAGTTTTTTCACATAGCCGGAAGTAATGATTTCATTATGTACATGCTCGATGATCTCTTGCATGCGTGCTTCAATAATATGAGCAAGATTCTTAATGGAGATTTCTTTTGGAGGGCGATTGTGCATGCCCGGAATAGAAACCACTTCGTTTAGGCTAGCTTCCTCAGCAATAGCTTTCCCAAACTTCACTTTTAGTAGCTCTGCTTGGTTTTCTAACACCATGCAACCTTGCTTGATATCGCTGGTAACAATATTGCCACCGAACGGAATCACAGAAGTATGACGGATGATATTATCATGAAAAATGGCAATATCTGTAGTGCCTCCGCCAATATCTACCAAGCAAACACCCGCTTCTTTTTCTTGATCGCTCAGCACGGCAAGAGAAGAAGCAAGAGGTTCCAAAATCAGGTTTTGAATTTTGAGACCTGCGCGCTTCACGCATTTATTAATATTGTTTATCGCATTAGTTTGGGCGGTGATGATGTGAAAATCAGCTTCCAATCGAACGCCCGTCATACCCACCGGATCCATGATTCCATCTTCATAATCCACAATATAATCTTGTGGCATCACGTGGATGATTTGGGAGCCTGGCGGTGTCACAATTCGGTACATGTCCTCAGTCAGTCGATTTACATCTTCAATACTGATTTCATCTTCATTGGAATTACGGGTGATACTTCCATGGTAAATGCTGCTTTTGATATGCTGTCCTGCAATACCCACATTCACCACATTGATCTCAATGCCCGATTGAGCTTCCGCTTCCTCTACGGCTTTTTGGATAGCCCTTACGGTTTTATCAATGTTGGTAACAATGCCTCGATTCACACCATCAGAAACGGCTTTCCCCATTCCCAATACTTCGAGTTTCCCGTATTCATTTTTGCACCCCACAATTGCACATATTTTGGTGGTGCCAATATCGAGACCGACAATAATTTCTTGATTTGACATAGCTGAGTTATTATTCACAAACAATCTGGTTCTCATAGTTTAAGTTTACTCTTGCGTATCGGTTCCACCCTTGAGAGGGCAGAATCCGCTTATAGAAGATCATCAGTTTCTTAAACTTTTCTTCTATTTTACTCAGGTCGCCGAATTCGATTACCTGATTACCGACCTGTGGGTAAAGAATTAATTCGTCATTTTCCCACACTACTTCTGCAATTTGAGCACTCCAAAATTCATCTGTCTGGATAAATTCTATTAGGCTCATCAAATTCATTTTATCCTCCGAAGTATCCTCTGCATTTATCGCTTCGTATGCTTTTTGCCCCGACAGGATCAATACTCTTGCGGTATATTTATCGGACAAGGGAAGTAATTTTCCATACTCATCCATATACATATCATTTCCTTTAGCATCCGAAAAGCGCACCATGGGCACTTTTTGACTAGAGCGAATGGTAAGGTTTCCTCTTTGATCGATAAAAACCGCTACATTCTCTGTGTATTGGTTGCTTTCAATTTTTTCTTCCAAAAGACGAAGGTCTAATGTGGTCATGTTGACCGCTGTGAAATCTAAATGCCCACCTTCGGTAACCAATGAAAGAAGGTCTGCTTCTTCCAAGAAGTATTGCCCATTGGGCTGGTTTAGCTCCACAGTCACACTGGAAATGGTGCGGGAGGTTTGCTTATGCTCCACAAAACCAATTAGTCCTATAAGCATCAGCACAGCCAATGCATAAGCAAATCCATATCGTATCGACTTTTTAATCCGCATAGGTTCTGGATTTTAAATGTTTAGCAATAGGCTCTACCAATCTATCAATATCACCTGCACCGATCGTCAAGAGTATTTCTAGTCTGCGAGTCGATAGTTCATCTACCAAATCGTCCTTTTCTACTATTCTCACATCATCTGCATTGATATCATCGAGTAGCATTTCGGATTTCACACCGGGGATAGGTTCTTCTCTAGCAGGGTAAATTGGCAGCAATATCACCTCGTCGGCTAAGCTCAAGCTATTGGAAAAGCCGATAGCAAAATCTCTCGTTCTACTAAAAAGATGCGGCTGGAAAATGGCCGTGATTCTTTTGCCTCTATACATAGCTCGAACGGATTTGATAAATGCTTCAATCTCTGCTGGATGATGCGCATAGTCATCAATGTAAATGGTGTCTGGGCCAGAGTATACGGTTTCGAATCTGCGCTTTACACCTTTGTAGCTTTCTATACCCTTTTTGATTTTCTCAGGGGATATTCCTCTCAAATGCATGGAGATGATTGCAGCTACTGCATTTTCAATATTATGGAACCCAGGCATTTGAAGAGTGATGTCTTGAATGCTCAAATCAGGCCCTAACAAATCGAATACAAAGCGATGCCTTTCAATACGTATTTTTTTTGCTTGATACGTACCTTTTTCAATGCCATAACTAATGATTTTGGCAGGGAATTGGGTATCTTCCTCCATGGTGGAGACAATAGCCGCATTCAAAATCAAGTATCCATCCTCCCGCACTTTCAGCCCAAAGTCACGATAGGCTTGTACCAATTGTTCTCTATCCCCGTAGATGTCCAAATGATCCGCATCTGCCGAGGTGATGATGGCAATATTAGGCTCTAATTGAAGGAAAGAACGATCAAATTCATCCGCCTCCACCACCATAATGGAATCTGGTCTAGCTTTTTTGCTTTGGATAAAATTGGAATCATAATTCCTAATTATTCCTCCAATAAAGCCTGTCACATTTACCCCTGCATGATATAAAGCATGAGCGATCATTCCAGCTGTACTCGTTTTGCCATGAGTCCCAGCAACAGCAATCGTTTGATGACTTTTGGTAATTAAGCCTAAAACCTCGGCTCTCTTGAGAATGGTAAAGCCTTCCTCCCGCAAATAATTAATGCCTTTGTGTGCTTTTGGAACGGCAGGTGTATAGATCACCAATGTGTGCTCTTTATTCTCCTTCACCATATCCGGTATGGCGTCTAAGGAGTCTTCAAAGCTGATTTCAATTCCTTCTGTTTCCAATTTTTGTGTAATAGCAGAAGGTGTTTTATCATACCCATACACTCGCTTACCATTGGAAATAAACCAACGGGAAAGAGCGCTCATGCCTATGCCACCCACTCCAATGAAATAAACAATATGGTATTTATTGAAAATCAACTCGCCAATTTTAAAATTTCTTTTGCTATTTCTTTTGCGGCATTGGGCTTAGCCATGCCTTTGATATTTGCTGCTAATTTGATGCATTCAGCCTCGTTTATCAGCAACTCCAAAGCCGCTGGTATCAGCGATTCCTTTGCATCGGCATCTTTGATCATCCTTGCTGCCTTATTTGCCATCAAAGCCATTGCATTCTTGGTTTGATGATCTTCAGCAACATTGGCTGATGGTACAAAAATCACTGGCTTGCCAACGATACATAATTCTGAAATTGATAAGGCTCCTGCACGTGAAATCACCACGTCGGCAGCAGCATAGGCCATATTCATTTCTTTGATAAAGGCTGTGGGAATGATATTGCTGTATGGCCCGCCTTGATCAATGATATGTTGGAGCATTTCTGCTTCATATAATTTACCTGTTTGCCAAATCACCTGTATCTGACTTCCTGCCAATGTTTCCAAATGCTCTACAATAGCATTATTGATAGAGCGAGCACCCATACTTCCTCCTAAAATCAACAGCGTTGGCTTATTGGCTTTGAGTCCGAAATGAACTCTAGCTTTTGCTTGATCAATACTAGATTCCATAATATCTGCTCTCACTGGGTTTCCAGTGAGTACAATTTTATCTGCAGGGAAATATTTATCCATTCCCTCATACGCCACGCAAATAGTCCTTGCCTTTTTGGCCAATAATTTATTGGTAAGGCCTGCGTAGGAATTTTGCTCCTGAATAAGACAAGGAATTCCATTTGATTCAGCTACTCGTAGTAATGGCCCGCTTGCATATCCACCCACACCAACGGCAACTTGGGGCTTAAAGCTTTTGATGATCGATTTGGCACTTAGGATACTCCAAATCAATTTCACAGGAAACAGTAGGTTTGCTAGCGTTAATTTCCTTTGCAAACCGCTAATCCATAATCCTTTAATTGGATACCCAGCTTCGGGCACTTTTTGCATTTCTAGTTTGCCCTTGGCTCCTACAAATAGAATATTGATATCTGGGTTGATTTCTTTTAATGCATTGGCAATGGCGATCGCAGGAAATACATGACCTCCAGTGCCTCCACCACTTATTATGACGCTATGTAATTTTGCTTTGCTCATGCTAAGGCTAAATTTTTGCGTTTAGGTGAAATTGTCTGCATGGTGGATTCTTCGATATCTCCGCGACTTACGCTCAAGATAACTCCCAAAGCCAAGCCTGTAAAAATCAATGAAGTACCACCCATACTCACTAATGGCAGAGTAAGTCCTGTGATTGGTCCTAAGCCAACTGCCACAGCCATATTGACCATTGCTTGCAATACCAATGCGAAAGTGAGCCCAGCAGATAGCAATCCGCCAAAAGCCCGATTACTTCTGGAAACAGCAAGCATCCCTCGGTAGAGTAAGGCCAAATACAGGAACACCACGAAAGAGGCTCCAATTAGTCCATACTCCTCTACTAGAATAGAGAAAATAAAATCTGAATATGGATGTGGTAAAAAGTTTCTTTGTTCGCTTTTGCCAGGTCCTTTCCCGGTGATGCCACCAGTAGCAATGGCTATAAAAGAATGTTTGGCTTGATAAGGCACTTCCTCTGCATAGAGAAAAGTCTTTACTCTATTGATTGCCGTTTCTTTTCTTTGACCCACCGTTAAGGCCAAACTACCTGCCATGGCTCCAATAAGCACCATCATACCCAAATAGCGCATGGGTACCCTGCCAATAAACATCACCAGCATGCAGGTGGAAAATAAAAGGATTGCCGTACTCAAATTAGCTAAGGCAATCAATCCGCAGATGGCACCGCTCCACAACAAGATGTAAAGGAATGCTTCTTTGTTTTCCCTGATATTGGCCTGCCGCTTGGATAAATAACTGGCTAAACCAGCAATCAAGGCCAATTTGGCAAAATCGGAAGGTTGGAATGGTTGGTTAATAATTGGAACGGTAATCCAACGGCTGGCTTCGTTCAAATTGATGCCATAAAGCCAAGTAGCCACCAATAAAGGAACAGATAGCCAGAGACTCACTCTTGCCAATTTGGAATAATAGCGATAGTCAATTTTATGAGCTATCCACATCACCACAAGACTCAACCCAACCAGGGCGGAGTGCTTGAACAAGTAGTGCTCAGTATTGCCTCCCATTCGCTTAAATGCAAGGGTTCCAGTGGCGGAGTAAACCAGCAAAATGCTGATAATTGAGAGCGCGAATACTATCCCCCAAATCACCGGATCACCCTTTAAATTTTTTTGTACCCACTCTTTCATGATTGCACCTCCTGATTGATTGAATGAGTATCTGATATTTTATTCGCTACCGCTTTGCGGAATTTATCGCCGCGGTCTTCGTAGTTTTTGTATAAGTCGAAACTTGAGCAGGCTGGAGAAAGGACTACCACATCGCCAGATTTCGCCTTAGATAGTGCTGCATCTACTGCATCTACCTCATTATGTGTATCTTCTACTGGCAAGTATGGCGAGAAAAATTGAATCAACTTTTGGTTGTCGGCCCCAAGGCAAACAAGTGCCTTTACGTTCTCTTGTACAATTGGCAATAGTGTATTATAATCGTTGCCCTTATCCTTACCTCCCGCTATCCACACGATATCCTCTTGGAAACTCGACAAGGCAAAATAGGTGGAATCGATATTGGTTGCTTTGGAATCATTAAAGAATTTAATGCCATTGATTTCACCTACTGGCTCTAGCCTATGCTTGGCATTTACAAAGCTTTTTAGCCCTTCTTTAATCTCCAATTCAGTGAGCCCTTCCTTCCAAACAGCAAGTATAGCACTCATTACATTGACCATATTGTGTGGGCCACGCAATGGGATTTCTTCTTCCGAAAGACTGAAAGCTAACGTGCCATCTGGATTTTTGAAGAATAACTCACCGTTTTTGATGTAGGCACCATTATTTACCTCCCGCTCTCTGGATACTCTAAGCATATCGACATCCAAGCCACGAGTGATGATTTCTTTGCTGATTACATCATCGTCTTGGAAGAAAATAAAGTGATCATTCTCGGTCATATTTTGCGTGATTTTCATCTTTGCATTCACATAACTTTGAAAATGATTGTAATATCTATCCAAATGATCAGGTGTGATATTCAATAAAATGGCTGTATCCGCTTTGAATTCGGACATCCCTTCGAGCTGGAAATTGCTTACTTCCAACACATAGGTTTCGAAACGCTGATCGAGCAATATTCTCGCTAGGCTGGTACCAATATTTCCACCCAAACCAACATTTCGGCCTGCATGAGCTAATAGGTGGTGGATAAGTAAAGTGGTAGTAGTTTTGCCATTGGTTCCTGTGATCAGAATAAAACGGCCCTTGGCAAATCTCCATGCAAACTCTAACTCGCCGATAACGGGTATGCAATTTTGGATAATCGCTTGCATCACAGGCGCCGAGTCTGGAATACCTGGACTTTTGATTACCTCATCCGCTTTAAGGATGCGCTCCAAATTGTGCCCACCCTCTTCGAATTTGATTTTATTGGCAATAAGCTCATCGCGATAAATCGAGGCAATAGATCCAGCATCGGACACAAATACTTTGTAGCCTTTGGCATTTGCCAAAAGCGCAGCACCTGTTCCGCTTTCTCCTGCTCCTAGTATCACGATTCTATTGCTCATTATCTCAATTTCAATGTTGCCAAGGTGATGATTGCCAAGAGTATCCCGACAATCCAAAATCTGGTTACGATCTTTGACTCATGCATTTCCAACTTCTGATAATGGTGATGCAGAGGCGACATTTTAAATATTCTTCTTCCTTCTCCGTACTTACTCTTGGTGTATTTGAAGTAGGATACTTGTATAATCACTGATACATTTTCGATGACGAAAATGCCGCATAGTACCGGGATAAGTAGCTCTTTGCGAATAGTCAAAGCCAAAACGGCAATGACACCGCCTAAAGAAAGACTGCCTGTATCGCCCATAAAAACTTGCGCTGGGTAGGCATTGTACCATAAAAAGCCTATACATGCTCCCACAAATGCTGCACAGAAAATCACCAACTCACCAGAACCAGGTATGTACATCACATTGAGGTACTGGGAAAATATGGCATTGCCCGAGATATAAGCAAAAATGGCCAAGGCCAAGCCTATGATTGCGGAGGTGCCTGCGGCTAAGCCATCCAAGCCATCGGTAATATTTACTCCATTGGATACAGCAGTAATAATTAGTACCACCCAAAGCACAAATAAGATTGGCGTTACTTTATCTCCCAGAAAACCGAAGATTCTTGTATAATCAAGCTCATTGTCCTTGGAAAATGGAATAGTTGTCTTATTAGATTTTACATCTTCGAAATTAATTGGAGCCCCTTCTGTACTTTGCTCCATTGCGACAGGCCCTGTGAACTCTCTTACTTTCACATCTGGATGATAGAATAGGGTTAGCCCAACTATTATTCCTAATCCTACCTGCCCAATAATTTTGAACTTCCCGGCCAAGCCAGCTTTGTTCTTTTTGAATACCTTGATATAATCATCAGCAAAGCCTACCAAGCCTAGCCATATAGTGGTGGTCAGTAGCAAAATGATATAAATATTGTCGAGCCTAGCGAACAGCAAGGCTGGAAACACAATGGCTGAGATGATAATCAAACCGCCCATTGTTGGCGTACCTTTTTTCTCTATTTGCCCCTGTAATCCCAAATCACGAACTTCTTCACCAATTTGCTTTTTGCGAAGAATGGCGATCAGTTTCTTGCCAAAGAAAATAGTGATGAGCAAGGACAAGACAGCCGCCATGCCTGCACGAAATGAGATGTACTGGAATACACCTGCTCCGGGTAGGTCAAACTGTTGGTCGAGATAGCTGAATAAGTTGTACAGCATTTATCCTTGCTTTTCGTGTAACATTTCCAAAAATTCCTTTACTATTTCCCTATCATCAAAAGGGAATCTTTCTCCCTTTATTTCTTGGTAAGTCTCATGGCCTTTCCCAGCCACTAAGATGATATCGCCTTTATTTGCCAAAGCGCAGGCAGTTTTGATTCCGGCTTTTCTATCGCTAATGGTGAGCACTTTGCGCCGATTAGTCACACTCACGCCATCATACATTTCTTGCAGTATTTGCTCTGGATCCTCGTCTCTAGGATTGTCAGATGTAAGCACCACTTTATCGCTAAACTTGCATGCAATCTGCGCCATCAACGGCCGCTTTGTCTTATCTCTATTGCCACCGCAACCAATTACTGTGATTACTTGCTCTTGGCCAGTTCGTACCGACTTGAGGGTGCCGAGTACATTTTCAAGCGCATCGGGAGTGTGCGCATAATCTACAATGGCGGTAATTCCCACCGTATTGGCTACCTGCTGAAAACGGCCTGAAGCTGGGCTTACTTGAGACAATCCCATAAGTACTTCTTCCATGTCCTCTCCAAGTAAATCAGCTACTCCATACACAGCCATCAGATTACTCGCATTGAAATCACCAATCAACCTGAACCAAACTTGCTTATTATCAATATCCAATTCCAATCCTTGAAGTGAATTGGTCAAAACCTTAGCCTTATAATCAGCTGGAAAATGGATACCAAAGCTATGCTTGCTTGCCTTGCTATTTTGCAGCATCACCTGTCCACGTTTATCATCGGCATTTACCAAAGCAAAGGCCGTCTTAGGCAATTCATCAAAAAGGGTTTTCTTAGCTTTGATGTAATTGTCGAATGTATGGTGATAGTCTAAATGATCGTGAGAGATATTGGTGAAAACAGCTCCCTTAAACGTGAGTCCACTGATTCGTTCTTGCACAATAGCGTGAGAGCTGGCTTCCATAAAACAATAGGTGCAGCCAGCACGGACCATGTCAGCCAATAGGCGATTGGTTTCAAGCGCATCGGGAGTAGTGAGGCGGGAGGAATACTCTTTCCCATCGATTTTATTTACCACGGTGGACAACATGCCTACTTTATAGCCCAGAAGCTGAAAAAGCTGATAGAGCAAAGTGACAATGGTTGTTTTACCATTGGTACCTGTAACTGCGACCAATTGAAGGCGGGAGGATGGGTTTTCGTAAAAATTGGAAGCAACGATGCCCAACGCCTTGGAAGCATCCTTTACCTGCACATAAGAAATACCTCCCGCTAGGTCTTCCGGCATTTCTTCGCATATAATCACCGAAGCACCCTTTTCAATAGCCTTTGGAATAAATGCATGCCCATCGGTGGTAGAACCCATAATAGCTACAAAAGCAAAATCGGTCTGTACTTGTCTGGAGTCCATAGTGATGCCCACTACTTCTACATCAGGATTTCCTGCTGTGGAGAGCAATTGCACTTTATATAATATATCCTTCAGACTCTTCATTGCAATGCTAGCTTTACTGTGTGGGCACCCGGTATCCTAGTGCCGGCTGGAGTCGATTGCTGGGCAACCCTTCCTTTGCCGCTATGTCGTACGGAGATGCCCTTATTTTCTAATAGAAATAATGCGTCTCGCAAGGTCATCCCTTCCACATTTGGCATTACTCCATCGGTATTTGCCATTTGGGCAAATTTCACTTCTTGGTTTTGAATACTGCTGCGTACCCATTCTACCGGCTCGCTGTAATTGGCCACCGCTTTCACTTGCAGCACATTGATGATCGTTTCCAAATCCGCTGCATAGCCCGCCTTGATAAGTGGATAGCTACGCTCATCGGAATTCAATGCCATGGATTTATGAAATTCATTATTGCCAGTAAAAACCATATCGGCTATTTCTCTAAACACTGGCCCAGCCACTACATTTCCATAATAACTGGTAGATGAAGGCGCACCGACGACCACGATACAAGAATAGCGAGGATTCTCAGCAGGAAAATATCCAGCGAAGGAGGATTGATAACTAACCTTATTTCCTTGTCTATAGCCCGATTGATCGAATGCGATTTGGGCAGTTCCCGTTTTGCCCGCAATTTTGAAATGAGCACCTTTTAGATTGGTGGCCGTTCCTTCTTCTACTACCGCTTCCATTGCCTTGCGCAATGCTTGGATGGTACGAGCCGAAGCCACTGAATTTTCAATTACTTCTACCGAATATTGCTGCTCAACTTCGCTCCCTCTCCTAATTTCTGAAACTATATATGGCTTCACCAAAATACCATCATTTGCAACAGCATTATATGCACTTAGCATCTGAAGAGGCGAAACTTTCAGTTCGTATCCAATGCTCATCCAAGGCAGTGTAGTGCCATACCATTCTTTAGTACCTGGGCTTTTTACGTAAGGGACGCCTTCTCCTTTGAGTTGAAATCCAATTGGCTCGTGCAGATGAAATTTCTCAATATACTTAATGAAATTCCCTGGGTTCGCTCCAAAGTGCCTTTGAATTAATTTGGAAAAACCGACATTGGAGGAATTTTGGAATACTTCTTTAAGGGTAAGAATGCCATAGCCGCCTTCGTGAGAGTCGCGCATGATGCGATCGTAAAAGCGATACGCGCCGTTTTTGGTATCAACTGTGTCGTTTAGGCTCAGCTTGGCATCTTCTAACAAAGCCAATAATGATACTAACTTAAAGGTAGACCCCGGCTCCATGGTGCCCTGAACGGCATAATTATATCTTTCGCCATAGCTGCCATTGGCATCTCTACTTAGGTTTGCCATTGCTTTGATAGCGCCGGTGGATACTTCCATCAGTACCACCGAGCCGTATTCTGCTTGATGCATGGAAAGGGAACTTAATAAGGCCTGCTCGGCAACATCTTGCAAATTCACGTCTATCGTGGTGATTACGTCAAGGCCATCCTCAGGCTCAATATCATTCCCATCGAATAAGGGTTTCCAAGTACCTCCCGATATTCTTTGGAATAGTGCCTCGCCTTCTGTGCCTGCCAGTTGGTCATTAAAGCTGTATTCTAAGCCAACTACACCATTTCCGGTATCATCCGTGTAGCCAACAGTACGCATGGCCAACTGGTTGAATGGTCTGTATCTTACATCTACTTTTTCGAAGATGACTCCGCCACGAAGCCTACCATCGCGAACAATTGGCCAATTGGCCATTTTCTTTTTCGCTTGGAAGTCGATTGATTTGCTATTAATCGCCAAATATTGCTTCCCTTGATTGCGGGCATTTTGCAGCTTGCGTTTATAGCTCGCTTGCGATTGATCCTTGAAATGCCTGCTCAATAGCAATGAAAGTGAATCAATACCCGTTTGCCATTTTTCTGGAGAAGCAATGGTTGCGTCTATTGCCAATCTATAAAATGGTAGAGAAGTAGCCATCAAACTGCCATTATCAGAAAAAATACTGCCTCTACTAGCACTTACTTTCATATAGCGAATACCGGCTTCTTCGGCCATAGCTGTCCAATGCTCACCCTCCACAAATTGGATATGAGCGATTTTGCCTATAATGGCCATAGCAAATAAGGCTACCACCAAAAAGGCAATTCGTGCTCTGAGCAATATGGACTTCTTAATATTCATTCTTATCCACTAATATTTTAAATGGAGGCTCTTTACTTAATTCTAGTCCAACAGGCGCAACTCTTTTGCTGATTTCGGAGCGCTTACTTTGGACCATATATTCTGATTTGAGCGTAGTAAAGTCGGCTCTTAAATCTTCCACTTCTAGGGTAAGGCTATCAATATTGCGAGCCATGCGATCTGCCATGTGTGTGTTATATATGTACACTATCGCTAGCAGGGAGATAAATAAAGCCTGCGGGAGGTACCGAGTAGGTAATCCTTCCCCAAACAGGCCGTCTAATTTGAAATAGCCCGAAAGCACAGAAAAGAGACTCCATCTCTTTTGCTTTGCATCCTTTACCCGTATGGTATTGCCACTTTTCATAGTTTCACTCCAATTCTTAGCTTTGCACTGCGCGCTCTATTATTAAGCTTTATTTCTTCTTCGCTAGCCTGTATAGGCTTTTTATTATTTGGCTTGATCTGCCTCAATAGATTTCCATAAAAATCCTTTTCGGCTTTCCCTTCCATGTTGCCATAGTTGAGGTAGTTTTTTACTAGGCGATCTTCGAGAGAATGATATGACATCACCACTAACCTCCCGCCTTCTTTGAGTGCTTCCCCACATTGTAGCAGCATTTCTTCCAATGCGGCCATTTCATCATTCACCGCGATACGCAATGCCTGAAAAACCTGAGCGTAGTATTTGAAATCTTTGCCCCGAGGAGCGAAAGATTTCAAAAACACTACAAATGCGCCAGTATCTGCAAAGGGCTTATTTACTCTGGCACTCACTATTGCTCCTGCCAGTGTTTTCGCATTACGTACTTCGCCATACATTCCAAATATCCTCTGCAACTCTTCTGCTGTAGATTCATTTAAAATTTCAGCGGCAGTATGTCCTTTGCTTCGATCCATTCGCATATCCAATGGGCCTTCGAATCGAGTGGAGAAACCACGCTCCGGCTCGTCGATCTGATGTGAGGAAACCCCCAAATCAGCTAAAATTCCATCCACTTTGCTCACTTTGTATAGCTTAAGATATTTTGTGAAATACCTAAAATTGGCTTGCACAAACGTGAAGGATGGTTCCTCAATCAATTCGGCATTCGACCGAGCGTCATCGTCCTGATCGAAGCCAAACACACTGCATTTTCCTTTTCCGTGCAGCTGGCTGAGTATTTCCTTCGTATGGCCTCCGCCACCAAAGGTCAAGTCTATATAGATTCCGCCTGGCTTAAGCGCCAAGCCTTCCATGCATTCATCTAACATCACAGGCCGGTGATAGCTGTAGTCCATCATGGCTATTCAGCTAAAAACTTTTCGGCCAGCTTCGAAAATTCAATTGGATCGCCGATGAGGTACACCTCGTACAACTCCGGATTCCAAATCTCTATGCGATTGCCCATTCCCACCACGATGGCATCTTTCTCAAGTTGCCCGTATTTCATCATGGTTTTTGGAATTAGGAAACGCCCCATGCTATCAAGCTCTACCTCCGTATTGCCTCTAAAAAAATTGCGCTGAAGGGACCTGTACTCTTCATTGAATTCGCTGAGGGAGGCAATCCGAGAAAAAATCTTCTTGTACTCAATCATCGGGTACAATACCAAGCAAGGCTCAAATCCACGGCGCAACACCAACTCCCCTGGAGCTGACTCCGGCAAATTGGCCTTGATGCGAGATGGTAAAACCAATCTTCCTTTGGCGTCTAGCTTACACTCGTATTCGCTTGTGAAAAATGACATGAGCCTGATTAAATTTTAGTCCCTTACGCAAACTTAATGAAAGAATTGACATTTATCGCCACCTTCTCCCACTTTTTACCACTTTTTTTTAAAAAATGAAAAAATCAGTCGTATTTTTCGATTCTACAGAAAATGGAAGAAAAAATATTACATCTACACAGCTGATAGACAGGAATATATTTAGCATCAAAACAAAAAAGGGAAGAAAGTGGTGTGGAGTGGGATTAGATTAAAAAACAATTCGGCTGTTCTTCATTATACTAATATATTCCTTAGAATAATTTAATTTATCGCTCAATATGGTCTCTGTATGCTCTCCCAAAAAAGGTGGTGGAAGCAAGCGGGAGGATAAGGAATTTCCTATGGATGCCGCCAAGGATGGCAGTCCAAATGCGGATGGAAAAGTATCAGATTGGAGGAGGGTTTCTTTGAGGTTGGGCTGCGCAAACACGGCTGCAATGTTGCGCAACTCGCCTACCGGGATGTGCAAACGAGTACAGTGACTGAGGATGAAATCTGCCTCCAATTCACCAATACGCTTAGTAAGCAAACTATTTAATTCCTCCCGCCTTTTTACCCTTAGGATGTTATCCCGATATTCGTCAAATATGGACAAGGACAGCACCTGGCAGAAATTTTTAAACTGCTGATCGCCACCTATTGCCACCATTAATTTTCGCTCATCTTTAGTTTTGAATACCGCACCATAAGGCGCAATATTAGGATGCTCATTGCCCATAGGCTTGGGTAAAGCATTATTCATCAAATAGTTAGTGCCTTGATTTGCCAATGATTGCACCGCACAATCGAAAAGTGAAACTGGGATATATGCGCCTTTTGGGTCGAACTGCCGATTGATAAGAGCGATCAAAATAGCCTCTTTCAAATGATGCGCCGCTAATATGTCGATAAAGGCAATGGGTAATTTGAGGCCATCCGTACCAGGCTCACCATTGATGGACATCAGGCCGGACTCTGCTTGGATAATCGCATCGTAGCCCACACGGGTATCATCCGCTCCATAGCCGACGATGTGGCCATAAATAAGGGCGGGATGTTGGTCGCTCAGATTCTTATAGTCGAGCCCGAACTTCTCAGCATCGCCTACTTTGAAGCTAGAAAGGACTATATCGCTTTGCGCAGCCAATTGTCTTACAATCGATTGTCCTTCATATGTATTTAGATTTACCGCTAAGGATTGCTTACCCCAATTGGCTGCACAAAAATAGGCCGATCTTCCCCGCCTATCCTCCTCCCCTTTGGCCAGCCAAGAGCGGGTTACATCTCCATTACTCGCTGGGTTTTCGATTTTGATTACCTCTGCTCCCAATTCTGCAAAAAACTGCCCCACAGAAGGCCCAGCTAACACAGAAGCTAGCTCTAGGACTTTTAGGTTTTTGAAGTAATTCGATGCGGTTGTCATGCAGCAAATAAAGGCTGATGAACTGGAATATGCCAAACCTAATTCTAGATAATTTAAAATGCCAAAATAAATATTTTCAACGAGTTTTTCAGTTTATAAATAAAACGCTATATTGAATCACCAAATTAGGAGGAATGAATTCTTTTAATCTAAAAATATTTCTTGCATTCGCCTTAGCTAGCTTCTTCGGACTGTCAGCCATCGCCCAACACTCCCTAGAATTGAAAAAGAGTGTGGTATTTCAGCAAGAGCCGATCGACTATTATTTGCAGGTAGATAGTGCCTACTTCAACACTCCTCATTATGTACTGTGGGTCGATCCTGTGGAGAATACAATCATTGATTTTAATATCCACATTCCCTTTGCGCCTGTTTCTAAAGGCAGTTTCTATATAGAAGAGGATTGGAAAGCTTTTGGTGAGTTTATGTTAATAGCCCTGCCAAAGAATAATCAAAACAATATTGCTTTTGCCCATTTGGATGTAGTTCCTAATAATGCTGAACTTCTCAACGAGTGGAAAAAGCTCTCTGCTACCAATTACGAATCTTGGCAAAAGGTGAATCGTTCAAAAGGCGATATTACTTTCCAATTTGGCCCTAAGCTCTCTCAACCACCCGCTATTGAGTCGGCTAAGTTGCGTGCAAAATTGATAGAAGACAACTGGGAAATTACCATTCAAAAGCCTGAAAGCGCACGAAATTTTACCCTACAGTTTTCCCGAAAGGATAGTATCGTATTTGAAGCCGATGGAAATAGCGAACAGCAAAGCGTTTCGGTGCCTGTCCGTAGATTGCCGCCTGGTAAGCTCAATATCACCTTAATGTCCGATGGCGAAGAAATAGATTTGCTTACCATCCGAAATCCGCTTTTCACACTTAGCGAGGCGGAGATTAACATCCGTCAACTCAATGATAGTGTGGCGCAGTTTGGGCTAACCCAATTGATTAATCCTTGGATGAAGCTCAACGACTTATCTCTTAAAGTATCTATTACAGATTTTCCAGAGCTATTAATGAATGAAGCATTTACCGGTGAAGTATCTTATGAATTAGATGGTTTCGAAGAAAAAACCATCGCCGTTTTCTATGCTCACAAAAAAGAAAAGGAAGCAGCCAATGAAAAACTGGTGGTGTTTAATACAGAAAGTGAGCTTTACTTTACCAGCAACCAGGATGGCAAGTATTTTTTTGATCAATCCAACTTTGCCCTACTCGATGATGATTACCATATTGTAAGCCATGATAATTTTGAAGATAAAATTTCCGTGGATGTAGTCTTTCCAGATATAGAGATTATTCGGAAGCAATTGCCCGAAATACTTACTCAAATTCCCGCTCGACTATCCATTCAGCGTAGTGAAAAGCCATACGGTTTTAGTCTAGAAAGCATGGAAATGCTATTAGATGAAGTAAGTATTACCGCAAAAAGAAAAAGTAATACCCAAATTGATGCAAAACAAAAACCAAACTCCGTACATTTTAGGAATACAGATTATGTATGCCTATTTGGTGTATTGAATTGCCTAATTCATGGCCCTACTTATGGCTACAATGGTGAAGGAATTTCTTATTTTAAAGTAAATGGTCAGGTTGTTAAGCAAATAGGTGATACTGGAAAATCAAAACCATTACACTTATATCTAGATTCAAATGGTAACACATTTTTTAGATATCTCCCATATCATAGCATTAACGTAAAAAGATCTTATAAATACCCTAACACTTTTTTTCAAGAAATGGCAGCTAAAGCAAAAATCAGAAATATACAAGAACATTACTTTAAGGAGGAGGCTACCATTGGCTTTTACAGTGAGATGGTTTCTCAAGCCTTTGCGCCAATTTCTATGCTCTATATATCCGAAATAGCACTACCCAAGGTGTATTCAAATGCATACTTTATGGTGGAGCTTATCCATCAGCCCACTGGCATGCGACAGCGGGTGGTGAAGAAGATTCTGCCTACTGCTAGTGAGTAAATAGTTTGTTGTGCTAAAGCAATAAATAAAACCTTTTGACTATATTGATGTAATTATTTCACAGATGCATCTAAACAGGATCCTTTTATTGATGGCTAGTATCACGCTTTTTCTAGGAATAGATGGCTTCGCGCAACATTCCTTGGAATTGAAAAAGAGTGTGGTATTTCAGCAAGAGCCGATCGACTATTACTTGCAAGTGGATAGTGCCTACTTCAACACGCCGCATTATGTGCTGTGGGTAGATCCTGTGGAGCATACAATTATAGATTTCAATATTCACTTGCCTTTTGCGCCAGTCTCCAAAGGAAGCTTTTATATCGAAGAGGACTGGAAAGCCTTTGGTGAGTTTATCCTTATTGCTTTGCCAAAAAACAATCAAAGCAATATCGCTTTTGCCCATGTGGATATAGTGCCCAATAAAGCCGAACTGCTCGAAGAGTGGAGAAACCTCTCTGCTACTAATCACGAATCATGGAAAAAAGTAAACCTCGCTGAAACGGGCATTACTTTCCAATTTGGCCCAAGTCTTTTACAAGCACCTATTGTTGAATCTGCCATGCTTAGCGCAAAATTGATTGATAATAACTGGGAGCTGACCGTTGATCGGCCCGAAGAGGTGCAAACCTTTACCCTACAGTTTTCACAAAAGGATAGCATTCTATTTGAAGCCAATGGCAATAGCGAACAGCAAAAAATAATGGTGCCTGTTCGCCGATTGCCGCCGGGTGACATTAGCATTCTATTGCTGGCAGAGCAAGTAGAACTTGATCGTATGCCCATCCAAAATCCTCTTTACACACTCAGCGAAGCAGAGATTAACTTCCGTCAACTCAATGATAGTGTGGCGCAGTTTGAGCTAACTCAATTGATTAATCCTTGGATGAAAATCGAGGATTTATCGCTTAAAGTGTCGGTAACAGATTTTCCAGAGCTTTTGATAAATGAAAGCACAACAGGTGAATTCTCGTTTCCCTTTGATGAATTCGAAGAAAATACTATTGCGGTTTTTCACTCCCATCAAAAAAATAAAACAGCAAGAAATCAAAAACTGGTGGTGTTTAATAAAGAAATTGAACTTTACTTTACCAGCGATCAGGATGGAAATTACTTTTTTGATCAACACGACTATGCCGTGCTCGATGATGATTACCATATTGTAAGCCACGACAATATTCAAGGTAAAATTGATGTCGATGTCACCTTTCCTGATATAGAGATTATCCGAAATCAATTACCCAAGCTTCTCGCTCAAATTCCCGCTCGATTATCTATTCAACGCAATGAAAAATTATTTAATTTTAGCTTGGAAACTACTGGCGTCCTACTAGATGAAGTAAGCATTACCGCAAAAAGAAAAAGAGCTACCCTGAACGACACCAGAGAAAAACCTAACTCTATTCATTTTAGAAATACTGAATATTTATGCATGCAACTGGTATTAAATTGTACAATACATGAACCTTTTTGGGGGTACAAACCTAGCCGTGACAAAAAGAAGATCAGAACTATTGATAAACCGCTGCATTTATATGCTTTTACAGATAATCCAAAGCCAAATGAAATGATGTTAAAATACAGTATGTCTCATGACAGAAATACTTCTTTTGTAAAATACCCAAACACTTTTTTTCAATCAATCGCGGCCAAAGCAAAAATCAGAAATATCCAAGAGCATTACTTTAAGGAAGAAGCCATTTTTGGTTTCTTTAGTGAGATGATTTCTCAAGCTTATGCGCCATTGTCTCTGCTCTACACTTCTGAAATAGAACTGCCCAAGGTGTATTCAAATGCATACTTTATAGTGGAGCTTATCCATCAGCCCACTGGCATGCGGCAGCGGGTGGTGAAGCAAATACAATAAAACGGAAAATTATTAATT
The DNA here is from genome assembly GCA_041689935.1 of Cyclobacteriaceae bacterium. Classification (GTDB taxonomy): domain Bacteria; phylum Bacteroidota; class Bacteroidia; order Cytophagales; family Cyclobacteriaceae; genus CAXBDP01. The sequence goes on from JBDNFI010000087.1 coordinate 107,556, forward strand.
TAAGAAGCGTTAAACCGCTACAAATACAGTCCTTACTTCACCCGCTCAATCGTAAACTTCACCAACTCCCTAAGCGAAGTTTTATATTCCGACTCGGGAAATTTATCAAGAATTTCGAGTGCTTCTTTATAATATTCCATCATACGTTTTTGGGCGTATTCAAGTCCACCACTTTGCTTTACATAGTCTATCACAAAGGCCACTTTGGAGGGCTCTTCGCTATTGTTTTTCACTATATTTATGATCTTTCTTTTTTCCAGCCAGCTGCTATGCTGCAAGGCATAGATTAGCGGCAGCGTCATTTTCTTTTCTTTGATATCAATGCCCACAGGCTTGCCAATTTCCGCATCACCGTAGTCAAACAAGTCGTCCTTGATCTGGAAAGCCATCCCTACTTTGAGGCCAAACTCCTTCATCAATGCCACTTGCTCCACCGGCGCGCCAGCAGTACTCGCTCCCACTCCACAGCAGCTGGCTATCAATGAGGCAGTCTTTTGGCGGATGATATCATAATACACCTCTTCGGTGATGTCCAGCTTGCGTGCCTTTTCTATTTGCAACAATTCTCCTTCACTCATTTCCCGCACCGCTTCCGACACAATCTTGAGCAATTCAAAATCGCCATTGTCTACCGACAGCAATAGGCCGCGAGACAATAGATAATCGCCGACCAATACGGCGATTTTATTTTTCCACAAAGCATTGAGGGAGAAAAAGCTTCGGCGGTAATTCGCATCATCTACCACGTCGTCGTGTACCAAAGTAGCCGTATGCAGCAATTCTATCAAGGCCGCACCTCTATAAGTCTGATCGGTGATCGTGCCCACCGTACCCGCCGTCAGGAATACAAACATTGGGCGCATCTGCTTGCCTTTGCGACGCACGATATAGCCCATGATTTTATCTAAAAGCAACACACGACTTTTCATATATTGGCGGAATCGCTTTTCGAATTCCGTCATCTCAGTTAAAATAGGTGCTTGAATTTGCTTTATTTTCTGCGACATGCCGTTTTAATTGTTGCAATATTACGACCTTGACTTTCCTTTGCCAAAGATTCTTATTTTATTACATTAATAGAAATGAGCGTGCATTGTTATGAATAGCCTAGAAGAATTATCTTTTTCTCTAAATGGAGACAGATCTGGAAAAATTATTACTGGCAAAATCACTTTTATCCGAAACGGTAAAGCCAAGCCAATGATCGTATTTGCTCATGGCTTCAAGGGCTTTATGGATTGGGGGCATTTCCCATTGCTAGGAGCTGAAATGGCGAAAAATGGTTTCGTATTTATCCGCTTCAATTTTTCGATGAATGGTATTACTGAAAATAGCCCACAGGAAATTGAAGATGCAGAAGCCTTTGGTAGGAATAGTTTCAGTAATGAAATGAATGATTTGGGTGCGGTAATCGATTGGGTACAAAACCAAGCGGGAGGAAATGAAGGAGCCGAATTAGATTTGGATCGCCTCACCCTAATGGGACATAGCCGTGGTGGCGGACTGGTAATATTGAAAGCCGCAGAGGATTCCCGAGTAAAAGCCACCATAAGTCTAGCAGCAGTGCATGACTTTGCCACAAGATATCCTCCCGCTATGCTCCAAAAATGGGAAAGTGAGGGAGTAATGTATGTACTAAATGGGCGAACAGGGAAACACTTACCCGTATATTGGGAAACTGCAGTGGATTTTATGGCCAATAAAGATCGCTTCGATATTCCTACCAAAATAAAAACACTCGATACGCCCCTGTTGCTTTTTCATGGCGATCAAGATGAAACTTTGCCGATTGCTACTGCCCATACTTTGGCTTCGTGGAAAACTGATAGCAATCTAATCGTAATGGAAGGTGCCGGCCATACTTTTGGTGGCAAGCATCCATGGACTGACAAAAATTTACCAGATTACGTACAAGAAATTGCAACAGAAAGCACCCACTTTTTAAATCGTGTATTATGAAAAACCTCCCGCCAAATATCCTTAAAAAATTAGCCGGCAGAGTAGCTAAAGGCAATCTGAGAACACTGCCTAGTGTCCAAAGCAATATCGATTTTTCATCGAATGACTACCTCGGTATGGCTCGCTCAGAAGGCCTCCGTATGCGTATTTCCGATGCTCATAACAAGATTACTACCAATCAGAATGGCGCAACAGGAAGTAGGCTGCTTACGGGGAATACCCACCTGCACAATGAAATAGAAAGTGAGCTAGCAGCCCTGTTTAAAGCCCCGGCAAGTTTGCTGTTCCAATCGGGCTATATGGCCAATTTGGCTATATTCTCTGCCCTCCCGCAAAAAGGGGACACCATTATCCACGACGAACTCATTCACGCATGTGTAAAGGATGGTGCTCGCCTCAGTTTCGCCGATCGATTCTCCTTCCGCCACAATGATTTGGACGATCTGGAAAGAAAAATAAAAAAAGCTAAAGGCAATGTGTATGTGGGGATAGAGTCGGTGTATTCTATGGATGGCGATGTGGCTCCTTTGAAAGAAATAGCAAGCTTGTGTAATAAATTTGGTTGCTACCTTATTGTAGATGAAGCCCATAGCACAGGCATATCAGGTCGGTATGGCAATGGCCTCGCTTGCGAATCGGGCATCCAAAAGGAATTATTGGCGGTAGTCTACACATTTGGCAAAGCCATGGGCATACATGGTGCATGCATTACAGGTAGCGATGAATTGATTCAATATCTGATCAATTTTAGTAGGCCATTTATCTACACCACCGCCATGGACAATCACAGCTTATTGGCTATTCGAGAAGCATTTCGCTTCCTAGCCGTACATCCAGAATTGGTCGCTGGCCTAAACACCAATATCCAACTCTGCCACCAATACTTGAACGACCTTGAAGATTGGGCCGATGATGTGGAATTCAACCCGCAGCCTTATGCCATTCAGCCACTGATTATTCCGGGCAACCATCGTGTAAAATGGCTTTCGCAGGAACTGCTAGACTATGGATTAGATGTGCGCCCTGTGCTGTCGCCCACCGTTCCCGAAGGCGAAGAACGCCTGCGGGTGACCATACATCAGTACAATAGCGAAGAAGAAATCCTGCAGTTGAGAGACTTACTAAAGGAATTACTTCCAAGGTTGCCCCTAAAATAAAGATGGGTTAAATAGCGTATATTTGAACTTTGATATACCCATTGGAAAATAAAAAGAGCTATTCCAAACCTATTGTAAAACCTAACACCAAAAAGGTATATGAACCTATTTTGGCTGGTTCGGACGAGTGGCCGGTAGTGAAACTTGCCAAAAACCGCAAGAATTTTATTGAGGAAGTAATTCAAACCAGTCATGCCAAAATATTGGAAATCACCATTCATCCACAAGCACTGCTCGATGAAGTGGAGCTCACAATGTATAAGGAGCGGTTTAGAATTAAGCAAAATCCTTGGCTTGTCGATCCAGACGATGAACTTCCCTTTTGGAATAAAATACGCTCCCAACTAATCGCCCTATCCCGAGCTGAGGATTACGACGAGGAGATTGTGAAAAATTTGCTTGAACAAATTGTCAGCAGATATGCCAATGAAATCGCGGGCAACTTCAAGCCTTCGAGTTACCGATTTGCTAGAACAGTCGCAAATTTTGGATTTTCGCGATTGCTCAATGCGAGCCGATTAGGGTACAAATCTATTTTCAGCAATCAACTCACCATGCAAGATAAAATCCACATTGTGGGTGAAACCGAGCAAATGCGTGAGTTATCCAAAATTGGAACCGTGGTGGTAGTACCCACTCACTTTAGCAACCTGGACTCGATCCTTATCGGCTGGGTAATCAACACTATGGGTCTACCGCCATTTATTTATGGAGCAGGACTCAATCTTTTCAATATTGGCATTTTTGCCTACTTTATGAACAGTCTCGGCGCATACAAAGTAGACCGCCGCAAAAAGAGCCTTATTTACCTAGAGACGCTCAAAGCCTATTCTCGCCTCGCCATCAAGCATGGATGCCATAGTTTATTTTTCCCTGGTGGCACTCGTTCCCGTTCTGGAATGATCGAAAGCAAACTCAAGCTTGGCCTATTAGGCTCGGCAATGGAGGCCCAAAGGGAAATATATGAGGAGAAGGGAGATCGTAAAATATTTATCTTCCCAGTGGTGCTCAATTATCACTTTGTATTGGAAGCTCCAGCACTTATCAATGAGCATTTGAAGCAAGAGGGGCAAGAACGATATTATGTAGAGAAAGACGAATATTCAGGCTCATATAAAATTCTGACCTTCCTGTTGAAGTTCTTCACCAAAGGCTCGGATATATCTGTGTCTATTGGCAAAGGCATGGATATGCTGGGCAATCCTGTAGATATGCAAGGGAACAGTCTCGACAAGCATGGCAAAATTATAGATGCCAAAGATTACTTTTTGAGCAATGGGAAAATAGTGAAGGATAAACAAAGAGAACAAGAATACACTGATAATCTAGGGAAGGTGATTGTAAAAGAATTTCATCGAATTAGCCGTGTATTCTCAAGTCATTTGGTTGCTTATGCTGCTTTTAGTATCCTGAGAAAAAAATATAAGCGACTGGATTTATATTCAATTTTACGCTTGCCAGTAGAAGAGCTAGTGATTCCCTACAATCTCTTCCACGACACCATGTTCAAAATGCGGGAGGAATTATTTCAACAATACGAAAATGGCCTTGTAGACTTAGCTCCCCACATGACGGAAGATTTGGACGATGTAATTGCCCATGGCTTGAGTAATGTGGGTATGTACCATGCTAAAAGACCTTTGGTGAAAAATCAAGATGGAGATTTGGTCAGCGAGGACCTTAATCTACTATATTATTATCGCAATAGACTGGAGGGATACGATCTTGAGAAAATCAGCTAAAAAACCCATCGGGGTGATAGGTGCGGGTAGTTTTGGAACCGTAATCGCCAACTATTTGGCAGAGAATAACCAAGTGCTACTGTACGTTCGCCGTGCCGAGCAAGCAGAGCAAATACACCAAAGCAGACAGAGCAGCAATCAGGCGTTGCATACCAATATAATCATCACCAACAGCATTCAACAAGTTGCGGAAGAATGTGAAGTGATCTTCCCGATTATTCCATCTTCCAAATTTCGAGAAATGATGAGCCAATTTGGCCCATATTTACACCCATACCATATTCTTATTCACGGCACCAAGGGTTTGGATGTGCGCTTACCGGAAGGTGTGCAATTGGATGATCCTGGCTTCAAACTTACCCGTGAGCATGTGCGCACCATGAGCGAGGTGATTGCAGACGAAAGCTCTGTGGTAAGAGTAGGATGCCTTGCTGGGCCAAACTTGGCAAGAGAAATGGCCGACAAGCAACCGGCAGCCACCGTCATCGCCAGCAGATACAATGAGGTGATCCTGCAAGGGCAAAAGCTCCTGCGCAACGATCGATTTCAAGTATATGGCAACCACGATATCACAGGAGTAGAACTCTGCGGAGTACTAAAAAACATCATTGCGATTGCTTCTGGCGCATTGAGTGGCCTTGGCTATGGCGACAATGCTAGGGCTTTGCTTATAAGCCGAGGAATGGTAGAGATGATTTATATTGGCAGAGCTTTTGGCGGAAACGTAGAAGCCTTTATCGGCTTGGCGGGAGTGGGAGATTTGGTCGCTACCTGTACGAGTACACTCAGCCGTAACTTCACCGTAGGCTACCGACTGGCCAAAGGAGAAACCCTCCCGCAAATTATGGCCACCATGGAGGAAGTAGCAGAAGGGGTGAATACCGTAAAAATCATTACTAGCATGTCCGAAAGTCTAAACTTAAGAGCTCCCATTACTGAGAATTTGCACAAGGTATTATTTGAAGATTTGCCAGTAGAAAAAGCCTTAAGTTATTTGATGAAATACCCGTTGAACGTAGATATAGATTTTCTTTAAATCGGATTTTCCCTTTTTCAATTCATTAATTTGCATAATTCCCCATATAATCTGCCTTATGTGTTGAAAGCACTTTTCGAGTGGCCATTAAGGATTTAGCCATCCGCAAACAACATTCGCATTATTGGCATATCATTTGGATTAATTACTGTTCATAAAAATTTCTTGAGGTCATTAAAAAATTTACTTCATACTGTTTACTCTTTTTACTTTTGACGGTAAGTCATCTTTGCCTTGCCCAACGCACAAAAGTAATTAAATACGACACCCTCAGATTACCCGAAAAAAGCTATATCGTTATTGCGGATTCCATATATTTTTTCGAGTCCGACACCGTTTTAATCTTAGCAGATTCCATCAAATACAGGCGTGATTCCAAACAAATGGCTGCGGAATTTTATGATAACTTAAAGAACCGGATGGGGAGACGCAAGCTTACAAAAGCCCTTTTTGATGCGCTTATTTCCATCCCTAGAGAGCAATTGGTAGTGGACTCCATGATTCTTACCAAAAGCACCCAACCTTATGCCCTCTACGAAGGGAAAATTATAGGCGATGTTACTTTAAATAAGCTTACCGTATTTGGCCCAGAAGTCGATGATACTACAAAAAGAGCCAAAACCATCTTCCAGCGAGCATTCAATACACTGCACTGGAAAACAAGCGGAAATGTAATCCGCAACAATCTTACGGTAAAAAAGGGCGAAAAAGTCACTTCAGCAGGACTTGCCGATGCGGAGCGTATCCTTCGTGAGCTCCCCTTTATCCGAGATGCCCGGATTGAGGTAGTGCCCCGACCAAATTCTGATACGGTAGATTTGATCCTCATCACACAGGATGTATTCCCCTTTTCATTCAATATTGAGCCTCGGGATATTGACGCTGGAATATTGGATATGGATCAGCGAAACTTATTCGGACTAGGGTACGAATTCGATAATCGCTTGCAGATTGCCAATAATCAAGATCAGGTTTTTAATTATAGAGGCAGGCTGAGAGTCCCAAACATTCGCAGATCCTTTACGGTAGGCGAGCTTACATTGAGTAATAATTTCAGGGAAAGAGGGATTAGAGCCAATATTTATAGGGACTTTATCACCCCACAGACAAAATGGGCGGGAGGAATGGACCTCAGCCATTTGCAGGAACGTTCCGAGAGATTTGTACCCATCGATACTTCTACTCTTTTCTTTTACAATACTTACAACCAACAAGATATTTGGCTGGGGCGAGCTTTCAGGTTGGGACTTGCTAATCCTGAAGCTGATGAGAGGACACGGCTGATCCTGAGTGGGAGATTTAAACGGACTGATTTTTTAAATAGAGCCTTTTTCGTAACCGAAACAACGAATCAACTTTTTCAAAATTCTACTCTCTTTTTGGGTGCCATCGCCATTTCTCAGCGAAACTACTACAAAGACAGACTTATTTATGGATATGGCCGTACGGAGGATATTCCTATAGGATATTATGTAGAAGCAACTTTTGGACTAGAAAAACGGGAATTTTATGATCGGAATTATATTGGATTCAAGGCTTCAAGAGGTTCCTTTATAAACAAATTAGGCTATCTATATTCTTCGGTTTCATTCGAAACATTCCTGAGAGCGGGAGGTGCAAAAGAACAAGGCAGGATAGATTTGGAACAATTATTTTTCACCAATCTGCTCGAAATTGATAGATGGAGATTCCGCCAATTTATCACTTTTCAATACACCCATGGCTTCAATAGATTCAACGATGAGTTTATCACTATCAATAATGAAGATGGGGTGAGAGGACTAAGTAGCCCATTTTTTAGAGGTACACAACGGCTCAAATTAAATTTTGAAACAGTCGCATTTACCCCTATCGAAGCGGTAGGATTTAGAGTGGCACTTTATGGTTTTGCCGACATCGGCTTTATCAACCGTAGCAATGTCAACGTCTTTTCAGGCAGAATGTACAATGGCGTAGGTCTAGGCTTTAGAATCAGAAACGATAACTTGACCTTCCGCGCATTCGAGATGCGATTGGCTTATTATCCAAATTTACCTAGCGATATTTCTCCTTTCGGTCTTGACTTCTCGGGCTCCACCTCCGCTCGTTTCAACGATTTCATCACCACACGCCCAGGTCAGGGAGATTTCAGATAAAATTAGTCGGCACCAACACTTTTTTCCTTTTCTAAATGGGCTAATCGCTGCAATAGAGGAGGGTGGGAATAATTGAAAAATACATACAAAGGATGCGGCGTTAAATGCGCCAAATTTTCTACCGAAAGTTTTTTTAGGGCATGCTGCAACGGACTGGCTGCATAATTTTTGGCGGCAAAACTATCTGCTTCAAATTCATTTTTGCGACTAAGCATATTGCCCAATAATCCAATCAAAAAGGAAATAGGGCTGTACAAAATACCGAATGCAAGCAAATTCAAATGGATAGCCCATTGGTCGCCACCCAAAGCCGTGGATAATGTGGGAGTAAATAATAAAAGGGAAAGGACAAAAAGCATGATGCCCGTAGTGAAAAATGAAAGAATCATGCTTTTAGGAATATGCTTCAATTTGTAATGACCAACCTCATGTGCAAGTACCGCCAAAAGCTCGTCTGTATCATGTTGGTGGATCAATGTATCGTAGAGCACAATTTGCTTTTTGCGGCCCATCCCAGCAAAAAATGCATTGGCACGGGAAGATCTTTTGGAGCCATCAATCACCATTATTTTGGTGAGTGGAAAGTCTACTTTATTTGCAAATTCCGCAATTTTAGTTTTTAATTCTCCTTCCTCCAACGGATGCAGCTTGTTGAAAATAGGCAATATCCAAGATGCATAAAACAAATTCATAATCAGCGAGAACGCCATAATCACTGCGAGAAATATCCACCAAAAATCTGCCCCTAACTTCTCGATGATGTACAAAAAAACGAATAACAACCCTCCTCCAAATAAGGCTCCCAGCAAATAGCCTTTGAGCTTATCTGTAATGAAAATTTTGGCCGTAGTTTTGTTGAAACCGAATTTCTCCTCAATCACAAAAGTACTATACAATTGAAAGGGCAATCCGAAAATATCTGAAATAACGGCCAATACACCAAAGAACAAAAAGGGCTGCCAAAATGGGTTTTCTGCCCATTGCCTGAGATACATATCCAATTCGCCAAAAAGTCCAAATGATAATAAAGCAATCGTGAAGGCAGCACTAATACTTGAGCTAATCAATGAAAATCGACTCCGCACTTTTTGATATTCCATGGCTCTAGCATATTTCTCCGCATCGTATATACCTCCCGCTTCTTTGGGCAAGCTAGGCGAAAAACGGCTGAGATTAAGCCATGACAACCACCTATCAAAAACGAAATGTGCAATGGTAATGGCCAAAATGATACTCAAAATGCTGGTGCTTGTCATCGGCTAAAACTTTGGAAGTGGTATGGGTCTTTTGTTTTTCACAGGTCTACGTTCAGCACTTACAGGAAATAGATAGGTAAGCGATAATTCATGTGCTCCGCCAGAACTTGCACCAAATCTTGAGACTGTAAAATCATAGCTATACCCCACCGAAAGATTATCATAGCTAAGACCCACAAGCATAATCAATGACTCGTTATAGGGCAAAGTATTAAGCACGCCCACGGGCAAGCCTCTGTACCAAAGCCCTACCACCAATGGCTCGAGATACAAATAGGAGCCAATATCGAGTTGCTGAAAATTTGCTTGTGATCGATATTGAAATACTGGTACTATGGCCCTTTCTTTAAAAGTATAGGCAAGTTCATATTTTCTTGGTCCAGAAGACAATGGAATTTTCCAGCCACCATGAATGGAGGTGCGCATGGGCAATGTAGAAATTTCACCGGTAAGGCTTTCGTTTGGTTGGTTCACTTGAGCAAATGAAGCTCCCAACCACGCAGTCTCGGTATAGAAAAGCCCACCTAAATCGATGGTCAATAAATTCGTATTGAGGCCACTGTTAGTGAGATTTGGTAAATTCGGATCGAAACCGCCAATGGGATTTAGCTGACTTGCAAAAACTAACTGACTGAAATCTACATTTCTACGCATATAGCCAACAGATACTCCCGGCCTAAAGGTGAGGGCATCGCTTAGGGGCAGTTGATACGCGTAGCTAAGTGCGGCAGAGGTAGATCTTAAGCCTGCGCTACCTTCTTGGTCGGTCATCAATAATATCCCCACACCGCTATTATACTTGGGCAAGGCGAAATCTGCCCAAGCGGTATACGTCACAAATGAGGATGGCAGAGATGGCCATTGATTCCGATAATTGATTCCCATGCGGCCTTCCTCACCGCCTCCCGCAAAAGCTGGATTTAGATATAATTGAGAGGCATAAAATTGCGAGAACTGAGGATCTTGAGCCCGCGCTTCCAGCAATGCAACGATCTGCAAAAATATCGATAGAGCTATGAAAAGTATGAATCTATGAGAAAAAGTCATTGAAACAACAACGAATAATATGATGTATTGATTTTAAAGGCCCGGCAATTTATACATAAAGTATCAGTTGTAAAATTGCTTTGAAAATAACCAGCCTAAATATGCCAACCTCGGCTCAATTATCGGTTGATAAATTCAAAATAAGGCTACAACTTGCCCGCCAATATTATTCAAAATCATTATTGAAAATGGCCATTATAGATTTAACCTTACCCATTACGGATAAACTTCCCGTATTTCCTGGTGATAAAGCACCTGTAATAGAAACAGCAGCAACTATTGCCAATGAAGGTTGGAATGCTCTACGATATTCGTTTGGGACCCACTTTGCCACACATATAGATGCCCCTTTTCACATGTTAGAAGATGGGAAAAAACTCACTGAGTTTCCGCCAGAGACATTCATTGGTGAGGCAATTTTAATAGATGTGAGAGGTCAATCTATCATTTCGGATCCGCTAGAAAATGTGCGGGAGGGTGATATCGTTTTCTTCCACACCGGCCACGTTCAGCATATTCACGGCAATTATTTTGAAGGCAATCCAGTGATAAGTCCTGACACTGCGCAATTGCTCGTAGATAAGAAAGTGAAAATAGTAGGACTTGACTCTTTCACCCCAGATGGTGCGCCTTACAATGAGCATAAACTCTTTTTCCGAAACGAAATTTTAATTGTTGAGAACTTAGTGGGCTTAGAATTGTTAACAAGTGAGCGTTTTGAAATAATTATTGCACCGCTAAAAATTGATAATGCCGATGGAGCTCCCTGTAGAGTTTTTGCTCTAAATCAATCGTTGTAAAATCTAATCGCTCATTTTAGTTATTTTTTATTGCCTCAATAGCTAGTTAATCGCTATATTGAGGTTTAATTTATTTCACTCTAGTATAAAAATCTCTTATGGATCCAGTTTCTCTATTTGGCGCTCCTACAATTTCTCTTGACGATTTAGGTTTTATTGAAAAAAGTGCCCCCGAAATAATCGTTTGGGCAGCTCCTGTTATGTTCTTATTCGCCATTTTAGAATATTATATTTCCAAAAAGCAAAATCACGGCTTTTACGAATCCAAAGAAACCATGGGTTCTGTGTTGGTAGGTGTTGGCAATGTGATTATTAGCTTTCTGATCAAAGCAGCATTATTATTAGTGGTGGTGGTGATATACAATCTTGTGCCTTGGCGCATGCAACTCAACTGGTGGACCTTCATTCCTGCCTATATATTTTGGGATTTTTGCAGCTATTGGGCTCACAGAGTATCCCATAATCAGCGTTTTTGGTGGGCTACACATATAGTCCATCACTCTGGCGAAAAGTACAACCTGACTGTTTCATTCAGACTTAGCTGGGTTCAGCATATTAAAATCATCTTCTTTGTGCCAGCTATGTTTATTGGCTTTCACCCGATTATCATTTTTGTCACAAACCAAATTGCAGTGCTTTTCCAATTTTGGGTGCATACAGAGTATATACGCAAGCTGCACCCTGCTATCGAGTACGTATTTGCTACACCGAGCAATCACCGAGTACACCACGGCTCACAAGAACAGTATATCGATAGAAATTTTGGGGCAACATTTGTCCTTTGGGACAGAATATTTGGCACGTATGAGCCTGAAGGAGAGAAAGTAGCCTACGGCCTTACGACCAATATAGAGAATAAGGCAAATCCATTACACATCAATTTTCACGAATACAGGGAAATTTGGAAAGACGTAAAAGAAGCAGATACCTTTGGCGAGAAAATGTACGCAATCTTCGGCAGCCCAATAAAGATTGACCAAGCCAAAAAAAGAAAAGCTGCTTTGGCGCTTGAAAAGGAAAAATCTGTTGAAAAACAGACGAATACTTATCAAAACGGCATTAAAAACCTATCCTTAGAAACTGCCTCCAGAAAATAAGAAACCATTAGAAGAGCATTTGGGATTCAGATGCTCTTCTAATCTTTTAGATAAAAATCTAGGTTCGAACGATTCATTTGATTTCTAAACCATTAAACTTCACAGAAATAAGTTCATCAAGTATAGCTGCGTTCGCAGAATTAATTTTTAGTAAGTCCTTAATGTTGCCAACTTCACTAAGGATAAGAACTGGATTCTTATCATTTAGATCACTCAAAACTTTAACTAATTTTTCAGAAGCTTTGTAAATCACCCTTCCTTCGTCAAACCCGAGTATCCTGTCTTTTATTTTGGAATTTCTAATATTATAAACCTCATACTTAACTATAATCCAATCATTTGGATTTTCTTTTAAGTAAGCATAAGTATTTTCTCTACAATAGGGACAGCCTGTTTCTGATATAAAGAAAATAAACTTTTCATCGACTAACTCTGGGAATTCATTATCAATAATACTTTCAAACTCAGCGAATGTATCTTGATTTTGTTGACATCCACTAATAAATACTAAAGATATCCAAATGCATAAAATCTTCATTGATATTATTCTTTACCCTGTTAATTAATATGATTCCGTACCTACTTACCACTAGATTATAGGGTTCATATTCATCATTTCTATTTGGAAATACAGCAGTACCTTCATAATTAAAATCTTCATCGAAAATAAGAATTTTAAATGGCCTTCTAGCTCTAGTATATGAATTATTGTACTTTTCTAATAGCTCATCATCCTGCAAGGAAATAATTGGAGTCTCTACAACTCTTAAGTATTTATTATTAATTTTATCCACTAAAAATGATGAATAAGCAGGAATTTTTATTTCATTCTTAAATATTTCAAATTGATCGTTGGTATTAATTTTTTGGAAGGAATTATTTTCCTGATGAAACTCATAGCCCATATTTACTTTACGAACTATATTTCCTTCCAAATCAAAAATTATAACAGAATCTTGATAAGGAAACGAAGCCATTAAAAACTCTCCACTTAGGTCTTCTGAAAGAAAAATATCAAGGCCCTTTATTGTTGACTGAGGTTCAGGATAATTTTTAGGGTAATTTCCAAAATATTCTTGGCTACCTGTATCAAAATTATACTTCATTATCACTTTATTGTCAGTTTCCTCGCCAAGTTCCTTATCAGCACTAAAGGGTCGATTATCTGGTAAGGGTAAGAAAAGATAATCGTCAATAACGGTAAGCCGATGACCTGCAAATATCCTAGGCATTGAAAATCTATTTCTTCTTTGTTCCACACTTACTAGCAAATGTCTTTGATAAACAGAATCACGATAATTAATAGTTGTAACAAAAGGCGGAAGGAAGTCTGAGACTAGTAAACTGTCCATATCATAAAAATGAAACTGACCAACTCTTCCTACATTGTTAGGTCCTTCTGAAGGGAAAAATATATTTTTTATAAAATCACCTGACCTGAAGTTATAAATTTTAATGGAATTATCGGGTTGATTTCGAAGGGCAATTACTTCGACTTTTTCAAATACTATATACTCAAACACCAATGGAGAATTTGAAGTAATTGAATCCAATTTCAATTTATTCTCTGAAACTAATTCAACAGATTTGAATTTTTCCTTCTGGTAAAAATTATCTGAATCACATCCAAATAATAGCATTATAGTTAATAATATGTATTTATTCAACTTTAGTGAAAATTAAGCCGCTGATTTAATAACCAGCGGCAATGAAAAAAAATTATTCAACTTATTCAATATCATAAACACATTGAAGGCCCCAAGAATAGCAGATACAATCGTCACCGACAGTGACCATTATCGCATCATTCCTAATATCCCCATCAGGCCATGCATTACATGGGCCAGCACTGGCAGGGAAGTAAAGCATTACTGAAGCGAACAGCAGAATGCTAGCGAACAAAACATTTAATCTCTTTTTCATCTTAATAAAATTTTGGTTAGAAATACAATTAAGATCACAATTAATGAATTAATGAATTAATGAATTAATGAATTAATGAATTAATGAATTAATGAATTGATATGCAAATTTTTTACAAACTATTTTTTTACATAGTTGATACTATTAGTCTTATTTGAAATTTTTCTCGTACCAAATAATATAAAAAACGCTCTAAATTCTTTTAATTTGATGATTTTGAAATAGATAAGAAAAAAAATTAAAGTATGGTTTTATACTAAACCATTTTCGACGCATCTACAATCTTGCTAGCGTTCACATATATCGCTATCACTTTACTAAACTGCGCACAAACTATTTAGGGCAATAAGTTACTGATTTTAGGCGAGTAGGATGGATTTTCTTTAAAAATAGAACCGCCGCTGAACATAGGTGGCACACACGGAACGCTTGCGCCAGGTTAGGACTATAATTTACAAAACTTTAAAACAAATGATGCAACGCTTTAGGTATCTCTGCCTTCCCAATGGAATGATCTTCTGGAGCTAGGTTAGACCAGGGCTCGAAATAAAGAGCTTTGTTTCCAAAGTCAATAGTCATCCTTCTTATAGCTTGATCTAATTTCAGATTGCCAACATGGTTGAGTTCATAATCATAAATCTCAATTATTGGCTCAAATACTCTTTTGGAGAAACTGTCGAATGAGCCATTGTTATTAACAGCATATATAAAATCAGGCCCCGCAATTACCTGATAATATTGTTGAGCAGTACCTCTATCTTTTGCCATTGCTGTATCAGTGTCATAGTCATCGACAATTATCTCAATGTCTTTGGTTTTTAATTGATTTATTAAATTCAAATTTTGATCATATAAAATGATATATGGAAAATTTATAAGGGCCGTAACCAATATTTTTCGACTTGGTTGAAAATCCATATTTTTGAAATACAGCATATTACGAGCCATTCCAGTTTGAGGCGCATTTAATGGAGGATGAAAATCATAGAAGGCTTCCATATTTTCCTCAAAATCAATTTTTTGAAAATTATGCCCACCTCGAATTGAATTGGTAATAAAACCGTTATCAGTTTTAGCCATTTGAGCCCAATTAACTAAATTTGCCTTTAAGGAATACTCTTGCTCAAATGTTAGCTTTCCTTCTATTAATTGAAGCTTGAATACCAATTGTTTATTCGGATCCCAATAGCGCACCCCGTCATTTAGCGACACTTCTCCTCCTGCAGCAAAAGGTCTTAATTGACCGATTTCGTTAGGCCCACCTCCTTTTGTGGCAATCCATTCCTCCGTTCTAGTGGCCAAATTAACTACTTGCAGCACTGTATCCTTACATGCATTTATAATTAGCATAAAATTATCAGCGGTATAAGTAACATACTCAGGACACCAAGTGAAAATATCCTCCACATAAGTCACTTGTGCTTCTGCTGCAACAAATTTAATTTCTTCTGTTTCTTCCACATCGGAACATGAAAGAACAACTAGGGCAAGACAAAAGCCCAAACCCAAAGATGAAACTGCACTTTTAATTTTCATAATTCAATCATTTTTTGACCTTCAAGTAGATAATCTTAATGAATTAACATGCAAATTATTTTCAGACTATTTCTCGACATAGTTGATATTAATAGTCTTATTAGAAATTGTTTAAATTCCAATAGTATAAAAATCAGCTCAAATTCTCTTAATTCGATGATTTTGATACAGATAAGAAAAAATTAAAAATTTTATAGTATGATTTTTATGGGAAACCATTTTCGACGCATCTACAATCTTGCTAGCGTTCACGTATATCGCTAGGTAGCACACGCGTTTCGCGTGTGACTCTATCCAATTCCTAACATGCCAATGTCTTTGAAACAACAAAGGCATTGGTATTTTAAAAATTGCACACAAACTATTTAGGGCAATAAGTTACTGATTTTAGGCGAGTAGGATGGATTTTCTTTAAAAATAGAACCGCCGCTAACCATAGGTGCCACACACGGAACACTTGCGCCAAAAGAGATTTTAGTGACGAAAGTTCCACCTATTTATCGTTCCACAAGCACATAAACCAGCTAGTTTAACCTAGCTTCAATTGATAATACAATAGATGTTTTCCACATCTAAATCAAAAAATCATTCAGTTGCAGTACCCATGGAATCAAGCCTTTAGTACCCTGATCGAAAAAGTAAACTCATATAAACGGTGAAAACATAATACTTAGTGCAACCTTTTGGGCAAATCATGCATCTTACCTACAAAATAACGTATCATGAAAACTACTTTTAGTACCCAATTCTTCATTTTCTTTTATACACTCATCTCTATTGCCTTTGTCGCCAATGGCCAAACCTCCTCTCAAGATAGGCCCGTAGGTTCGTTTACTGGAATAGATGTAGGAAGCGCTTTTGAAGTGATCCTCACACAGGGCGATGACCACAAAGTAGTGGTAGAGGTCGAAGATAAACTTCACCAAAAAGTGGATGTAGAAGTGAGAAACAATACGCTCTACATAAAAACCAATGGTAGATTTACCACCAAAAGGAAGATGGCAGTGTATATTACTTTCGCACAACTAGAAAAAATGAATTTTAGCGGTGCCAGCAAAGTATCTGCTACTACAGACATCAAAGGCGATGATTTGGAAATAGAGTTGTCGGGTGCAAGCAAATTAGATTTAAGACTAATTGTAAATGATTTGGAGTTCAGCGGATCAGGCGCAAGCAATACCGTCTTAGGCGGAAGTTGCAATAGCTTAGATTTGGAATTGAGCGGTGCAAGTAAATTTTCAGCCTTTGATCTTCCTGCCAATAGTGCCTCACTAAACCTCTCTGGAGCAAGCAAAGTAGATGTAAATGTAACACAACGTATAGATGTGAATGCAAGTGGCAGCTCCAAAATTACCTATAAAGGAAATGCGAGAACCGGAAAATTAATTACAAGCGGTTCTTCTTCCATCAGAAAGCTCTAACCCACAGGGCGTTAATTAATATCGTAAAGCCGCAATAATTCTAAGGCAGCCCTGGTTGGCGCTTTCACACCAGCTTCAACCTCCCGCTTTAGTTCTATTGCAGCTTTTTGTATAGCCTCGTAACTGTAAAAACGCTGTTCCAAATGGAATTTTACGGCATCAAACATCCACTTCACATTCTGCTCTTTCCTATTTGTAAGAAAAAAACCATTTTGTTGCATTTTATTTTTAAAATCAAAAATTAACTTCCAAACGTCATCTATTCCACTTTTCTGCAAAGATGAGCAGGTAAGTACTTTCGGATACCAGCCACTTTGGGCGGGAGGAAATAAATGCAACGCATTCTGATAGGCTACTTTGGCTCTTTTGGCCATGTTCTCATTTTCGCCATCTGCCTTATTGATCACAATGGTATCCGCCATTTCCATGATGCCTTTTTTGATTCCTTGCAGCTCGTCCCCGGCACCCGCAAGCATCAATAGTAAGAAAAAATCAACCATGCCATGCACCATCGTTTCGGATTGCCCCACTCCTACGGTTTCCACAAAAATGACATCAAAGCCGGCGGCTTCACAAAAAATAATGGCCTCCCGCGTTTTGAATCCTACACCTCCCAAGGCCCTGCCAGCAGCTGAAGGGCGGATATAGGCCATTGGGTTATGCGCCAAAGCCACCATGCGTGTTTTGTCGCCCAATATACTCCCACCCGACCGCTGACTACTCGGGTCGATCGCCAACACAGCCAATCGCTTGCCCTCCTCGGTCAGTTTTGTCCCCATCGCCTCGATAAAGGTACTTTTGCCCACGCCAGGAACGCCAGTAATGCCCACCCGAATCGAATTGCCACTATGTGGAATCAGCTTGTCCAAAACCAAAGAAGACAACTCTTGATCGGAAGGCAAATGGCTCTCTGCAAGCGTAATCGACTGACTCAAAATCACTCTATCCTGATTTAAAATCCCCTCTACATAATATTCAGGTAAAAAGCGTTTTGGCTTGCGAGATATTGACATGGTTGAAATTAGCTAATAAGCGAAAAAAAACATCATTTGAGAAAAATATTTTATGAGAAATTGCCTCTTTTCAACAATGGAAACCTTTTAAATTCGTTCAAATTATGATAGGTTTATTTACTCAAAATCAATTATTTACGGTTTCAAAATTATGGACTATAATTTGCTACATGATCCCGTAACTATTAACAAACAAACCAATTATGTTAACCATTAAAAACACCGCAAAAATGAAAATTTTCAGAAATTCTCTTTTTGTCGTAACTGCTGGACTACTTGTAAGTTCTTGCGGAATGAATTCAGAAACTGAACAACTAAGAGCGGAGGCTGATTCCCTTCAGGCTGAGCTACAATCCACTACCTTGGCGGTGCAAACCTTGCAGCAAGTAGGTGCTTGGATGGACTCGATTGATAGCGGAAGAGAAAACTTAGAGTTAAGCCTTGAAAGAGGAATTCAAAGTGATGATTTCGTTGCTCGTATGGAAGCGATCAATCAGTATGTGAAAGATTCAGAAAATAAAATTACTGAACTCGAATCAAACTTAAGCTCAACAAGCAGCCAAAGTCAAGCTTATGCTGGAACGATCAGCCGTTTAAGACAGCAATTGCAGAGCAAAAATGACGAAGTGGTAAGTTTGCAAGATCAAGTAACTCGCTACAAAGTAGAAAATCAAGATTTGATTTCGGCTGTATCTATGCGCGAGGAAGAAATCATGCAGAAGGACACTGAACTTGAGATCAAGAGACAAGAATTGCAATTACTTGAAGCCCGTATTATGGGCTTGTTCGAAGCTGCAAAAATAAACCAGGCTGATGCGTTGTTCGCTAGAGGTCAGGCTATTGAAGAAGCTGCAAATAGAACGAGATTGGCTCCTAATAAGAAAAAAGAAACGTATCTTGAGGCATTGGAACTATATAGACAGGCAAGCAATCTTGGCCACGTAGAAGCTAAAACCAAGATGGAAGAGCTTCAGAAGATCCTCAATTAGGTAAATCTGGAGGAACAAAGGTTGAAACCCCGGCACGAGATGTCGGGGTTTTTTGTTTTATCCGTATCTTGTGAGCCAGAAAATACTCCTATGCGCTTACAAGAAATCACTATTTACCCCATAAAATCTTTTGCTGGGATTGACCTTACCGAATCGGAAGTGACCGAGCGAGGATTGCTGTATGATCGGAACTGGATGCTAATCAATAGTAAGGGCAAATTTATCAGCCAAAGAGAGTTTCCAATATTAAGTCTTTTGATTACGCAGATTGAAAACGGCTCCCTCAATATTTCCCATCGACTTAACAAAGCTTTTCAGCTCCAGTTGGGTTTAGCCGAAAGCTTACAAGCCACCTCCCAAGTAGATGTATGGGATGACACCATGCTTGCCGAACACGTAAGCGAGGAGGCATCGGCAAAATTATCTGAAATATTGCAGCAAGAAGTTTCGCTAGTTAAAATAGGCAAAAGTACCTCTCGTTTGGCCGATACGCGATTTGTGGATACTGACACCCAGGTGAGCTTTGCCGATGGCTACCCTTTTCTGATTATTTCCCAAGCCTCTCTTGATGATTTGAATAGCCGGCTTGAGGCACCAGTAGAAATGAATAGATTCCGGCCCAACATGGTTATAAGCGGATCAACCTCATTCGAAGAAGATACTTGGAAGGAAATTCAGATTGGTGAATGTAGGTTTCAGATAGTGAAACCCTGCGCAAGATGTGAAGTAACCACCATCAATCAACAAACGGCTGAGCGAGGCAAAGAGCCATTACGCACACTCAGCAAATATCGGCGGGAGGGTAATAAGGTGCTATTTGGCCAAAATATGATTGCCCTCAAAGCAGGCAAAATAAGTGTGGGTGATAAGGTGAAAATTCTTAAATGAGTACCCCAAATAAAGAGCATTTTTTCAGAATCACCGCATTGTGGGCATTGAGCGAATCAATGCTCGGCGGCATTTTACATGGGCTCAAAATCCCCATTACAGGAATTTTGGTGGGAGGATTGGCTGTGGTCTATATTTGCCTGCTCGCCTATTACACAAGCTCCCGAAAAGATATTCTCACGGCAACGATTTTAGTAATGCTGATAAAAGGACTCTTGGCACCTCATTCTCCTTTTGGCGCATACTTCGCTGTTTTTTTTCAAGGTGCAATGGGATGGCTCATTTTCTCCATTATACCCTCATTCAGGCTCGGCGCAATGCTGCTTGGGCTTATAAATCTGTTGGAATCTGCCTTACAAAAACTGATCGTTACGACCATTATATTTGGTCAGGATGTGTGGGTAGCATTAGATGAGTTTTTAACTTATGTAATGGGTCAATTTGGAGGATCAAATCAACAATATATTTATACGCTATTAGCTATATATTTAGGAATTTATGGTCTTGTTGGCTTATTTTTTGGTTGGCTTGGAGGGAGCATTCCAAATAGAATTGCCAATTACCGTATTAAATATCCAGACCTGGTTTTTGATGCCTCTTACATCGCAACAGATGAAAATATTCCCTCACAGCGAAAAAGTAGAAGAAAGAAAATTGGCAAAAAACTTATTGTTTGGATTTGGGTAATTTTACTTATTCTACTAATTATCCCGCTATTCAATCCAGCGTTAGAACTGTTGCCTCAGCAGCGTATTATTCAATTGCTCATTAGATCTTTCTTAGTAATTGCTGGCTGGCTTTTGGTAATAGGCCCAATGCTAATGCGCCAATTCAAAAACTGGATGGCCAAAAAGCAATCAGATATGTCGAAGGATATATCAACAATATTAGACATGATGCCTGAAACTAAATGGATTGTAAAAGAATCTTGGAAACAAGCCCAAAATCAAAAGAAACTCAATCGTTTTACTTACTTTAGTAAAGTACTACTTATAAATATATTCCCATAAAATGAAAAACGTAATTTTATTAACAGGCCCAAAGAGAACCGGAAAATCTACCGCAATTGAAAATTGGATAAGTAGAAAAGCGGGAGGAGTTGCTGGTATTCTGAGTCCAATTATCAATGAAAAGAGACATTTTAAATCTATTGAAAGTGGCGAACAGTGGGAGATGGAAGCCGCAGCAAATGAAGCTGGCTTGAACGTAGGCAAATACACCTTCTCCAATGCGGCATTCGAAAAAGCCTCAGAGATATTATTGAAGGCAGCCCAAAACGAAAAGGGTGAATTGTTAGTTATTGATGAAATTGGGCCACTCGAGCTTAAAGGTGAAGGTTTACATAGCGCGCTAAAAAGCATCTTAGCAATGGAAAATGGAATTAGCGATATTTTAATTGTAGCGAGGGAAGGCTTAGTCAACGATATCTGCACGCATTTTGGAATCTCTGAGAAAAACTCAAAAGTGATGCTAATTACAGAATTGCTAACTAAGGCCTAGATTTCTATTTAACCAAACAGCCAATATGTTATTATTATATGTAAAATCGCTCCACATAATTTTTATTGTCACTTGGTTTGCAGGACTTTTTTATATTGTTAGGCTTTTTATTTATCAGACAGAGGCTTTAGGCAAACAAGAACCAGAGCGAGGGATCCTCTCCGAACAATTCAAAATCATGGCAAAACGCTTATGGTTTGGGATTACGTGGCCCAGTGCTATTCTCACTCTAATTTTTGGCACTTGGTTGCTCGTATTGATGCCCGGCTATTTGCAGCAAGGTTTTATGCAGGTGAAATTAGCGTTTGTCTTATTGCTATATGTCTATCACTTTTTCTGCCAGAACATTTACGCACAATTACAAAATGGCGAAGCGAAATGGACTTCTAATCGATTAAGAGTCTGGAATGAGGTGGCCACAGTATTTCTGGTAGCCATTATTTTTCTAATTGTGCTTAAAAATAGCGTCGATATGCTCTGGGGATTGGTAGGTTTAGTACTCTTTTCGGGCATTCTTATGATCGCCATTCGTATATATAAATCTTTACGCCAGAAGGAACATTGACCTTCTGCAATTTGTTCTAAACTGACGATAAATCCTGTTACTATCATGAAATTCTTTACCTCAGTTTTCATTGCCTTCACCTCATTTTTAATGCTATTTAGTTGTGCATCCAACACATCCGGCACAGAAGACGCTCTGCCAATATTAGGCCGCAAGGAGGTAGTTGAGAAAGAACTAAACGGCAAAATCAAACAAGATACTATTTACCATACCATTGGAGATTTTCGTTTCGTAGATCAAGATAGCTCCTGGGTAACTCCTCAAAATTTTGAAGGGAAGATTTATGTTGCCGATTTCTTTTTCACCTCCTGCCCTACTATCTGCCCAATAATGAAAACTCAAATGCTCCGAATTTTTGAGGAATTTAAGGGAAACCCTGAAGTGATGATTCTTTCGCATACCATTGACCCAGAATATGATACAGTAGCTCTGCTTAAGGACTTTTCTGAGCGAATTGGCGTAATGGATAATTCGCAATGGAAATTTGTAACAGGAGATAAGGACGAGATTTATAAAATTGGGCAAACAAAATATATGGTAAGTGCGACAGAAGATGCCTCAGAGCCAGGCGGGTTTGTACATAGCGGAGCTTTTTTGCTCGTTGATAAAGAGCAAAGAATTCGCGGCATTTATGATGGCACCAAAGAAGACAAAGTGGACAAATTGATGAAAGACATGACAAGATTATTGAAAGAATATGAAACTACCCTTTAGTCTTGGATTTATTCTTCTTGGCTTCATACTAACTTCTTGCGACGCTGGGCCTGCAAGTAAAAGTGAAGCTTACCAAACCCTTGATAATAATTCGAAAATCAAGTTCAACCAATATATGCTTGAAGGGAAAAACTTATATACAATAAATTGCACCAATTGCCATCAACAGGATGGCTCAGGACTGGGGAAACTCATTCCTCCATTAGCATCAGCTGACTATTTAAAAAACAACCTAGCCGCCTCAGTTTATGGGATCAAATATGGTATGGAAGGGGAGATTATTGTCAATGGTATTTCCTACAACCAGCCAATGCCTGCTAACCCGAATCTCAAAAATCTGGACCTAGCCCAAATAATGACCTATATTGGCAACTCGTGGGGGAATGAAATGGGACTAATTGAAACTGAGCAAATAGTAAAAATGCTGGAAAATTCCGAAAGTCAACGTTAGACTGCCTTTCTGCTGTAATTCTTTTCTGCGAAAATTTTCACCCAGTCGATCACTCTATTCAGATCTTCCAAACTCAAATTGCTCCCAGAGGGTAAACAGAGTCCTTTTAAAAATAACTTATCAGAAATTCCATTTCCGTAGAATGTACAATCTTCGAAAATTGGCTGTAAATGCATTGGCTTCCAAAGTGGGCGACTTTCAATTTCATCATTCGCCAACAGGGTTCTCAATTCTTCGATAGAGTTTCTCCCAAAGTCTCCATCAATGGTAATGCACGTGAGCCAGCGATTAGAAAATCCACCTTTTGGCTCATCCACAAATTGGATTTCAGGAAATTCAGCAAGGTTTTCTCTGTAGTAATTATAATTCGCCCTTCTTTGCTGCACTCTTTCATTGAGTACTTTCATTTGGCCTCTGCCAATTCCTGCACAGATATTACTCATTCGGTAATTATACCCAATTTCTGAGTGCTGATAAAAAGGTTTGTCATCTCTTGCTTGGGTAGCAAGATATTTTGCCCTTTCTACGTACTTTAAGTTGTTGGACACTAATACTCCTCCGCCAGAAGTAGTAATTATTTTATTGCCATTGAAGGAATAAATACCAATATCTCCAAAAGTACCTAGGTGCTTTCCATTATATGTGGAACCTAAAGCCTCTGCCGCATCTTCAATTACTGCTATATCATACTTTGCGGCAATGGTCATCAGTTCATCCATTTTGGCAGGAACGCCATACGAGTGGACTAATACAATTGCTTTTGGTTTATTCCCTTTTGCAATTCGGTCAATGATCGCTTCTTCTAATAACTCTGGACACATATTCCATGTGTCACTTTCGCTGTCAATAAATACAGGCTTTGCGCCAAGGTATGCTATTGGGTTGGCAGAAGCTACAAAAGTGAATGATGAGCACAACACTTCATCGCCTTTGGCTACTCCGAGAATGATTAAGGCTAAGTGAATAGCAGCCGTCCCTGATGAAAGTGCAACAGCAGCTTTACTATTCGTATATTTAGATATGGATTTTTCAAAAAAATCGATGTTCTCACCCATTGGAGACACCCAATTAGTTAAGAAAGCTTCCTCAACAAACTTCTGTTCGTCTTTGCCTATATGCGGCGAAGAAAGGTAAATCCGCTCTTTCATTTTATAAATTTTAAAATTTTCCCGGGGTTACCAACTACAACTGAAAAATCAGGCACGTCATCAATGATCACTGCACCTGCCCCAATGGTAACCCATTTTCCTATGTTTACGTTCGGAATCACTACTGAACCTGCTCCAATCATGGTTCCTTCTCCGACATTTACGTTACCACATAACGTTGCTCCGGGCGAAATATGTACAAAATCTCCCAAAAAACAATCGTGGTCAACCGATGCAGCAGTGTTAATGATCACATGCTTGCCTAACCTCACGTCTACTTGCACGCAAGCAGCTTGCAGAATAACCGTGCCTTCATTTATCATTGTACACGTCGAAACTTTAGCACTTTTATCAACCCAACGACCAAAAGAATGTGACACTTTAAGAGCAACTGACTTTCGATGGCTATTATGACCGACCGCAATAATGATTTCTTGATCGCAAAATAATTCAGGATTGTAATACCCCAAAAATGGTATTCCAAAAAATCCTTCATTATTCAAGTCATCATCCATAAGTCCACTAATTTCGCATCCTCCAGCCAAAATACTATCAGCAATTACCTTTGAATGCCCACTTGCTCCAAATAAAATGAATTTATCCATTTCCATTAAATTTTATTGCAGTTGCATGTCCATCGGCATTGATTCCCTTTTGTTCGAACACTCTTTTAATCGTCTTAAAAATAATCTTAATATCTAAAAATAAACTACAATTATCAACGTACCAAATATCATAGGCAAATTTCTGATCCCATTTTAAAGTATTTCTACCATTTATTTGCGCCCATCCCGTGATTCCAGGCTTCACTTCATGTCTTCTAATTTGAAACTCACTGTATCTAGTCAAATATTCAACCAATAACGGGCGAGGTCCTACTAAGGACATTTTACCCGACAATACATTAACGAGCTGTGGTAATTCATCCAAAGAAGTCTTTCGAATAAAACGACCAATTTTAGTAAGTCTCTCCGCATCTGGCAGTAACTCTCCATTTCTATCCTTTTGATCAGACATGGTTTTGAACTTAATCACTGTAAATATTTTACCGTTTAAGCCTGGCCTTTCTTGTTGAAAAAATACCTTACCGCTTCGTGAAAAAAATAAACCACTCACTAAAAACAGGATAATAGGTGAAAGGACAATCAAAACCAGCATAGAAACAATAATATCGAAAAGTCTTTTAAAAAAATGATATGTGCGATTGCGATTTTTCATTTAGCCGCCTTTTGACTGCAAAATTGCTTATATTCATCTATTAAGCAATCCCAAACCACCTTTTGCTCATATTTTCTTAAGATCATCGCCCTTGCTTGGGAGGCCATCTGCGCTCTCAATTCTGTTTGCTCCAACAACTTTATCATTGCTTCTTGGAGCCTTTCTGTAGATTTTGGAGGAATTATTAATCCATTCAATCCATCTTCTATAATTTCGTTGCAACCATTGATGTCCGTAACAATGCTAGGGAGATGGAAACATCCGGCTTGCAATACTACATTTGGGAAACCCTCCCTGTAAGTTGGTAACACAAAGATATTACTCAAATGAAGATATGGCCGGATGTCTTTTTTGAACCCTGTCTGGATTATACGGGTATTCCTCTTTAGCATCATAAGGCTTTCATCACTGATCGGATCCAAATCCTCCTCCATCGACCCCACTAAGATGAGGCGTGAAGTTGGATATTTTCTGGAAAGTGAATCAAATGCTTTTATCAATTCGTTTATTCCTTTGTCTGCTACTAATCTTCCTACAAAAAGAAATATAATTTCACCTTCCTTCACTTTAAGCAAGTTCTTTAGTGAGTGTCCTTCTTTTTCTATTTCATCATTTACTTTGAAAAATTGTGTGTTTATTCCATTACTAGATCCATTGGCTAGGACTTCTACTTTCGTTGGCTCGGCCATTTTCTTTTGAAGAATGAAGTTTTTGAGTCCTTGAGAGTTTGGGTAAACTTTGTGAGCCAATGAATAAGTAAATTTCTCGATGCCTTCGAGCATGGAGCGTTCAACTCCCTTTCGCTCCATCAGTGGAAGTCCAGCAACGGTATGAAGGCGAATAGGCACTCTGGCCATCCAAGCAGCGAGCATTCCCAACAAGCCCGCTTTCGGTGTGTGTGTATGCACGATATCTGGCTTTATCGCCTTGAAAATTCGATACAATTCCATTAAAGCCTTCACGTCTTGCAAAGGCGTAATTTTACGAGTCATATTTACACGCCGGATACTAACTCCTTCACTTGAGAGTTCATCTAATTCTATTCCAGGACTTGAGATGGCGGTTACTTCAAAATACTGATTCATATAGCCCAACTGACCTCCCAGCAAATACTTGAGGGATAATGGAATGGTGGTAATGCGAACCAGTTTTTTCTTCAAGAAGCTAATAATTTAGCCAAAAATACGATAATTAAAGTAAAGCAAGAAAACGGGATTAGTGGACATGAGCTTTAGCCTAGTTCGAAAGTGCGAGTGAACGATAAATATCTTCCAGCTCTGTTACCATCCGTTGAATACTGAAGGCATTTTCTACTCTTATCCTTGCGGCGACTCCATGGGTTTTTATCTCATCCCTATTTTTAAGATAAAAACTCAATGCATCGAACATTTCTTGCTGACTTTGGTCAGAAACTAACAATCCAGAAATGCCCTGCTGAATCACCTCAGGTACTCCACCTACTTTGGTGGCAACAATCGCACACTCACAAGCCATTGCTTCCAAAAGTGCCAATGGCAAGCCTTCAAATTTGGAAGACATAAAAAACACGTCCATCGCCGAAAGGTATTGCCGTACGTTCTTTTGCAAGCCAGGCAATATCAATCGATCGGACAAGCCTAAACTTTGACGCAAGATGTCAATCTCATCCGAAAGTGGCCCTGAGCCGACCAAGAGGAAATAGGTATCCGGATGATATTTCACTATTTCTGCAGCCACTTTAAGCCAAGTGGGTAATTGCTTTTGCTCCCTAAATACAGCAACAAAACCTATAACTATTGCCGTATCTGGTATATTATACTGCATCCTAATTTCCTGTCCTCCAGCAATATCCCTTTTAAATTCCCTCGTATCTATTCCATTCAAAACTGTGGAAACAGGAATTTTTGTCTTCGTATGCTTGCGGATGGATTGCTCCACATCGCGCGAAACAGATACCACATGAGCTTGCATAGAGAAAGTAGATTTATTCAGAAAGCGAGTAACTGGATGATAGCGCTCCATTAGGTTGTGCTCCGTGTAGACTACAGGAATTTTGGCTAATCGGCCAGCGATCCGTGCCACTACACCTGCAATGGGTAGATGAACGTGAATAATATCAATTTTATTGGCCTTGCAATAACTGGCTAGGGCATTGACTGAAAATAAAATCTCCTTATTTCCTGCTGCCTCAAAAGAATGAACCTTCGCCCCATTTTCCCTTAGCAGATACTCCAAGTCATTCTTGCCTTTTAGAAAATAGGCATAGCTATAGTCAAACTGATGGTGCGAGGCATATTTGTAACTAATAGGCAATAGCATCTCCGCACCTCCTCTACCCAGAGATTTTATTAGATGAAGAATTTTAATTTTTCTATCCAAAAGCTCAAATTGATTGTCTAATTATTGAAAAGGTACGTCATTTATTAAAAACAAAAAGATAAATTCGCATTAAGCAATATCTTCTTAGCTTCAATAAAGATAAATCAAAGATAAATTGGTCAAACTAAAAGTCGGGTTATTACTGAATGAAGAAAAAATTCCTGCTTGGAGCTGGGAAATGATACGGCAAATTCAAGAAAGTGCTTATGCAGAAATTACTCTTTTAATTTTGCGGGAGGGTGATCGTAGCAATAGCAATGACTTGAATAATTTTCTTTACAGAGCTTATCGAAAACTAGATCGAAAGGTATTCCCAACTCATCCCGATGCGTTCGCACGAAAAGAAGTTGCTCCACTGCTAGCAACAGGTATTTCCAAAATTTATGTGACACCCCGCGCCAGTAAATTTTCAGATTATTTTCCTGAGGATGCTCTTAAGGAAATCAAAGCCCATCAGCCAGATGTATTGCTCAGATTGGGTTTTAGAATATTGAGAGGAGAGATTTTGAACAGTGCAAAATACGGCATTTGGTCTTTTCATCATGGCGACAATTTGGTGAATAAAGGTGGCCCTCCTGCGTTTTGGGAAGTAATGTTGGGCTGGCATTCTACAGGATCGGTGCTGCAAATCCTTACAGAAAAGTTAGATGATGGAAAAGTACTATATAGGTCTTGGAGCCAAACAGACCCACTTTCTGTAAACCGAAACGCCCAAAAGGTATATTGGAAAAGCCTTTCCTTTGTGCCAAGGCTTTTAGAGCAAGTATCCACACATGGAGCAGACGCTATCGAGAGGGCTTTGATTGTACAGCAAGGTCAGCATCCTCCTGCCAAAGGTCTATTCAAACCTCCGCACAATTGGCAAATGTTTGAATTGCTTATGCAGCTCGTTTCAAAATCAATTATCCGCAAATTCAAAGAGGCATCTACAAAAAAACAGTGGTTTCTTCTCGTAAAAAATGATGGGAACGAACAATCACCTCCCGCTTCTTTCCTTCGTGTTATTCCTCCAAAAGACCGGATTTATGCCGATCCCTTTCCCGCTCTTGAGCATGGCAAAACCTACATATTTTTTGAGGAGTTAACGTTTGCAACGAAAAAAGGACATATTTCAGTAGGCGAATGGGAACATGATAAATTAGTAAATATTCGAACTGTTTTGAGCGAAAAATACCATCTCTCCTATCCATTTGTATTCAAAGAGAACCACGAATGGTATATGGTTCCAGAGTCTAGGGCGAATCAATCTATCGACTTATATAGGGCTGTGGATTTTCCGGAAAAATGGGAAAAACAAAATGTATTGATGGAAGGAATTTCAGCAGTTGATGCGACTTTGGTGCAAAAGGATGGCCGCTGGTGGATGTTCGTCAATATTGCGGAGAATAAGGGCAGTTCGGCTTTTGATGAATTATTCCTATATTCCTCTCCATCGTTGGCAAATCCGAAATGGGTATCACACCCTTGCAATCCAATAGTTTCAGATGTAAAAAATGCTCGAATGGCGGGTAAATTATTTTTAAAAAATGGTGAATGGATAAGGCCTGCCCAGGATTGCTCTGTACGATATGGCTATGCGATCCATTTCAATAAGATCACCAAATGGACTTGCCAAGAATACGAAGAAGAGATGGTTGGTGAAATATTGCCGGATTGGGACGCCCATCTACTAGGCACGCATACATTCAATAAAAATGAAAAAATAGCTGTGATGGATGCTTACCAAAGCATTTGATGATCAACCCTAGAATAGAAAAGAGTCGATACCAAAGGCATCGACTCTTCAAAAATCGTTTTTCTTTCAGTCGGATTACATCAATCCTTGTCGAATTTGTCGAACCTGCTGGAAGAAGCTTGCTTTGGAAATACATTATTTGAATCGTCCGTATCGGCCAATTTACCATTAGGGTCAAAACTTACTTTTACCACCTGTTTATCGGTAATAAATACTTTCTTTACTTCCCTTTCATTTCTCCTCCAGATTTCTGCTGGGATATACTCCTCTTGCACTGTGCCATCCGCAAATGTCAAATGAACAATTAAAGGCATCACCAATCCACCTTGGTTTGAAAACGAAACTTCATAGAAATTCTTGCCTGCATACGTTTGTCGAATCTCCTCATCATTCACGGTTGCTCTAAACTCCCCATAGCTCATCGGATTGGTATCCAGGAGCTCCAAAGTGAACGGACCCTCAATCCCCTTTTCGGCATTGTCTTCTCCTCCTGTAGCCAATTGCCCTTGGGCTTGCACTTGACCTTCAAAGCTTTTCTCTTCACCTTTTAGGCGGAACCATCTCACATTATCTACTGAAATATTTACGTTCTCAACAGAATAAAACCAACCTTTCCAAAACCAATCTAAATCTACCGCTGATGCATCTTCCATCGTGCGGAAAAAATCGGCAGGTTGAGGGTGCTTAAACATCCATCGTTGAGAATATTCCTTGAAAGCCATATCGAATAGCTCCTCACCCATCACGGTTTCTCTCAGTA
Organism: Cyclobacteriaceae bacterium; assembly: GCA_041689935.1. Taxonomy (GTDB): domain Bacteria; phylum Bacteroidota; class Bacteroidia; order Cytophagales; family Cyclobacteriaceae; genus CAXBDP01. The sequence goes on from JBDNFI010000087.1 coordinate 138,004, forward strand.
TATTCAAAGCAGCCGCAGGCTTGGTATATGCTTCCGGACCTAATTGTAGCGATTGCTCTGGATTGGTCATGATTGGCCTTTGGAAGAGTTGGTTGCCTTTCATGTAAGGAACAATGCTCGCGGGAGTATTGCTGAAATAAGGCAAATCAGTATACCATTCAGCCATAGTTTGTTGCTCAAGAAAAGAATTCAGGCCTTCATCCATCCATGCCCATTGTCTCTCATCACTATTTACAATCATTGGGAAATAGTTATGACCTATCTCATGGACAATCACACTAACCATCCTTGTTTTTATTCTATCGTCGTAGCTGCCATCTGGGCGGGGCCGACCAAAGTTGAAACAAATCATCGGATACTCCATACCTATAGATGCCGCATGCACAGAAATAGCAACCGGATAAGGATAGTCAAAAGTCCTTTCTGAATAGGTAAGAAGGGTATTCTTTACGGCAATAGTCGATTCTTTTTCCCAAAGTGGATTTCCTTCTTTTGGATAATAACTCATAGCCAATGGCGCTGAATTATCGAGCTGAACAGCCATGGCATCCCATATAAATTTGCGGGAGGTAGCAAATGCAAAATCTCTCACGTTATCAGCTTCAAACACCCACGTCTTGGAAGCTGTACTTTTAGATTTCTCATATTGAATCGCTTCTTCTTGGCTGCGAATAATTACCGGCTTATCAAATGTCTTTTTGGCTAATGCAAATTTCTCCCTTTCTGAGGCAGTTAACACATCATTTGGGTTTTGCAATTCACCTGTTGAAGCCAACATGTGATCTGCGGGTACAGTAATACTCACCTTATAATCACCAAATGGAAGTGCAAATTCTCCGCTTCCAAGAAATTGCTTGTGCTGCCAGCCATTTACGTCATCATATACAGCCATACGTGGGAAAAACTGCGCTATAGTATAGACATAATTTCCATCTTCCGGAAAATATTCATAGCCCGACCTCCCGCCTTGCTTCATTCTATCATTGATATTATAACTCCATTCTATTTGGAAACTGAATTGATCACCCGTTTTCATTGCCTGAGGCAAATCCACACGCATCATCGTTTTATTGATGGTGTACTTCAAATCATTTCCTTGCATATCCTTGATAGAGGCAATTTTATAACCACCATCAAAACTCGGGGATCCACCAAATACTTGATCAAAACTTTTGGCGGGTAATGCACCACCTAAGCCAGCTGAAGTTGCACTTTTGGAGTCCGAGTCTGAAGCTCTCATATTCTGATCAAGTTGAAGCCACAAATAGGTAAGTGTTTGCGGCGCATTATTATGATAGGTAACTTTCTCCCAACCTGTAAGTGACTGATTATTGTCATCAAGGGTAACCCTTATTTCATAATCGGACTGTTGCTGCCAGTACTTACTGCCGGGAGCTCCTGATGCGTCCCGATATTCATTTGGTGTAGGCAGGGTCGTTCCTAATTGCTCAAATTTTGCTTGCCAGCCAGTATCTTGAGACATAGATAAAAAAAATGACCCCACTAATAATAGAGTCACCAAACATACTTTTTTAAGCATAATCAACGCTTTTTAAAATTAACTATTTTGTTTAGGAATATCGCAAACTCGGTAGTTTACAATATGCAGCACCATTAGAGCTATAGAAGCAGACAATGAAATGAATAGCATCCAAGGAGCTATTTCGTGAGCCATTAATGCGATACTAAAAATAGTAAAAGAAAACCACAATCCCATTCGCATAGTCGGCGTTGGTGACCTTTTGGTAGCATATAAAACGGCCAGGAAAGATACCATGATAAAAAAGTAGTCTAAACTATGCCAATGAGTCCCAAAACTCTTTATGGAAAAAAGCGACATTGTAATAATGACAGGTAATAAAATGCAATGAACCATGCAGACCATGGAGCTATAGAAGCCAACCAAATCAGCATTTCGCTTTAACCAAGATGTTCTTTTCATATATATCATGCAACAACGTTGCAAAGATGAGGAATATCCTTTATAATTGCAAAAGCAATCATAATTAATTTTGATTGCTATTCATTTCATTGGTAAAGCTTGAAAGAATCCCGGATTAAATAAGTTGAGATTCCTTTTGACCATTGTACTTAGTAACTTTGGTGGTAATATTGATAAATTTATTAAAAGTTAAACTCGTGCGACAATGCTCACTGAACAATCTAAAAAATTCGTCATCCTCCTATTTATTATCTTCGCGGTAATTTGCTCCCCATCAGTAATGGCTCAAGATTCTAACGGTTGGGCTGTATTTTCGAGGGTTGAATTCAAACCGAAATTTGCAGAGGACTTAAACGTACACATGTTCTATCCAGAATTTACAGAAGAAATTTTGAAGATCGAGAACAAAGAAATAATCCTTGAAGGATATGTAATTCCACTTCAAGTAGATAATGAAGTTGAATTCACGGTATTATCTTACTACCCTTATGCGCAATGCTTTTTTTGTGGTGGAGCTGGACCCGAAACCATCGCAACAGTCTATTTTAAAGAAAAGTCCAAAAAATTTAAAGTTGATGAATTTATCAAAGTGAAAGGAATACTGGTTTTGAATGCAGAAGATATTGACAAAACAAACTTCATTATCACAGACGCTGTACTTGTAAATAATTCCAAATAAATATCCATAGACTATCGCCATTTAGAACGTCTAGTTTTGATCATTTCATAAGAATTCATTTGCCCGTAAAAAAATGACTTGCCAAGACGGCATTAATTCATAATTTAGGGCTAAACCAATACAACATGATTGAATTCAAGGGCGTGAGCTTTTCCTATGATCATAAAGCAACATTCAACTTTAAAGATTTGAGGCTTGAGCAAGGAAGTCATTGGCTCATTTTAGGCGCATCAGGTAGTGGTAAGACCACCCTACTCCATTTACTTTCTGGCTTATTAAGACCTCAAGCAGGTAGCATCAACATATCAGGTAAAGATATAGCCAACATAAGTGAGGCTGAATTAGATAAATTTCGCGGAAAAGAAATTGGGCTTGTTTTTCAGAAAGCTCACTTAATAAGCGTACTGAGTGTAAAAGATAATTTGGCAATGGCTCAATATTTAGCTGGCCTGCCACAAGACAGCGGGAGGACAAAGGAAGTATTAACCGAACTGCAATTGGAGAGCAAAATGAATTCAAAGCCGTATCAACTCAGCCAAGGGGAACAGCAGCGAGTGACCATTGCTAGAGCCGTACTCAATAAGCCCTCCGTCATTTTTGCGGATGAACCCACCTCCGCACTCGACGATATGAATACGGAAAAGGTAATGAACTTACTGGAAAATCAAGCGAAAAAATACAATGCCACGCTGGTAATTGTAACACATGATCAAAGATTAAAGGGCAGAATTTCTAACCAAATAACGCTAGAAACACTATGAATTTGCCGACCATAAGCTGGAACTATCTCAAAGGAAAGCCTTTAAATACATTTTTGAATGTATTTTTATTGGCTTTAGGTATTGCCATCATCATAGTGCTATTATTAGTAAGCAGGCAGGTAGAGGAAAATTTGACCAAAAATGCTAGAGGCATCGATCTAGTCGTGGGGGCAAAAGGCAGTCCTTTACAATTAATCTTGTCTAGCATTTTCCATATTGATTTCCCCACTGGGAATGTTCCTTTGGAGGAAGCGGAAAAGCTGCTCAACCATCGATTAGTAAAAAATGCAATTCCACTTGCCTTGGGCGATAACTACGGTGGTTTCCGAATTGTGGGTACGTCGGATGAATACTTAAGCTTATACAGCGCTGAGATTGATGATGGAGACATTTGGAAAGAGCATTTCGAAGCCACACTAGGATCTGATGTTGCTGCAAACTCAGGATTAAAAATTGGAGATGAATTCTATAGTGCTCATGGGATTTCTGGTGGCGGTCATAGCCATGAATCAGACCCTTTTGTGGTCGTGGGTGTATTGAAACCTACAGGCTCTGCTGTGGATAAGCTGATATTTACCAATATCGAATCCGTGTGGCTAAGCCATGACAATGGAGTGGTAGAAGCAGACTCAGCGGTATCCATTCCTATGCCCACAAGAAACAGCTCAGTAAGGCCGGCATTTGGCGTACGCCCGTCAGGAACGACTGCTGCTCAAAGCAAATTGAAATTGGGTAATGCGGATAGAGACCCCAGCATTCCGTTATTTGGTAAGGAAATTACTTCTATGTTTATCCAATACAGATCGCCACTTGGTGCTGTACAATTGCCGAGATATGTAAATAGCCAAAGCTCCATGCAAGCTGCCTCACCCGCCTTCGAAACTGCTCGACTGTTTACGCTGATAGGTGTAGGGGTGGACGTAATGCAAGGGTTTGCTTATTTGATTATTTTCATTTCGGCACTTAGTATATTTATTGCCCTTTACAATGCCTTGAAGGAAAGAAAATACGATTTGGCGATTATGCGGTCGTTAGGTGCTAGCAAACAAAAGCTCTTCGTCCACGTAATACTGGAAGGGCTTATAATTACTAGCCTAGGCGCGATATTTGGCTTATTAATTGGCCATGGTATGGTAGAATTACTTGGAGTGCTATTTGAGCAATCTGGACAGCTAGGTGTTACTGGCAAGCAATTCTTAAAGACTGAACTTATTATAATTGCGGGAAGTTTGATTATTGGAGTAATTGCCGCCTTAATACCAGCCATACAGTCCTATAGAACAGATATTTCGAAAGTCTTGGCTCAAGGTTAAATTTTTAAATGCATTAAAAAATAAAATAACATGAAAAGTAATTTCCTATTAACATTTATCTTTGTCTTTGGAGTTACTTTACTAGCTCAAAGTCAATCCATCAATTTCAATAGTAGCATTTGGGGTACATTATCCAAAGTAACTTATAAAATTGGAAAAGATGAATATGGCGAACTATACATACCAGTGTTTGGTGAAGATGTGAAAAAACTTGAAGGAAAAGAAGTCGTTATTCCAGGCTACATTATTCCATTTGACGGCATGTTCAAGCCAGACCATATCATCATTAGTTCACTCCCGCTTAGCGAATGTTTCTTTTGTGGGTCAGGCGGCCCAGAAACAGTAATGGACGTATTCCTAAAAGAACCCGTGAAGTACACAAGTAATCCCATTAAAATAAGAGGGATTCTTACCTTGAACGACAAAGACCCAGATCAAATGATGTATATTTTGAAAGATGCAAAATTTGATGGCTTAGCTTTCTAAAAAAAGAATAACAGAAAAAATATGAGGCAATTATCAATAATTTGGTAATTGCCTTTTACTTTTACTCTTTAAACAAAATACCATGAACAAAATCAAAACATTATTGGTAGCTATGCTTGTTGCATTTGCTGCTATTGCCTGCGAAAGCGGACCAACGGAAGAAGAGCAACAAAACTCGCTGAAAGATGAAATAACGGGCATACATGATGAGGTAATGCCTAAAATGGGTGAGATCAATATCTTAAAAAATGAATTACTCGCTGACGCCGAAAGTCTTGCTATGGACTCAACCAATGTTGAGAGCATCGAAATGAGTAATAACCTAAAGCAAGCCGCTAGTGAGTTGGAGGATGCCAACAAAACCATGATGGATTGGATGAGGAACTACAAACCAAATTTCGACGGACAAACACATGAGGAAATCATGCAATACCTTGACGAGCAAAAAGTAAAAGCTGGTGAGGTAAAAAACAAAATCCTTACAAGCATTGAAAAGGCAAAAGCTAAAATTGCTGACAAAACGAAAGAGTAGTAATAAAACTAAATAGATAAAACACAAAAGCAGGCCAAAATTTGGCTTGCTTTTGTGTTTTTTACTTAAGCAATAATATTACTGGCGGTGGCTCATCGTTACTAGGTGTTAACGCTCTCATTCTAGTAGCTACTTTGGTAAACTTCTCTTCAAAATCTGATGGTATGGTATAATCGGGAAACCTTTGCATAAAGGTTTTTAAGATTTCGACTTTTGAAGGAATAACACCTTCAATATATCTCATTTGTACCTCACGAGTATTTATAACTCCAATTAAATAATCGTCTGAGGGGCCAAGCAACTTCCAGGTTTCTTGAAAAGAAGTTAAGTCATCGAAAAACCCTTGTGTTTGATAGACTTTCCCATCAGCAAATCCAAAAGGTAAACTTGCAAATCCATAAGATAAGACACCCACCGTCTTATTGCCCGTCGGGATATATACTCCCAGCTCAAGGATTTTTTCTTTCTCTATCAAATATTTCATACCGTCAAAAGGCTTATATTGATACAATATAAAATCCACATACATCTCCAATTCCTCCCGAGTAGGAAAAGCTGGCGTTTCTATATGCTCAATATGTTTTACCACTTTCCCATCTTTGAGGTATATAAGTTCAAAAGACCCTGGAGGATGAAGTAATGTGGTATCCCCTGGGATTTTATAAAAAACTTTAGACTTTGCTTGACTATTTAAGCTACGTCTTGTCACTGGCAATTGAAAACCCAAAGACTCAAAACTATATCCATCGCGAATTTCTAATCTAGGTTCAAAGCCCCCTATATCTAGCTCTTTCGGGTTACCCGTTCTGAAGAGGTATAATTTATCATCGGAATAATAAATATATCCAGAAGACACCTCGGATATATCACCGATATAGCTCCCATCTAGCGAAAAAATTAGAACCTTTGCCTGCCATTGGTCATAAAGAAAAACACGGTCATTTTCCTTATCTACCGTAAAGCTGGTCGTTTCATTATACTCTCCAGGCCCAACCCCATTAGCTCCATAAGCTAAAATAAAATTTCCTCGCCGATCAAACTTCTTTAGAAGACTTGCACCTTCCATTGAAACTATAAAGTAGTCATCGACCATTTCAACATCTACAATATCGGTAAGATAATCCCCTTCTGGTACTCCTACTAAAGGCACCATTTCTGATTCATCAAAAACTAAGGAGGCAGGAAGATAATTGTAGCTTTTTTTAAATTTTAAGAGATCCCAAGAGAATTCTTGTTTAACTTCCTCCTCCTTACATGAAGATAGGAGCGACACAACTAAGAGAAATAATAAAGTATATTTTGACATAGTATTTTTATCTGAAAAAATACCATTGGCTTTGTACAAGCTAATGGTAAAATAAAATCAATGAGGGTCAGGAAAAGTAATTCCTCCAAAACCTTGAGTCCAAAATTCAACACACGTAAAGCCCGCCGTGCAACCTACGCCAGCAATTGAACAACTGTAACCTGCATTTCCCCATATTCGGCAGTAAAAAAACCGTCACCAGAAGCTCCTATATCAACACCCATAAACCTGACGGTCGCACCAACACCAACATGGATATTAAAATTACAAGCATAAGGTTTTTCTGCATAAGTATTACTCCTTGCATCTAATGGCTTGATAAACAATAAGCCCGCAACTAAAGCGAAGCCAAAACCGAGTCGAATAAATAAATTTTCAAAACTGGATGAATTTGATGAGATCAAACAAACAAAAAAAAATGACTTCTCCTAGTTTATAAAAATCATTCACTAATATACCTTTTCTAATTTTCAATATTACTAAATGGCACCGAGATTAAATGCATGAAAATATAATCTAACTTAGATTTTTTTTGTATAATTATACAAAGTAATTATTTAATTTTAAAAAATAAAAGTAAAAGTTGGCATGAAAAAAATCTAGCGAAAAATAACTAATAATTAGCTGAAAATTTTACAAAAACTGCAAAAAACGAAAAAGCCGAGAATTAATCTTGGCTTTTTCAAATAATATGCGGGAGGAAAATTAACCTAAAGCAACTCTTTTGAATGCACTTACAGTTAATCCTTTATTTACACTGTCTAAGTATTGCTGTATAGTCATGCTATTATCCTTCACAAAGGATTGACTCAACAGAGTATTGTCTTTGAAGAACTTGTTCAATTTACCAGTACCGATACGCTCTAGCATTTCTTCCGGCTTACCTTCTTGGCGAGCCTGATCCATACCAATTTCAATTTCTTGTTGTATTACTTTCTGATCAACGCCGTCCTTATCTAATGCTACTGGGTTCATAGCAGCTATTTGCATAGCAACGTCACGACCAGCTTCACTTACATCCGCATCACCCGTATGGATCATTGCTACTAATACGCCAAGCTTTGCTCCCATGTGTATATAGCTAATTACTTTTTCGCCTTCTACAATTTCGAAAGCAGTGATTTCAAGCTTCTCACCAATTTTACCAATCATTTCGACAATCTTATCTCCAACGGTAAGATCGCCCATTTTAATCGCTTTCAATTGCTCGATGGTGGCAGGCTTATTTTGGTATGCCAAATCTGCAATTGCATTGCCTAATGCTTGGAATCCATCGTTTTTAGCCACGAAATCGGTTTCACATCCTACTGCTACGATAACGCCTATTTTGTGATCCTCGCTAGTTCTTACAAAAACACTACCTTCATTTGTTTCTCTGTCAGAACGAGCAGCAGAAACCTTCTGACCTTTTTTTCTAAGAATTTCGATAGCTGTATCGAAATCTCCACCAGCTTCCGTGAGTGCTTTTTTGCAATCCATCATACCGGCACCGGTCATTTGTCTAAGTTTGTTGACGTCTTGTGCTGTAATAGCCATGATAAGTCTTATTTTGTTAAGTGAATAATCAGGTTAGAATCAAAACAAAAATTGAACATTGGAGCAGGGTCACAATGTTCAATTTTAATTTTATACAAAAATTTTAATATACTTATTCCGCTTTAGCCTCTTTAAGATCAGCTTGCTTTTTAGCTTCAATCTCCTCATTCTGGCGCACATCTTCTTTCTCTTGCTTACGCTCCATCAAACCTTCTTCGATAGCAGCGGCAAAAGCTTTGGTGATGATCGTTATTGATTTCCATGCATCGTCATTTGATGGGATTGGGAAATCGACCGTACTAGGATCAGAATTGGTATCGACCATTGCAAATACTGGAATATTGAGCCTCTTAGCTTCTTTTACAGCGATGTGCTCACGTTTAACGTCAACCACAAACATTGCTGCTGGTAAGCGAGTAAGATCCACTATGCCACCAAGCACTCTATCCATTTTCTCTGCTTCGCGTTGCACCATCAGGCGCTCCTTCTTTGCAAGATTCTTGTAGGCTTCATCTTTCATCAATTTATCCATTGAAGAAAGTTTTTTCATTGACTTACGGATAGTAGCGAAGTTGGTAAGCATGCCGCCTAGCCATCTTTCTGTTACGTAAGGCATTTTGAGCCTTTTCGCTTCTTCAGTTACAATGTCTTTCGCCTGCTTTTTGGTAGCAACGAACATGACCTTACGACCTGAACGAACAAGATTTTTAATTGCATGCGATGCTTCGTCGAGACATGCTAATGTTTTATTAAGATCTATAATGTGGATTCCGTTCTTCTCCATAAAAACATACGGAGCCATTTTTGGATCCCACTTACGAGTAAGGTGACCGAAGTGTACACCTGCATCCAAAAGATCTTTGTATTCTAATTTGGCCATCAAAAATTCGTTTTGAAATCTATTAACGTTTGCTGAACTGGAATTTCCTTCTTGCTTTTCTTCTACCTGGTTTCTTACGTTCCACCATTCTTGGGTCACGAGTTAAGAATCCTTCTTTTTTCAAGGCAGGGCGATGCTCTAAGTTATTCTCGCACAATGCGCGACTAATACCTAAACGAATTGCTTCTGCTTGACCTGTTAAACCACCACCATCTACCTTCACAACAACATCGAAAGTATCAGGCACATTCACTAAGTGGAATGGCTGCTTTACAATCGTTTGCAAAATTTCAGAAGGAAAATAATCGCTTAGTTTGCGATCATTAATAGTTACTTCTCCTTTACCTGCGCTCATATACACTCGCGCTACGGAGGTTTTTCTTCTACCTAAGGTATTGATAATTTCCATGTAATCGATTATCAGATTATAGTTTTATCACTTCTGGCTTCTGAGCTTCATGTGGATGCTCAGTTCCTTCGTAAACATACAAATTTTTAAAAAGCTGTCTACCAAGTCTTGTTTTTGGAAGCATGCCTCTTACAGCTCTTTCAACCAATAAACGGGATGACTTGTTTTTCAATTCTCTAGGAGTAATTGATTTTTGACCACCTGGATATCCCGTGTAAGAAAGATATACTCTGTCGTCCATCTTCTTACCAGTCATTCTTACTTTGTCAGCGTTGATCACGATTACGTTGTCGCCAGTATCAACGTGCGGAGTAAAATCAGGCTTGTGTTTCCCTCTGATCACTTTCGCCACCTGACTTGAAACACGACCAAGTACCTGAGCACTTGCGTCAATTACCACCCACTTCTTATCAGCAGTAGCCTTATTTACCGAAACGGTTTTATAACTTAAAGTATCCACTTCTTGTAGAATTTAATGCCTTATCAAACAATCATTTATAGCTTTCCCTTGAAAAAGGGACACAAAGATATGAGTATTGATTTGAAAAAACAACATTATCAAGGAAATATCAGTCTTAATGTGTAAATTTTCTCAATTGATTTACAGCAACCTTAAAATCCTTAGGATATGGAGCCTCCCAACCTAGCTCATCGCCATTGAGTGTCCTGAATCGAAAACTTTTAGCGTGCAAAGCTACTCTTTTTATTATTGGAAGTTCATCATCTCCCTCTTTTAAATTATATTGTTTTTTATACGCCGATAAAAACAGTGGTTTTCCTCCATATGTTTCGTCTCCGCAAAGAGGTGCTTTCATCCAAGCTGCATGCACTCTGATCTGATGCATACGTCCGGAAAGCGGAAAACAACCCAATAAGGTGTGATACCTGTACGCTTCAAGAGTTTTAAAAACAGTAGTGGCTTCCTTTCCTTCTCTTGTATCTACTCTTACGATTCCTTTGGCCAAGGTTTTTAAAGGAACATTGACAACGTCTTCCTTAAAATCATGTACTCCATCCGCAATGGCATGATAAATCTTTAATACCACCCGCTTTTCCAATTGCATGGATAGATTTCGATAGGCCTCGGCATTTTTGGAAAGGATTAAAATTCCAGAAGTTTCTTTATCTAACCGATGGCACAGTTGTAAGTTTTCATCATACCCTTTGGCTAATGACAATAAGCTCACCGGATCGTGTCTGTCATCTAAGGAAGAAAGATAAGGAGGCTTGTTGACTGCTATATAATTAGCATCCTCACCTATAATCAAACTTTCAAAACTTATTTTCTTCATTTTTATTCTCTACGCTTTAATGGGCTCTTTAGAAGCCTCTTCTGTAATAATTGGTTGAGGTCTCTTCAATTTGAAACTAAATATCGAGCCTTTTCCAACCGTGCTTGTTACCATCACTTTCGAATTGTGGGCTTCGATAATGTGCTTAACTATGGCTAACCCCAGACCTGTGCCTCCTTTTTCTTTTGATCTACTTTTTTCAACCCTGTAGAATCTCTCGAAAATTCTCTTTATATCTTCAGGAGGAATTCCTAGGCCGAAATCTTTCACAAAAATGGTTACATCTTGTTTACCCTGCTCAAAATCTAAAATCACTTTACCTTCATCATTGCTGTATTTTACCGCATTGGACACAAGATTGAGCATAACCAGGTATATCTTCTCTGAATCGGCATAAACGTAGATGGGCTCTTTGAATTCTCGTGCAAATGTAACCTCAATTTTCTTTTTTATTGATTTATCTTCCAACTGATCCACTACTTCCTCGGCAACATCAAGGATATTTACATTACCGAAATTCATTTTCACAGCGCCAGTTTCAATTCTAGAAAGCGTTAATAAATCTTGTACCAAACGATCGAGACGATCTAAACTGCGGCCTGCTCTTCTCAGAAATTTTAATCTCACAGCCTTATCTTCTACCGCACCATCTAGCAAGGTGTGGATATAGCCTTGAGCTGAAAAAATGGGTGTTTTCAATTCATGAGACACATCCGCTACAAATTCCCGACGAAATGCTTCCATTTTTTTCAAATCCTCAATTTCTCTCTGCTTCATCGATGCATAGGAAAATAACTCCTTATTGATAATCTTGAATGGATTTTTAAAGTCTAATTGGCCTTTTGAGCTAATCACTTTACCGTCTTCTTTCAATCGCTCCAAAACTCGATAGATTTTGCCCACTTCTTTAAAAATCAAAAGCTCCATCGTAATGGAAGTGAAAATAACTGAAGCTGAAAACGAAATAATGAAAGTAACTCCGAGTGCAATTTTAGGCACCCCAGGCACCAAAGACAAAAAAGCCGTAGAGACTACGGCTATTGAACAAGCTAAAATCAGGGCTATTGCTCTAGAATTTATTCTCATTAATCTTTAGTTTACTTCAAATTTATACCCCACGCCTTTCACTGTAGATATGTATCCTTCGCCTATTTTCTCTCTAACTTTTCGTATATGTACATCCACTGTTCGTGCCAGTACATACACATCCAATCCCCAAATATTTTGCAATAATTCATCTCTACTAAATACTTTATTGGGGTTCTGAGCCAGAAAAAACAATAGTTCAAATTCCTTTTTAGGCAGCGAAATCTTCTCGTCAATGATGCGAACGGTATAGCTACCTCTATCAATCGTCAAGTCGCCCACTTTCACCATATTATTGACTTTTTTCTTTTTTTGATCACGGCGAAAGATGGCGTTAATTCGGCTCATCAAGGCTCTTGGCTTTATAGGCTTATTGATGTAATCATCTGCCCCAACGTCAAAAGCGGCTATTTCTGAATATTCTTCTGAACGGGCCGTCAAAAACATGATGTAAGAACCTGCCAATTCCGGAATTTCCCTCATTTGCCTACAGGTCTCTACTCCATCTTGGATGGGCATCATAATGTCAATTAATGTGAGCTCTGGCAGGAACTTCTTGGCAATCTCGATGGCCTTTTTACCATCATGAGCTACTTTCACTTCGTAGCCTTCTTTTTCCAGATTGTATTTTAGTAAATCGCAAATATCTGTATCATCGTCTACTACTAAAATTCTGTGATTGGCTTTATTTCCCATAACGATTACAAAATGGGCTAATCAACATTAGCGGGATGAAATTTGTTTGTGTAAAAGTAACAGGCTTTATAAACGAAAGAAACTAAGCCTGTCTAAAACTACACAAATTATGGCTTAATGTAAAAATCGGACAAAAAGCGGGGGGATAAAAAGGAGGGAATTAGATAATCACTTAAATTATCTCTTGACTACTTCATTGAGCGGATACCGCAGATTGGCATAGCTTTTCAAGTCCATATCTACCGAACCCACAAAAAGGTTGACCCTTATTTTAAGAGGAATTCTGTTTTTATCGTCCGATATCCAAAGCTTTACAGGATTATCACTTCCGAAAATTTTGTTCTTCTTCATTACCGGATAGAACACAAACGTTTTAAAATCTCCTATTTTGGTGCTCAAATTTTCTTTCCCTTCAAATACGATATTCATATCGTAAAGCGCTCCATCAAAAAAGCCCTTGACTGAAATCGTATCTCCTTTTTTTACTTTACTAAAATCAATTAGTCGGAAATAATAATATCCACTGACCAAATCCTGCACATTTTCAGGAACATCGAAGTTTTCTGTTTCTTTTACTTTTCGAGTGACTTTATCCAGTTTTGAGAGAATCGCTTTGTTTTGATTCTGGTCAAAATTCACCAGTTCATTTTTGCGATATTTTCCCTCTTCTATATACCTGTAAGACCTATGCGGAATCATGTGCGTGGTATCCATAAATGTGCCCCAATTGTCTCTTACCCGCTGAAATACATCAAAAATACCAACCGTTTTTACAAAAACATCAATTTTATAATTAGGTCTGTCATTTACCGTGTGGACGTGGTCGTCTACCTGAAAGGTAGCTTCTGCTGCATGGATAATGCCCATTGAGGCTCTGTAGGTCAGTATTTCGCCTGATCCAAACGTGCTATTCTTAAGCTTCTTGTTGCCCGCAAGTTCTTTTGAACCAATAAAGGCCAATAAAAAGAGTATAGAAAGTAATAGAAGGTTACGCATAACAAAACAAAAAATTCGACACGCAAACCTCTAGGACAAAATATATACCAAAACTACCCGTGCTTCTGAATTAAATAGGCAATGTAACTTTTTAGATTTTGGTCAAAGTCCTTTTCGAACTCATCTTGGAATACACTCTGCTTGGAGCGATACCTCCTAAAATTCATTATAAAGGTGTTATTCGGCAATTCAACAAAATAATCATGGTACGCTTCCTGATTATAAAAAGGAATATCCTTTAGACCATCTACCAGTTCGGTAATTTTTTCTTCTTTTCGTTTTTTGGTAGTTTCCAGATCGCTTATATCTAAAATTGAATAAAACTGTTCCAATTCAATGGACGCATCCAACCAATATTCGCTGAACCGCTTATAATCTTGCTTACTATTGAGATATTGCTCCAATTGAATTGAGTTTGCTCCAAATTTTTCAATTAGAAATAGTTCAGCTCCTTTATCTCCTATAAATGTTGCCACATTCTCGTTTTGGTCGGTATCATTTTTTATAAAAATACTCCCATGGCTTAGTTCATGGATAATCAAATTGGCCAAATCACCTTCTTTTCTTTTGAGCATAGATGAGAGTACGGGATCTTTGAACCAACCAAGTGTCGACCATCCACTCACTCTTCGTCCACTCACATCCCATCCTCCCGCTTTCAATTCCTCCAGCTCCAATTTTGCTTTTTCCTTATCAAAATAGCCCTTGTAACTAAAGGTGCCTAGCAGCGGAAAGGCCCAAGTCTTCGATTTGAAAGCAAAAGGTTCGCAGGCAGTAATTACCCACAGAGTGGTTTCATCTCCTTCGTAATACAACTTAGTATAGTTGTCATTCTCTTTGATCCCGAGAGCATCAAATGAAAACTGCCTAATTTCTTGAATCAATTTGAGCTTATAAACCTCGTCCTCACTCAGGCTGTCTTCCGCCAACCAATCCTCAATTGGCCGAGCATTCCAAACTACCGTCAATTGCCCTTTGGCTTGACTCAAACCATAGACTAGCATATCTCCGAAGATTATTGCGACTATTCCTAGGATGGCCAGAATAGCAAACCCGATTTTTTTCTTCATTTACTGGTATTTTGAGCCTTTTTGAAAATCAGAAAGGATGGACGGTAACTGAAATACAATCCTCCCGCATATTCAAAAAATTGATTCTGCAAATCGTAATAAGGCTCAAATCTAAACGAAATGACCAAACCTTCCTCTATTTTAATGTCCTTATAAAATCTCAGAAAGAGAAGTTCACGCTTATTTTCGATTTGTAATGGATTATCCCACTTGCTTCCTATGGAAGAAAATAAAAATTCCCCTTCTGATGAATGAAAATCTTGCCCAAGCCAATAAGAAAGCATAAAATCAAACGCCTGATTATTTGCTGTGAAATTTATATAATATCCCTCGCCGCTTTCGAGTGGCAAAGTAGATGTGCCTAGGGTTCTGAAAAATGCTAAATAGGGCTCAAATTTCACTTGCTTCATAAAAGTATTATCCCCGCCTTCCCAAGCAAGGGTAGCTCCAATAGCATAGTTTAGTAAGGTGCTCGCTGGAATTCCCGTAGTATCCAATCGAGCACCAAAGTGCTGTGCAGTAACTTGCAAAGGAACTCCGAAGGTAAACTCATCATCTTGAGAAAAAGCAATGAAAGCAGAGCTCCCAGCAAAAACCGATTCCTTTTGATTGTTACCTGGCAGTACATTATTGCGCCAATCAATCCAAGTATCCCAAAATACACGATCATTCTCCACTAAAAACTGTATGCCTGTTTCTTGCCTCCGATCTATCACTCGTTCAAAATTTTGAAAAGGCTCAATAAGTCGGTGGTTAAGGGCTCCATCCAAATTGCCCATGATCATCCGAAAGCCCGGCTCCTCGTAAGTGAAAGAGAATGTTGGACTTATTTGCCGAAAGCCATTGGTTCCAAAATCTCTTAGCAAATAGACTCCAGCATCAATTCTAAATCGGGTTCCTGGCTGCCAGGCTATATAGGGATTCATCTGATAGCCGAGTAAGTTGTAACCATCCGCTGTGGCGTTATCGTAGGCTTTGTGCCGCAAAAAACCAAAGGTATTGATCCCTACATACAGGCCTGATTCTGCAAAAAGCTTTTTTCTTTCAAAGAATGAGGAATTATCTACCTGTGCCGAAACCTCATAAGAAGAACAAGCAAAATAAAGAATGAAAGAAAATAGCCCAATTAAAAAGTTAAGCTGGAAAGTACTTACTGCTTTTGACATTTTGATTTGGAATATGAGTAATATGCGACCAAGAAAATGTTCCTGTATTTAAAAAGGCGGAATGTATTCAATAATGATAATGAAAATTCTTATTGATTTTGTAATTTCACCCTAGATATATGAGATAATTGGAAAATGAGCGAAAAAACTGAAAAAATGAAAGCCCTACAGCTTACAATGGATAAGCTGGACAAGACCTATGGCAAGGGAACTATAATGAAGTTAAGCGATGAAAGGGTATTGGACATTCCGGCCATCTCTACAGGTTCATTAGGTTTAGATATAGCGTTGGGCATAGGAGGAATCCCTCGTGGAAGAGTAACCGAAATTTATGGCCCAGAATCCTCTGGTAAAACCACCCTCGCAATGCACTGCATAGCGGAAGCCCAAAAAGCGGGAGGAATTGCGGCTATTATAGATGCTGAGCATGCATTTGACAAAGCCTATGCTGAAAAGCTGGGAATTGATACGGAAAACCTACTTATCTCCCAGCCAGACAATGGTGAACAGGCTTTGGAAATTACTGAACACCTTATTCGTTCAGGCGCTATTGATATCATCGTAATAGATTCGGTAGCGGCGCTTGTGCCAAAAAGTGAACTCGAAGGCGAGATGGGCGATAGTAAAATGGGTCTTCAGGCTCGCTTGATGTCCCAAGCCTTAAGAAAGCTTACTGGTACGATCAACAAAACTGGTTGTGCTTGTATATTCATTAATCAGCTTCGAGAGAAAATCGGCGTAATGTTTGGCAATCCAGAAACAACCACTGGAGGGAATGCTTTGAAGTTTTATGCTTCTGTGAGACTAGATATCCGTCGTATTGGCCAAATTAAGGAAAGTTCCGATAATATCACAGGCAATAGAACTCGTGTGAAAGTGGTGAAAAACAAGGTTGCTCCTCCCTTCAAAGTAGTTGAGTTTGATATTATGTATGGACAGGGCATCTCTAAGGTAGGTGAGATTGTCGACCTTGGATCCGAACTTGAGGTGATAAAGAAAGCAGGTTCTTGGTTCTCCTATGGTGACAACAAGCTGGGACAAGGCAGGGAATCTGTAAAAACCTTACTCGAAGATAACCCTGAGCTTTCGGACGAAATTGAAAAGAAAATTCGAGATAAAGTTGCTGGAAAAGTGGTGAAAACAGAAGCTTAACATCAGAAAAAATACACCTTATTAATAAAAAATGCCCAGACGAATTAAATCATCTGGGCATTCTTTTATTTAAATTTTTGGGTCTATTGTCTAATAGCAATTACGGGGTCTAATCTTGCTGCCATAGCAGCTGGCACAATTCCAGAGGCTGTTCCCACAATGATCGATACGCCTAATCCTAATAGCACATTTTCCATTGAAAGGCCTATTATCAAGGTTCCGAACGGAATAAATGTAATCAGCCAGACAAGAAATATTCCACCAAATCCGCCAATTAAACTTAGGAAAATTGCTTCAAATAGAAATTGGAATAGAATAAAGTAATTTTGGGCACCAAGTGACTTTTGTATCCCGATCATCGATGTACGCTCCTTCACAGATACGAACATGATATTGGCGATACCAAACCCTCCTACCAAAATAGAGAACCCGCCAATGACCCAGCCAGCCACGCCAATTACGTCGAACACTGAACCGATAGCATCCGCGATGGCTTCTGGTCTGTTGAGATCAAAGTTATTTTTATCCTTAGGCTTCAAACCACGACTGCTGCGTAAAGCTCCAGCTAATTCACTTTCCAACTCCACCAATCCAATATCTGATTCTTTGCCTTTCACTGCCAAGTTGGGCTGTACGCCGAATCTGCTTCGAGTAGTATAGATCTTTTGAAAACTCCTAAATGGAATAAAAGCTGCGTCATCCTTGGAAGATACTCCTAAGAAGCCCTCTCCCTCTCGTTTAAAAACTCCAATTACTGTGTATTTTTGCCCTTTCACTTTTAATTCCTTGCCAATTGGCTCCTGAAAAGGGAAAAGCGTTTCAACGAGGTTAACACCAATGATTATTACATTCCTGCCTCCGTCAGATTCCATTTGGGTAAAGTATCTGCCTTTTTCTATTGGCATATCATACACATCCTGATAGTCGAATGAGGCTCCTGTCAATTCCCCTGAGATACTATTGTTCCCTTGCTTTATCAGTGTGTTTCTGCTTGCATAAATAGTTAAGGCTGAAGCACTTTTAAGGTTTGCTTGTAGAAAATCAAATTCTTTCGTATCTGGGGCAGGTCTTCTGAAATATTCCCACCATGGAAAATCTGGATTATCGAAAGCGTACGGAAAACGGTCGATGGTAAGTATATTGGCACCTAAGAATGAGAAGCTTTCCTTAATACTTTTTTCTAAAGAATCGACCATAGTAAACACGCCAATAATTGCGAATATACCAATAGTAACGCCCAAAAGGGACAATACCGTTCGCAACACATTTGCACGGAGAGCTCCTCCCGCAAATTTCAAACTCTCATATATCTGTCGTAGTACGAACACCGCAGTAAATTTAATTAGACACAAAACAACACTTTGATTTGCCTTAATTCAACGCATATTGTTGGAAAGATTTTTATCACTCATTAATGGAAACTTTTACGGATAAGCGGTGGCCAATTTTTCCAATTATCCATATTCACTCGTTTGCAGCTTATGAATTCCACGTTTTGCACCCAATCATTAAAAGCCACAATTAGTTATGAAGAAGACTTTTTTTTACCTAATTTTGCAAGCTATTTTAAACGGTCGAAGAAGCTCCTATGAAATTATCTGAATTTAGATTCGAACTTCCCTCAAATCTCATTGCACAAGTTCCTACCGAAAACAGGGACGAATCCCGTCTGATGGTATTGCATCGTAGTACTGGTAAAATCGAGCATCGCATTTTTAAAGATATTGTAGAATATTTCGATGAAGGCGACACTTTAGTTTTCAACGATACCAAGGTTTTTCCAGCCAGGTTGTATGGTAATAAAGAGAAAACTGGTGCGAAAATAGAAGTTTTCTTACTTCGCGAGCTCAATAAGGAAATGAAACTTTGGGACGTATTGGTAGATCCAGCTAGGAAAATCCGGGTTGGAAATAAGCTCTATTTTGGTGAAGGTGAATTAGTTGCTGAGGTAATTGACAATACTACTTCGAGAGGACGTACGATTCGCTTTTTGTACGATGGCGATGAGAATGATTTTCACCAAATGATTGACAGACTGGGCGAAACTCCAATACCGAAAGAGCAACTGAGAAGAGACGCAAAACCAGAAGATCGCGAATGGTATCAAACCATTTTTGCAGCTAAAACTGGAGCTGTAGCCGCACCTACAGCAGGTCGCCATTTCACAAGGCAAATTGCTAAGAGAATGGAAATCAAAGGCGTGAAAATGTCGCCAGTTACTTTACATGTGGGTTTAGGAACGTTCCGCACGGTAGATGTGGAAGATTTGACAAAACACAAAATGGACAGTGAGAATTTTGACGTTCCACAAGTCACCGTAAATAAAGTAAACGAATCACTTGAGGCGAGAAAGAAAGTTTGCGCAATAGGCACAACAACTCTTCGAGCTTTAGAATCTTCAGTTTCGGCGGGCGGCAGATTGAAAGCCAATTCAGGCTGGACAGACAAATTCCTCTATCCTCCTTATGACTTTAAAATTTGCGACTCCTTACTTACTAATTTTCATTTGCCAGAAACCACATTATTGATAATGGCTTCAGCTTTTGGCGGATATAATTTGGTAACAGAAGCATATAAACTAGCTATCAAAGAAAAGTACCGTTTCTTCACTTATGGGGATGCAATGCTAATTCTGTAAGGTATATTTTATTTATGAAAAAGGGCTTATGGCCCTTTTTTTATGCCTCATTCATTCGTGTATGTATCAAGAAAAAGCAATGGATTCCACTCAATAAGTATAAATTGCGAGAGATTGAATATATAGCATAAACCAACAATGGAGAAGCATAGTAAGAGTGTGATAATAGTGGCGGGAGGAAGTGGTAGCCGTATGCAATCACAAACGCCTAAGCAGTTTATGCAATTACAAGGCAGACCACTCTTAATGCATACTATAAATTGCTTTTTGAGAGCATACGAAGATATCAGAATTATATTAGTATTGCCAGCCGAGCATTTTGATACTTGGAAAGTCCTTTGCAAAGAACATTCCTTTATAGCGCGTGTAGAAATAGTAGCGGGAGGAAAAACGAGGTTCCAATCCGTTCGCAATGGCTTAGCTGAAATTAGACAGGACGAATTGGTTGCAGTACATGATGGAGCTAGACCATTGGTAAGCTCAGAAGTGATCTGGAAAGCCTATGAATGTGCCGCTAAAAATGGAAGTGGAGTAGCTGCCGTACCATTAAGTGATTCTATAAGAGAAGGAAGCCTTGCGAATAGCGAGGCGAGGGATAGAAGAAATTTCTATTTGATTCAAACTCCGCAGGTTTTTATGTCAGAGGTATTAACCTCTGCCTTTTTGCAGGAAGAAAAAGACACTTTTACCGATGAAGCAAGTGTCGTAGAAAGCCTAGGGCGAACGATTGCGCTATCCGAAGGGGACTATAAGAATATTAAAATTACCACAGCAGAAGACCTTATCATTGCCGAAGCGCTAATGATGGAAAAGAAATAAAAAGCCGGAGCATTCCGGCTTTTACATTAATATTCGTCTTCGTTGAAGAAAAAGTCATCCTTTGTTGGATAGTCAGGCCAAATCTCCTCTATGCTTTCATAGGGTTGTCCATCATCCTCCAACTCTTGAAGGTTTTCAATTACTTCCAAAGGTGCGCCAGAGCGAATAGAGTAATCAATTAACTCTTCTTTGGTTGCGGGCCAGGGAGCATCCTCCAAATATGATGCAAGCTCAAGTGTCCAGTACATCGTTTTTACCTCCTTATTTAAAATTTCAAATTCGATTAATTCTTCATTTGGCTTATTTTAAGCCCTTTCAGAAAAATTTTGCAATAATAACTGAATTTATGAGAAACATTGGGCTCTATCGAAAGATTATTTAGAAAAAATCTAAAACATCCACCAAGTATTTTTTCAGCTAAGATTAATTTCACGCTGAATTTCCTCCATTAGCCATTTTTTTGCTTCAATTTTCCTTTTGAAGGATTCCAGTTTCCTCGTCATCATTTGGTCTGATGATTTACTTATCGTGTTTACTTTTTCAAGATTTTCACTAAAAACATCGAAATCCTTCTGATCTCGACTTAATAACTCCTTTATAAATTTGCATCGGATTTTCCTTTGCTCTAATTTTTCAAGATCTGAATACCCACGCGTTTTGGATTGAACTAGTCTATTCAGAAAAAGTTTTTCGCGTAGTATATCTACTGACAATAAATAATCCTTTTGCAAGGCTCTACCCTCTGGGCTGCTTACCCTCCCGCTATTTTTCGATCTTGTAATAAGGTCTTCTAATTGTTTTTCGGCAGTATCAGGGAATTCATTTATCAATGAACTCAGCGCATCATTTATAGCCTTCTTATCCTTTATATCTCCTTTTGCAAAAGGTTTTGCACCTATTTTGGCATTTTGCCTAGTTGAATTCTTTTTGCGCATAAATGGCGCAAGTAATCCACTGAAATTAGCCCAAAGTATTTGTCTATCCGAAGCGGGAATACTTGCTTGCTGCTTCCACTTCTCAATCAATTTTAAGCTTTCCTCATGGCCATTTTCAGGCATCGCAGTATTAAGAGCTTTTGCCTCCTCAATAATTGCCTCATAGTTAGCAATCGACTGCGCACTTATTTTTCTTTTTTCTTCATAAAAATTGGACTTTCGTTGAAAGAAAACATCCATCGCATGCTTGAATTTTAACTCCAAGTCCTCCGAAAATTCTGCTTCTACTCCACCAGTTTTGATCCACTTCATGCGCAATTCTTTCATTGCTTCAGAAGTTCCCATCCAGTCTATAGAATCCCTCAATCCTTCAGTGTCTGCAAGCAGTGCTCTTTTTATATCTAGATTTCTAGCTCTATTGGAGGTAATAATCCCTTCTAAATATTCTTCTAATTGCTGCAACTTGGTGTAGAGAGCCGCAAAATCGCCAAGCCCTTCATGCTCAGGCATCGTACTCTTCATATATTGGAGTTTGATGAGAAAAGAACCCTTATTTTGAGCCTCAACAATCAATTTCTCCAATTCTTCCACCTTGGCTAAAAGACTGGCAAAAGCCCCTTCGAAAAGAGAAAAGTCAATTTCTATCCCGTCTTCCACGAGCGCAATTTCTTTGTCAGGAAATTCCAAAAATGCATTTCTGAATAATTTCCCGTCCTTTATATATCCATGAGGATGCTCCAAAACAATTATTTTAATGAATGAATAAAACCTTACTAGGCGCGAAAATAATTAATTACCAGCTACCAAACACCACGTTTTAATTTTTTGCATCTTTGCCCTAAACGATTAAAGGAATTATGTCGAACGAAAAAATCATCTTTTCTATGGCTGGGGTCAGCAAAATCTACCCTCCAAAGAAACAAGTACTGAAAAACATTTATTTATCTTTTTTTTACGGAGCCAAAATTGGCGTTTTGGGCCTCAATGGCTCAGGAAAATCATCCTTGCTCAAAATTATTGCTGGCATTGATAAGGAATTTCTCGGTGAGGTAGTCTTCTCACCTGGCTACACCGTAGGGATGCTAGAGCAAGAACCCGCTCTAGACCCAGAAAAAACGGTGAAAGAAATCGTAGAAGAAGGCGCAGCGGAAACGGTGGCACTTTTGAAACAATTTGAAGAAATAAACGAGAAATTCGGAGACTCAGAGATTTTAGACAATCCAGATAAAATGGATAAGCTAATAGAGGAGCAAGCAAAGGTTCAGGAAAAATTAGATCATTTGAATGCTTGGGAGCTTGACACAAAGCTAGAGAGAGCTATGGATGCGCTAAGAACCCCTCCAAGCGATGCGAAAATAGCCACACTTTCTGGAGGGGAGAAAAGGCGGGTGGCACTTTGTCGCCTGCTATTGCAAGAGCCAGATGTGCTGCTGTTGGATGAACCTACCAACCACCTCGATGCAGAATCTGTGCATTGGCTAGAGCAGCATTTGCAACAATACAAAGGCACTGTGATCGCTGTGACCCACGATAGATACTTCCTCGATAATGTAGCTGGATGGATATTAGAACTAGACCGAGGAGAGGGAATTCCTTGGAAAGGAAATTACTCAAGCTGGCTAGATCAAAAGCAAACCCGCCTCGCCGATGAGGAGAAAACCGAGTCGAAAAGACAAAAAACACTGCAGCGAGAGTTGGAATGGATAAGGATGACTCCAAAAGCTAGACAGGCTAAAGGAAAGGCTAGATTGAATGCCTATGATAAAATGATCAGCGAGGATAATAAGGAAAGAGAAGCAAAGCTGGAATTATTTATTCCGCCTGGACCAAGATTGGGTGCCAAGGTGCTAGAAGTAGAAGGCGTTTCCAAAGGCTTTGGCGAAAAGCTGCTATATGAAAATCTTAGTTTTTCTCTTCCTCAAGGGGGTATTGTGGGTATAGTTGGTCCCAATGGCGCTGGTAAAACCACTTTATTCAATATGATTACTGGCAGATTAACACCTGATTCTGGCACTTTTGATGTCGGGCCAACGGTGAAAATTGGCTACGTAGATCAAAGTCATGACAACTTAGACCCAAACAAATCGGTGTGGGAAACCATATCGGGAGGAAACGAACTAATCGATTTGGGAGGTAAGCAAATTAACAGCCGAGCGTATGTGAGCAAGTTTAACTTTGCTGGGGCAGACCAAGAAAAGAAAGTAGGATTGCTATCGGGAGGTGAGCGAAATCGTGTGCATTTGGCCGTAACACTAAAACAGGGAGCAAACCTATTGCTTCTGGATGAGCCTACAAACGATTTGGATGTAAACACACTTAGAGCTTTGGAAGAAGGCCTCGAAAACTTTGCTGGCTGTGCGGTGATCATCTCCCACGATAGATGGTTTTTAGATAGAATTGCCACGCATATTTTGGCTTTCGAAGGCGACTCTCAAGTTTACTGGTTCGAAGGTGGATACACAGACTATGAGGAGAACAAGAAAAAACGACTTGGTGATATTAGCCCAAAACGAATTCGATATAAAAGCATAAACTAGTACAAATTCATCCAATATAGCCTTGTAATTCAAGGCTATATTTTTTTAAGCCGTAGCAATTAGATATGCTAACTTTTCACTCATGCTAGAGAAAATTTATTAGGAATCATCCACTCCTTCGGTTGAAATGTATTAGGCGGCAGAATTACTCTTTGGTGGGCAGGTGATGCGGTATTTACAGCCACATTCAAACGAATTTCTAATGCCTTAAAGGAATATGCCGCATCTGCCGACCAGAAATTTTTTTTGTTAGCTCATTTTTGCTCTCTTCCATTAAGAGACCTTAAATTGAACTTTAAAGGCCAAAATTCAAATTACTTGGGGGTTTATTAAATCTAGCTTTGCATTTATTCCTGCCATTACGAGTATTGCGGCAATTCTTGCTGCCTATTTCTTAATTTGGGTAGATAAATTAGATAACGACGCCATCGGTGAGATTAGCAGTTACTTATACACAGGTGGTGCTGATGGTGCCAGAACGCTCCTATCTACTATTTCCTCATCAATGATTGGGGTCGCAGGTGTCTCCTTTTCCGTTACTATAGTCGCACTTACGCTCGCTTCTAGCCAGTTTGGCCCGCGGCTGTTACGTAAGTTCATGAAAGACCTAGGAAATCAATTCGTCCTTGGAACTTATATTTCCACGTTTATTTATTGTCCATTTATCATTCAAGCCATTCGCTCCACAGATGATCTGGATTTTATTCCAAGGTTGTCGATTGCCTTTGCCATGCTGCTTGCGATATTGGGCTTAGGCGTGCTTATATTTTTTTTCCACTACATATCCGCTTCCATCCAAGCAGATTATGTGATTGCGGATGCCTATCGCGACCTCCAAAGAGCTATAGACAGAAGTTTTCCCGAAAGTGTGGAAATTTCAGATAAAAAAAAGTTTTCCCGCAACACATTACTTACCATCAACGAAGAATCTCATTCTAATGTGCAGCAAATTACTTCCTTCAAAAGTGGCTATTTACAAGCAGTAGATTACGAAGGCTTAGTTGCTATTGCCCAAAAAGAGGATTTAATTATTGAATTGAAATTGATGCCGGGCGATTTTCAAATGATGGGCTCCAATATTTTAACAGTTAAAGCTGCACAGGCAAATTTAGATATCGGTACGCGGCTAAATAGCTATGTGATTGTAGGCAAGCAAAAAACCTCCGATCAAGACTTAGAGTATTCCATAGATCAGCTAGTTGAAATCGCCGTACGTGCGCTATCTCCAGGCATAAATGACCCGACCACTGCCATTACTTGTATTGATCATCTTAGCTCTGCCCTCTCTATCATCGCCCTGAGGCAGTTTCCGCCTAATATCTATATGGATAATGAAGAACAATTGAGAGTAATTGCAAAACCATTTTCGTTTACGGGAATGTTCAATACCGCTTTTGACCAAATCAGGCAGAATGGAAGCAGTACGGAAGCTATTTGCATACGATTATTGCAAGTTTTCGAAAAAATGGGGCAGATTCTCATTACCGATGAGCAAAAGGAAACATTAACCATACATGCCAAAATGGTTCATAATGCCAGTGGAAAATACTTCGGGGAAGCAAGAGACAAAGAGATAGCAAATGAGATTTACAAACGTGTAATAAAGGAAATTGCCGATAACAAACACCGGATTTAATGATGCTCTCTTACGTTAATTTTCCCTTTTTCCCAATCCTCCCGCTCCTTTTCCATTTTGCTAAGGGTTTGAGGATCCATGGTATATCCAGCCAGTTCTAGCAAATCTGGCTGACCTGCATTGACCCATGCCGTGTACCAAAAATCACCAATCATCTTTATGGATTTTCTCATCCGGTGCTCAACCTGCCCACCAAGCATGTCGTGATATGCCCGTGAAAACGTCCTTGAATAAACGCGGACGGTCATTTGCCCTCTATCTTCAAAACCCCATTTTCTGGATTCACCAATTTTTTCGGTCAACTCTCTTTCAAAGCTTAACACCGAATCCAAAGCAGCATTTGTTTCCTTTAGCGATTGCCATATATACTCAGTGGGATCATTTACATAATTTGCCCTTCCTACAAAGAAGTCATATTCATCCGCATACAACTCGGGCAATCTAGATTCCCAAAATCCATGAATACCGTATTGATTGGTCAATTGCCCATTGTAATTGGCTGTAGTATGCAAAGGCACATTCAAATCACCAATATAATGGCCTAAATCTGCGGCAAATCGAAGAATACCGCCAACATCTCGATTTTCAAAAGCTTTGGTCAGTTGATTGAACACTCGATACACATTCCAAGGAGCTGTACCATGCGCCATTAAGGTGTCTACTGTAAATTTTTCGACGGCCTCATTCCATCTTTTTGGCAAATGCTCAAAAGGCTGATTTCCAAAATTTTCTAGGTCAATAAAATGTCTTGGAGCCTCCCCTTCTACCGCATATCGTCTTCGATCTGGGTTTACAGCATTCTCGGTGATATATTCTATGTGTTTTTTAAAAAAAGGAATCATCTCAGGCGGGAGGGTAAAAACCGCCTGCCGATTGATCAGCTTATGCGCAAAAAAGCCCCATCCATGCCCGTTAATGGGGATTATCAATAAAAACCCAATTGCGAAAAAACTCATTAACTTTGTCTGAAATTTACTCGAATTCATATTTATCAATCATATTATTTATAAATCTTTGAAATATATTTTGCCGATATGAATAAAGACCTTAAATTTGCACTCTCAATTTTGAACGAGTCTTAATTTCTTACATATACTATGGCAAATCATAAATCAGCACTTAAAAGGATCAGATCCAACAACGCCAAGAGACTACGTAATAGGTATCAAGCCAAAACTACGCGTACTTTCATCAAAAGATTAAAAGGCACCACTGATAAAGCAGAGGCTACAGAACTATACAAGACTGTTTCTTCCATGCTTGATAAGCTTGCTAAAAAGAACATTATACACAGAAATAAAGCTTCAAATAACAAATCGAAATTAGCAACTTTTGTTAATAGTTTGTAAAAAGCTATTCTAAAGATATTAGAAATGAAATGCTCTGCACACGTAGAGTATTTTTTATTTATTTATTTTCCATATTTTTTCATTAATTTCATTGCCGAATAAATCCCTAAAGGCAATGAAAGAATTTCCCAAAAGCCTGTCGATTACTTCATGGGCCGAAGAAGATCGTCCTCGCGAAAAGCTATTAAATAAAGGCCGCAATGTGCTAACCGATGCGGAATTGCTTGCCATCTTAATGGGATCGGGCACTCGCTCCCTCAGCGCAGTAGATCTGGCAAAGCATATCCTCGAAAGCGTAGGAAACGATTTAGATAATTTGGCTCGACTTAGTGTAAAAGACCTGCAAAAATTTAAAGGCGTGGGAGATGCAAAAGCCATTTCCATTATCGCCGCACTTGAAATTGGCAAGCGGCGCAAGGTTCGTGTCAGCCTAGACAAGGTGAAAATCACTGCTTCTGAGCATGCCTACGATTTAATGAAACCTGACCTGCTGGATTTGGATAGGGAGGAGTTTTGGATTATACTGCTAAACCGAGCCAATAAGGTACTCAAAAAGGAAAATATCAGTCGAGGTGGCGTTACTGGCACAGTAGCTGACCCGAAAATTATTTTCAAATCAGCCCTCGAACAACTTGCGTGCGGAATAATCTTGGTTCACAATCACCCTTCTGGAAACCTCAAACCTAGTGCTTCTGATATTTCGCTCACAAAAAAATTGCAAGAAGGTGGTAAACATTTAGAGGTTAACGTTCTCGATCATCTTATATTTGGGGACAATGGATATTTTAGCTTTGCAGATGAAGGAATATTATGATAAAAAATAGCTGGTTGGTAGCCATGGTGGTTTTTGTAGTCCTAGCCATTGGACTCTACACACTGTTTGGCAGAGAGGACAATACTGTTTATGAAGCGCAAATCAATACAGAGCGGGATGATAAAAATCGTTTTATGCGGTATAATGATACTTCGCCATTAAGCGATGCTCAAAAAGCAGACTTTAGAGCCTTGGAATACTTTGAGATCAATCCCGAATTCAAAATAAAAGCTCGGCTGGAAGCCGTAGATTCTGACAAATTGCTGGTACTGCCCACCAATGATGGCAAGGAAGAGCGCTACCTCAAATACGCCTACGCCAATTTCATACTGAAAGGCAAACAGCAAAGATTGCTTATACTCCAGCCGATGGTCAGGCAATTTCAGAATAAACTAATGCTTATTTTCACAGATGAAACTACCGGTGAAGAAACCTACGGCGCATGTCGATACATTGATTTGGTAAAGGAAAATGACCAAAGCATCACTATAGATTTCAATAGGGCATATAATCCTTATTGTGCTTATACAGATGAATTTAGCTGCCCCCTCCCGCCAGTGGGCAATCATATTACAGTAGCTGTTTCAGTTGGGGAGAAAGACTTTTTACCTGGCGTTTATTAAAGTATGTATCTCGGGTAGCAATTATTATTCAAATGAATTTGCCTTGGAAATTTGGCAACCGTACAATATCCTTATTTTTGCATATAATTTCATTTTGATTTTTTTTCATGAAGATATCATACCATTGGCTCAAGGATTTCATTAAAATCGAAGAAAGCCCTGAGCAAATTGCAAATATACTGACTGCCACAGGTCTTGAAGTAGAAGGAATTGAGAAATATGAACCTATAAAAGGCGGCTTGGAAGGCCTAGTGATTGGAGAGGTAATAGAATGTAGTCCACATCCAAATGCAGATAAACTAAGCCTTACAAAAGTGGCTATTGGTGAGGCAGAGTTGGTTTCGATTGTATGCGGCGCCCCAAATGTAACGAAAGGTCAAAAAGTGATCGTGGCAACTATAGGAAGCACCCTTTATCCTAGCTCGGGCGAACCTTTCAAAATCAAAAAGAGCAAAATCAGAGGTGAAGCTTCGGAAGGAATGATTTGTGCCGAAGATGAAATTGGATTGGGTGCTTCCCACGCTGGGATTATGGCGCTAAATACAGCTCTGCCAAATGGAACAGCCGCTACAGAGTACTTCGACCTGCCAAATGACATTGTATTTGAAATTGGGCTTACCCCAAACAGAGCCGATGCAGCCTCGCATTTGGGTGTAAGCAGAGATCTGAAAGCTGTACTTGCTAGAGAAATTTGCCTACCGAGCATCCCAAATCTCCCAAAAGCAACCACCCAATCGAAGCTAGAAGTAATTGTAGAAGACACAGAGGGAAGCATCCGTTACAGCGGAATATCTATTAGTGGTGTCAAGGTTTCTGAATCGCCCGACTGGCTCAAACATAGATTGCAGTCCATCGATTTAGAGCCGATTAACAATGTGGTAGACATTACAAATTATGTATTGCACGAGCTTGGGCAGCCACTGCATGCTTTCGATCAATCAAAAATTACTTCTGGTAGAGTGTACGTAAAAACATTGGCAGCAAATACTCCCTTTGTGACCTTAGATGAGAAACAACGCAAATTGAGTGCGGGCGATTTGATGATTTGCAACGGGGATGAGCCAATGTGTATTGCTGGCGTATTTGGAGGAATAAATGCGGGTGTTACAGAAAATACGAGTGTTATCTTTCTGGAAAGTGCTTGTTTTCATCCGGGTAGAATCAGAAGTACGGCAAACTACCACAGTTTGAAAACGGATGCTTCGTTTAGATTTGAAAGAGGCACAGACCCTGAAATGACCACCAAAGCACTTTGGCGTGCTGCAACGCTTATTTGCGAAATAGCGGGAGGTGAAATTGCTTCCGAGCTTATTGATATTTACCCAAACCCAATAGCCAAACCAATCATTGACCTAAGCTACAGAAATATAGACCGACTTATTGGCAAAGTACTCCCAAGAGAGGAGATTCAAAGAATCCTGATCGGGTTAGATTTTGAATTGAGCAATCAACATGAGGCCGGATTTACGGTGCTATCGCCGACCTACAGAGTAGATGTGAGCAGGGAGGTAGATGTAATCGAGGAAATTTTAAGAATTTACGGCCTTGACAATATTGAGCTGGCACCCAAAAACCAAACCGAATTTCTGGCAGAATTTCCAAAAGTAGATTCCTCCCGCCTTCAGCAAGATATAAGTAATATTTTGGCGGGTATGGGGTATTCGGAAATCATGACCAACTCTTTGACAAAGCCAGATTTTAGCCAAAAAATTGACGGATTTGACCCAAATGAAAACGTTGAAATTCTGAATAAGCTTAGTGAAGAATTAGGTGTGATGAGACAGCATTTGGCCTTCACAGGGATGGAAGTACTGGCGCATAACCTCAATCATCGGCAGCGGAATTTGAAGCTATATGAATTCGGCAAAACCTATAAAAAATTGGCGGATGGCAGCTATCAAGAGAGAGAGAAATTAACCATTTACTTAGTGGGTGATAAAAATGAAGAGAACTGGACCGAAAAAGAAAGAAAAGCTACTTTTCATGATTTGTACCAAGTGGTGAGCAATGTGCTTATCAAATTAAATCAAAGAGACCTACAATCAAACCCATACAAAAATGCTATGTATGGGTATGCCTTGGACGTGATGAATACAGCAGGAAGCTTGGCTGTATTAGGACAATTGCATCCAAAAGTGGGCAAATTGGCTGGAATTAAAGAAGAAGTTTTTATGGCTGATATTGACTGGCAAGAATTACTTAGCCAATTTGATGAAAACACGAAGCTCCAGAAAGTGTCGAAATTTCCCGAAGTAAGAAGAGATTTGTCATTGGTAGTTGATAAAAAGGTAAGCTTTTCGGATATTCAGCAAATTGTAGGAAGAAAGGAGTTTGGGCTTGTCAAAAAAGTGAATGTATTTGATGTATACGAGGGCGATAAAATCGAAAATGGTAAAAAAGCCTATGCATTGAGTTTTATTTTACAAGACAGGGAACGAACCCTAAACGAAAAAGACATAGACAAGACGATGGCTCGATTGATAAAATTATTTGAAAACGACCTCCTGGCATTGATAAGAAAATAATGAAAGAAATACAATTGGACGCATCCGTACTTCAAATTGAAGAAAAGCTTCATAAGTTATTGCACTTACAAAATAGCCTCAGAGCAAGAGTTTCTGAGCTTGAAAGTGAGAATATAAAACTTAAAGATACGCTTGAAAATAGGGGTGAAAAATTGGATGACTTTCAAAATAAGTGGAAATTAGCTAAACTTGTAGAAGGTATTCCGGCAGAAAAGCGAAATACTACTGAATTGAAGAAGATTATCAGTGATTATATAAAAGAAATTGACTTTTGTATAGCACAACTTGGCAAATAATAGATACCTGAATGGGAGAACTTTCAATTAAAATTAAAATATTTGACCGAGAGTATCCGATGAAGGTGAAACCCGAGGATGAGGACAAAATAAGGACGGCATGCAAAACCATCAATGATATGTTGAAAGGATATGCATCTCGTTTCAAAATAGACGATAAGCAAGATTTACTCGCAATGGTGGCTTTTGATAGCCTTGTAGAGAAATTAACTGCCGAAAAATCTATTTCAGGAAAATCAGCATTTCTGAGTGACAAATTATCAGAGCTGAATGGACTGTTAGATCAATCCCTTGTAAAATTGTAGCCGATATCTTTTAAATCATTAGCGTCGTTTCTTCTGCCCATAAACATAAACTAAAATGGGCGAAAGTATGATAATTGGGCTAATTGCTGCCATTATTGGTTTGGCAATTGGTTACTTAGTAGGCAAAAGCCTGCTGAGCAAAATAAGAAAAGAAAAAGAGGAAGAAGCGGAAGAAAGAGCAAAACGCATAATAAAAGATGCGAATCAAGAAGCTGAAACCATCAAAAAGGATAAAATCCTTGAAGCCAAAGAGAAGTTCCTAAAACTGAGAAGCGAATTTGAAGAAGAGTCGAATAGGAAAAAGAATATTCTGCTGACCAATGAAAACAAGCTGAAACAAAAGGAGCAAATGCTTTCCAAGCAAATGGAACAAACCAAACGCAGGGAAGCAGAAATCGACAGCTTAAAAGAAAATGTAACTGCACAACTCGAGATTGTAGGACAGAAGAAAGAAGAGCTAGAGAAATCCATCGCCGAGAAAGTGGCCGTACTTGAAAAAGTAGCTAATCTAAGTGCTGATGAAGCCCGCGAACAGCTAATCAATACCCTAAGAGATGAAGCGCAAACCAAGGCAGCATCGCATATCAAAGACATTATTGAAGAGGCCAAACTCACTGCTACTAAAGAAGCTAAGAAGATCGTAATCAATACGATACAGCGTACTGCTACAGAGCATGCTGTAGAAAATTGCGTCTCTATTTTCAATATTGAAAGTGATGATATCAAAGGGAAAATTATTGGGCGAGAGGGTAGGAATATCCGAGCACTTGAAGCTGCCACTGGCGTAGAAATAATCGTAGATGACACTCCAGAAGCAATTATCATTTCTGGCTTCGATCCAGTACGTAGAGAAGTAGCAAGATTATCTCTACACAGATTGGTGCAAGATGGAAGAATCCACCCTGCACGTATCGAAGAGATCGTAGCCAAAACGATGAAAAACATCGATGATGAAATCATTGAAATTGGTGAAAGGACAGTGATTGACTTGGGAATTCACGGCTTACATCCAGAGCTTATCAAAATGGTAGGTCGAATGAGGTTCCGCTCTTCTTATGGCCAAAACCTTTTGCAGCATAGCCGCGAAACGGCGAAGCTTTGTGCTACGATGGCTGCTGAGCTTGGACTTAATTCCAAATTAGCAAAACGAGCTGGCTTACTTCACGATATTGGGAAAGTATGGCATGAAGAGCCTGAGTTGCCACACGCCATTTTGGGTATGGAACTGGCCAAAAAATACAAGGAACATCCAGAAGTTTGTAATGCCATTGGTGCTCACCACGACGAAATTGAGATGACGAGTTTAATCTCACCGATTGTGCAAGTAGGTGATGCTATTTCAGGCGCACGTCCTGGCGCACGTCGCGAAATGATGGAATCATATATCAAACGACTGAAAGACCTTGAGGCGCTCGCGTTGAACTTCGACGGGGTGAATAAAAGCTATGCCATACAAGCTGGCCGAGAACTTCGTGTAATGGTAGATGCCGATAATGTGTCGGATGAAAAAGCAAAACAACTAAGCTTTGATATCTCCCAAAAAATAGAAAAGGATATGCAGTATCCTGGTCAAATAAAAGTGACGGTAATCCGAGAAATGAGATCTGTAAGTTTCGCCAAATAGAGATTAAAATCAACCAAAACAATAAAAAGCTCTACCGAATGGTAGAGCTTTTTTGGTTTATTTCCTCCCGCAATTATTCATAGGAAGCAGATTAGCTGGTAAAGATTCTATTTAATATAGTCCCACAAAGAAAGTCATTGAAATAATATTCAATGAGCAGGAATTATAAATTAATGGTAGTACGAATAAGTTAAGGAAGGAAGAGAGATTTAGCTGCCTAGCAGTTTAAACACTGTTAGAGTTTGGGATCAAAATAATAATAGGGATCTTGATAAATGAACAGTTAGGAAATTGAGTTAATTTGTTAAGAAACAAACTTCAGTTTTTACTTTAGCATTCCTATCATAAATTATAATGCTACAATTACCAATTTTATTAGAAATGGTAATTATGATATCCTTCTATTATCAATTGGTCTAGCATTGAGTCATCTGATTTGTCCTATAGCGTGTTATAATTAAAATATTTATGTATTTAGAATGGTGAATTTATAATAATCTTATATTCATAATAATTTATCTTAAATTTTTCAAATCTTCTAACGTATTAGGGTTTTCAGGGGAGACTACTATAAATCTTCTTGTGTTTGGATAAAAAATTGAAGGATAAAAGGTTTCATCTAGTGGACACAAATCAAAAGTATCTATTTTTACATTAGGTAATTCAAAAAAATCATTCCCTAATCTAAATTTAAGAGTTTTCAGGGATACAACTTTTGTAAACACAATACCTAAATTTAAAGAATCGGCATAATCAAGGGCAAATTGAGTTGCATTTCCAATGCAACCTTCACAGCCAACTCCAGGAATTATTAAAACTGCTTCAACTTCGGCAAGGTCTGGACATGTCTCAAAAATAAAATCTGAAATTGTTGCCGTATTATCACTACAACTCATGGCAATTGAGGTGACTAATAAATAAATTAGCACGAACCTTTTCATTGAGTCTTTGGACTAAATATTAAATAGGTTTTCACGTCTTCATCATTATCCTCCCCTCCTTCACCAATATAAATACCCTTTTCACCGAAAAATATATCCCAATAACGAAGATTTGTCACCTCCCATTCGAAAAGAGGATTAAAATATTTATCAAAAATTAAAATATATTTCTTAGACTTTGGAGATAAAATATTGTCCTCTTGTTTCAATTGATTCTGTGGAATACCTGCTTTAAACAACCTGATGTACCATTCTCTATAAGGATCATAATACACAGCCGTGTAGCGATCAGCAGTAAGATAAAATGCCCTTTGATCCGTGATAATTGGATAGGTTTCAAATAAATCAGGTACGCCAGTTTTACCAAATGGAACAGGTGAGAGATTCTTAAAATCAGAAGTAACTAAAATATCTGAGAAAAAAGGAAAACTGATTAAGTATTTCCCTGTATTCACATTATAATCAACATAATAAAGGAAGTCCTGAACCGAAATGGGCTTGCTTTTGAAAATATCTGGATGAGGAAAAGTAAATGTAACCGAATCGGTACTTAATTCATAAACCATTATTGTGTTGACTAAATTATCTACATTCTTACCCTGTAATAATATGCTTGAGTTGTCATTATAAATAATATTTCCAATTGCATATAAATATCCATTCTTAACCCAAAGATTTTTGTTGTGGTATCCTTCTGGCACAAAATTAAACGACTCTAACGTAGAAATAACTTTAAGTATTTCACCGTTTCTATTTAAATTAAAAATCTTGTGATTTGCATAGTTATACAGCCAGAATGAATTTAGATTTTCCACATAAAAAAAAGAATGTGTTACTAGTACGTTTCCAATTCCTGATGGCCCGGCTACATCAAGCATTATTTTATCAACGATACTAAACGAATCTAATGAATAAAACTGTATTGATGGTTCAAAATGGTTCAACGAAATATAATACTCCTTTCCATCCTCAATATAATACTGATATTTTATAGCATGTTTAGCAGTAACACTATCTATTTCCATATCCCATTGCCCAAAAAGCTCTAAAGGAATATTATCTAAACCTAAATGACTTTCTAGAGTATTAGAATTATTAGATTGGCAAGAAGATAATATTAAAAAAGAAAGAAAATATAAAATGTATTTAATCATTGTAGCTTTTTAAAAATGCAGTATATAATATCCTTTAGAAAAGGGTGATAGTAAGATTATTGAGGTCTAAGAAAATTAATTCATTAAAATGGAAACAGGTCTTCAAAGAAATAAATTATATATATATATATAATACACAATCGGCAATTATTCTTCATTTAAAGGTGTTTTTTTTATTTGATCGGCTGATTACATAACTCAGAATCATAAAAAAAATTTCACTATAAAAGCCTATAAGAAGTGACCATCCAAAGCAACAGCATTAAAAGCTTAAGCATGACCAACTGGTCATTGGCAAATTCTTAGGACTTTAAAACAATTAAGAAATCAATTGATAACTAGGATATCCAAGAATGATTATTGTAAATAATCATTCAAGAGCTGATACATCATACATCATTAGATTATTCTTCTCTCTAGAGGCGTGGTAAACATAAAAACGATGGTGGATGGAATCATAAGTAAAATAAGTCTCATCGTCTCCAGCAATTCTGAAAATAGCTTTTTGGTTACCCTCCCAATCAAAAACTCGAATAAGAATAGTAGGAGCTTTAAACTCTAAAGCATTGGAATTAACTTCCTCAACAGAATGTCCAAAAATATATTTATCTGTAGCGGCAAATCCATAAAAATAAGTTTTCCCAGCCACAAATTTTTGAGAACTCTCATCCTTATTTTCAACTGAATTAATTTGATTTGGAGAACTTGGAATATCAAATGTATTTGAATATTGCCATTCACCATTGGTAGAAAAATAATCAACCTGACCCAGATGTCTAGGAAGAGCCGCAATCAATTTTTTTTCACTATTGTAAGTGATTTGGCTATAATAAGATGAGTATAATTCGAAGCCCTCGAGGCCTAGTTCATTCGTTGGAAGATAGGGAACACTGAGTTTGACATCATTCACTTCATCGTAAATAAAAAACCTTTCTTTTGGATCCTCCATACTCTGCTCCTCCTCACCAATAATGACTCCATCTTGTGCGACAAGGATTCTTAGAGTTCCAAGAAGTTCTGGTATTTCGCCTAAAGCACTATGCGATAAAAAGTCATCGTCGCCTTTGGCATATTTCACTAAATCAACATAAGTTAGACGCATTTTACCAACATCAGAAATGGCATAAATTGGTTCTGAGAAATCAGATTCATAAGGAAAATAATTTGGTAAAGCGAATTGATCTGGGCCACTGCCTCTTTCCCCAAATTCACCCAATAGCCGATGGGAGTTAGTGCTATACACCTGAAAGAATGGCTCATTCTGTCTAAAAATCACTAAGAAAGTGTCAACAACTTGTAAATACACTCCAGGCGTATTAATCTCACTTACTTCTTTTACAACTACTCCAGAAAGATCTTGAACTGGCAACAAAACATTGTCTTTGGAGCTATCGCATGCGAAAAATAAACATGCCGAAATAAAAACAACAACTAGTTCCCTTTTCATGATAAAATACTAAAAGGTTGGCAAATCATACATCATCAAATTATCATCATCTTTAAAAGAATCATAAACATAAAGTCGATGATGGATATAATCATATGAAAATGAAGAATTTACATTTGCGTTTAGACTAAAAACTGATATCTGTTTTCCTGCCCAATTAAATACTCTCAAATACATATTTGAATAACGCCCATCATAAACATCTCCATATTTATCTTCATTACATAGAAGAAATAGGTAGTCATTTGTATAAGTGTAACTAAGAACATTCCCCTTAAAATCATGGAGGCTATGGACCGTCTGCCCTTTCTTTTCGATCTTACCTGCTGATAACGCAACTAAATTATCATCTAGATTTCTGTAAACACTAGAAAACTGAAATTCCAAATCCTCATTAAAGAAGTCAATTCTGCCCAAAAACCAAGGGATTGCTGCAATAAGATTTTTATCTTCATTATACGCAACATGAGATCGATAAACGTCTTCGGCAATAGATTCATTAATAGGAAAATCGGCTCCTGGAGCCAATGGCATAAGATTTATTTCTCCTGTTTCCATATTCAAAACTGCAAATCGATTAATTTCTTCTTGTTTACTAAAAGAATTGTGACCTACAAACATGAATTTCTTATGCGCTGTATAAAATCCACCTGGTGGTCCTCCAAACAGTTGGACTGGAAAATTATAGTGGAATAAAAAATCATCGCTGCCATTAAAATAACTCAACAAATCAATATAAGTCACTCTTGCTTTTAACCAGTCAAACATTGCAACCATAGGCTTTTCACTTGATTGCCCTGTAGGAAATTTAATCAAAGCTGGCGCTTCAAAATCATTTCTACCGCCACCTTTCCTTCCAAATTCACCCAAAAGTTTGTTCTTATTTGTGCTATAAATTCGAATCATGGGTTCATTTTGCCTTACCATTACAAGGAAAGTATCGGCTACAGAAATAAATACGCCAGGTTTATGGACTATACCCTCAGGAATAACCTCTGAAGTTATTGGCACTACTTCAAGCATGTCCGTATCGACCTTATTATTAGTGTTCAAACTACAACTACTAATTAGGAATAGCAGGGAAGACCAAAGAATAGCAATTACTCTCATTTAGAGTTTACTCTACACTAAAAAAACATTCAATAGGAACCATTATATCAATTGATCTGTAATAAGTATATTGACAATAAAAAGAATTATTTACAACACAAACTCTGCCCAAAATTACGCCATTAATTGGTGCAGAATATGTTTGCCAAACATCATTACAAAATAACCCTTCATCATCATTACTTATGGATTGAATATTATATTGATTTTGAATATTAATGGGAATAGCTTCGTTATAAATTTTATCTCCTACAGAGTAAAACTGATTGTTGACAGCTGCCGTATATGGTAACAAAATAGACAAAAAAACGGTCTCAATTATTCCAAAAGCTATAATTTTTAATAAATTTTACATTTCGATTAATGTCTTTAATTATTCAGGAAAAAAGAAACAGTTGCCACTACCCTGGTTATCTATAATATAAACCGCTCTTTCTTTACATGGCTCCCATCCATTACAAACCCTACGTGGCACCTGACCATCAGTTGGCGGCAAATCATAGGATTGAGCGACATAAGTACAACCTACTACAACATAATTGTTATCCCCAAAATCTTCCATAGAATTTACAATCTCATAGGTTTGTTTACTGATTGATGTGGATTCAATAAACTCATTAACAATTTCACCCTTCCAAACATATGAATGGGTAGAGTTAGTAGAGTTACTAAAATTGGCTGAAAGGAAATTAATTGAAATTCCTACCATACATAAAAAAAACTTTCTCATGATTAACTAAAATTTGTTTTCCCAAAAAAAACAAATAGGGTTACTCATTTAGGCCACTAAACATTGTTTATCAATATATTAAGTAGTATATTAGAGTATAAAATCACCCGTATGAAACTACTTCAATTAGACCGAAAAACCTTTGAAAAGCAATTTGGAGACAAATCTTCCTGC
>JBDNFI010000088.1:0-4108 GCA_041689935.1 Cyclobacteriaceae bacterium
AATCCTAAATATCCCAGAAGTGCTTAGAATAGCTGAAACTTCTGGGCTAAAGCATATCATTTTAGAACAGGAACGCTACCCAATCGCCCCGCCTATGGAAACAACCAAAGCCAATGCGGACTATTTAAAGAGGGTTTTGGGATAATTCACCTCCTCAACCCAACCGCCCGATCAGGATAATCGGTAATAATGCCATCTACACCCCATTCCAATAATTCCCTCATTTCTTCGGTGGTGTTCACTGTCCATGGTACCACAGCCATTCCGGCAGCCTTTATTTCTTTGATTTTGCTTTCTGATAGCAGCTTGTAGTTGGGACTGTACACCTGCGGGGTGAACCCTAAATCGGCAATATTCTCTTGCCATGACTTGGCATTGGAAACTAGGGCCGCAAGTGGATACTTATCCGTGTTCTTATGCCACACTTGCAATACCCGAAAATCGAATGATTGCATCAATATTCGAGCAGGTTCTATTCCACTCTTCTCAAAGGTCTCGAAGACCAAATGAGTAAACGTTTCGATATCGGGCTGTAATCCTCCCGCTTCATCATCCACCGTGCTTTTGATTTCAATATTATAATAGATCGGTGGAAGCCCATTTTCGGCTACATATCTTTCTACAATTTCAAAAACCTGAGATAATAGCGGTTTCACCGTTGGCTCCGATACTTGCTCAGGAAAACTCGGGTGACCGATACTTCCACAGTCATATTTCTGCAACTCGTCTATCGTCATTTCGAAAATATTGTAGTCCTTTTGCTTTTCAGCAGCAATTCTATTTCCATCGGCATCCAAACAAATGGCAGCATTCAGCCAGGGCTCATGCGATACCACAACTTTCAAGTCTTTGGTGATCACCACGTCAAGTTCCAGCGTGGTTACTTTTAATTCCATGGCTTTGATAAATGCTGGCATCGAGTTTTCGGGTGCCAATCCCCTGGCTCCTCTGTGGCCTTGCAAGTCGAAATCAAATTGTTGGGCGGATGCATTCATGGCAAACAATATCAGCATTGAGAAGAATATCTTTTTCATAATTTCCAGATTATCATCAATTAATTATTCAAATAGCTAGAGTCTTGCACCACAATGCCCAGCTCAGACAGAAACCTTGTTGTTGCGACAAACACGCCTTTGTAATCCTTACTTCTATACTCTGAGGCAATTACGTGATTTCCGCTTTTGGGAAAAGCCATTTCAGTTACCTTAGCATCTGGAGTAGCAATCCAATGTAGCATTTCTTTCATCGCTGGCACGGAAACCACCATATCCTGCTCTTGTTCATTTTTGTAGTAGTAGCCCAGAAAAAGCGGGAGGGTAAAATCCTTGAGCTTTTCTGCATCCATTTCTGCATACACAAATTGCATCAACGCTTCGTATGCATCTACATGATACTTGCTTGTCCAGTATTGCGCCACATCTCCATCACCTCTGTTTTGGCTGATGAATTTGCCTCCCGCCATTTGCGTCATGATTACTTTGCCCCAAGGTTTTATCAATTGCTTGGAAGTTGCCTCCGAGTATGGTCTAATGATAGGCGAATATAAAACTACGGCAGCTACCGTCTCCATTTTTGGCGATGCCCAAAGGGCTAATGCTCCACCAGTAGAAGTCCCAATCACAATTACACTATCGCCGATGGCAGCACCAATCCTTAAGGCTTCCAAAGTGCCCTCCATCAAATCTCCTGCATGCAGCCCTTCCATCGCGGTGCTGTCGCTTCTGCCATGGCCGGGCAGTCTTGCCAAAAATAAATTCGCTTTAAATGTCTCTGACAGCCATTTATGAACAGGATATCCTTCT
Organism: Cyclobacteriaceae bacterium; assembly: GCA_041689935.1. Classification (GTDB taxonomy): domain Bacteria; phylum Bacteroidota; class Bacteroidia; order Cytophagales; family Cyclobacteriaceae; genus CAXBDP01. The sequence continues at coordinate 1,803 of JBDNFI010000088.1, forward strand.
GCTTGGCTCGCTCCAAATCCATGAAGATAAATAATTGAATAATTCGTCTTTTGCTTCAAGCTATCATTTGCCCAAATAATCCTTGCTTCATTATCTGGCCGTATTACCTCCTGTAATTCTCCCTCCCGCTGATTTACAAACGCCAATGCTGCTGTTACCGACTCGAAAGCTGGAGGCATATCATAATTCAAATTTGTTGGACTAGGCTTTGGGCCTAAAAAGTAAACGGCTATCAATAAAATCGCTAAAATTAATAGCCCTCTCAGTAATTTCTTTACCATCCTCATATTTGCAAATTAGCCACTAAATGTGAAATTAAAATGTACAAATCATTTTCTCAAAATATTTTTCGCTGCGATGCACAACTTTTTGAAAATTATTTCCGTTATTTGATTTATTATAATATCATTTTAATATCAAATCAATAACCATGATACAATCACAAGAAACATCAACCAAACCCATTTCCGGTTACCCTATGTTGTTTTTATTACTCGCAATGCTCGGAGGAAGTATTTGGGCAGCGGTATATTACGCATTACCTATATTATTGATTTTTACTTTACTTTCTTTAATCTTAATGCCTGGCTTATTCTTTATCACCCCCAACAATTCCAGAGTATTAGTATTATTCGGCAAGTATAAAGGCACGGTAAAGGATCATGGTTTTTACTGGGTAAATCCTTTCTTTACGAAAAATTCTATTTCGCTAAGAGCTAGAAATTTTGACTCTGAGCGAGTGAAAGTAAATGATAAAGTAGGTAATCCCATTTTGATTGGAGTGATCCTAGTGTGGAAAGTGAAGGATACTTTTAGGGCAAGTTTTGAGGTGGATAATTATACCGATTTCGTGAAAGTACAAAGTGATGCAGCTGTAAGAAAGCTTGCTGGCATGTATCCTTACGACAATTTTGATGATGGTGAAGGAGAGATCACTCTTCGCAGCGGACTGGAAGAGGTAAATCATAATCTAGAAAATGAACTATCCGAAAGACTGGACATCGCCGGCATTGAGGTGATTGAAGCTAGAATCGGTTACTTGGCTTATGCGCAGGAGATTGCCAGTGCGATGCTGCAAAGACAACAAGCTACTGCCATCGTAGCCGCCCGACACAAGATAGTAGAAGGCGCAGTAAGTATGGTAGAAATGGCCTTAGCACAATTGAGCGAAAAGAGCATAGTAGATTTAGACGAAGAAAAGAAAGCGGCAATGGTTACCAATCTGATGGTAGTGCTTTGCTCAGACAGATCTGCCACTCCTGTGATAAATACGGGCACACTCAACCATTAGAATTTTAGAAATATTATGGATTGGAAAAAACTCAGTTATCACAATCATAAACCTAAAAATTCAAAAAAATGGTAAGAATATATTTTGAAGAAAACCAGCGGTTTAATCAGCCTTGGATATGGATTCTGATGATTGGAATCACCTTCCCTATTTTGGGTGGGCTTATTTACTCCTCCATTATTAACCTGACAGGAAATGAAAATGTGAATTCCAAAACGGATGTAAATGCACTAATTTTTGCCCTAGTATTCACTTTTATAGTTTTTTCCGCCATCTACTGGCTACTACTTACAGTTAGGCTGTATACGCGGGTGGAAAATAACGGCATTCATTACCGATTCCCTCCTATGGTCAATAAGTGGAAGCATATTTCTAAAAATGAGCTCAAGAGTATTGAAGTGAAAAAATACAGCCCATTGGGTGAATATGGAGGATGGGGATACCGCATCGGTAAAAATGGAAAAGCCCTAAATGTACGTGGCAATATGGGCTTGGCTATGGAATTGAAGGACGGCAAAAGGCTATTGCTAGGTACCCAACAACCAGAGGAATTGAAATTGGCTTTGCAAAAGCTACATGAAGAACAAACAGTGTATTAATTATGCCTAAGAAAAAACCATTTGTACTACGCACGGATGAGAATACAATGGCTGCGCTTGAAAAATGGGCAGCCGACGAATTCCGTAGTATCAATGGACAATTGGAATATATTATCAATAAGGCGTTGAAAGATGCTGGAAGACTAAAGAAAAATAAACCTAAAGAAGAGTAATATGGAACACAAAAACTACAAATGTCCCAAATGCGAACATCACCACTTTACCACAGATGATATGGCCACCACAGGTGGAGCTCTTACCAGAATATTCGATATTCAAAATCGTAGATTCTTAACCTTGAGCTGCGAAAAATGTGGATATACAGAATTATTCAAGAAACCAAAAGGAACAACATTGGGCAATATCCTTGACTTTTTTACTACCTAATTCTCTGCTGAACTATTCTATAAAGGAAC
>JBDNFI010000089.1:0-10619 GCA_041689935.1 Cyclobacteriaceae bacterium
AGATAAATAATCTTTTAGAATTAACCTTTTCTCATGATCTGATAAATACAATCGGTTGTTGCGCCATTGTCCTAAAATGACTTTACTTTCTTCTCTCATTTTTACACTCTTTAGTGTAAACCTATTTCAGGACAAGTCAGAGTATTAATGCCTTTATTTATTTGAGATGGGCTTCTACCAGTATAGTTTTTTAAGAAACCTGCATACCAACCTCCCGATTGAGCAATCTTGAATGCACTACCTGCCCCCTTAGCAGCTATCTTAGAAACCAGCCCCCAGCCCTCCCAAATACTACTCCTGTTCCTGCCTACAGTAAAAATTCATCTCGATCAAATTGGCCAGTTGTCTCATCCACAAGGCCATTATAGACAACCCCACCTGGCACTATTAAATCAATTGCGTCTGCTTGTGCGTTTCCTAATTTACGGATATCGCTCGACACTTTTGCTATCCTTAGTATATCAATTTCTTTTTGAGTTGCTTCTACTACATTTACTGGTTAAGAAAATCAGCTTATGAAAAAATTCACTTGTCCGTTTCACCAAACTGCTAAATCCTCCCGCCAATTCGAACATTATCCCCTATAATGGTTGTTGTATTGGTTGGCTAAATAAGCCTGTGTAATTTGCGCACCGAAAATCAACAATGTTTTTATGAATCCATTATTAAATACATTTTCAACACCATTCCAAACGCCTCCATTTGACCTTATAAAAACAGAGCACTATTTACCTGCTTTGCATAAGGCCATTGCCGAAGCGAAACAAGAAATTGAGGCGATTAAAACTCGGAAGGAAGACCCTACATTTATAAATACTATTGAAGCCCTCGAACAATCTGGTGATAGGGTAAATCGAATTTCCGAGATATTTTTTAACCTGAATGAAGCCGAAACCAGCGAGGAAATGCAAGCTTTGGCACAGGAGTTTTCACCGATATTATCAGATTACGGCAATGACGTGTTGCTCGATGCTGATTTATTCGCTAGCGTAAAATCTGTTTGGGACAGTCGAGCAAGCTTTGATCTGGACAAGGAAGAAAGCCGATTGCTAGAGAAATCCTACAAATCATTTGTTCGTAATGGCGCAATGCTGGATGAAAAAGGGAAGGCTAGACTGCGCACTATAGATAAGGAATTAGGCAAATCCTCCTTGACTTTTGGAGAGCATTTGCTGGCCGAAACCAACAGTTATCAATTGGTGATTGAGGATGAAGAAACCCTTACTGGAATACCAGAAAGCGCATTGGAAACGGCAGCGGTAACTGCGGAGGAGCTTGGTCATGGTGGCAAATGGGTATTCACATTGCATTTTCCTAGCTACATGGCAGTGACTACTTATGCCGATGACCGTGAATTGCGCAAAAGAATGGTGGTAGCATACGCCAGCCGCGCTAGCCAAGGAGATGAAATGGATAATTCGGAACTAGTCAATAAAATTGTTGCCCATCGACATGAACGAGCACAATTGCTGGGATATAAAAATCACGCTCATTTTGTATTGGAAGAACGCATGGCGGGCGATGCTGCCAAGGTGCAATCCTTCTTAGACAATCTGTTGGATGCTTCATTGCCCGTAGCAAAAAAGGAGCTTGACGAATTACAAGCCTTTGCCAAAAGCATCGGCGGTATCGAACAACTGGAACGTTGGGATATTGCCTACTATGCCGAAAAGCTGAAAAAGGAGCGATACGAAGTAGATGATGAAATGCTCAAGCCGTTTTTCCAATTGGAAAAGGTGATTGATGGAGTGTTTGCTGTTGCTACTACCCTCTATGATATCACTTTTGTAGAAGATAATAGCATTCCGAAATACCATAAGGATGTGATCACTTACAGAGTAGAAGATACTAATGGAAGACATATTGCGGTATTTTATGCAGACTTCTTCCCAAGAACCGGCAAGAGAAATGGCGCTTGGATGACCAGCTTTCGAGGCCAAAGTATCCGCAATGGCAAAGAGCAAAGACCATTGGTTTCTATCGTTTGTAATTTCACTAAGCCCGGTAAAACTACCCCTTCGCTGCTCACTTTTAATGAAGTGACCACGCTTTTCCACGAATTTGGACATGCCCTACACGGAATGCTCGCAGAGGGCAAATACGAAAGTCTGACCGGTACCAGCGTGTTTTGGGATTTTGTAGAACTGCCTTCCCAAATCATGGAAAATTGGGTATTCGAAAAGGAATGCTTAGACCTATTTGCCAAGCATTATGAAAGCAATAAGAAAATTTCTGAGGAATTGATTGAGCGAATTAAGAAAAGTGCAAACTTTATGGAAGGCTATCAAACCCTCCGTCAGATTAGTTTTGCCCTATTGGATATGGCCTATCATGGGGAAGTACCCGGCCATACCGGTGATATCAAAGCATTTGAACAGCAGGTAATGGGAGAAGTGAGTTTAGTCCCTTCCATTCCAAACACTTCTTTTAGCACATCCTTTGGCCATATATTTCAAGGGGGATATTCATCTGGGTATTACAGCTACAAATGGGCAGAGGTATTGGATGCGGATGCTTTTGAGTATTTCAAAGAAAAAGGAATTTTCAATAAAGAAGTAGCTAATGCTTTTAAGCAATTTGTGCTTTCGGCGGGAGGAGTAGAGCACCCGATGGAGCTTTACAAAAAGTTTAGAGGACGTGAAGCCGACCCAAAAGCCCTACTGAGAAGAGCAGGATTGGTAGAAGCTTAGTATTCAAGATGAAAAGCAAAAGATGGATTTGAATAAAGCATGAAGACTTTTCAGCCATCCTTTCACATAATTTTACTGAAAATGATGCGCTTGCCCTTATATTTGCTCAGCAAACACAACATACAACCTTATAAATCCCAAATTCAATGATTATTGGTATCCCAAAGGAAATTAAAAATAATGAAAACCGCGTAGGAGCCACTCCTGCTGGTACGAAGGAATTCGTAAAAAATGGCCATACGGTATATGTACAAGCTACTGCTGGCGAGGGAAGCGGCTTTACAGATGAAGACTATTTGGAAGCCGGCGCAAAGCTTTTGCCTACCATGGAGGAGGTGTACAGCATCTCCGAAATGATCGTAAAGGTGAAAGAGCCTATCGCTGTAGAATATCCACTTATCAAGAAAGATCAATTAGTATTTACCTATTTCCACTTTGCTTCTAGCGAGCCACTTACTAAAGCGATGGTGGCATCAGGTTCGGTTTGCCTAGCCTACGAAACAGTTGAAAAAACGGATCGCTCTTTGCCGCTTCTTGTGCCTATGTCGGAAGTAGCGGGGAGAATGTCGATCCAAAAAGGAGCCAATTATCTAGAGAAGCCATTGAAAGGCCGTGGTATATTGCTCGGTGGCGTACCCGGTGTATTGCCCGCCAAAGTAATTATACTTGGTGGTGGCGTGGTGGGAACAAACGCCGCTAAAATGGCTGCTGGCTTAGGCGCTTCTGTGATAATGATGGATGTGAATTTACAGCGTCTTCGCTACCTAGATGACGTAATGCCGGCCAATGTAAGAACCATGATGTCCAACGAATACAATATCAAAGAGCAGATCAAAGCGGCCGATTTAATCATTGGCGCGGTACTTATTCCAGGTGCAAAAGCCCCGCATTTGCTGACAAGAGATATGCTTAAATTGATGCGCCCAGGCACAGTAGTGGTGGACGTGGCGGTAGACCAAGGTGGCTGTATCGAAACGTGCAAGCCTACTACACACGAGGATCCCACATACATTATTGAGGATGTAGTACACTATTGCGTAGCCAATATGCCCGGTGCTGTACCGTACACTTCTACACTTGCTTTGACCAACGCTACTTTGCCTTATGCTTTACAATTGGCAGACAAAGGATGGGTAAAAGCTTGCCAAGAAAATAAAGAATTAGAGCTTGGGTTAAATGTGGTAAATGGAGAAATTGTGTTCAAAGCCGTTGCTGAAGCTTTCGATTTGCCTTACGTGCCTGTTTCTAAATACTTAGAATAAAATATAATTTGCTTTTTCATGTCTATAAAATGCCCTTTAGCAATTGCTGAGGGCATTTTTTTTATTCTCTTATATCTCTTACGGATGAGTGCCTCTATTGATTAGAACTGAAAAAGTCCAAGCGGACGCTTGAACTAGGTATAAAGCGTTAAAGAATCGATCATCATTAAGAATACTACCGCTGGCGCACGCTTTTCGCGTGTGTCCCATTCTTTTATAATAGAATTCAACAACTTATAGAAATGTTTCACTACCATTTTTATTCAAATGGCCTCCAATCCTTATTCGAAAAATTCTTATCTTTTTCCTTCTTCAGTTTCCACCGCTGGCGCACGCGTTTCGCGTGTGTCCCATTCTTTTATAATAGAATTCAACAACTTATAGAAATGTTTCACTACCATTTGTATTCAAATAGCCTCCAATCCTCCTGACTTCCGCACTGGGACACCCAAGATCAAAAACCGAATAAATCTGAATGTGAAGTTGTTCCTCAGAGAGTATGATGGTTTTTCTGATCAGTTCTAATGCTAGCGCACGTGCGCCGTGTGTGTCTCCTATACTGAAATAGACGCTTATATTAGTTAATATAAATAGCTATTTTACAAGGCATTGCTGTTCAATTAATCTTTGAGACACGGGCGACGCGCCCGCGCCGGCGGAGATGCATAGGGGATTTTCCCGTTAAGAAATATGCATAATAAATTGGCTTTCTAGAGCCAAAGACTGTTTGAGCGCAGCGAGTTTCTTTGGGTCGCCAATTTGTGAAGCATATTTTAGGGAAAAGATCCTCAGCCTTGAATTTTTGTTTCTTTTGTTTCAAGACAAAAGAAAATAAAGGATGAGTTTAGTTTTTAATGCTATGAATTACGAACATTTTTAAAAGAAAGATCAGCCAAATAATTTATTTAAAATGATTGAATATCAATATTATTTGGAGATTTTACGCTTCCTTTTTGTGCTCCCACCCACAAACAGCCAAAGACTATTTGAACCTTAGCTATCCATTTATAGAATCTTATACTCCTCCCGCGTTTTTTCCCATCGCTCCAATAGCGGATTCATCTTGCGAAACCACCAGCTGGGCACTAGGCACAGCAATATCATGGCAGGATAGCCTGATGGCAATTGCGGACTTTCATCGTGATGCGCCAATACTTGATAACGTTTATTTGCATACGTATGATGATCTGAATGCCTTTGCAAATGGAATAAAAATAGGTTGCTGATCAAATGATTGGCATTCCAGGAATGAAGCGGATTTACTCTTTCGTATCGTCCGTTTTCTTTCCTTCGGCGTAAAATACCGTAGTGCTCTATATAATTGACTTGCTCTAAAAGGCTAAAAGCCAATATACTTTGGGCGAAAAACAACACAGGTATTTGCCAAATAAATTCTCCTAACCACAGCGAAAATCCCAACGTAGCGAATCCCACAAAAAGAAGCGGGAGGATACTGTACCAAATCATCATATTTGCACCGCTCCATGTTTTCAGATTGGCCTTTTGCAATCGGGCTTTCTCTAGCTCCCATGCGCTTTGCCAGCCGCCAACCACGGAGCGAAACCAGAATTGATAAAAAGTCTCACTCTTGCGCGAGGTTGCTGGATCTTCCAACGTGGCTACCCGCACATGATGCCCCCTATTATGCTCGATATGAAAATGCATGTAGAACACCATCATATAGAGCACTTGCCCAGCAAATCGCTCTAATTTGTTCGACTTATGGCCTAGCTCATGGCCTACGGTAATCCCAATGCCACCGGTAACCAATGCTAGGCCCAGTACAAAGCCGGGCAAATATATGGCGGCAATGGCATTGGCTGCCACAAGGTAAAATGCATATACCAAGATGCCCAATTGTACGAACACCCAGAGCAAGGTCAGATATTTAAAATATTGGTCTTTGTTGAGGCTATCAAATACATCGTCGGATATATTTTGAGCATCGGCACCGATCAGATAATCGAGGATGGGAATGAGAATAAAGACAAAAATAGGCGTGAAATAATGCCAAAAACCACCCAGCCAAACGCCTAGGCACCAAAGAATCGGCACTAAAAATGCCAATAAGAATCCGATCTTTTTTAACTTGTTCATATAGTAGAGGCAAGATATAAAACTAAACCGAGAGTTTAATAATTTTGCTTTGGAAAAATTTCTATTGCCCGCCATTGTTGGCTTTTGGGCTCTTTGGCAAAGACCAAATGCGTAAGGCCATTGCTCAAAACAAGGAAATCTGGATTGAGGGTTTTGGCGTAGACCATGGCTTGTTGTAGGGTGTTCTCATCAATTTTGACAGTAGGTGCTTTGCATTCGCATAGCAGAAAATATCCTCCCGCTTTGTTCATCACCAGTATATCTGAGCGCTTGGCTTGCTTATTATACTTCAAACCACTCTCGACCGAAATCAAGCCTTTTGGATATTTCAGATGATCAATAAAAAAGGCTAGCAAATGCTGCCTCACCCACTCTTCCGGAGTAAGCACTAGATATTTTTTACGAATTCTATCAAAAATCAAGACTTTCCCTTCTTCCTTCTTAATTTTGCAGTCAGCGTCGGGTAGGTTAAGCTCAAACATATACAAAATTAACCCAAAAATTTGTCCTTTTGCAGGAGCTCGGATGAATGACCGATGGAATTTGTAAGAGAAGACAGCTCCCGCACAAAACGAAAAGAAAATGAAAACAAAAAAGGAAATAGTTGAAAACTGGCTTCCTAGATATACTGGGGTGCCTTTGAATGAATTTGGAGAGTATATATTGCTTACCAACTTTCAGAATTACGTGGAAATGTTTGCTCAGAAATTTGGTGTGGACGTGAGAGGCAAGGATAGGCCTATGCAAACTGCCACTGCGGAAAATATCACGATTATCAATTTTGGGATGGGCAGTGCGATGGCGGCTACCGTTATGGATCTACTATCGGCGGTCAAGCCTAGAGCGGCTCTCTTTTTGGGCAAATGCGGCGGCTTGAAAAAGAAGACTGAAATAGGAGATTTGATTTTGCCAATTGCTGCGATAAGAGGCGACGGTACTAGCAATGATTATCTTCCTCCGGAAGTGCCCGCTTTGCCATCGTTTCGCTTGCAACGTGCCGTGTCGTCTATGATCAAAAAACACGAAAAAGACTACTTCACTGGCACGGTATATACCACCAACCGCCGAGTATGGGAGCATGATGCCGAGTTCAAAAGCTACCTGCGTGAAATTCGTGCAATGGCGGTGGATATGGAGACGGCCACAATATTCTCAGTGGGCTTTGTCAATGAAATTCCTCATGGTGCCTTGCTATTGGTATCGGATAATCCGATGATTCCCGAAGGAGTGAAAACGGACGAAAGTGATAAAAAAGTAACCCAAAGCTTCGTAAACACCCATTTGGAAATAGGCATTGACGCATTAAAAGAGTTGCGTGACTCTGGCGAATCGGTAAAGCACATGCGCTTCGAATAGACCCTTCTGGTAAAAGCAAAAAAATAGGCTACCTCATGATGAGATAGCCTATTTATTTATAACTTTTTTTAAAATTACTTCGCTGGAGGAAGCATTACTTTGTTAATAACGTGTACTACACCATTTGTCGCTTCGATATCAGCCGTGGTTACTGTAGCACCTGAGATACTAACTTTGCCGTCCATAATCATAACTTCCACTTCTGAGCCTTGCACAGTTTTCGCTTTTTGTCCGTTAGACAAGTCGCTAGACATAATTTTGCCTGGCACTACGTGGTAAGTCAATATAGCCACTAATTGAGCCTTATTTTCTGGCTTCAATAAGTCTTCTAGAGTTCCTGCTGGCAATGCTGCAAAAGCTTCATTGGTAGGAGCAAATACTGTAAAAGGGCCATCACCTTTCAATACGTCTACTAGGTCGCCAGCTTTTACTGCAGCTACTAGTGTAGAAAGGAAATCGGTTGCAACAGCTAAATCAACGATATCGTTTTCAACTGCTTTTGCTTTCTTGATGCCGTCATTGGCAAATACGATTGTTGAAGCAAACAACAACAATGCTACTAGGGATAATACTTTGTTTTTCATGATCTTATTAATTTTAGTTTAAGGATTAATAACAGATTGTTTGTCGGATGGTTTAAAAAATTTTCATTTATTTTTTCAAAGGGCTCAAAAACAGCGTGTAAGGATGATTCAGTCTAATTTTTGAAAGTTGATGACTCATACCAAAATAATTTTGCAAGGTTATAAAACTCGCTGTTAGCGGGAGGTAGATCTGCCGTTGGTGGGCTTCATTGTTCAAATATTTGACAATCTCTGCTGTCAATTGCCATTTTTTAGAAACCGCTACGCGCGCAAAGATTTACACAAAGTTCGCTAAGGGTACAGTTTCTTCTCTGCGGCCTCTGCTTCTTCCCTTAGCGTTCTTTTCGTATATATTCCGTTTTTTAGACACCGTTAATTGCTTATTGAAACTAAACAAAAAACCATCTTCCTAATAATTAATTTTGAACCCTACCTTTGCGCAACATTAAAAGGAAAATTGGCATGAGAAATGCTAATTGCTCCATGATAAAATTTAGCTAAATTTGCAGCTAAAATGAAAATGAATAAAATGAATAAAACGCTACTTGTTTGTCTATTCGCGATGACTGCTTTTGGAATGACTTCTTGCGAACAAAAGCAAGCTGAAGATACCGACTTCGTAGAAATAAGTTCGGCAATGAAAGAAGATCTGCCAACTCTCGATGAATTAATGAAGGAAGAAAGCAATATCAACACATTTATGGTTGCGCTGGACTCTGCCAGAATGTCTTGGGTATTGCGACAGGATACAGAAGCCTATATCTTGTTTGCGCCAACAGACGAAGCATTTGCCCTGATAGGGGATGAAGCGATTGCAGATTTGCTAAAACCAGAAAATAGAACCACGCTCTTTAATTTGGTGCGCAATCATATCGTAAAAGGTAGATTTCCTTCTTCAATAATGAGTGGCAGCATGTCTGCAGAAACCGAAAGCCGTACCAAATTGGTGTTTGAAAAGCTGGAAGACGGATCCAAGACCGTAAATGGCGCTAATATATTGAAAGCAGATATTGAAGGTAGCAATGGGGTAGTACATATTATCGATCGTGTGATCGAGTAATTGTTAGCACTCCCTGTTAGCAGCAAAGCCGAACAGATTGATCTGTTCGGCTTTGCTTTTTCTTTAGGATTTTTTGCGGCTATTCGAGGGTATATTTATAAAACCTTCTGTATGTTTCATTCTCATCTTCTCGAATAGATACGCCTCCCGCGAAAAGAAAATTGCCTTGAAAAACGAAATACTTTGTAATCGGCAATTTATAGTATTTCAATTCTCCAGTGTTTGGGTTCAGCTCGACTAGTGAAACACCTCTACGGTTTTCACTTAAAATTTCGAATACTGACTTTTCACGATAGTCTCTGGCGCTAATGTGATTCACAATGCGGTAAATTTTGGAATTATGATAAAATGCCAACTCATAATTAACCTCTTTGACAACATATACCATTCGTTCATCCCTGCTAAAGACCCTATCTAATAGTTTAGGCTTTCCAAAAAAGTCAGACCCACAATAAAAGCTGCTGGTCACATTAGTTTTATCATTATATATATATATGGAATCGGAAAAACTATAATTTATTAGAAATTGATCCTCATCTATGGTCGATACCGTTGCGCCAGATAAAGGAGATAAGTACTTTCCATGAGTAAATTCTGGATATTCAATCTTATCGACAAATTTTGATGTATTCAGATCGAACGATTGAATAGGAGTCACCTTTTTGAAATAGTCAGGGTCGTCATACCTTACATCATTTATAGTAGGTAATATCAGCACCCCATTTTTGGAAATCATACCTGAGAAAAATTCATTTTTATAATAGTTATCTAAATTATTAGAGTTATATTTATATTCCAGTTTCTTTTCACCCAATGAATTATACAGAAAAAACGAATCTCTTCCCATTGGGAATAAGTAGAGTGAATCTTCGCTTTTCATGAATACAGATGCTCCTGATGAATTATATCCATCTGGACCATCTTTCGGAATACTTATGGTTTTCACATAAGCTTCTTCATTAAAGTCCACTTGATGGATGATGAACACTCCTTCGCCATATAAGCCGTATTCCACTAAGATAGTCTGACTCCCTTTCTTGTATGTAGTCCAATCGGTCGTTTGTAAATACTCTGCGGGCATCACTACTTCGAAGCTATCTAAGTCCACAAATTCGCTGTAAGCAAACTCTTTATCTTGATTTCCAGAATTACACGATAAAAACATGAAAAAAGGGATTGATAACAACCAATCCCTTTTGCAAAAACTATATTTAATCATAATAAAGCTTATTGAATAAAAATTATTAGACCCTTTTCACTAATAACAAAATATTATTCCAGAAGGAAACATCCGTCCTAATTGAAGCTCCAACCATGTTACAGTCGTCACCTGGCAAGTTTACACAATCTAAAACAATGTAAGTACTGCCATTCATTTTATCCACCCTTACTGATGCATAATAATCCCAGCCAGCATAAGAATTGACTGATAAACATAAGGTGCACAATAAAACACCTAAAAACGAAACAATTTTGAATTTTGCATTCATCGCATTAAAAATTTAAAAGGTTTAAAAATCATTTAATACCATGAATTACTGAATTACTGAATTACTGAATTACTGAATTA
>JBDNFI010000090.1:0-76559 GCA_041689935.1 Cyclobacteriaceae bacterium
AAAAACCTTTAGCGGATTCAAAACAAGAATCTTAGCAAAAATAACTGCCCTGACATTGATTCAATTTATCAACAAGTTTATATTCGATAGGAACATTAACAATATTAAAATTCAAATCACTTAATTTCACCCAACGGGTTTACTTTAGAGTTTATCTATATTATCTTTCCCTTTAAAAAAATAAATTGCAAGATATTTGCAATTGTGTAGTTAAAAATTGGTTAAAGTTCCAAATCTGATTGATATTATATTCTGTTGAAATTAAAGCTATCCATACTATTTATACTTATTCTCAATTTTGGTGCGCACTCGCAACAAATACAATGGGCTGAGTCTGTTATAAATTCCAGTGGAGCATTTGCAGATAAGGATTGGTCTGCTCAAATGGTGCTTGGTGCGCCTGATGCCGTCCCCTTTGGTGAATTAAGCCCACGAGCATTTAGAATCAAAAATGAAAATGGGTCAGCACAATTCACTGTAGGTTATACTATAGCACAAAATATCAAACAAGTAATTATTGTTGAGAGCTTCAATCCTGGGAGGATATCAAGGGTAACCCTATTTGATGAGCAAAATGTACCTTATGTAATTCTAGACGGCTCGTTTAAAGACGCTAAAGATTTTAACGTAATTTCTATTCCTGTTCCGCCCACAAATATAAAATTCAATAAAATTGAAATACGATTAAATGCGGCTACCTACTCAGGCTGGGCTCAAATAGATGCCATTGGAATTTCTGAAAGTGATGATCCTTCTATCGCAAAGCAGATAATCGAGAATACTGGCATGACCCCCAGATACGAAAGGCTTCTCTCTAGGGAGATCAAAAGAAATCTTGGCTACTGGTTAAATACTCGCTTCGACGAAACTAAACCAATTATTTCGCCAGATGGAAATACGCTATATTTTGGAAGACGTTTTTACCCTGGAAATAGAGGAGGAACTAGTGATATTCAGGATATTTACATTTCAAAAAAAATAAATGGTGAGTGGGGAAGACCGATAAATATTGGCAGCCCCATTAATACCGCGAATCCAAATGGAGCAACATCAGTTACAGCAGATGGTAACCGTTTATTTCTGATAAACGAATACTTTCCAAATGGGACATTTAATAATGGCTTTTCTTATTCTGATAGAATTAATGGAGTATGGCAACAACCCACTAATATCAAAATAGCCAATTATAGAAATGAAAATTCTTATTTAGATTTTGCGTTAAGTGTGAACGGTGATGTTATAATATTGGCAATAGAAACGGCGAATACGGTTGGAGATCAAGATTTATACGTTAGTTTTTATCAGGGAAATGACGTTTGGACAGAACCTAAAAATTTGGGTTTTCTAGTAAATTCTACAAAGGCAGAGTTTTCACCTTATTTGGCACCAGATGGGCGTACACTCTACTTTGCCTCTGAAGGCCATAAAGGCTTTGGGAAAAGCGATATATTTTACACAAAGAGATTAGATGATTCTTGGGAGGTTTGGTCGGAACCACAAAACTTAGGCCCTGACCTGAATACAGCAGATTTTGATGCATATTTTACCATTCCAGCGAATAGTAATAAAGGTTTTGTTGTGTCAATGGAAGGCTCCATTGGAGGGTTAAGAGATATTTATGAAGTCCAAATTAAACCTGAGTTTCTCCCTGATCCTATCGTGACCTTGGAAGGAATAGTCACTGATGCAGAGACTGGATTGCCGATAAGTGCTGAAATCAATATTCAATCTCCCAACGAGAAAAGTATTCGGAATGCTTTGGTATCAAGTCCAGATAAAGGCGGTTTCCAAGCAATTTTGGTCCAACAGGCCAATTACAGCCTTGATATATTCGCAGATGGCTACAGACCATTTAAGCTCCCATTAGGGCCCTATCAATCGGAAGTGGATACCATCCTAAGACAAGATTTTAAATTGATTCCAATCAAATCTAGTTTACCTGTAACTATGGCAGGTTCATTGGCCATTAATGACGAAATGACCAAGCAACCCATTTCGGGAGCCAAAGCTACACTTACTATAATTGATGAAAATGATTCAACTTCGATCATACAGTTAGACCCAAGTACATTAATTGGGCCTCTTGCATTCAATGTTTTGAATACACATAAATCAGCATCTATTGAGATAAGTAAGGACGGCTATTTACCGCAAGTTATAGAGCTTGCAGGATTCAATGTGGATGAGGAAGTTGATTTGATAATCAATATAGCTTTAAAGCCCTTACCTCCCGCTTTGCGGCGAGTTACTAAAGAAATAAAACTTTCAGGCCTAACTCAACCAAAATTTAGACCCGCACCTATTCTTAATTTTCCCGATT
Organism: Cyclobacteriaceae bacterium; assembly: GCA_041689935.1. Classification (GTDB taxonomy): domain Bacteria; phylum Bacteroidota; class Bacteroidia; order Cytophagales; family Cyclobacteriaceae; genus CAXBDP01. The sequence goes on from JBDNFI010000090.1 coordinate 2,321, forward strand.
GGAACCCTTATCCGGGTGAATATATTTTGATTGGGACTACCTACAATTTAGTGAGTAAATTACCCATTTCTGCTCAAGTAATTTTGAAAACGAACGCATCAGATTCATCAAATTTTGAAACTAGGATTGATGGTAAGTTTGAAAGGGTAATTAGCAATGCATTAACTATGGAAATCACAGCCAATGCATCAAATTTCGAATCCGTATCATTTTCAGCTGAACCAGTATTTCTTGTCGCAGATAGCACAATCAGGGTCGACTTATTTCTTCAACCAAACGCTCCTGTTTCAAATGCGGCAAGCATCATTTTCAAAGATGTGATTAGTAAAGCTGCAATTGAAGTAGATGTAAATCTACTTACCATTCAATATGGAGTTGATTCCATTAGCAATGAGAGATTGAGTGCTGCAAATGAAATATACCCTTTTCAGATTTTCGAAAATGTAAATCAGATTCGTGTCAATACCCAAAAGATTGGCTATTTGCAAGGATCATTTCTGATTGATAGTGTAGCACTTAACTCAAATCAAAACTTGGTCTTTGAATTTGCACTATTGCCAATGCCAGAGCCGTTGACCAGCCAAAAATCTTTGGCAAAACTTGAAGAATTAATGCCCACTATTCCAGGTTCGGCAGATAAAGAGCTCCTTCCAGATGTAGATCCATTTCCCGTGATGCTCACCGTTATAGCTACGCTGTATAATGAAAGTACCATGGAGCTTTTGCAAGTGGATGCCATAGCTGAGCTTTTGGGTCAGGAGTCTGGAACGGCTTATACAAGAAATACTACTGAAAATTCTAATTTTAAACTTGATTTATTCGAAAAAGAAGGATTGGATTTTAAAATTAGTGCGAAAGGATATTTAGTAAAAGAAGGCCAAATAAACCTTAGCAATGACGATACAAAAGAAATCGAAACGATAATATATTTAACACCCATAGAAAAGGGTAGAGCCATAAGTATCCCAAACCTACTTTTCGAGCAACAAAAAGCCGAAATACTTGCGCCTTCATTCCCCGTATTGGACAGTATTTCTAATGTTCTGAACCAAAACCCAAATTTGGAAATCTTATTGAGCGGCCATACTGATATCATTGGAGATAAAATCTTGAATATGGAATTATCTCAAATAAGAGCCGCTGCTGTAAAAGAATATTTGGTTGGAAAAGGAATCAATGAAATACGGGTTAGAGTAGAAGCTTTTGGCGGATCGAGACCCATTGCTTCTAGCGGACGAGAGAAAACTCGGATGCTCAATAGACGAGTGGAACTTACAATTATCAAAGATTAAGTATCCAACAAGTTTTTTATAATCAATAACAATAGACACCACATAGGTGACTTAATACAAATCACTACATTAGAATTATACAATAATTGATCCCAACAAAATGGTTAAAATAACTACAAATTACTCTTTTAATCAATTTTTTAACAGATTCTGACATTATCATTGCGTAGAAATAAGAATTTCTAATTCTGTAGGAAATTAGAATAATTAAATTTTAAGCAATTCTCTTAAATCAATTTTATATGATGAAAAATGCTAAAATTTGGACACTCTGCTTGATATTCATTGGAAATGCTTTGCAATCGAATGCCCAAGATAAAATCCACTGGGCAAGTCAGGTTGAATATCAATACAATCAATATAGTGATGATGTAGGTGGAGCCAAAAATGTGATTGGCAAACCATCGGCTTCGCCGTATGGACAACCGAGTCCAAATGCGTATAGATTAGCTGTGAAGAATGGATTTGGACGACTAATTGTAAGTTTTGATAAAGCTATTGACAGCAGGCAGATTATTATCATTGAGAATTACCTTCCAGGACGGGTGAATAAAGTGATCGCTTATGACCTAGAAGGAGTAAAACATCTTATCTATGATGGAGGGTATAAAATTGATGATAATTATAGAGTATTAAGAATTCCTCTTGACCAAAGAAGTATTGAGATAAAGAAAATTGAATTGAGCATTTTGGCATATTATGAAGAAGGAAATGCCGAAATCGATGCCATTGGCATTACGTCAAGTGCCGACCCTGCTATTGGCCGTTTATATTTTGATAGTATCGGCCTTGTCCAAAACCAATCTATCAATTCAAGCGTATTTTCTAATGGTATACGAAAAGTAAATCTTGGCTTAAATATCAATAGCAGATATGCAGAAGTAAAGCCAGTAATATCTCCATTTGGACATACAATCTTTTATAGCCGTCAAAACCACCCTGATAATTTCTATGGGACTAAGGATGAACAGGATATTTATTTTTCAGAAATGCAAAATGGAGTATGGGCCAATTCGACCAATATAGGAAAAAACCTCAATAATCAGCATCCAAATGGTGTGGTCTCAATATCCTCTGATGGAAATACTTTATATCTTATTAATGACTATCAAACTGATAACAGCTACAAAAAGGGATTAAGCCTGAGTCGAAAAGAAAATGGAGCCTGGCAAAAACCAGAAGCAATTAGGATAAAAAGTCTTTATAATTTCGCGGATTTTGTTGACTATTCCATTTCACCGAATGGACAAGTAATGATAATGGCGATGAGCCGCCTAGGTGGACAAGGTGAAATGGATCTTTATGTGAGTTTTTATGAAGGCGATAATACCTGGTCTATTCCAAGCAGCCTAGGTAAGCTAATAAATTCCAAGTCAGACGAATTCTCTCCGTTTATTGCTGCCGATGGCAAGACCCTTTACTTTTCATCTTTCGGTCATAGTGGCCTAGGCGATTCAGACATTTTTATTAGCCGAAGGTTAGATGATTCTTGGACAAATTGGTCAGCACCCGCCAATTTGGGTGAGGAAATTAATACTGATGGATTTGATGCCTATTTTACCATCCCAAATGAAGGAAATTTGGCCTATATGGTTTCAGATCAGGGCTCAATTGGTGGTTTGCGCGATATTTATAGAGTAGAAATGGATGATGAATTTTTGCCGGAAACTACCTTCAGGGTAATTGGTCAAGTATTGGATGTCGATACCAATGAACCCATTTCAAGCGAGTTGAGATTTTCGGATAACAACCTATTTAAGAGTAGTGTAATCTCAAATAAGGAATTAGGCGTGTATGAAGCACAATTAGAACTAGGTGCAAAATATAAAATTACAACAAGCGCACTTGGCTACGAGTATTCACATGAAGAGCTGGACTTGAGCCATGTGATTAAAGGAACTGTAGTAAAGAATATTTACCTAAAGCAGATGGGTATTGAGCCAAGCCTTACAGCCACCAGCGCCATTGGATTGGCTACTTTCCGTACCGAGAGCGAGATTAAGCCAAACGTACCAATGCTAACTATTAAGTTGTCTGTGGTCGATGCACAAACAAAGCAATTCATTGAAAGTACGCCACAGATTAGTGGAAGAACCTTAAACGAAAGTAATGCAATTGGGAAATTTGAAACAAGTATTCCTGCCTCGAACCGACAATTCGCAATTGTAAACGCGGAAGGTTACTTAAGTTGGAGAGGTCAACTGGCGGAACTGAAAATAGATGAGGGAACATATAAAGCCGAATTGACCAAAATCGAAATTGGCAAAAACATTGTCATATCAAATCTACTTTTCATTCAAAGCTCTGATGTGGTCATAGAAACCTCCAAAAGTTCTATAGATGAGCTATTTGATCTTTTAGAAATGAATGAAAATATCAACATTACGCTTCATGGCCACACAGATAATATTGGGAGTGAAAAGCTAAACTTAGAACTTTCTGAAAGTAGAGTAATCACCGTCAAAAAACTACTTGTAGAAAGAGGCATTGATTCGAAAAGAATCAAAACCAAATCTCATGGCGGAAATAGCCCAATGGCAAGTAATGCAAGCGAAAGCACCAGACGTTTGAATCGAAGAGTGGAATTCAGCATCAACGAATATTAATCTCCTAAAGCTTTGAATAACAGGTAAGTATTTCCCTGATATTCAAAGCTTTTCAATTCTTCAATTCTTTGCCCTACCAGCATGCTTTTCTCGGCGATCATATATTCATTAACTACAAATTTATTTGCGTAAGGAATAATTTCACCTAATCGTTGTTCCAAATAATATGAAATTGTAAATGAAATTTTACTAGGCGAAAGAATATATACATCTCCCTCTCCTACTAGCTCGGCCATTTCAATGGCTATTTCTTTGTCTATGGCTGCATTGCTCTCCGCCACCCGACTTTCTGTCAAAATCCAACCATACACGCCTCGTACAACTAATAGAATCATAACCAAGAGATATAGTTTAGAGAATTGCCTTTTGTATTGTGCTAGGATGAGAACCAAGCCAGTAATTAGAGCCAAAATCAAAATGCTGTTGAGATTATATAATTTGGGCAATGAAGCAAAGGGTAATAAGGCCAATAAGAACACCAATAATACCAACCACGAAATCCCATAAATGACTTTTTTGAACCAAATCATTCTGGCATACGTGGGAGGGAATTGATAGTATAAATTCGTAAAAAGGAAGGTAGCAAAGGGATAAAACATATATAAATAGCGAGACCTAGTGCCCGTAGAAATCCAGTAAACTGGAAGATTCACTAGCAACATAAGTAAACAGAAAAATAAAAATGGCTGCGTTTTGATATTCAAAAACGAACTATTTTGCCAAAAAATAAGTAAAAAACCCGCAGGGAGCATGGCAAATACTAAACTGAACGGAAAACTACCTAAATGAAGCAAAAAGCTCCAAATTCCTCCCGCTTCTTTGGTTCTTTCGCTAGACTCAGACCACAAATTTTCAAGAAAAACTGTTGCTTCCGCATATTGATTATATTTATAAAAATAGCTTCCTAAAATAGCCACCAACCCGATTACTCCGACAATATGCTGAATAGAGAACAATCTTTTAAAATCCTTTTTCCAAATAAAATATCCCAGTAAACTGAAAAAAGGAAAAAGAAGCGATGGTAATCCCTTACTGAGGAATCCAATGGCTGAAAAAAGATAGACAGATAAAAAAAGCAGCCAAAATCTTTTCTGTTCGCCAAAATGAAAGATGAGGATAATGCTTAGAAATGAAACGAGTGAAAAGAACAAATCAATTTCACCTAAAAAGGAAAAATAGAAAAGGATATCTGAGGAGACCAAAAATAGGCAAGTCGCTAATAGTGAGGATTTTTCAGCTATATAATGGCGACTAATGCGGTACATAAGCCAAGCCATAAGTAAAAATGATGCCACGGTGATGGCTCGTGGAACCCATTCGTGCATACCAAAGATTCGAAAGCCTATAGCAATCAACCAATTAAAAGCGGGAGGTTTATTTAAATATAATTCACCGTGTATAGTGGGCACCCAATAGTTGCCAGACAAAAGCATTTCCAAAGCCACAATAGCACGGCGCGGCTCTTCCAAAAAGAGAGGCGACTGCCCCAAGTTTATGGTCAGTACGATCGCCGAAAGCAAAAATACTAACCCAGTTTGAATCTTATCTTCTTTGATATTGATCATAATTAATGCGCGCCCGAAAATACAAATTTATAGCTCCACGCAATTTTGTAATTTTGCAAAATGCTTACAAATCGTCAATTATTTCTTCAAAACTTAGCGCAAACATCATCGAGTCCATTAATGATTGAAATTGAGAAAGCGGAAGGGTCATATTTATATGCTCCCGATGGAAAAAAATACCTTGACTTAATATCTGGAATTAGTGTGAGCAATGTTGGGCACAGGCATCCAAAAGTGGTAAAAGCCGCCAAAGAACAGTTAGATAAATATATGCACTTGATGGTATATGGCGAATATGTTCAAAGTCCTCAAGTAAAATTAGCCGAAGCCTTGGCTGCAACACTTCCAAGCTCCTTAGATTCAGTGTATTTGGTGAACTCAGGAAGCGAAGCCGTAGAAGGCGCCTTAAAACTAGCCAAAAGGTTTACTAGTAGAGCCAATATAATTTCTTGTCGAAAAGCCTATCATGGTTCCTCGCATGGAGCATTGTCTGTCGGCGGCGAGGAAAGTTTTAAGCAAGCATACAGACCATTATTGCCTGGCATTACCTCCATCTATTTTGGTGTTGAAGCGGAACTTGAGAAAATCGATAAAAATACTGCCGCAGTCATCATTGAAATGGTGCAAGGAGAAGCAGGGATAAGAACAGCCTGTAAAAGCTATTGGAAGGCACTCAGAAGACACTGCGACGAGACAGGTACCTTGTTGATACTAGACGAGATACAATCAGGATTTGGGCGTACAGGTAGCTTTTGGGCATTTGAGCAATATGATATAATTCCAGATATACTTCTGACGGCCAAAGGAATGGGAGGTGGCATGCCACTAGGTGCGTTTATTAGTAGCAAACGTATAATGACTAGCCTAAGTGAAAATCCCATTTTGGGCCATATTACGACTTTTGGTGGCCATCCTGTATCGGCTGTAGCCTCATTAGCAGCCTTGAAAATTATTCGTGATGAGAAATTACCCGAGCAAATTCCTGCCAAAGTAGCCCTATTTAAAAAACTTTTGGTTCACGCTGAAATCAAAGCCATCCGAGAAGCTGGATTTATGATGGCGGTAGAATTCAAAGACTTCGAGAGATTGAAGCAAATAATTGACAAAGCGATAGAACTAGGAGTGATTACAGACTGGTTTCTATTCTGCGATAATAGTATGCGCATTGCACCACCTCTTACGATCAACGAGGCGGAAATCAAGGAAGCCTGTGAAATCATTCTGAGCTCGATTGAGCTAACTAAAAATAGCTAATGTGCTAGGCGATTATCGAAACAAGGATAAAATCAAAATCTGTGAAATTAGCATAGCTCCAAAGTAATGTAGCTTAATTCAATTCCATTTGCATAGATCTGTATCCCATTGGAGTGGTCAGAATTTAATCGGGAGTTAAATGAATGCAGATAAAATTTAATGGTAAATATGTGAAGGCGGGAGGTGATTATTTCTTCAAAGATCCCTTCACCATTTTGCCATCAATAAATACATATATTAGTTTAAATGGTAGGGAGTTATCCCACTCCTTATCAATTACAATAAAGCTTGGGCTCTGCATTTCTTCAAAATAAGAATCTGCCAGCTGTTTATGAAATACTTTGGCAGTGGCGACAGAATCCCTCGACGAATATAAAGAAATAAGGTTAGAAAATTCGCTGGAAAAAATCTTTGAATCAGCGGCATCTACCATTTCAATTCCATAGATATGCATTTTTGGAATAGATAGTAATTCGAAGCTTTCTAGTACAATTTTGGTGGTGGTTGCATCTGCGATAAAAAGCATCTCATGCTCATTAAAAGCAATGGCGCTGTTAGGTAAATTTTCTCCATTACCCAAATGAAAAGTGGCGTTGAGCAACAGCATGGGTTTAGTGTCATCAACAAAATAAAATGCGGATAGCATCAAAAATGCACCGATATACAAAAAGCTGAATAGTTTTTTCATCACAATAAAAGATTAATGTTTTCGGGCGGCCTTCCAATTACCGCCTTAGTGCCTTTAATTACGATGAGTCTTTCAATCAAAATTGGATCATCAACCATCGCTTGAATATATTGCTTTTCGCTTAACTCCCTCCCGATTTATTTTTCTTCAAAAATTGCTTCATTCTTTCTTATCAACTTTTCGGCTGAAATGCCTAGTTGTTTTAGAAGACTCGCAATTCATCAAAATTGGGTGGGTTTTTCACATATTCAATGATACTTGATTCGAAGCCTTTTTCTCTTGACAAAGCAAGGGTTTGCAGACTTTTCCCATATCTTACGTAATGATAGATGGTAATATTGTTCGAAATCTGAATAGTTAATCTAGCGTTTCAATGACCAAATTATGATTGGTATAAATACATATATCAGCAGCAATATTCAGGCTCTCTTCTACCATTTCCTTGGCAGTTAAATTTGTTGCATGTTTTTTCAATGCCGTGGCAGCTGACTGAGCATACATACTTCCTGACCCAATAGCGGCAATGGCATTATCCGGCTCAAGCACATCTCCTGTGCCGGAAATCACGAGTATCTCATCCACATTTGCTACAATGATCATGGCTTCTAATCTGCGGAGAAAACGATCCATTCTCCAATCTTTGGCAAGCTCAATAGCGGCTCTTTTCATATTTCCACCGTGTGCATTTAACTTCTCATCAAATCGCTCCAAGAGAGTAAATGCATCTGCAGTGCTACCTGCAAAGCCTGCTAATATTTTACCTCCAGCCAATTTTCTAATTTTTCGCACGTTGCTCTTAGCCACAGTATTTCCCATTGTCGCTTGTCCATCTGCGCCGATGGCTACTTTGCCGTTATGCCTCACTGCTACTACAGTTGTTGATCTTATTTTCATATTAATAGAATTAATCTGTTTTGTCCTTCCTATTTCCATTAAAGACAAAAGTCCCGCCAATGTAACGGGACTCTATGCTTTTTTATTGAATGAAATCAAATCAAAATTCTTACTGGGTCTTCCAAAAGATACTTGAAGGTTTGTAAAAAGGCTGAACCAACCGCACCATCCACAGCACGATGGTCGCAGGATAATGTTACTTTCATTACATTGCCGATAGTCAATTCGTCATTGCGTACTACTGGCATCTTTTTGATAGCACCTACAGCCATAATACACGCATCAGGAGGATTAATTATTGCCGTAAAATCCTCAATACCAAACATTCCAAGGTTTGAAATAGTGAATGTATTCCCTTCCCAATCGGAAGGTTGAAGTTGCTTGTTTTTGGCTTTTCCTCCCAATACTTTTACTTCAGAAGCAATTGTAGATAAGGATTTTTGATCTGCAAAACGTACTACAGGTACTAGTAATCCTTCTTCTACAGCTACTGCCACACCTATATGGATATGCTGATTGAAACGGATTTTGTCTCCTCTCCAGCTTGCATTTACTTTTGGATGCTGACGTAACGCTGCTGCTGCTGCTTTGATTACTATATCATTAAATGACACCTTGACAGGCGAAAGCTCATTAATGCTTTGTCTAGCTGCAATGGCCTTGTCCATATCTATCTCCATAGTGAGATAAAAGTGCGGGGCTGTATATTTACTTTCAGCCAAACGCTTCGCTATGACTTTGCGCATTTGAGAAACGTCCACTTCCTCAAATTTCTCTTCACCGGCGGCAATTGGACTAGCTATCCAAGTTGCGGCACTTTCATCCTTTTGTCTTACTTGCTTTGCTTCACCTACTTTAGGAGCTACCTGTGGTGTGAATTCTTCAATATCTTTCTTGACAATTCGGCCATTCTCGCCGCTTCCTTTTATTTTACTTAGATTATAGCCTTTTTCTTCGGCCATTTTTCTAGCAAGCGGACTTACAAATAGTCTCTCGGCATCACTTCCTCCTACCTCTTCTGACTTATTTTCAGCAATTACTTCTGCTTTTGGCGTGGTAGATGTTGGTTCTATTTTTTCTTCTTTCTCGCTCTCATCGCTTTTTTTATTCCGATGAGCTTTGAGCAAGGTCTCAATATCTGCTCCTTTTTCTCCTACTATCGCTATTACAGCATTTACAGGCACTGAGCCGCCTTCTTCTACTCCGATATACAATAACTCTCCGTCTTCAAAAGCTTCCAATTCCATAGTAGCCTTATCCGTTTCAACTTCTGCAAGTATATCACCCGAGCTTATTTTATCTCCCTTCTTTTTGAGCCAATTAGCTATGGTACCTTCTAGCATGGTATCACTCATCTTGGGCATAGTAATAATGTTAGCTTTAATAGATGACACATCAATCTCTTCTTCACTCTTACTTTCCTTTTTCGCAGTATCGGTATCAGAACTTACTGCTTTTTCTTCTTCAGTCGATTTTTTTGCTGAACTGCCGCTTGCTAAGTCCTTCAACAAAGCATCAATATTCTCGCCCTTCTTCCCAATGATTGCTATGACACCATCCACAGGCACAGAATCGCCATCCTTTATCCCAATATATAAGAGGATGCCATCTTCGAAAGCTTCTAATTCCATCGTTGCCTTATCCGTTTCTACCTCAGCCAGAATATCACCAGCACTCACTTTATCTCCTTCTTTTTTCAACCATGCCGCTATGACACCTTCTTCCATGGTATCACTCATTTTGGGCATGCGTATAACTTCAGCCATATTGTTAGTTTTTCGTATTTCAATATAAAGTTTCAAAAATAGCTTATAAATGGCCTTATTCAAAAAGCAAATTGTAAATTGAGATGGTTTAAATTTGATAAATGATAAGTATTTAACCGGGAAGTAATGAAATTGACAGATTTTGAAAGCTATAAAAGGCCTTTATGGATGCCTAGTAGGCATATAGAGACGGTTGTGCCAGCTTTATGGCGCAAGATTGGCGGACTAAGATACGAGCGTGAAAGAATGGAATTGGAAGATGGAGATTTCATTGATATAGACTGGAAGCGAGAGAAAAAACATACCCGCTTAGTTATTATTTGCCATGGAATGGAAGGCAGCACCGACCGAGCCTATATGATGGGGATGGCTAAAGCTCTTGCTCCTACTATAGACGTACTCACATGGAACTTCCGAGGTTGCAGTGGCGAAACAAATAGATTGCCTAGATTTTATCATAGTGGCGAAACCAGTGATCTTCAACGAGTGATAGATTTTGCGAGGAGTTCAAAAATATACAATTCAATTTCATTGGTAGGATTTAGTTTGGGTGGCAATTTAATTCTGAAATATCTTGGTGAACAAGGCTTCAAAGCCATTGGAATTTTTGAAAAAGCTATAGCTATTTCTGTACCTCTACACCTAAAATCTTGCTGCGAAGTAATATCAAAGCCGCAACATAAAATGTATTCCCAAAGATTTCTGGCTCCACTCAAAGAAAAGGTGAGAACAAAAGCTGAATTAATGCCCGATTTGATAGATTCTGAGAAACTAAATTACGTCAACGATCTGATATCCTTTGATGATTATATCACAGCTCCGTTGCACGGATTCAAAGATGCCAATGATTACTACGCCCAGTGCAGTTCCTTGTTCTTTTTAAGTGATATCAAAATACCTACCTTGGTAGTTAATGCCAAAAATGACCCTTTCTTTTCTGAACTGGCATTCCCAACAGCTGCCGAAATTGATAACCAAAATGTTCATTTACTATATCCAAGCAAAGGAGGTCACGTAGGTTTTTCTTCCTCCAAACTAAATGAGACAAATTGGACAGAAAAGCTTGCTCAGTATTACCTTAATCTATCAGGTTAGGCTTTTCTAATTCCGAGCAAGCCTAGCAACACCCAATATCGAAATCGAAGGAGCATAACGGCTTTGGCAGCTTGCATTTGCAGAAGATACCAAATGCCAAGCACCACGCTTCCAGCCCATTTTAACAGCTCAGAAACCCCCTTATTGAGCACTGAACTAAATTGGTTGCCGACCCGAACTCGCTCCGATTGGCCAACTGCAATGGCTTGCCTTTTGATATACGCCACCTCTCCTCTATCGGCGGGCATAATGTGGAGGAGAGAAACATTTGGCATATACCAAATCTCCTCTCCAATATCTTTAATCCTTTGAAAAACATCCTTTTCATCGGCTCCCATTAGGCCATTTCCCTTCCTTCCCAAATCCGTATTGAATTGGCCAATCTGCTTGAAAATAGCTGCTCGAAAAGTCATATTGGCACCAAATGGATATTTTCTGCCCGCGAATCGCTTTGGTAAATTTCCTAAATCAACACAAGCATAAAGCGGCTCTAAAAATGAACTCAACCAGATGGGACGGCCTGCTTCAAACTTGGGTACTATTTTTCCTCCCGCTGCTTTTACCTTAGGTCTCTGATCAAAAAATATGTCAATATTCTTTAGAAAATCAGCTTGCAATACTACATCATCATCAATGAAAGAAATGATTTCTCCGTTAGATTCATTAATTCCTCTATTCCTAGCAAATGAGTGCCCTTGATTAAGCTCTGTAAATATTTTTAGCGGAAATTCAGGATGTCTGTTTTGGAAGCTTTGACAGATTTCTAGCGTATTATCTGGACTATTATTTTCTACAAAAATTACTTCATAATCTTCATATTGCTGTGATAGAATACTTTGTAGCGCAGGCTTTATAAACCGCGCACGATTGTAAGAGCAAATAATGAGAGAAATTTTGGGTATAATTTTAATTGCCATATAATGTTAATACACCTTTCATTCTGTTATCTTCACTACAGTCACCTCCACTCGCCGGTTGAGTTTACGTGTTTCTGGACTTTGGTTACTCGCTATCGGATTTGCACTTCCTAGCCCTTTGGCTTCAATTCTAAAGCTCTCTATGCCTTTGGCTTGTAAGTACGTTTTTACCGCAGTAGCCCGCTCAGCGCTCAGCTCCATATTTTCCCGAGCTAGGCCTTGATTATCAGTGTACCCTGTAAGCAGTATTTCTAGCCCGACAGTATTCAAAAGCATATCCGCAAGGCGATCCAACTCCTCAATTACGGTAGAATCGGTAAAACTAATCGTGGATTGCTCAAACTCCAGTGTAGAAAGAATAAACTCTGATCCTAATTCGATTTTTTCCAAACTTGCTTCCAGATGATTTCCAATTTCCCACTCCGCAGCTTGCACCGTCATTGGAAAATACCCAGCCGAAATCACTTTAAATTTATTCGGCTTATTTGGGTCTGAAAGTGCAAAGGATGCAATTCCACTATTGATATCAATTTTGGGAGCTTCTTTCCAATTTTCTGTTTGGCTTATTTTAAGGCTTGCCACCGCTACGCCATTTTCATCTGAGACACTAATGGTATAGGGATTCTTCGACAGAAGAATGCTAACATACTGATTAATAACCTTCCCTTGCAAATTAGGCTCAAAAATACTTGTAATAAAATCCTGATTTTGTAAAAATGAATTTCCTGATATTCCTTTTTGGAGATAGAAAATTTGATCACTCAATAAATCATTTTGGATGACAACATCTTGGCTAGTGTAGCCAGGAGCTTCTAAAAACAAGCGGGAGGATAGTAAGCCTGAACCAGCTACAATGATTACTCCATCCATTTCAGTTTTGCCACTTTCCTTGACTTCATTTTTCACCAACCAACGCCAAGAAACTTCCATTTCCTCATTGGTCTCTTCATCTTGTATTGTCCATCTAAGCTTTGGTGTCATCAAAGTATTGATAATAGAAACTTTCTCAGGATTTGATCCTTTGTCTGTTGGTAATTCTACTAGTTTGGAGGAATTCACTATCATACGAAAACTCCCCACCTCGCTGAGATAAAATTCAGGAAACAGTTGATTGGCATTCAATGCTATAGCCATTGGTTTCATTCCATCGGCTGTAATCCAACCATTTCGGATTTGCTTATCCGTAATTAACAACTCGAAATTTCCCTCGGCATCAGTGGCAATCATTTCATTATTCGCAAATTGGATTATTGCTTGAAGAGCCTGATTATTATTTGAACTTACTATGCGTCCAGTTACTTTTTTGACTGAATTTTCTATTGAAACCGCTGAAAGGTTGTGATTGGACAAATTTGGTATGCTTATCCCTTCATCCTTATTTAATGTTTTTGAATTAGTCAGTCTTTTGCCTCTAAATTCCTCCCGCTTATTTTCATTTTCGGTTTTTTCAGTTTTCATCATATCAACAAACACAATGTTTGTTTTGGCTTTTTCTATTTCTGATTTCACATCTTCTTTAATCTCTACTCCCGAGATTTTTTCTTCTTGCAAAGGCCTTATTATACTTGGCTCTTTCGTATTTGTTGCGACTACTTGCAAGGGCGAATCTGTAATGTTCATTTTAAATATATCGCCCATCCCTCTGCTATTTTGAGTGGAGCTAACATACGCAACAGGTTGCTGGTCAATTTGATAAAACGAAAGCTCAATTCCAACTGTATTCACACCAGGGCCAAGATTCATTGGTCTTGTCCAATTGAGCCATGTGTCGTCTAGTCGCTCACTCGCAAAAATATCTCGACCGCCGTAGCCGCCATGTCCATTACTTGCAAAATATAGCGTGAGCCCATCATCCGATAGATGTGGAGTCATTTCTTGAAAATTCGTATTTATCACCTCACCCAAGTTTATGGGCTGACTGTACAGACTATCATTTTCTCGAAAACTCACATAAAGGTCTTCGTAACCTGCAGAGCCGTATGACTCCATAGACAGGATTAAGACCTCACTGTCTTCAGAAATAGTAGCACTCAAATGGCCAGACCTATTATAGAATGATTGAATTTTTAATGGAGCAGGTTTGCTCCATTCGCCTTCTTGCAAATTGCTTATAGCAACTGTCGATGCATTAGATTCATTTTGATTCGACAGCAATGCTTTTCGATTTGAATCAAAAAACTTAAATAAAATATTATACCCCTTATCATTCCATAAGTCTCCTGCATTTTCAGGGTTCGACCATTCTCCATTTTGCTTTAATTCACTTATCCAAATATCGCCTGGGTCTAATTCGCCACCGATATTTTTGGGATGAAAGCGAATGGTATAAAATATTAACCGCCCATCGGGACTAATAACGGGATACAGCTCATCAAAAGGACTATTTACTTTATAGGATAGTGGTTCTTGATAAATATATTTACCGCCCTGGCTGAAGGCTTGAAATGGACAGACTAGGCAAAAACATATTGCTAAAAACACTGCATTTAACGGCATGTTCTTATAACGACCAAGTATATCAATTATGATTTGGTGCAAATTATGAATTTAACGTTTTCCTACATCCCAATATAGGTTCAATGGAATCCAACATTTGGGTATTTTAAAGATACGAAGAGTTAAAAGAAAAAAATCCTGCACGGAGGTAGGATTTTAAATATTTGACATCGTTCATTATAAATCTAAAATAATAGCAAAAACCAAAGGAGCTACAATCGTTGCGTCAGACTCGATGATGTATTTTGGCGTATCAATGCCAAGCTTACCCCAAGTGATTTTCTCGTTTGGCACTGCTCCAGAATAGGAACCATAACTTGTGGTAGAATCGCTTATCTGACAGAAATAGCCCCATAAAGGAACGCTAACTCTTTGCAAGTCTTGATGGAGCATTGGTACTACACAAATTGGGAAATCACCTGCAATACCACCACCAATTTGGAAGAACCCTATACTTGCATTTTCTGTGGTTTTTGTATACCAATCTGCTAAAAACATCATATACTGAATGCCACCCTTCATCGTGTGTACATTTTTGATATCCCCTGAAATCACATGACCTGCATACATATTACCTAATGTAGAATCTTCCCAACCAGGAACAATTATCGGTAAGTTTCTCTTTGCAGCTTCGAGCAACCAAGAATCCTTTGGATCTATTTGATAGTATTGCTCCAAATCACCACTCAAGAGAACTTTATAAAAGAATTCATGTGGAAAATAAGATTCTCCAGCAGCATCTGCTTTTTCCCATTGTTTCAACACAGCACCTTCTAGTCGACGCATAGCTTCCATCTCGGGTATACAAGTATCTGTTACCCTATTCATGTGCCGGTTGAGTAAATCTTGCTCTTGCTCTGGAGTAAGATCACGGTAATTGGGAATACGTTCGTAAAAATCATGAGCCACCAAATTGAAAACATCCTCTTCCAAATTAGCTCCCGTACATGTGATAATATGCACCTTATCTTGCCGAATCATCTCTGCTAAGGATAAGCCTAGCTCAGCAGTGGACATTGCTCCTGCTAAGGTTATCATCATTTTATCGCCACCTTCTATATGCTTCTTATAGCCTTCTGCAGCGTCAATTAGCGCAGCAGCATTAAAGTGTCTGTAATGATGTTTTAAGAATGTACTAATGGTACCCATAATTCAATAAAGCTAAAATCGTGAAAAGTTAAAAGTAAAAGCCCGACTAAATAAGCCAGGCTTCAAAATAATGTATTTTACTAACAAACTTAATTTTTGTTAGTGGTATATCTTTCGTTCAATCCTTTGATTGCTTCGCTAGTGATATCAAGTCCTGCATTTGCATATAATACACCACTTCCTTTTGTATAGGTTAGGATAATATTCAAATTTCTGGATTTACCGTACGTTTCCAAGTAATTAGAGATCGTGTCATAAAGCGCATTGGTCAAATTGGCCTCTTCATTCATCAATTCTTGCGTGAGGTTTTGCTCATATACTTGAAGTGTTTGCTGTTTTTGAACGAGCTCTTCTTCTTTTGCTCTTCCTTGAGCCAAGGTCATGCCTTGAGAAGTACGTTGGAAGGCCTCTATCTCAGCTTGTAATCCTTGTGCTCTATTTCCGTATTCTGCTTGAGCTCGGGCTCTTTTATCTTCAAGTATTGCCGTAATTTCGCTGAAATAGTCGTATTTGGCTAGCAGTGTATCAGAGTTTATGTACGCAATATTTAGATCTGAGGATAAATTTAGTTCGCCAGAATTTTCCATTGAAGAAACAGTGGCATCCACTGAATTTCCAGAAAATTTATCGACATACAGGTAAATTACTGCGATAAGCAATACGATGTTTAAGATTAAGGAAAGGTTTTTCACGTTTTGTTTCGTTTTAAATTTTGGCAAATATACAGAAAGTTAGTTTTCTACCAATTAGCTTTTCAATTTCACCTTATTAATTACGGCTCCTCCTATCAAAGAAATTCCAGCATTGATCAAAACCAATCCTAAAGAGCCCATTGCAAACCATTCAATAAAAGGTGCTTGATCATATTTTAATATCAAGCCCTCTCCCATTATAGAAAGACCAGCACCATTTAAAATCAATCCGCCAATAGATAAAGCCAGCCACTTTCTTTTGAGATTACTCTTTTTTGTTTTCATGGAATTAATGTTGAATAACTTCTGAATAATTTTCCCTTTCAATAATCAATTAAAAATAAATTTCTTGCACCAGTCTGAACGTATTTGCATGAGCATCAACTATATGTTGTATTTTCTCAGAATAACCACCACCCATACTAATCACCAAAGGGATTTTTTGTGTTTTGCACAAATCAATCACTAAACGATCTCTTTCCTTGCTGCCCTCCAATGACACGCCTAATCTGCCCAATTTATCCGTGGCCAAAATATCCACTCCAGAAACAAAAAATATAAAATCAGGATTTACAGCCTCCATCAACTGATTAATAGTATGCTCTAGTTTATTCAGATATTCTACATCACCTGTTCCATCTTCCAATTCGATATCCAAATCGGACTTTTCTTTGTGCATTGGGTAATTTCTAGCACCATGCATACTAAAGGTGAAAACTTTCGACTCGTTTTCAAATATTTTGGCGGTTCCGTTTCCTTGATGCACATCTAAATCTACCACCAATATTTGCTTGGCCAACTTATGATTCAATAAGTATTGAGCCGAAACAGCGACATCATTCAGTAAGCAAAAACCCTCCGCCCTGTCGCGATAGGCATGATGTGTCCCTCCCGCTACATTCATTCCCACACCATATTCCAGCGCATATTTCGCAGCTTGCAACGTACCGTCAAGAATGGTAATTTCTCTTTGCACCAATTCTTTACTCAAAGGAAACCCACTTTTACGCTCCTCTTTCTTACTCAGTTTTAATTCAAGCAGCTTTTTCCAATAGACCTCATCGTGAATTTGTAGGAATATATCTTCCTCCATGGGTTTGGGCTCAAATAAATTTTGAGATTGGATGGTTCCCTCGTACAAAAGCTGCTCGGGAAGCAGCTCATATTTTACCATAGGAAAACGATGCCCAGCGGGCAATGGATGAGCATAAATGGGAGCCCAAGCGATTTTAAGCATGAATTATAAACTCAATTGGTGAAGATATGTTGGGAATCTATTCTTCCTCGTCATCTTCCTCGTCATCTTCATTTATAAAAGAATACATGGTAGTATCAAGCGCAAGTTTCTCCTCATTAAAATCCTTTATAAATTTATTAATCGCTTTATCGGTCACCTTTTCAATATTTAGCCCGATATCTAAGGCAACGCCAAAATCTGCATCATCATCAATTTCCACATGTTCTTGCACTTTTACCGCTTCTTCTTCTTCCAAGTCTGCCATGACTTCAGCCATATATAAGCCCATTTCTTCATCTTCAGCCGTCAATGGAATTAGATTTCCATTTTCATCTTCCTGATATTTGATGGGGCTAAAGTTTTTAAACTTTTTGGCTGCTTTATGTTCAGCAATCTCATATATTTCGCTGCTGTGCTGAAGCCGGAGCGTATAAATAACGGCATCGTAAATGACCTCCCGCTCTTCGTACATCCCCAAAAATTGAAAATTCATATATTCATCAGAATTATCTTGCCCGTTTATGAGAAGAAATGATTTACCTACTTCCGTAAGTTTCTTTCGAAATTCTTCTATTTTTTTAGGGTCAAAGCCTTTGTTGGTGAGTGTCATAACAATAAATTGAAAATTGATTAAAATGAATGAGTTAATTTCACAAAACTGAATAGTTCAGTACCATTAAGCTAACGATAAATTAGTTTCAACTAACCAAATTATAAAAGAAATTAAACTTTCCAATGTTGATAGTAGATTATTTAACAAATCAGAATGAAAGTGAAGTTTTAGACTTCAAACAATCGGTGACGAATTTGTATAAGATTGCTAAGTCGATTGGTGCTTTTGCAAACACAAAAGGAGGAAGATTGATCATTGGAATAAGTGACAATAAGCGCATAATTGGAGTCGATCCTGAAGAGGAGATGTATATGTTAGAAAAAGCGGGAGGTCAATTTTGTGAACCTCCAGTAGAAATGACTTTTGAAATATTGGAACAAGAAGCAGAGAATGAGTACGTTGAACCAAAATACATTCTGATTGCAAATATTTCCGAAGCGAAAACAAAACCCATTAAAATACTAGATGCTAATGGTGATTGGAAAGTATACACAAGAGTCGCTGACAAAAGTCTTCCAGCTTCCAAAAGTCTAATCAAATTAATGGCGAAAGGGTTAACTGATTCTGTGAATAAGGTCGATCGAATATTAGATAAAAATGAAACCAAATTGATGGAGTATTTGGTAGATTATGAAAGGATTACGCTTACCCGATTCTGCAAATTAATAAATGTTTCCAAGCGAAGGGCAACTAAGATTATTGTTAACTTGTTGCAAGAGGGAATGCTTAGAGAGCATAATAATGAAAAAGAAACCTATTATACAATATAACATTTGATTTATGGAATACAGAAGATTGGGAAAATCAGGACTTCAAGTAAGTGCATTGTCGTTTGGCTCATGGCTTACATTCGGCAAGCAAATAGGCGATAATACCGCCGAAAATTTGATGACCATGGCTTATGACCAAGGAGTCAACTTTTTTGACAATGCAGAAATATATGCCCGTGGGCAATCCGAGGTAGTGATGGGTGAAATCCTCAAGAAAATGAATTGGCGTAGAGATAGTTACGTGGTGAGTTCTAAAGCATTTTTTGGCCTTGGTGGTGACCTAACTCCTACTCAGAAAGGCCTCAATCGTAAACACTTAATTGAGGCCTGCCATGCGGCACTGGAGAGATTTCAAGTGGAATATTTAGATTTATTTTTCTGCCATCGACCTGATAAGGAAACCCAAATAGAAGAAACTGTTTGGACCATGCATAACTTGATTCAGCAAGGGAAAGTCCTTTATTGGGGCACATCAGAATGGAGTGCGCAGGAAATTATGGAAGCCCACATGGTGGCACAACGCTACAACTTGATAGGCCCTGTAATGGATCAACCACAATATAATATGCTAGTAAGAGATAAGGTGGAAGTAGAGTTTAGCCAAATTTACAAGACAGTAGGTTTGGGCACGACTATTTGGTCTCCACTTGCCTCAGGCATCCTTACGGGAAAATACAATGACGGATTTCCAAATGATACTCGTCTTGGCATAGAAGGCATGGAATGGTTGAAAGATAGAAGCCTGGCAGAAGAAAATCTCAATAAGGTCAGGAAATTGACGGTATTTGCAAAAGAAATTGGCATCTCGATGGCCAATCTTGCGATTGCTTGGTGCCTGAAAAACCCGAATGTGAGTACTGTAATATTAGGCGCATCCAAGGCTAGTCAACTGGAAGAAAATCTTAAAAGCATCGATGCCCTTCCAAAATTGACCGATGAAGTGATGACAAAAATTGAAGAGCTATTGGATAATACACCCGCTAGACCTTTATTCTAAATAGATATAGCCAGGTTTGATAGCCTGGCTATATCTATTTCAAAAATATCTCGGAAGAAGCAAAATTGAAAGACGGGAATGATTAATAAGAAGGACTACATTCATTACAATTTGCTTCGATTACTTGCTCGGCGATTTTAAACCCTAGCTCCATAGCTTTTCTCCAATCTTTGCAAGCTTCGGCATCTCGATCCATTTCGTAATACAGCGTACCTCTATTCAAATAAGCCTCGGCATAGTTCGGATCAATCTCAAGTGCCTTTCCATAATCTGCCAATGCTCCCTGATAATCCTCTACATTGTTTTTGGAATAGGCTCTTTCCAAATAGGCTTCCTTGTAGGTAGAGTTAATGGCCAATGCCTTAGTGAAATCTTCAATTGCTGGCAATTCTGAACCGATACTTGAAAGACAAATCCCCCTAATAAAAAGTGCTTCAGCATTTCTAGGATTATTCTTGATAATGCCAGTAAAATCTTGAATAGCAGCATGATAATCACCTTCCATGTACTTATCGTAAGCCACATCCATCTTTTCATCTTCCGTTTGCTGTGCGATAGCTGAGCTACCAAAAATCAAGACGAAAAGGAAAGTAAACTTGATATGTTTCATTTGAAATTTCTTTTAATCGTTAAACCGTTGAAACGCAAAAAGCCCGACAAAAATCGGGCTAATTGTTATAAAAAATTATTTTTTTATCTTTCGTATTTCGCCCAAACTTCGGCCATTGGCTCTCCAGAACTATTATTTCCTGAGTGGTACCAATCTCCATCTTGAATCCTATAGTTAAATGGTAATACAGCACCTACCCTATCCTTGTTCCTAGAAAATACGGTTATTTTTTCTGTGTAGGTTCCATTTTCAATGGTGTATGTGCCAGCACCAGTTCCCATAAACTGTTTTGTGCCTGTGTTGATTGCAGCCCACTGAAACCGTGTGCCAGATAATATTTTAATGGTTACTCGATCAGCTACGGGCCGCCTTTGCTCCAACACACCCTCACTGTTTGGTCTGCCAAGCATTCGCCAATTTCCATTGAGATCTGTCCCAGCATTATCAATTTTTTGCCAAACGGACACTTTTCCATTTTCAATGGTTGTGAAAGTATCACCCTCTAGCTCGTAATCATAAGAAAGGATAGTACCTACTAAACTACTATCTTGAGTACTAAAGGCCATCTCGATATTGTATTTATCATTATCAAAATTGTAGAAACCACCACCCGCAGCGATAAACTCACCAGTTTCTGCTGCACCTGTAGAGTATGCTGTAAAGCTTGGAGAAAATATTGACACGACATCATTTGGTTCTTTTACTCCATTTGTGGAGACTAATTTCCAAGCACCTTGGATGTTTGGTACTTTTTGGACTGTAACTAAGTTCTTTTTGTTAGCGATGGATTCAGCAGAATCAAAGCGCACAAAACTAATAAGCATAGCACAAATTAGTAGTAAGCTTACGTTTCTGAAATAATTGAATAGTTTTTTCATGAGTTGATTATTGTAGTTTGATTCAAAACAATAACACCAAGATACTTGAATTCAATCTTTAATCAAACTTTACTCCTACGGATGTCAAAATCACAATTTCAGCCTTCACTATTCGTAACGAAGTGATTCAATTGGATCTAGTTTCGAAGCTTTATTAGCAGGGATAAATCCAGATATCAAGCCTACAAATACACAAACCACTAAGCCTACAATCATCCAAAGCCAAGGCATCACAAATGACCCTGGAGATATAATGTTGGAAACACCATTGCCGATACCAATTCCAAGTAAAATCCCTAACAAACCTCCCGCAATACAGATCACGATAGCTTCGATTAAAAACTGCTCTCTAATTTTTGGAGGTGTGGCTCCCATGGCTTTTCTTATTCCAATTTCTCTCGTACGCTCAGTTACCGTCACCATCATGATATTCATTAATCCTATAGAGGCACCAAGTAGTGTAATAAATCCAATTCCAAATCCACCAATTCTTAAATATCCAGATATCTCATCGAGTCTTTCGGAAAGAGATTCACTTTTTACTACTTCAAAAGAGTCAAATTCTAGCACTTCATCTCTTCGGATTTTCCGCATTAAAGCAGTAGCCTCACCCATCGCAAATGGTGTCATTTCAGGAGAAAATACCATATTCTTGATGGCATACGTAAACCTTCCATTTCTATCTAGTTTAGCAGCATTCTCGTAAGAAATCAGAATATTACGGTCAGCACCTCCGCCTCCACCTATACCACCTTGTTGGTCTAAAACTCCAATTACATTATATTTTCTTCCGTAGAAACTTACTTGTTTATTGATTGGATCAGAATTATTGGGAAATAGCGTATTTCTGATTTCGCTGCCGATAATTGCGACAGGAGCGCCACTGCTAATTTCATCCGGCGTGAAATTCCTACCCATACTTAATTCTAGGCCATTTATTAAAATATAATTATCGTCGGTTCCTAAAATACTGCTGTTCGGATTAGTTTTCAATGACAAATGGGTTACCTCTACAGCACCACCAACATTTGTGGTAATGGTCATAGATTCAGCATATTGAAATTCTTGCGTAAAGGCTTTCACATCGCGAATTTTCAAAGCGGGAATTCGTTTTTCCTGAATACCTCCTACATTTCTACCTCGCTCCACCCGCCTAGACACTACATCAAAAGTATTGACCCCGAATGTGGAAAAGCTATCTTCAACAGAAGCGCTGATTCCATCTATCGCGGTTAGCATGCCTACCAAGGATGTGATTCCAACTGCTACAATTAATGCCGTAAGTGTAGTTCTTAACATACTTCCCTTCATCGAGCGAAGGCCTTCTCTTACATTTTCTGAAAAATCCATACCGTTTTTATAATAACTTCGTAAACCTACACAATGCCATTGCCAACACGATGGATATTTACGTAAATTGAGGGTTGTTTCGCCTAAAAGGTTTTAAATACAGTTGATAAGAATGATGAGAAAGACAATTATAATACTCAGCACCTTTTTCTTGATGGTTTTTTCAGTAAATGCCAACGAAATCCTGATTCCGATGGATGAAACTCAAACCAATCATCTGAAAGCATATGGAATTGCTTTTTGGGTTTTGGAGAGAGAGACATCTGTAGAATGGCTGCTCAATTATAGAGGAGGAAGTTTTATGATGCCATACACTTCTAAATTTGAAGATGAATGCATTATCCGCAATGTGTCCTATCAAGTAATAAGCAGCGCACAAGCAAACCAAATACGAAATGAGATCAGAAGCCCTTCTTCCAATGCCGATGTGATGCAATTAGATAAAGCACCTAAGGTGGCAGTCTATTCTCCCAAAAGCAAACAACCTTGGGACGATGCGGTGACATTAGTGATGAGCTATGCAGAAATCCCTTACGATATTATATTTGATTCTGAAGTACTTGAAGGCGAATTAGCAAATTATGATTGGCTTCACTTGCACCACGAAGATTTTACCGGCCAATATGGAAAGTTTTACAGAAGCTTTAAAGATTTTCCATGGTACCAAGAAATGGTGAGAGAATATCAAGAAGTTGCTGCAAATTTTGGCTATAAAAAAGTCTCTGAAATGAAATTGGGAGTGGTGAAAACTATCCAAGAATTTGTAGCGGGAGGTGGTTTCCTTTTTGCTATGTGCTCAGCTACAGAGACATTCGATATTGCTCTATCCACCCAAGGCATAGACTTTATCGAACGTATGTACGACGGAGATGGAGCAGACCCACGAGCAAATGATAAATTAGACTTTTCTGAAACGTTCGCTTTTGAGAATTTCAGGCTAAAAATGGATCCGGTTGAATATGCCTATTCTAATATTGACAATAAGCAAGTTGAAAGAGGGCTATCTGAGCGAAATGATTTCTTTACGCTATTTCAATTTTCAGCCAAATGGGATCCTATCCCGACCATGCTCACCCAAAATCATCAGCGCGTAGTGAAGGGTTTTATGGGACAAACCACTGCCTATAAAAAGAGCCTTGTAAAATCTTCCGTTGTTATATTGGGAGAAACCAAAGATATTGATGAGGCTAGGTATTTACATGGAGAATTTGGGAAAGGTTTTTGGACCTTTTTTGGTGGACACGATCCAGAAGATTACCAGCATTTTGTAGGAGAAGAGCCGACTGATATGAATTTATTTCCAAATTCACCTGGATATAGATTAATTCTTAACAATCTACTTTTCCCAGCAGCTAAAAAGAAGAATTTGAAAACTTAATATCTCGACTAAACCAAAGGATTCATAGCGGGATTAGTGCATTCGATCTCCTCTGACTTCTAGGCTTTTCATAATTTCCGCTTCTTCTCGGAGGATTTCTTTCCATCTTGCCCATACGAGCTCCTCGGGTTGGTATTCTTTTGCTAAATCAATAAAATTCCGATAATGACCCGCTTCAGAAACCATCAATTCGTAATAGAATTTAGATAATTCTTCGTCTTGGATATTTTTCCACAATAGCTTGAATCTTTCGCAGCTCCTTGCTTCAATTAGCGCATTGAAAAGTAGTTTTTCACACAGTTGCTGGTTGCGACTGCCACCTTTCTGCTGAACCTTGAGCAATTGATTCACATAATCGTCTTTCCGCTGCCGACCAAATTCAAAACCTCTCTTTTTCAAATGATCCATCACTCGTTCAAAATGGCTCCATTCTTCGGCAACTACTGGAGTTAGAACTTCAATCATTTTCGCCTTTTCTGGATACAGGCAAATAAGCGAAATGCAAGAAGAAGCTGCCTTTTGCTCACAATATGCATGATCTATCAGAATTTCTCTGATATCCATTTCTACAATATTTACCCATCTGGGATCGGTAGGTAAGACTAAACCTAATATTTCCATAATCAATCAAAAAACATCCAACTAAGACCTAAATCAAACATCCTCGGCATTCCTGTGTAATTAGGAGTAACGAAATATCCTTCCTCAGCCATCAAGCCCTGATTGAGATGGGTGAGTTTCATGAAAATTCGAGTTCTATTGATTTTGAAATTCACAAAGAAATCTGCCCAAACATAAGAAGGGATTTCAAATTCATTTTGCAAATGATACTGCTGCGTGATTGGATCATATCCATTGGCATACCAAGCTGACTTATAATGGATATCAATGCCTGTCTGAATGGTTAATTTTCCACCAAATAAGTTGTTCAAATAATATAATTGCCCATTGCCAAAGTAGGTAGGCAAACGATACTTATCCGAAGATTCTCCACCTACTTTGGAATAGATAATTTCCGCATTAAAATTCATGTTATTCCAGAAATTGACACTGAAATCTATGCCAGGTGAAACCATCGTTATATTTCCGCTCGCCTGTTCAGGTACTTTCAGTTCATTGAAATAGATATAGTTTGAAATGCTGGTAAGAGATACTTTGGGTTTAACCATCATCGTTTCATTTGCCCAAACATATCCAAAGCTCAACTGGTTGGAAAATTGATTCGAAAAAGAGTTTTCCCAAGCATAATGGTTCCCAAAATATTGCCTTTGCAGCATATTTGGGGCGCTAAGAGTTTGCTTAGCCTCCGCTTCGAAATTGAAGAATGATAACTTCCCTTCTAATCGATAATTTCCATCTAGGCTATATTCACCTCCCGCTTCTATTCTAAATAGGGAATCAAATTCCCAACGTAAATCCGTCCCTACAAAATGTTCAATAAATCGTGATTCTTGGAGGTATTTAGGCTGAAATACGAGGTTTCTATTTTTATAATAAAATGAATAAAACAGATTATTCACTTCTCCTTTTACACCGCCAGAAAGCTCCGTTTGACTCATTTTACTTCGATCGGCAGTGGAACTAGTGCTGATTAGGTATTCAGGATAATAATTGAACTCATTTGAACCACTTGTCACATCGATGTATTTAACTAATTGATTTTGACGATCAAATTCCGTGAATATGCCAAATAAAGGTTTGAGCATATATTCTTGGTACAAATGATAATTTTGCCTTACTTCTTGATTGCCCCCATTTACTAAAAACACTCTGGAATCTCGATAGAGAAAAAAATCAGACTCCTCATCTATTTCTGGTGGAATAATGCCGCCTGACTCAGAAACGCCATGGGACATCCGTGAGAAAAATGCAACGGCCTGATAGCGCTGCGAGGAGTCGCGATAATGCGTGTAAAGATCATAATTGTTAGCTTCAACATTTCGATCACCTCTACCAGTTGCCGCAAGTTGCTTATCCATGCGAATGGTTTTGAAATTTATGCCAACATTCCAATATTCTGTTACATTTCGGCTGTATTCAATATCTAACAAGCTGCGGCCTGCTCCTCCAAACACAGGAGCCAAATTTGAATACGGAGATTTAGTATCGAAATACTGCATTTTAGATTTATCTCGAAAATACTGGTCATAGGAATGGTAGCCAGATGTGATTCCTACTGTGGTGGGCATTTCAAAAAATATTGGCCACATAGCGGTGCCGTGATTTCCCAAATCTTGGTACTTATTGCCAAGCTGATGAACCTTCTGAAATCTATGGAAGGAATTCATAGAAGTATCTACCGGCTGAAAGTTAACATCACTTAAGCGAATAGCCCTGCCAGTAGTATAAGTGGTAGATTTTGGGCCATATACGCTTTGTGCGGAATCATTCAGAATCTGTCCGGTTGCATTTTGGGCAAAAGTCAACGTCACAAGAAAAAATAGAAATAATGTGTATATTAATTTCACGGTCAAAAATACAGAAAAGGAATTCTTTAGAAACTCAGTTTTTTTCAATCAATTTCAATAAAATTTGCTTGAAGCTCTCTTCCTCAGCCAAAAACTGATGATGAACTGGCAAAACGAACACAGGCAATTCTTTTGCCAAATGTGCTAATTTATTATCTACCCATTTAGCAGCATCCTTTTCGGTGATTACAATACTAGCATTCATTTTGTTGGCGATTTCAGAAATCTTCCTAATATCATTTTCTTTGTATTGATAATGATCTCTAAAATTGAAATATTCAGCCACATGATATTTTTCTTTCAGATAGGAATGGAAGGCAGAAGCATTCGCTAAGCCACTTACCGCCATAACGGTATTCGATATCTCCTTTTGGTTGGATTGAAATAATGGATAAACAGAACCATAGCTTAAAGAAGTGAAAAAAACTGGAGTGCCCTTTTTAGTGAACTTATTGATTTCTTGAGCAATAAATTCTCGCTTTTGTATCAAAATAACTTTAGGGCATTTGGTAACAACTACAATATCTGCTCTACTGGCACCTTCTCTTGGTTCTCTCAATCGTCCTGTTGGTAGTAAATAATCTTCGTAGAATGGAAAACTAAAATCCGCAAGCAGGATATACCCATTGGCTTTGACTTTTCTATGCTGAAAAGCGTCGTCAAGGATGATTAGGTTAGTTTCTGGCGCATTGTATAAAATTTCGGGAATGGCTAATGCTCGTTCTTCTCCCACGGCAACGTTTATCCTCCCGCTGAATTTCCTGTAAAACTGAAATGGCTCATCACCCATCTGCTGAGCAGATGAATCACTATTTGCCATAAAAAACCCTTTTGTTTTCCTGCCATATCCTCGACTAAGAATGGCTAGTTTATATTTACTCTCTAGCCAAATAGCCAACCATTCCACCATAGGACTTTTTCCTGTGCCACCCACGCTCAAATTGCCAACGGCTATAAGTGGCAAATCAAATTCATGTGATTTCGTGTAGCCTACGTCATATAGGTGATTGCGTAGGCGTACACCAAGCCCATACAGCCACGAAAAAGGAGAAAGTAATATTTTAAGTAAATGCATAAGCCTAAAACAAGCCTATATTTGTAATCAATGAATGTGCGAAAGTGCCTAAAAATTTGTCTATGACCAAACTAAAAGATATAATTATACCTCTCGAAAATTGGGCGAGCCCATCCTTGCAGGAAAGTTACGATAATAGTGGCCTAATAACAGGTAATTTCCAACAAAGTGTCCGTAAGGTTTTAATCTCTTTAGATTGTACGGAAGCGATAGTTGACGAAGCAATTGAGAAAAATTGCGAATTAATTATTGCGCATCATCCCATTGTTTTTAAAGGTTTGAAGCGCCTTACTGGTGCTAATTACGTAGAGAAAACCATTATAAAAGCTATCAAAAATGATATTGCCATCTATGCCATACATACCAATTTGGACAATGTGCATACAGGTGTAAATAAGAAAATAGGAGATAAAATTGGGTTGAAGAAGCTGCAAATTTTAGATAAGAAGAAAGGAAAGCTTGAAAAGCTAGTAACTTTTATTCCGATTGAAAATACAGATGCCGTTTTGGCCAGTATTTATAAAGCGGGAGGTGGAAAAATCGGAAATTATACGGAATGCAGCTTTAGAGTTACTGGCACAGGCACATTCACACCAAACGATGACGCGAGCCCAACAATAGGAACTCAAAATAAGCCAGAGGAAGTTATTGAAAATAGAGTGGAGATAATGTATCCCGCCTATTTACAATCTTCGATTTTAAAAACACTGAAAAATGCACACCCTTATGAAGAAGTTGCCTACTATATCCAACAAATAGAAAATCAACATCAAGAAATTGGAAGCGGCATGATCGGCGAGCTTTCAAATCCTATGGATGAACAAGAATTTTTAGCCCACCTTAAAAAAGCAATGAATCTGACCTTGATTAAATTCACTCCTTTTGCAAAGCAAATAAGGAAAGTAGCTATTTGCGGAGGAGCTGGAAGTTTTCTTCTACACAAAGCCAAATCAGCGGGCGCGGATGCATTTGTGACGAGTGACTTCAAGTATCACGAATTTTTTGATGCAGAAAACCAAATACTAATCGCTGATATTGGTCACTATGAAAGTGAAATTTTCACGAAAGACCTAATTTATGAGTATTTGACACAGAAATTTAGTAATATTGCAGCCTATTTATCTGAAGTGAGTACCAATCCAATTAAATATTTCAAATAAGTTCATGGAAAGTACCGTTGCCCAAAAATTAGAGTCTCTCCTTAAGTTACAGGAAATTGATTCGAAACTAGATGCCCTAATTACGATTAGAGGAGCTCTACCAGAAGAAGTAAGTGATTTAGAGGATGAAATTATCGGATTCGACACCAGAATCGGAAAATATAATCAGGATATAAAAGACCTTAATACTGAAATCGATGGTTTCAAACAGGGAATTAAAGATTCTGAAAAACTGATAAAAAAGTACCAGGAGCAGCAAATGAATGTTCGTAATAATCGCGAATATGATGCTATCACCAAGGAAACTGAACTGCAAAGTCTTGAAATCGAAATTTTCCAAAAGAAAATTAAAGAGCATGGTCTTAAAATTGACCTCAAAAAGGAAGAGCTTGCCAAGACTAAGGAAACCGCAGGTGAAAGGCAGAAAGATTTAGATGCCAAAAAGGGCGAACTCAATCAGATTACTTCTGAATCTCATGAGGAGGAGAAAAAACTCATTGGAGACAGAGAAAAATCGGCGAAAACCATTGAGGAACGATTATTCAAATCTTATAACAAGATTCGAGAAAATGCTGTAAATGGTTTGGCAGTAGTGGAAGTGAAAAGAGATGCCTGCGGCGGATGTTTCAACATAGTGCCACCACAGCGCCAAGCAGATATCAGAGAAAAGAAGAAAGTTATCGTTTGCGAACATTGCGGAAGAATTTTTGCCGATGTTGAAGACATAATTGAAGAAGAATCAAAGAAAAAAACCAGAAGATAGTTTTAAATATTTTTCTTTATTTAAAATTATTTTTTATATTTCACCACAATTTAGTCTTCCTGTGATTTGGTGGTTAAAAAAGGTCTTACTACCAAGGGTGAGCTGCAAAGCTCACCCTATTTTTTTATATGGCTAATATTAATGCCATTCCTAAGTTTGAATGCTCAAACTGAAACGGAAGTATTTGAGACAGAAGCAAAGCAAGCATATAACGAATTATTTCGCTTACAACTTCCAAATGCTTCCAAACTAATTAAAAAAAATTCTCCTATCAGCGATCCTGTTTGGGCCTATCTACAACACCTCCATCTAACGCTCAACGTCCTAATAACTGAGAATGAAAATCTTACAGATCAGCTATATGATCAGCATAAGGATTTATTAAAGATCGTTTCAAACTACCCGACGGATAATCCGTGGCGTGGCTTTTTCGAAAATGAAATGAAAATCCAATTAGCCTTCGTGAAATTGAAGCGTGGTGAATCATTTTCAGGAGGAAACCTACTTCGCTCCTCGTACAGTGGATTGAAAAAAAATCAAAAGGTATTTCCAGATTTTTGGCCGCACTACAAGAGCTTCGGAATATTACAAATCCTTTTGAGTACCGTTCCTGAGCAATTTCAATGGATTTTAAAATTGCTAGGAATGGATGCCTCGGCTAAAGAAGGTTTGCTAAACTTGAAGGAAAAAGCAGTCAATTCTGAATTGTTTAGAGATGAATCTGAAACCATGTATTCATTAATTCAGGTATTCCTTTTAGAAGAATTTACTCTAGGAGAAAAGATATTGGTGCAGAAGTATACTGCTGACAAACAAAATATTCTTTTAGGGTATTTATTATCGACTTCTTATCTAAGAAATAATGAAAGTGCTAAAGCTGAACAGATTCTTAAAGAAATAAAACCTCCCTTCAAATTCACCTTTCTACACTATCAAAGGGCAAATATAGAACTTCAAAAGGCTAATTATAGCCAGTCTGAAGCCTTATTTTTGAAGTTTCTAAACGAGCGGGAGGGTGATAACTACTTAAAAGACAGCTGGTACAAATTATACCTAGGGTCTTATTTGAGTGGTGACGTTCAAAAAGCAAACGTATATTTAGCCAGAGCAAAAAGCCAAGGTACTACCTATGTGGAACCCGACAAAAATGCTGAACGGGAAATTGAATCTGAAGGAGTAAACAAAATATTGATGAAATCACGCTTAGCAACCGATGGAGGGTTTTATGATATCGCTTTACAAACATTGGCTAGCAGTAATCCGTCTGATTTCCCAACCAAAAAAGATCAGACCGAAAAGCAATATAGGCTGGCAAGGATATATGATTTAAAGGGAGAAAACGAAAAGGCATTAGATTTATACAAAGTGGTAATTGCTAATTCTGGAGATGAACCCTGGTATTTCGCACCGAATGCTGCCTTAATGTCTGGGAATATCTTCAGAATGAAAAAACAATTTGAAGCAGCAAAAGCTATGTATGAAAAAGCCTTAAGTTATAAATCACATGCCTACAAAAACAGCATAGATACAAAGGCAAAAGCAGGCTTATCTTCCATCCGATAAATGACTGGTCTCGTTGTAGCGCGCTATTCGGAACATAGTCCCAGTCCAAATCAACTCATACAAACACAAATTTCGGTGTGGAAAGTTGTCCATACAGCGTAAAGGCATGTTTAGCATCGTACATATTAGTACCCTCATTGCCCTTCCATGCATGCATATCAGCACATGATCTTCTGGACCTTGCATAATGTATTCTAAAGCTCGCTTCATCCGAACACTCACATCCACAGGACTTTCTCCTCCATCAATGGCAAAATCCACCCTCCCGCTTGCCCATGCTTCCAACATTTTATGGTAATAGGCATTCTCTTCGAGAGAAAAAACTTTACCTTCTTTCTTACCCCAATGAATTTCATTTAAGTCTGGCAATTTCTCAAATGGAATTCCTAAATCAATAAATTTTTCAACTGACTCATAAGTCCTTTTCAACCCAGAAACATAAACCTTTTGAAAGGGTTCTTCTTTATATCTATCAAAAAACTGCTGTGCTTGATTTCTACCTTCTTCATTCAAATTCGCGTCAATTCCGCTTCCTTGCACAATTCCCATTCGGTTGAATTCGGTTTGGCCATGCCTGAGGATAAATATTTTTTTGCTCATCAAAATAGGGCTATTTTTGAAAAATTAATTCTTGTGCAATAAAGCACCAATAAATATTAAAACCATCCCTTGTCATATCATGTTTAAGAATAATATCAAACTAGAGGAGTTAAGCCAATTTGGCAAAAATTCAATGCAAGAACATTTAGGTATTGAATTTTTAGAATTTGGCTCGGATTATATCAAAGCTAAAATGCCAGTTGATCATCGCACAAAGCAACCGTTTGGCATTTTGCATGGAGGAGCTTCTGTAGCACTCGCAGAAACACTCGGGAGCCTTGCATCAACCGCAACTTTAGATTTGAACAAAAAGGTTTGTGTTGGACTTGAAATCAATGCAAACCACATTCGATCTGTAAGTGATGGATTCGTTTATGGTATTGCCCGTCCTTTTCATATTGGTAGTTCTACCCAAGTATGGGAAATTAAAATTACGGATGATCAAGACAGATTGGTATGTGTGAGTAGAATAACTATGATAATAATTGACAGAAAATAGTGGAAGAAACTGTTCAAGATATACTAACAAAAAACGTACTCGGCCAATTAAAAAATTGGCTGAAAATAAAACTAGAGCAAGGGGGATCTGTAGCAATATGGAAATTGCCAAACTCCAATGAAATAAATGTAATCGTAGATAATAATATAGAAAAAGGTAGCGGGAGGATACACGAGTTTGACTTACGTAAAGGATTCATCTTCGCCCCCTTCAATCCGGACAATCATTGGTATTTTCTCCATTCCCCTACTATACTTAGAATCAGTTTCAAAAATGGTGAATTAGAAATCATAGATGGAGAGCCGACCGATTGGCCAAAGTATGTGGAGCCATCCTCTGAGCGGAGCAATACGAAGATTGAGATTCCATTTCATACTGGCAAAGAGGTAAACCCAAAGGATACGGATGCCGATCACTTCAAAGAAATGGTGTCCAAGGCTGTAGTAAGTATCAATAATGGTGTATTTGAAAAAGTGGTTCCCGCCCGAAAGTGGTCCAGAGAAATTGACGCGACATTCGATTTGCTAAACCTATACACGAAAACAGCGAGTAAATATCCTCGCGCCATGGTGAGTTTGGTGAGTATCTCATCAGTCGGAACTTGGATGGGTGCCTCTCCAGAGACACTCATACGGATGGATCAAAATGGTATATTCAAAACAGTAGCCTTGGCTGGCACGCAAGCGTATCAAAATCAAGAACTGCTTGATGTCACTTGGACACAAAAAGAGATTGAGGAACAAGCATTTGTAAGTAGATATATCATCAATTGCTTTAAGAAAATAAGGCTTAGAGAATTCGATGAAATTGGGCCTAAATCTAGCTTTTCAGGCAACTTAATTCATCTTAAAACGGAATTCAAAGTAGATACTGTTAAAACCAATTTTGCAGACCTCCCGCAAATCATGTTGGAGTTGCTCCATCCTACTTCTGCCGTTTGCGGAATGCCAAAAGCTCCTGCTTTGGCTTTCCTTAATCAATATGAAGGGTTCGATAGAGAATTCTTCAGCGGATATTTAGGATCAATAGGAGTGAATAATGAATTACAAGTATTTGTGAACCTACGCTGCTTGCAAGTGAATGAACAAACGGTTACTTTTTATGCTGGGGCGGGAGTAACCCAAGACTCGAATCCAGAAAAAGAATGGCTTGAAACAAAAATAAAAATGGAAACTCTCAACAGTCTCCTTTCTTAATGAGGGAACATTTGAATCATATTCTGCATATCCCGTCGATCTGCAAAAGCCACGATGTCCAAAATGCAGTTCTTTCGCCAGGTTCACGGTGTGCGCCTTTAACGTTATCATTTGTAAGGCAAAAAGGCATCGCAACTTATAGCATTCCAGATGAACGTTCAGCTGCCTTCATTGCCTTGGGTATGGCCCAGCAAAGCCAGAAAGCCTCTGTACTTATTTGCACTAGTGGCACAGCTGGACTCAACTATTCTCCCGCCGTTGCTGAGGCATATTATCAAGAAGTGCCTTTGCTGATACTCACTGCCGACAGGCCAGCAGAATGGATCGACCAATGGGATGGGCAAACGATTAAGCAAGTAGGCCTATATGGCCAGCATGTAAAGGCCAGCTATACTTTACCCGAAGATTGCTCCAGTATAGAAAAGCTAAACGAGGCTAAGCAAATCATAAATAAAGCACTAGAAATCGCCCATCAATTACCGATGGGCCCGGTGCATATAAATGTTCCAATTGCAGAACCTTTCTATCCAGCAAATGATAAAAAGTGGCTAAATGCGCCAGCTATAGCGAAAGTAAAATCAGGCAAGCAGCCTATTTTTCGGCTTTCGCCCGAATTGATAGAAAAAATAAATGCTAGTCAAAAGATATTGATTCTTATCGGGCAGCATTTACCCTCGACTAGTTTAAATACCTTATTGGCTCAACTAGGAAAATTTCCTCAAATCTGCATCGTTAGTGATATCATTAGTAATTTCCAAGATTTGGATAAAGTCATATTGGGTCAAGATGTTTTTCTGGGACAAATATCTGAGGAAGAGAAACAGTCGTTACAACCCGATTTGATGATAAGCTTTGGCAAAAGTGTGATTTCAAAAAACCTAAAAATCTTCCTTAGAAACCATAAACCCACCGTACATTGGCATGTTGGAATAAGAGAAACTACGCCAGATCCATTTGATTGCTTAACCCAAACCATCCAAAGCAATGAAGTTTTATTTTTTGAAGCTTTACTTGATCATAGTACACCAAAGGGCAATGATTATCAATTAGCTTGGCGAAAAATAGATGATAGAGCAAGGATTGGTTTAGCTGAGTTTTCGAGTGAAGCTCCATTTACAGAATGGGCTGCAATTTGGAAATGCCTACCTTACCTCCCGCCTCATTCAATTTTGCATTTGGCTAATAGCATGTCAGTGAGATATGTAAATTTCTTTTCTTTTTTATTGGCTGGAAAATCCATTGAAGTTGTGGCGAATAGAGGCACAAGTGGCATTGATGGCTCTAATTCTTCAGCAGTTGGATTTTCTCTAAAGGATAAAAGAATCAATACGCTAATTACGGGTGATATGGCGTTTCTTTATGATAAAAACGCATTTTGGCATAATTATCAAATGCCCAATCTACGCATCATCGTGGTAAATAATGCGGGAGGTGGAATTTTTCGATTGATCGATGGGCCTTCTACCCTTCCCGAGTTAGATGATTGGTTCGAAACTAAGCAAAAATATACAGCTGAATCTACTGCAAAGGAATTTGGAATGATTTATAATAACTGTATTAACTTTGATGAGTTAACTACTTGTTTGGCGCAATTCTTCGCACCGAGCGAAAAGGCAAAACTTTTGGAAATTCATACCAACCGATTTGCAAACCAAGAAGTATTTAATTCTTTTAAAACATACATGAACGACTTATATGGAAAGTAAATTTTCGTGGACTCCTATAAAGGAATATAAAGATATCAAATTCGATTTTTTTGAAGGGATCGGAAAAATAACCATTAACAGACCTGAGGTCTACAATGCATTCCGTCCTGAAACCAATATTGAGATGATGGATGCCATGGATATTTGTAGGGAGCGCCAAGACATTAGAGTGGTGATTTTTACTGGAATCGGAGATAAGGCTTTTTGCTCTGGCGGCGATCAAAATGTAAAAGGCAAAGGTGGATATATTGGAGATGATGGTGTGCCAAGACTTAATGTATTGGACTTGCAAAAGAAAATTCGCTCTCTACCTAAGCCTGTAATTGCCATGGTGAATGGCTATGCTATTGGCGGTGGACACGTACTACACGTGGTCTGTGATTTGACCATAGCCTCGGAAAATGCTCGATTTGGCCAAACTGGACCCAAGGTTGGTAGTTTCGATGCGGGCTTTGGTTCTTCTTATTTGGCTCGCCACGTAGGGCAGAAGAAAGCGCGTGAAATCTGGTTCTTATGCAAACAATATACTGCTGCAGAAGCAGAAGCGATGGGCATGGTCAATACGGTTGTACCTTTGGACAAGCTAGAAGAAACTACCGTAGAATGGTGTAGAATGATTATGATGCGTAGCCCATTAGCTATCAGGATGATCAAGCGTGGATTAAATGCCGAACTTGACGGGCAGGTTGGATTACAGGAAATGGCAGGCGATGCTACTTTAATGTATTACCTTATGGAAGAGGCGCAAGAGGGTAAAGCAGCTTTCTTAGAAAAACGTGATCCTGATTTCGGTAAATACCCACTTTTCCCATAAGCAATGTTTGAAAATGATCAAATAGATGATGCGGAACTCCCAAAAATAGAGGAGCTTACCTTTACAAAAATAAAGAAAGGGTATCTTTGGATGTCCATTCTAGTATGGACATTATATGCAATGCCACCGCCAATTATTCTTGCCATAATTGCGCATTATGCTGATAATTTTCCTAAAGAAGTTCAACTTTACGTTAGCTTGGGCTGGGCAGCCCTTATGCTTTTTATTTTATCAGAAACAATCCTTTCTTATGTCAGAAAGGGGTTTGCATTGAGAAAGCATGATGTCAGTTATCGCAAAGGTTGGTTCTTCCGGAGTTTATTATCGATCCCTTTCAATAGAGTGCAGCACTGTGAAGTAAAACAAGGGCCTATCGAAAGCCTTTTTGGTCTAGCCTCTTTGAAAGTATTTACAGCGGGAGGAAGCGGAAGCGATATGAATATTCCTGGATTACCGCCTGAAAAAGCAAAAATATTACGATCTCACATCACAAACATTGTCTCAGACATCACAGAAGATTGATTACGCTACTCCTACTCGACAAAACTCGATAGGTGTAATACTCATGTTGTTTAACAACTTGAGAAAAGCCATTGGTGTGTTTATACCTATGGTATATTTTTTAGGTAGAGACCTTGATTTTAGTATATATTATATCATGCTGATTATCGGTATTTTCCTTTTGATACTCGTTCTCTTCCTTTCGTATTCTTTTATCGAATACCGAAATTTTCTCTTTCATATCAAAGATGGACAATTTGTATTGCAGCAAGGCGTATTACAAAGAACTCGCTTAAGCATACCGGTAGAGCGAATTCAAAGCATTCATTTAAAGCAGAATATATTCCACCGGATATTTAATATCACTGCCCTGGAAGTAGATAGTGCAGGTTCTAAGTCATCTGAACTAGAAATAAAAGCATTAAGTAAGCCCTATGCCAGAGGATTGAGAGATTTCCTTTATGAAATTAAGGATGAAATTCTCGAAGCAGAAAAAGGCCCTGAAGCAGAACAACAAGCACAGGAAGTTTCATCAGAACCAAAGAAATCTAAGACTTTATTAAAATTAAGCCCTAAGGAAGTTTTTCTAATCGGCATAAGTGAAAACCACATAAAAACCGGTTTTGTTGCCTTGGCTGTGATTTTTGGTTACGGACAACAATTGACTCAATATGTTCAAGATCAGGTAGATAGTTATGTGGAGGAATCTACCAATTTACTCATGCAATCCGGCATCAGCCTAATTATTACGTTAATCATAGCATTTCTAATAATAAGTGTGTTATTAAGCCTAATACGTACTTTTCTCAAGTTCTTCAATTTCGAAGCAACCACTGATAGCCGAGGGTTAAAAATTCGATCAGGTCTTCTTTCCATCAAAGAATATCAGGTTCCTCAAAATAAGATTCAAACCATTACTTGGTCAAGCAATCCATTAAGGAAACTATTAGGACTTCGCACTATTGAGATCGCACAAGCATCAAGTGTAGCGGAAGATAAAAATAGCCTAGTGGAGATTCCAGGCTGCAAGGAAGAATCAGTACGCACTTTGTATGAAGATTATTTCCCTGAAACACTAGGCGAAGCTAGCGCTCAGTATAAGCCAGATATATTTATGCGCTATAGAATACTAATGTTCAAAGCCATTATTCCTGCGATTATTTTAGCTGCATTTGGGTTTTTCGTTTATACCTGGGTGTATGTAATTGCCATCGTTTGGCTGATCATAGCAGCTATTGTATCCATTAAATATTACCAATCAATAATTTTAAAAATTTACCCAGAGGGACTAAAAATCAGTAAAGGATGGATTTTCCCTAATACAGTAGATTTAAAATTGTTCAAAGTTCAAAATGTAGAGCTTACCCAAAGTATTTTTCAAGAGCGACGCGATTTAGCAACGGTAGTAATCCATACAGCATCAGGGTCGTTTGAAGCACCCTTTCTTAAGAAAACATACGCACATTCCCTAGCCAATTTCTTGTTGTATAATATTGAAACTTCCAATAAAAAGTGGATGTAAATCAGAAAAATAATTTAGACAATTTTGGAGGATAATACGTCATACGGATTTGTATTTCAAGGAAGTGATTTCCTGAGTGGAAGTAAAATCAATCCTGTTGAGTTAATCAATCCGAAACTCGCAAAAAGTACAAAATCTCATGAAGTTATCGATGCGCTCTCATTTGCGGCTGAATGGTATTCTGGGAAATCAACATTTGAACTCAAGACCTCGGGCAGTACGGGACCAGCCAAAAACATTGAAGTGGCTAGGGAACAAATGATAGCGAGTGCTCAAGGAACAATCAAAACACTGCACTTAACTACAAAAGACCATTCCCTCCTTTGCCTCAGTTCGGAACACATTGGAGGAAAAATGATGCTAGTAAGAGCGATGGAACTTGGGAATAAATGCACAATCGTTCCCAGCCAAAAAGATCCTTTGGCTCAATATCCAACCCAGCATGATTTCACTTTTACCGCATTAGTCCCTGCTCAATTGCAGGAAATATTAAAGAGGGAAAACGGTATTGAGCAATTGCAAAAATTTAAAGCTATCCTTATTGGTGGATCATCTATACCACTGAAAATTATTGAATTATGTAAAGAATATACGCTTCCTGCATGGCAAACCTTTGGAATGACTGAAACCGTATCTCATATAGCGTTGCGAAATTTGGGAAAGGATGAAATCAATTATAGAGTAATGGATGGAGTGAAAATTGGTGTGGATAATCGGAATTGTTTGTGGATGGAAGGAGCAGTTACGAATTATAATAGAATACAAAGCAATGACATCATAGAATTAATTGGCTCTCAGGAATTTCAATGGCTGGGGAGATACGATAATGTGATTAATAGCGGAGGAATAAAGCTTTACCCAGAACAAATAGAAGCTGAAATATCAACTCTAATCCCTTCTACGATTGCCTATTTTATATATGGATTAGAGGATTTGGAATGGGGTCAAAAAGCCGTATTAATTTTAGAAACTCAGGAGGTGCCGAAAGATTTATTACCTAAAATAAAAACCAAACTTGGGTCAATTAAATGCCCAAAAATTATCATCGCATTAGATTCATTTTTCAGAACGACAAACGGCAAAATTCAGCGGCCTCAAACGATTCAAAAGGTAATAAAAACTAAAGCATAAAAGAATCATTGCGCATCCAGGCGGTGATGCTATAGCGATTACTTTTAGTTGGCAATACTTCATGTGGGATATCAGCGCTTCGAAAACAAACGAGAGTACCTTGTATCGGAGCTACATCCGAAGCAAAACTTCCGTCAGGATGATAAATTCTAAGCATTCCTTCATCTGCGGACTTCCAATCTGGGTTCAAATACAGAATACAACTAATGATTCGATGCCTAGTTTTGGCGTGTTGGTCTAGGTGTGATGTATAAAATGAATCGGGAGGATACACTGCATAATGGGCTTCAAATCCATTTGCAGAGATAAACAATGCCTCATTCAAATACTCTCTCAATACAGATAATTGATTCCAATATTCCTTTTGCAACTCTGTAAGATTAGCCTCTTGCAGCCACAACACCTTATCGCCTCTAATTTCAGGAGCCAATTTGAAATCGTTTCCACGACCAATGCCCGCACTACGGAAAGCCCCTTCTTCGAAAAGAGTCTCTTGCTCCTCCCGCAATGCTTGACAAAATGTATCTGTAACGTAATTATTAATAATAGCATAGCCTTGCTCAGCAAGGCCATCTGCAATGTATTCGTTTATATCCATAGGATGAATGGCAAATGTACGGGTATTTCATTTTGGATAAATATGATGCGCTGAATAAACAAAGAGCCTAATTATAGACAGCCCTTCAAATTCCCATAAATCGAAATACAAATTACTCTTTCTTATCTTTCAACTTAATCACGTCTTGCTGTAAACTAAGCACAATACCAGTAAGCTTTTCGAGGCTAATCTCCTTTTCGCTTTCAGGTTCGGGAAAACTCGAACTGATAAAAACCTTCGCCTCCCAAATTTCCATAATATCTTCTAATTTAACATCATAAGGTGTGTAGCTTTGATTATCACTTACAAGAAAAAACTTACTATTCTCTTCACCATAATTAAAAACCCGCTTATAGACGACACCTTCATCTTTGGTTATTAGGACGTAAGTTTTTGCGCTTTTCACGTCTTGCCAACGTTCCACGTATTTGCCCACTACGATAGTACCCGACTGCAATGGCAGCATTGAATCACCGCTTATTTCAAAGGCTCTATAGGTACCATTTCCATTGAGGGTAGGTATTTGAAATTTAGGTAAATCCTCCAAGTATTCTGGATCTGCAAATCCGTTCAAATAGCCCGCTGCTGCCTTTTGAGGAACGAGCTCGATATTCTCACGGTTTTGTTTATCTACTGTAATAGAAAGGATCTTTACAGACTTTTGATCCTTGGCTGGTTCGTCTTTATGCCAAGTATCTTCTGGTAATATGCTAAAGTCCTTCGCCAGTAGCACATCTACGCTAAACCCGAACAGATTAGCCATATTTTGGAGATTATTAAGGCGTGGGTCTGCTCTGCCTTCTTCGTAAGCACCCACCAAAGATCTTTTAATACCTATTTGTTCAGCAAATTGCTCTTGAGTAAATCCTAGCTTTTTGCGGAGGAATTTAATATTACTGCTTAATATACTCATTATTTTAGTATTTTGAAAATCGATTTAGCAATAATTAAACATATTAGCAAATCCATTATCTATTAAAGTGCTACATCAATATATATCTTGTTAAAATATATAGTCGTTAATCCTTCAAATCCTGAATCTGTACCTATAATTAACCATAGGTTTCCATTTGCGTCTGTATTCGCTTTGAAAGGATTATCCAAATTGCTTCGGTTTATTAATTCATATTCAGTCTTATCATCACCAATGGCAATATTTCCTATCATCTGCATATCTTGCCCTCCTTCTGATTGTTGGCCTTTTTGAATATTTATTGCGTAATAATCGCCTAGTAATTCCTTACTGGGCTCTTTACCAACCGCCCCCACTTTCAAATATACTGAGCTACCCGGCGACCCTCCTATTCCCACACTATTCGCGGCATATTTGGAAGCAATTTCTAAATCAAACTCGACTGTATATTCTCTATTCGGCAATAGGTCAGTTATACTATAATACATGAACATAAACATATCGTTGCTACGATTGTGTCCAGAAAGTTTGAAGCCAAATTGACTGCTCGGCAATGGAGCAGGAAGCATGGCGCGGCCGGACTCAAACTCCATTAGATTTTCTTGCGGAATAGCGTAGTCACTATAGCCAGACAACCACCCCATATTTCCTGCAGCGTCTGATGAGAAATCCATTCGCAACTGCACAGTAGACACTGGGTCGGGCAATTCACTCGTACAGGATAGCAATACCAATCCTGAAATCATTAACAATAAATAGTTTTTCAAAGCGTAGGCCATATTTCAGATTTATGTATGACGCAAATGTAATCGATTTGATTGTTTCTTGTCAAGAAAGAAACCTCCCGCCTTCTGTTACTGCTCTTTTTCTATTTGCGGTTTCTAAATAGATAGATTCTCTTTTGCTGAGAAAAATCCTTTCCGCCCAATGAATATAGGTGAGCTTGCAAGCAATAAAATGGATCTGTAGAAACCCTTTTACCCAAGTCGTCTGTAATTCTATTTACCACTTGCTTGAGCGTTTCGCCTGGCTCAGTAAGCACATAACCGTACCAGTTTTCCTCTGCTTTTGCTGTGAAACTGAATTTTACCTGACATTTACCTGATGGCAATTTTCTTGCTTTTAGCTTCAAAGAGTTGTTATCGATGTTCATGATTTTATTGTTTACCTATTAATTTTAGTATTTATGATCATAAATTTAGTAAAAAGATTTTATCATACAAATTTTAACTAAAATATTTAGTAATTTTGTTGAAAGAGGAGACTGATATGTTAGAGCAAAATGTTTCTCGCACGATTGTTCACATGGATTTGGATGCATTTTTTGTGTCTGTAGAGTGTTTGCGGGATTCGAGACTGAAAGGGAAGCCATTGATTATAGGTGGAAGCGGTGATCGCGGCGTGGTGGCTTCATGCAGCTACGAAGCTCGTCAATATGGCGTACGCTCAGCTATGCCAGTGCGGCTTGCCTTGCAGCTATGTCCAGATGCGCTCGTGGTATCGGGCGATATGGATGCCTATAGTAAACATTCGCGGGAGGTTACTCAGATCATCGCCGAAAGTGCACCTCTATTTGAGAAGTCATCGATTGACGAGTTTTATATGGATATCAGCGGCATGGATAAGTTTTTTGGCTGCTACCAATGGGCAAGTGAGCTCCGCCAGAAAATCATCCACGAAAGCGGACTACCTATTTCCATGGGCTTGTCTATCAATAAGTTGGTATCAAAAGTCGCCACAGGTGAGTCGAAACCCAATGGAGCTAAGCATATAGAAAAGGGAACAGAAAAGAGCTTTTTAGCTCCTTTGTCTGTAAATAGAATTCCTATGGTGGGTGAAAAAACCAGCCGATTTCTATTTGATATGGGCATACGTACAGTAAAAGTACTAAGCGATATGCCCGTAGAAATGCTTGAAGCAGCATTGGGCAAAAATGGTATTCTGCTCTGGAGGCGTGCCAATGCCATAGACGAAACACCTGTAGTGCCATTTACAGAGCAAAAGTCCATCTCGACAGAATGTACTTTCGATACGGACAGCATCGACACACGAATGATGCGCTCGCTGCTTACAGCAATGGCAGAGAAACTAGCCTACAAACTGCGTAGCAAACAAAAGCTCTGCTCATGTATTGCCGTGAAAATTCGCTATGCCAATTTCGATACCGAGAGTAAGCAAATACAGGTTCCCTATACCTCCTCCGACCAAACGATTATCCGCTATGCGCATGAGTTGTTTGAGAAGCTATTCCAGCGCCGTATGCGAATACGCCTCATTGGACTGCGCTTGAGCAATTTGGTACATGGCCAATACCAAATTAGCCTTTTTGAAGATACCGAGGAGATGATCAAACTCTACCAAGCCATGGACAGGCTACGCAGCAAGCATGGACCAGATGCCATAGGCAGAGCAGTAACACTAGACCTGAACCCAAGGATAAAAAAAGATAATAATGCGTTTCAGGGATGAAAGAAGATAATTAGTCACCTATTAAAAAAGGATAAATCAAAAAATTGATTCTGACACATTTTTTGATTAGCTATTTAGTTGTTAGTTTTAAGAGAAAATAAAAAGTCAAACCAAACTTTCTCAACTATTTCATTGCTTTTTGCATCCTAATGAAAAAAATAAATATGAAAATACTCGCATCCATTACCTTGAGCAGCCTGATCTTTTTTGGCTGTGCCAATACCGAGGAAGATAAAAACACTCTTTCAGCCATTGCAAATAAGGAAGTAAAACTCGAAGTGACGGACTCTGTACGAGTAGATTATTTGGGTAATTTGGTGCTAATAGATGTTTCGGAAGAATATGATAAAATATTGCTATACGACAGAGCGACAAGCAAAATAGTACTAAGTGATATGGAAGGAAGCATCCTGAATGAGTTAGCATTGGAAGGAGACTCTCCAAATTCCTACGGCAGAATGCTTGGCCCAGGACGATTTACTCCGGAAGGCAATATTTTTATCGTTGGCATGAGAGGATTCTTCACCTACAACTTGGATGGGGAAGTACTAAGCAGTAAAAAATTGCCAGAAGACTATGAGATATTTATGACTTCGACAAATCAGAACACTGAGCCAATACCATATCAGGGCAAGTTTATTACTGCCTATTTTGATTTCAAAGGAAAAGAGAAAAATCAGATCGAGTATTATCAAGAATTAACTGTGTTGAGCGAAATTGATTCCTCTACTAATACATACTCCACAATTTTGAATATCCCGGCAGAAAGCAAGCTAAGAGATGGCCTAGGCTATGAATTTCCAGATATACAGCCTTATTACACCATACACAATGGTAGGCTATTGGTCACTTTTGGAGCAGAAGCTAAACTATATGAATTCGATTTGGGAACATATGAACTACAAGCAAGCAAAGACTTGAAATATCAAAACTTTCACCCAAGCCAAGGCGAAGAGTTAAGCAAAAAGGAACCGGGATCCATTATGTTTTCAAGTGAGGATGGTTTAACAAGAAGCATCATTAGCACAGGTGAAAATATCCTTCTATTGTACTACCCTGGCTTCGATCAAATAGATAGAGAGCGTATAAAAGACCAACAAGCCAAAGAAAATCAAGAAGCACTTTCTGCTTTGTACCAAGAACTTGCGAAAAAAAATGCTAACAGAATTC
Source organism: Cyclobacteriaceae bacterium (assembly GCA_041689935.1). Classification (GTDB taxonomy): domain Bacteria; phylum Bacteroidota; class Bacteroidia; order Cytophagales; family Cyclobacteriaceae; genus CAXBDP01. The sequence goes on from JBDNFI010000090.1 coordinate 46,716, forward strand.
ATATTTTAGATAAAGATGGAAATTTCCTTGCTGATTTGGATAACGAACACAACGTAAACATTTTTAGTGGCTTAGCAAAAGGTGAGTATATCTGGTTTATGAAAAATATCAATATGGATGAAGAGGAAGACTTTTTCACTGTTTATAAGACTCGTGTGAATTAACATGCTTGAATGATTTGAAGTCTCCTATTGAGAAGTCTTTTTAGAATTGATGGAGGATGGATGAATCGTTGACCGTTGATAAGTGTTGACGGTAGATAGAGGAGTGAACTTGTAGGGCACGAAATTACGCCCTAATCCCAGCAAGATCGCATATTTATAGCCCGTGGCTTCAACAGAGGGAAAATGGATACGCACAAATCACAACCTCCGATCTTCGGCAAGCAAGCCCGTATTTTTATCTGAACTATCTTTCCTTCCAGTAAGCGGGAGGAATAAGATGATTAAATGAGCATCATGACTTATTTTTAATGAGGTTGTAGAGACAGGGCAATACCTGATTCTACGATTGGCTTTCTTTGGTTTGGATATTATTGTCTTTTATTCTTCTAAACAATTTTTGCACACTACTTATTACAACAACCGTAACGATGATTTTCCAATAAAGTAGGACATCTGGTGTTCCCCAAAACCAAATTAGTAAAAACGCACCAGCCAATGCTGATACAATCAATTTCCATCTATCGGAAAGGGTAGTTTTCAAATTGACTACTAATAGATACGTTCCTACACATGCGGCAATCAGCAGGATTTCCATAAAAATAAATTCCAACCAAGATAGGAAATGTTTTTAATAAATTTCCAGGCTAATAGATTGGCTATATTTAACTCAAATATGCTCAAAGAGAAACGAAACGTACACGTAGTATTTTTTTCAATTTTATTAATTTTCATTTCGGCATGCGGAGAAAATGAAATAGAAAAGACTGACTTAAGTAAAACTTATAAACTAACAATTTCAGATTCTGTGATAATAAATCAATTATCATCTATTCGGTTATTTGCTGTAAATCAGGAAGATGAAAAATTTATTGTACAAGTTCGTGGAGGAATACATATTTACAACTTTAATGGAGAAGAATTACTAAACTTTAATCCACATGTAGATGGGCCAGATTATATTAGTCCAGTTACCATTGATTGGGAATTTTTCGGAGAAAATGAAATGATAGCCTATGGTTTATGTCAAATCATATTTTTTCGAATGCTGGAAAACGATTATCAAAAATAGATTTTCCAGGAGAAATGTGAGGTACGGCTTTACCAAAATATAATCAAAGATTTCTTTATCCCTTCAAGTCCAATAGTCAATTAAAGCTTTTGACTTTTTTCCCAGCCATTCTTGGGCAAGATCTTCGAACACAAGCCTATTTCGATTCATTAACACATACTTATGTTCATGATTTCGAAAATGAAACAACAACTCCAATAATGTATAAGTCGGCAGATAATGCGTATCGTACCCAAAATGGATATTTAGATGATGATTTTCCAATCATTAGCAAGTACAAAGACGATTTATTTTTGCTCACCTACCATCAGGACCATTTCATTTACTTAATAAATGCTTCTAAAGATGAGATAATCAAGAAAATTGAAATTCCTACCGAATTTCAGCCAATCCATACATCCGTTGAATTTGGCTCAAGAGACTGGCCTGATATTCGAAGGCGAAATGCTCGAATATTTGCTGTTGACGATAAATTCATTCTACGAACTTCCACTGAAATTTCTGAATTTGTGCTTAAAGAAATAAGAACTCAGCGGAATTGGGAAAGCTCAGAAGAATACAAAGAAGCTTATACACTTTATGTGAAATCTGATTACTTGATTTTTGATGAAAATGGCTTCTTAGGAAGAATAGATGTTGATTTTGGTGCGTTTACTCCAAACTTTGTGAATGCTCAAAGCGGCAGTTTGTGGACAATCGTGTACTTCCTTGATGAAAGAGATTATCATAAATTGGTTCAGTTGAAACTTGAGGAACTTTAGAGTATGGAGGCTGCGAAATCAATTTAGATTACCCCAGCTGAAGCGAGTGCGATGCATAGCTTTCCAAATGAATTTTCAGATTTTAACCTCTTCATAAAGCTAGCGTCCTAACATTTAAAAATCTCCCGATGGATTATAAACGATCCGGCCATCCCCAAATCGTATATACTGCAAGGTATCATTTTCGTAGAAATATGCGCCTAGGTAATAGCGGGTGGGTCGGAAAATTTTCACCCTTCAAGGGTTCGAAACCCTTGAAGGGTTTGCGGCCATCAGATTTATTTGCGTGGATAAACTTATGATTGGCGGATTTCAAATCCTGAAAACGGATTAAATACACTTAGAAAACCACCCTAAGGTGTTAAATCAGCGTAATTTCCTATGTCGAACTACAACAGTAAGACCTAAAGAGCTCTTAGGGAGGATGTATTGGTATTCAATATTGGCACTTCATGATATTGTATTTTAGAGTATAATTCGATTTTTGGCAAAAGCTAAGAATCTTAATCGAGTTTGCATATTTTGTCTTAAAAGTGTAACTATGCACGCAAACCAATCGTAAATAATAAAAATTTAATCTTATGGCAAAGCTACTCTTATCCCTCCTCTTTTCTACCGCAATCATTCTTTCAGCAAATGCGCAATGGAAGGTTGGCCTGCATTTTTCACCTACTTTTTCTTCTGGTGATTTTAAAGAACAATCAAATGGCGTGGATTTTTATGGGTTCAATTTCGAGGGTGCTTATAGAATAAAAGAAAGTCCAATAGTGGTGGGCGCAGCTTTTGGCTATAGCTTATATGGTAGTCAGTTAGACAAATCCTCTTACATTGATAATTCAGGACAGACCATGCGTGTAAGGACAAATAATAATATGGTCAGCAATCGTTTATTTGTTCGATTACAGCCAAATTGGTCATTTTTTGTTTTACCCTATATAGAAGCAGCAGCAGGATATAATTTTCTATATACCAGAGAAACTGTTCGACCTAGACGTGCATCAGAAGTATTAGATGCGGAGACCCTGCATAATTCAAGTGCGTTTATATATGGTTTTGGTGGTGGTTTAGCCATTCCAATTCCCAATACTCTTTTAAGCATTGATCTACGGGCAAATTACTTCACAGGACAACAGACCAGTTACTTAACTAAAAATGATATTTTTTGGAATGCGGATACTGAAATATTGGAATTGAATCCAAGAACCTCAACTACAGATATGTTGATGTTTCAGATTGGGCTAAGAATAGATATTGATTAAAACTTAAGACTGTTTGAAAATGCAATTATTCTGGAAAGGGTGAAACGCGAATTTAGCGGTTAATATAAGCATTGGAGGGAAATACATTTTCTGGGCTAATAGATCTCTTTCTACCAAACTATTGCGTCATGTTATTTCAAATTAAAGCGAAATCGTTCTTTTTTCCCCGCTTATGTACGATTAATATCGTTCTTAATCTTTTTGCGAGAAGGTTAGAGAAAATAATGGTTCTTTTATGTCAAGAACAAACTATCAATTCATAAAAACCTTTAATTATGAGTAACAATTACCATCATCTGGCAAGGGTAATCCGTGCTGGAGTATTTACAACATTGTTAATGGCACTTTGCGCAGCACCTAGTTTTGCGCAAAAAGTGGACATGGATATGTTTAAATCCATGAAAACAAGAGCCATCGGGCCGGCGGGTATGAGTGGTCGTGTCACGGCCATCGATGCTATAGATGAAAATCCTAATATCATATATGCTGGTGCAGCATCTGGAGGTGTTTGGAAATCAACAAGTGGTGGAATCACTTGGAAGCCTATTTTTGATAAAGAAAAAGTGCATTCTATTGGTGCTTTGAATATTTACCAGAAAAACCCAAGCGTAATTTGGGTAGGTACAGGTGAAGGCAACCCAAGAAACTCTCTAAATGGTGGATTTGGTGTATACAAAAGTCTTGATGCAGGTGAAACTTGGGAATTAATGGGCCTTGAAGCTACCAGAAATATCCACAGAATTATTATTCACCCAGACAATCCTGATGTAGTGTTTGTAGGAGCTATTGGTTCTCCTTGGGGCACGCAAGAAGAGCGAGGCGTTTTCAAGACGGTTGATGGCGGGAAAACCTGGAAAAAAATCCTATACGTGGATGAAAAAACAGGCGTAGGTGAAATGATCATGGATCCTAATAATCCCAACAAGATTTTTGTAAACATGTGGGAACATCTAAGAACACCCGATTTTTTCAAATCAGGTGGACCTAGTTCGGGCTTGTATGTAACTCATAATGGTGGTGACGATTGGAAAAAATTGAATGCAGAAGATAATGGATTACCAAAAGGTGACTTGGGTCGTATGGGCTTGGCTATATCTAAGGCAAACAGCAATAAAGTGTATGCCTTAATTGAGTCTTCTAAAAATGCTTTGTACGTATCAGAGGATGGTGGAAAGAAGTTTTCTATGGTCAATGATAAAAGTGATATAGGCGATAGACCATTTTATTATTTTGAAATTCATGCCAATCCTAAAAACGAAAATATGCTGTATACGCTGTACTCTAGGGTAGGTGTAAGTATAGATGGCGGTAAATCATTTCAACAGTTATTGCCCTATTCTGGCGTTCACCCAGATCATCATGCTTGGTATATCAATCCGATTGATCCGGATCTTATCATTGATGGGAATGATGGTGGTTTGAATATCACCCGTGATGGTGGTGATACTTGGTATTTTGCAGAAGGAATTCCTTTAGGGCAATGGTACCATATAAACGTGGATAATCAAATGCCGTACAATATCTATGGTGGATTGCAAGATAATGGCTCATGGGTCGGCCCAGCCTATGTTTGGAAAAGAGGCGGCATTCGAAATACTTACTGGCAAGAAGTAATGTTTGGGGATGGCTTTGATGCCATGGTCGATCAAACAGATCCAAGATATGGTTTTGCTATGTCTCAAGGCGGAAATGTTGCCCGCTTCGATATTGAAACTGGTCATACACGTACCATTCGTCCAACACATCCAGACAAGGATGTATTCCTACGATTCAACTGGAATGCAGCAATGGCGCAGAATCCTCATCATGCATCTGGTATCTATTATGCGAGCCAATTCTTGCACAAGAGTATGGATAGAGGGGATACTTGGGAAATAATTTCGCCAGACCTTACCACCAATAACCCAGAACTACAAAGACAAAGTGAAACTGGTGGATTAACTTTTGATATCACCGGTGCAGAAAACAACACTACGATTACAGCCATTGCCCCTAGTCCGGTAGATGAAAATGTAATTTGGGTAGGTACAGATGATGGGAATGTACAAGTAACGCGCGATGGTGGAACAACTTGGACGAATACCGTTTCAAAAATGACTGGTTTGCCAGCAGGAAGCTGGATTCCACAAATTCAAGCCTCCCGCTATAATGCAGGTGAAGTATTTGTAATTGCCAATAACTATAGGAGAAATGACTTCACAGCTTACGTCTACCGTAGTAAGGATTATGGTCAAACTTGGGAACGTATTGCGGATGATAGCAAAGTATGGGGATATGCCCTATCTATTATACAAGATCCAACAGAACCAAACTTAGTATTCTTAGGAACTGAATATGGTCTTTACGTGAGTTTTGATAATGCGAAAATTTGGAATAAATGGACTCATGGATATCCAGAAGCAGTATCTACTTACGATATGGCTATTCAAGAAAGAGAAGCTGATTTGGTAATCGGTACTTTTGGTAGATCCATTTATGTGTTAGACGATATCAGACCATTAAGAGAATACGCAAAACAAGGTGCTTCTTTGAAAAACTCAGCCATTGTTGCTGTGAGCTCTCCTGATGCCTACCAAATTGAGTTTATGCAGCCACATGGCGAACGCTTTGGTGCAGATGCCTTATATGAGGGCGAAAATAGACAGAGCTTTAATGGATGGTTATCGTTCTTTATAAATACGCCTAAAGAACCAAAAGAGGACGTTAAGTATGATTCGGTGACTGTTGCTATCTTTAATTCTTCTGGCGAGCAAATCCGAACGCTGAAATCAAAGCCAGATCAAGGATTGAATAGAATGTTTTGGGGCTTAGATCGCAAGAGTACATCAGAAGTGCAAGGAGGATTTGGTAGAGGTGGATTCGGTGGTGGTGGCGGTGCTGCAGCTAGAAGATTCTTCGAACCAAGTGGTGGCTCAGCCTTACCAGGCGAATACAAGATCGTTTACACTTATGGCGATCAAACTGCTGAATCTTCTATCAAGGTGGGTACAGATCCTCGTATTCAAGTAAATATGAGTGACCTGATAGCGAAAGATAATTTTGCGAAGGAAATGGAATCTGTTACTGAAACAGCAACATTGGCTATGCAAGAGCTCGGCAAAGCGAGAACTACTATAGATAAAATGATTGCTTATGCGAGAGGAAATGAGGATGCAGCGTCAAAAGAACTATTGAAGGCTTCGAATGACGTTAAGAAAAAACTTGATGAAGTAAATGAAGCCTTTAGCGGCCCAAGTAGAGAAGGGCAAGGAATTGTACGTAATCTATTCCCGACGACAATGGGTAGATTATTTGCGCCTAGAGGATATGCGGGATCTAGTTATAGTGCTCCTGGAGCAACTGAACTAAGATTGTTGGATCAAGCTAAAGAAGCACTAGGAGAAGCATTGGTAGTGGCTAACGAATTCTTTGCAAACGATTGGAAGGCTTACAGAGAGAAAGTAGAAAGCATTGATATTAGCTTATTCTCTGATGTACCTAATTTCAAGATAGACTAAACGGTCTTTTGGAGTTATAAATAAAAAGGGCTTTGAAGTAAATCTTCAAAGCCCTTTTTATTTATAGCTATTCCAGAAAATGCTCAACACCCTTTTGGAGACAATTCGACTTGTTTATTATTGAGAGAGACCACCAACTTGCTCATTTCAAACCTTGATGAGTTATGGTGCTAAAAAAAGCGGGAAGTAAAAATACCTCCCGCTTTTTTCTATCGTTTCAGATGCCACCGGATTTTCTATTTGTTCCAACGAGCCCAATCCCAGCCTTCTGTTCCGTTGCTGGCTCTAGCCTTTACGCTAATTTCTCCATTCATGCGCGCATCAGACAACTCAATTTTAGTTTCAGTCGTCACCTTCCTTACTTTCTCTCCAGCTATATTTTCATATTCTACTATATAATCAGTCACGTACTTTTCAGGACTTATTTGCCAGCTTACCAAATACCCCGCACCTTGTTGCATAGTTGCTTCTAGGCCATTGATTCGAGATGGGCTAGAAGCCAAAAGCATAAGGGTTGCTACGGTTGTTTTGGAGACCTCAGCGACCAATTGATGGCTAATCGTTTCCAGTTTATCTGTAGATTGGTGGTAATGCGGATTGCCCAATACAGGATACGAACCAATGCCACCGACTATATCGCCATAAGCATCATAATAGGCTTGCGCATCCGTTGACTTGTAATACACCGCATCATAGGTGATCATATCCGTGAAAAGCATTGCTGCGGCATGTTGCATATCTTTAATGCCTGGATTAGAATAGCGAATGGTATTATCCAAACGCTGATCATTCATCCATCCCAGCATATCGTTATTCAATGCACCCACGATGCGTATATTTCCCTCCACAGCTCTTCTTACATACTCTCGACTGCCGAGCAATCCAGCTTCCTCGCCCGTAAATGCGGCAAAAACAACCGTAAATGGAAGCTCTAAACCTTGCATTACTCTAGCAGCTTCGAGCAGCGCAGAGGTGCCCGATGTATTATCATCTGCACCAGGGCCACGATCTACCGAGTCGTAATGACTACTAATGATATACACCAGTTCAGGATTAACTTTGCCCGGCAAAGTAGCGATTACATTTGCCGTTAGCCCATCTTTGTATCCCTGTAAATTGCCCGGCTTAAACCATTGATATTCTGGAGAATATCCAAATTCCTCAAACTTAGTAAAAATATATTCAGCCGCTTTCAAATTTCCCGACCTGGTGACAAACTTGGAATCAAACGAATAGAGCGTTTTGGCATAATCATAAATCCTCGAAACATTCACATTTGCCACAGTGGCTGCCACTTGATCTCGCACTGGCAGATATATCCTTTCGCCATTTGCAAGCAATGCTTTTTCACTCGCCAAGTTTGATTTCAAGCGATTCAATACATCAATGGGAGCGACTTTTTGATTCAAATTCAAATGATACAGACCTCGCTCTGGAGTAATGGTATTACCATCTCTTTCTGATTGGATCAATAATCCACTTCCGGAGGGATCCACCGCCCATTGATATTCTGGCGCAATCGTACGCACAGTGTTATTATGAAATAATTTCACATCTGTACCATCAGCAATCGAATACAAATAGGATCTGCGATGCCTCGGCTCTCCTTTGATATACAGCAAGTGATCGGAACCTACAAATTGAGGCAATCTATCATGCTGTATTTCGCGGGTTGCTCTAGTCAATTCCTTACTTGACACATCCAAGAGCATGATCTCATAGTCGTCCTGTACCTTTTGCTCAAAGGCAGCATATCGCCCATTTGGGCTGATTACTGGCAACCCTATGATGTCAGAAGTTTGATACACAGATTCACTCGTATATTCACCATTCGCCCATTTGGCTAAGTAAAATATAGATTGATCTCCATCTCTCCCAAAGGATAAGATTTGCCCATTTTCGATCGCTACACCTGTTGGCACACCATCAAGCACATACTCCATGTTGTTATGATACACAAAGGTTTTGCCGCTGATTTCTGGAGCGGCATTCCTAGTACCAGGCTTTATGGGCATAGGATTAGTGTTTGTGAAATTCGCCACTAGGGATCCATTGTTCATCATCTGTAGCCTGTCCAAATAGCCCTTTGGCTTGGTCAGTAACCTTAATTCATTGCCATCCCACTGATAGACAGCTGGATTGGCCAAGTCATCCATTGGGGCAGCTAATAGAAACAAATCAGCATCAGAAGGTATAAATTCGCTTATTAGCATGCCTGCTGGATGAAATACTACTTCCCTCCCGCTTTTCAGATCGAGCTGCATAAGGCGCGTATTGATTCCAGTTAAGTAGTTTAGGTTTTGATTCGCCTCGATAAAAGACGTTCTATCTGTCCGGAAATTTGCTCGGGTTCTTACGACTTCTTCCATAGCAGCCATCAATTCTGGAGTTTCAGGAGTTTTCAAAAAGTATCCCTTTTCAGTAATTTCTTCTATTATCAAATCTCTGCCTTCCAAATTATTGCTTGTGCCCGTTTCTATATTTTGATAAAATGCCAGCTGCTTGCCATCAATTGTTTGATTCCAGATAGCATACTTTCCCGTTTTGGAAAACTGCGCCGATGAGCCATCCGTAGATAACTCTTTCACTTGATAAAGCTCTCCTGTAGTAAGTGCGATTCTATTAAGATATTGATCAGCGGAACTGCCTTCTAAAAGATAAATCATCTTTTCTAGAGAAGGAATGTATTTGCCATCTTCCCATAGGAAATAGGCATCGTCGTAGATTTTATCTGACGCTGTTTTGGCTTGCCCACAAACAAAAAGCGGGAGGGCAAGCAATGCCACAGCTATTGGCAAGGTATATTTATTCATCATCAATTTTTTGATCTTTTAGCAAATCGTATTGGCGATTGATATAGGGCATTCCTTCTTTCATCCATTGAGGCGCTGGAGCATCTTTTAAGTAATGGTCAAAGTATTGCTTCATTCTTACCTGAAAGTCTTTTTGATTTTCGAGCATGCCTAGGTGGTGAGGCTCATCAGGATAGGTAAGTAATATCACTTCTTTGCCCATTCGTCTGGCGGCATTATAGAGCTCTAACCCTTGGTTATAATCTACGGCTCCATCGGCAGTACCGTGTAGAATCATAAATGGTGTACTGATTTTATCTACATGCTCAATTGGAGATTGACTTACGTATAAATCACGATGGCTCCAAGGCGTTACATCTCTGCCCATTCTCACTTGACCAAGCTCGAAAATACCATGATTCACCGTGCCACTTGCCTTGTAAAGAATATTGTACATGCTTACCAGATTGGTAACAGGTGCGCCTGTAACTACACAAGCAAACATATCGGTTTGGGTTACTATGAATGAACTTTGGTACCCACCCCAGCTGTGGCCTTGTAGGCCAATCTTAGCAGGGTCGGCATAGCCCAAATCAATCACCTTTTGCACAGAGGAAGTCACATTATCAAGCGCATTGGTGCCGGGAGTACCTTCATCATACACTACATCAGGCATAAACACCAAATAGCCATTACTTGCATAGGTGCTCATGTGCGGACGATCATCATACACAGGCATACTGTATTGATGATGGCGCTGAGACATTTTTTCGTAGAAATATACTACCATCGGATATTTTTCACCTTCTTCATATCCAGCTGGTAGCGCGAGTGTTCCTTGCATTTTCTGTCCTTTGCTATTCTCATAGTCAACAAGGATTCTACTACCCCAAGCAAAATTGCTCTGTTGTGGATTTGCATCTGTCAGCTTCATTGGATTTTTGAAATCCATTCCAGAAAAGTAATAATCTGGAAAATCAACAAAAGTCTCTCTTGTGTACATCAATACATTTGCATCACGAGCTTTGCTTACTCTGCCATAAATATTATCTGTATAGACTAATACTTGAGGTGCCTTGCCTGCTTGCATTTGATAAAATCCATCCTTTTTTGTCCACTCACCATAGGCTGTGAGCATGATGGGTTTCGTCAAATCCAAATATCTTTCATCAGGATTTAGATCAAGTACTCTGAATTGAATTTCTTCCTTATTTCCAAGATTGCTGGTAAAGTTGCTGACAGCTCTCCCATCAAGGGCAACCATGTAGAGATCGTATTTATGATTTAAGATCACACTTTTATTATCCTTGCTCCAACCTGCCACTCCATAGGCAGGTTTTTCGAATGGGTGGTCGTCATCTATATTTACAAAACTCACCTCCGTATTTGCCGTAAGATGGGTCTTTTTATTGCTTGGTAAATGGTATCCATATACTTTCTCATCTTTCAAATAAATAAAAGTGTTCCCATCAGGAGACATCCCCATGGAACGCCCAATTTCATTTTCGATTAATTGCTTTGCTCCTGTTTTTGTATCAAGACGGTAATAATCAGCTGGTGAAATGCCCCAATTGATATCTGCTATATGAGGTTTGGGGTCTGCACCAATCACAAAGTTGGGATTGCGGGAGGTGGTTACATTCCGCATATCATCGCTTCCCAAAGGCACAAGCTTTTTTTCGGCTACATGAAACGCGGCTCTATGGGTTGCGTTTCTTAATTGATTCTGACGCACCTTTTGCACCGATTGAATTATTTCGTCCTTCCAATGCCATACTTCTACATTGGTCATTTTCTCCTTCGATTTTGGAGGCTCTGGTAATTGCTCTGCTAAATTTACGTAAATCACATTGTCTGATTCCGACCATGAAAGATTGCCTCTTTCACTTATAACCATATTATTTGCAAGGGCATTTTGAGCTGTATTGTACACTGTTTTTTGTGGCGTTGCATTCCCAATTGCATTGAAAACTAACAATTGGTTTTCCATTTTCACCATGTCTTTGGGTGTATGCCCTTTCAAAACCGCTAATGCATTTCCTTTTTGCAGCGCTAGAGGTCTTTCAAATCCTTGATCGTTCCAAGTCAGGTTTGAGTATTCTAAGGTGTCAGAATCTAATGGCTTGATAGAGGAATTGGATAAGGTCATTAAGTAAAGCCCATTGCCAGCAGCTTTATCAGCATCTACGATATAGGCAAGGTGGGTTCCTTTTTCATTGAATCTAAATTCAGATACGTTTCCGAAATTTTGATCCATTCCACTTGTTAGGTGGCGAATGATCAAATCCGTGCCCTTATGTTTTATCTCTGGACTGGCTTTCGCCTTTGTTACCGTCAAATAGTTTCCATCTGCTGAAAAACTGATAGCTGCGGCATTTTCGTACGTCCATTTAATGCCATTTGCAAGATTGATCAATTGAGCCTGTCGAGTAACAGGCTTTTTTTCTTTTTGCAGTTTTTCCCTTTCGGCCTTGGGTAATTCCACCATATATGCCGCCCATTTGCCATCGGAAGAGAATTCCGCCGAACTGCTATTTGGCAATACATGTGTTTGACTGTTTTGCACATGCTTTAGATACAAAGTATCATTGCCTTCATTTGGTCGGTAAGCGAAGCTGGTCCATTGCCCATTTTGTGAAATATCAGCTCCAACTATGCGCTTCCAGCCGTCATAATCGTCCAGACTAAGTGCTTTTGACCCCTCCTGGCCAAAAGATTGAAAGGCCATTGAAATGACCATTAAACTAACAATAGCAATTCGATAGCAACGATATACGTTTTTCATTTTATTGATTGATTAATTCTTGAAAACGATCAAATATATAAAACCTTTGGCCCTAATATTCAATAGAAAGCGAAAATGCAGGAATTAATCCAATCAATTAAATGCAGCGGTCGATGATAGACTCTGGTGAATTGTTGATCAAGGGAATGAAATTATCCTAATCAAAATCATCCTCCCGCCTTTTTCTGGTAAAGGGTTTTTTCTTTGTGGGTGTTTTACCAAAAGGTTTATTTCCTTTTACTTTTTTCAAATTTGGGCGAGATTCGAAACGTTCATTATTGATAGATTCATCCAAATCATCTATCGACCTTAAGTGATGCAAAGAGGTATTCTTAGGCATGTTAATAATTTTTCAAGAAAACGTGTTTTTAACGAAAATTGTTGAATACGAAGTGAAAAAACTTTCAAGTTTAACTTTACGTGTTTTAGAGGCAATGTTAATCAAAAAAGTGATCTCAAGATATCTTTAAGTCAAGTTTGTAATAAAAATTCTAAGGTTATTTATTCGCTCGAAAAAGAGCCGAATAAAGCATCGAAATAAAATTAAGCCAATACCCTAAAATAGGCTAAAAAATACCTCTTTCCTATTTTTAGAACAATCCTATTGCCTCGCCAAAAAGCCTCCATCCACTGGATAATAAGCACCAGTAGAGAAAGAAGATTTATCAGAACTTAGCCATAATACCATTTCAGCAACTTCTTTCGACTCGCCAAGTCTACCCAGCGCATGGCGTTGGGCAAGGCTTTTCCTTACTTCATCTGGAATCGCTGATAGCAATGGCGTATCGATAAATGCAGGGCCTACACTGTTTATCCGAATATTTTGATCGGCATATTCAAGAGCGGCTGATTTGGTAAGTCCTACTACACCATGTTTTGCAGCCACATAGGCGGGAGATAGTTTTGCGCCGCTGGCTCCATAAATGGAGGATATATTTACGATTTTGCCACCACCAGATTTCAACATGGCTGGAATTTGAAAACGCATGCCATAAAACACGCCTGAAAGGTTAATGGCAATTACTTTATCCCAACCTTCAATTGGATACTCGCCAGTCATTGCGAGTGGTCCGCCAATGCCTGCATTGTTACAGGCGATATCGAGTTGACCATATTCTTTCATGATTTCATTGACTATACGCTCATTGTCAGACACATTGGACGAGTCTGCTTTAATAAATTTAGCTTTGCCTTTATTCTCATGAATCATGGAAACTGTTTCCTCTCCTCCCTTTTGGTCAATATCTGAAACGATAACGGTTGCGCCTTCAGATGCATATTTCATAGCAATCGCTTGACCAATACCAGAACCGCCTCCAGTTACTAATGCGATTTTATTTTCAAGATCGTTCATGGGTATTTATTTATTTGACAAGTGCGCCTAATTTAGTAAAATTGAATCGTAAATCTAAGAATTAAGTTTCTCGCTAATTGCTATCTTTATCGCATCAAAATATCCAATATATTTACTTGAGTGGTGTTTCTAAATAATCGACATTGAGGTTTTTTATTCAATTCCTTTTTCTGATCACAAGCATATTTATTTATGCTTTTGTATTTATTTCGCCCGATATATTTGCCCTAGCAGCAATCATAAGTCTGGCTATTCCCTTTGTGCTAGCCGCCCATCTTGTTTGGATAGTATTTGGCCTGAGTAAAGGAATAAAGAATATATGGGGGAATTTGATAAGCTTGATTATTGGCATACCGTTTTTAGTCTCCAGTTTGGGCTTATCCATCCCTGCAAAGCATGAAGGCCAAATTCACGTTTTGAGTTACAACTTGTATGGCTATCGCGTAAAATACAATCTACGATCAATGGTGGAGAGACAAAATTTCTTACAATGGACTATTGATCATAGTGCGCCTATCAAAGTCTTTCAGGAATTCTATACCCACAGAGGGCATCCAAGTATGGACTCCTACAAAAAATTTATCAATGCCGGATACAATGGGTATTTTGAGCCGCTCACGATCAATAATCGAAATCACGATATCGGATTGGCTATTTTTAGTAAGTACCCAATGATAGACACGGGAAAATTGCTGGATAATAAACCAAGTCTCAATAATATAATATTTGCAGATATTGTGATTGAGGCTGATACGATTCGGATATACAATGCACACTTCCAATCGATGGGAATAGATCCAGCGCATGTGATGGAAACCGAGGAACTAAAAAACAGATATGCTTTGCTTAGGCAACAACTAGAAAATGGAGCATCTACACGGGCAAAACAGATAAAGATCGCTTTGGAGCATGCCAAAAATAGTCCTTATCCAGTGGTTTTTGCCGGTGATTTCAATGATACACCTTATAGTTATAGCTACAGAACTTTCAGATCGGCATTTGCAAATGCCTTTGAGAAAAAAGGCAATGGATTTGGGTTTAGTATGAATAGTAGATTGTTCTTTTTACGAATCGACAATATATTTTTCAGTGATGAATTTGGCACTCGAAGCTTTGAAACCAAGCGGGAGGTAAAATTCTCAGATCACTTTCCTATCGAGGCATCTTTTCGTTTGCGCTCCAATCTATAGCGAAGCAGCGATACTAGCGCAGGAAGCAAGGTCAAATCCAAAATCAACGCAATACATAGTGTGATGAAAATCAATAATCCGATGTAATGCACTCCCGAAAAGGATGAAAACATCAATGAGAAAAATCCTCCCGCCAATATCAAAGTAGTCAGCGTAATGGCCTTACCGCCTGATAAGAAGGTTCGCCGCAGGGCAATAAAATATGAATGACCCTTTTTCAATTCCAAGTTCAATTTAGATAAGAAATGAATACTATCATCCACCACTATCCCAAAAGCAATGGTGAAAATAATGGCAGTAGATAATTTGAGATTTATCCCTAAAAAACCCATAATTCCGGCAATCATTAGAATCGGCAAAATATTTGGGATAATGGCCAGAAAAGTCAACCGCCAAGAGCGGAAAAGCAGTCCTGTGATGATGGAAATAGCGATTAAGGCTATGCCTAAGCCTTGTAAAGTGCTTTTCGCAATTAATTCATTGTTGATGTCAATGAGGTGAGAAGTGCCTGTTATTTTAAAACTAGCAATACTTGCATCCGTATTTTCTTGTAAAAAGGTCTCCAAAGCATCCACTTTTTCTAGGGCTTTTTCGCTACCAATATCGCCCATCCTCCCGCTTATTCGAGCTATTTTTCCGGTTTCGTCGATTATGGGCACATTATCTATTTTAGATTCAAACCTTCTTACATTTCTCCGTAATTCTCTCCATTCTCGCTCACTATTTGGTAATCGGTAATTTTCATTTACGCCGCCAGTATTGGCTTTATTTATACTTTTCGCTATTTGCACAGGCGAAATGATGGCATCAACACCAAATTCATTTCGAAGATAATCTTCTACCTTATCAATTTCCTGAAGCACCTCTTTGCTAAATAATTGCTGTTGATTTTCGCCCAAACGAATACTCATTTCAAAGGGTTTGGAGCCTCCAAAATGAGTATCGAAATAAATAAAATCTTGCTTTAAATCCGACTCTAAAGGGATATCATCGATCAAATAGGTACTTATTTTCAGCTGATTTAAACCGATGATCGAAAGGATGACAAAAGATAAAGAAATAGCAAATATCTTTTTGGGATGACGAGTATTGATCAAAAACAAATAACTCAATAATCCTTTCCATTGAAAGCGGGAGGATGATTTGGCTACTTTGGGAATTGGAATTAAGTACAGAATAGCCGGCAATAACGTAAAGCCGAGTAAAAAAGCTAAAAGCACTCCAAAGGCTGTGTATAAGCCTAATTCCTTGATCGGTGCTATGCTAGAAATAGCCAAACTAGCAAAGCCAATAGCAGTAGTGATGGAAGTAAGCAAGGTAGCTCGCCCCACCTCGAAATAGGATATCTTAAGCGATTGCCATTTGGAGCTTCCTTTTCGAAGTTCCTCCAGATACCGAGTGAGCAGGTGCACCACATCCGACATCCCAATCACAAACATAATATTAGGCATGATGATCGATAAAATATCGAGCGGTTTGCCCATGTATGCCATGCTTGCCACTAACCAAAGAACCGCCAAACCAACCACCAGAAGTGGAACTAAAATACCCCACCAAGAACGGTAACTCATCCAAAGAAATAAAATGACAATCCCTGCTGAAATCAAAAGATAAAAACCAATTTCACTCTGCATCTTACTCACAAAAACTCCTTGTGCGCGGGCTTTACCTGCAACGTGGAAATCTACAAAGTCGAGGTCTTCGATTGCTTGGATGAGATCAGCGGTAAGCTTGTCGCCATCTTCCTTGGATATTCGCTGCGTGTGTCGAAGCATGATGGCCAATGCATCCTTTTCTTTCGAAATAAAGTAACTCGGGAGCCCGCTATTTTCCAATAATCTCACACTGTCCACCGCAAGCCTCTCGCTATCTTCCCAATCTAAAATAGGAATTGAAATCACACCCATCGGACCGACGACGGGTTCGCGAAAGGATGTGATTGACAATACATCCTCCACATGATCCATTTCGCTTAGTAGCTTGCCCAAAGAATCGACTTTATATAGAAATGCAGCATTGAAAATACCCGTATTCGATTTGACCGCAATCAGCAGGTAATCGTTATCGTTTTCGAATTTCTGCCTGAAATCTAAATAATACTCCAATTCAGGATGATCCTGTGGGAAGAAATTCTCGAAGTCATAATCGAATTTCAGCTTGGGCAACTGAAGCACCGCCAAAATTGAAATGGCGATAATAGAGATTATGACAAAGATGGAAAGGTTTCGGATCATAGAGTCTTTTATGAAACTGGATACAGTATCCAAAGTTCCACGGGCATAAAATTATCTTTTTTCGACCAGATAGTTTTAAAATTGCGATAATTATCGAACTTCGAGCTAAAAGAAAAAGGAGCCATGCAGCAATATCACGACTTAATGCGACGAATTTTGGATGAAGGGGTAAGCAAGGCAGATCGCACGGGTACTGGAACCCTCAGCGTATTTGGCCATCAGATGCGCTTCGATTTGGCAAAGGGTTTTCCTTTGCTTACGACCAAGAAAGTGCATACTCGATCTATCATTCATGAGTTGCTATGGTTTCTCAAAGGCGATACAAATATTGCCTATCTCAAAGAAAATGGAGTGAGAATATGGGACGAATGGGCTGATGACAAAGGCGAATTAGGACCAATATATGGGTATCAGTGGCGCAGCTGGCCAACTCCTGATGGGCAACATATCGATCAGATTTCCCAAGTGGTGGAGCAATTGAAAAACAATCCCGATTCGCGCCGCATTATAGTGAGTGCCTGGAATGTCTCCGAAATTTCTAAAATGGCTCTTCCTCCCTGCCATGCATTCTTCCAATTCTACGTAGCCAATGGCAAACTTTCTTGTTTGCTGTATCAGCGAAGTGCCGATGTATTTTTAGGTGTTCCTTTCAATATTGCGTCCTATGCCCTACTTACCATTATGATGGCGCAGGTTTGCGGTTTAAAGCCTGGGGATTTTATCCATACTTTGGGCGATGCACATTTATATTCCAATCATTTGGAGCAAGCAAATTTGCAATTAAGTAGAGATTTTAGACCATTGCCTACATTAAAGATAAATCCAATGATAAAAGATATATTCGATTTCAAATTCGAAGACTTTACGATAGAAAATTACGATCCACATCCACATATAAAAGCTGCGGTGGCTATATAAATTTATGGAACCAATAAGGCAGCCAAAAAAGCGGGAGGATTTGAATTGGAAGGCATCAAAAACTGCTTTTCATCAAAAGAACCGACAAAGTGTATTCCAGTAGCATTGGTGGTGAATAAATAATCAGCCGCTAAAAGTTCATCTACTTGACTTTTCACCTCCAAAACTTTGGCATTGCTTTGCAACAGTTTATCGATAATCCAACTCCTACGAACACCTTTAATACATCCTGTTTCTAAGCTTGGTGTGAATAATTGATTGTCCTTACTCCAAAATATATTTGCGGCGGATGCTTCGGAAATATTGCCTAATGCATCTGTAAGGATGATTTCATCTAAACTTCGCCTTTTCATTTCGAGCCCAGCTTGCACATAAGTGAGTGAACTGCCCGTTTTGCAAAAGGAGAAAGACTGATACACCGTATGGACCGATTGAGCAAGGGAAGCTTTTGGTTTGAGGCCAAAAGGTACCCACTTCATAGGAATTGCCATCAACAGATAATCGCAGGTATTTTGCTTGGGCATATAATATCCTCCCGCTTTTCTGACCACCTGCAAGCGAATGCGGAGATCCCCTTCTATCCTATTTTGCACTTTCAGCTGTGCAATCATATCTTTCAGTTTTACGGCTGATAATTCTAAAGGAGCATCCATTTCCAAAATTTCCATTCCTTTACTTAATCTATCTACATGGTAATCGAGCCTCATCGGCACTCCTTGAGGGCAAAAAATGGTTTCAAATAAGCTATCGCCATACATATACGCTCGGTTGCTCCAAAAGAAGCCAAGATCACTCTCTTCTGCTGTTCGGGAATTATAAATTACTTTCATTGGCTTAATTGACCACTTAATAACTTTAAATAATAGGCTGCAAATTGATTTTATACCTTTAAGCTGAAATTTAGGTAAAATGTCTGAACGAAGCGGAATATTCGATATGATTGGGCCAATAATGATTGGGCCGAGCAGTTCACACACGGCAGGTGTGGTGAGGATAGGCCGTGTAGCCAGAAAAATTCTTGGTGGCCAGCCAACCAAAGTGAGTATCACCTTTTATAATTCCTTTGCAAGAACGTATGAGGGACATGGGAGTGATAGGGCAATTATCGCTGGCCTTTTAGATTTCAAAACAGATGATGAAAGAATCAAAAATAGTTTGAGTTTGGCCCTAGAAGCAGGATTAACGTATTCTTTTAGGTCTGTTGGAAGTGCTTCTACCATGCATCCTAACACTGTGAAGGTGCTAATTGAAAAAGAAGGAAAATCTGTTGAAGTGATAGGTGAAAGTTTGGGTGGTGGTGTGATTCGGATTGTAGAAATTGATGGATTTGATTCAAATTTCTCCGCCAGCATGCACACAATGATTATTAAAGCAGAGGACAAGGCGGGAAGCATAGCCTTCATTACGAATATTATTTCTAATGACGATTGCAATATTGCCACTATGACGGTATCCAGAAAAGGAAAGAATGGAATTGCCTGCCAGATGCTTGAAATGGATTCAGGAATTAATAAAATTACCCTTGAGTATTTGAGACAACTCTCTTGGGTGCTAGAAGTGATTTATATACCAGATATTGATTTATAACATGTTAAAAAAACTCTTAAGTATTGCATTAATACTTTTTGGCTATTCTGCTTATTCGCAGACGAGTACAAAAGTATGGACATTGGCAGAATGTGTACAATATGCCAAGGAACAGAATTTACAAATCCAGAATGCTCAGCTAAATGTTGAGTCTGCTGAGATTGGCTATTCACAAGCCAAAGCCAATTTGTTGCCTAGTATTACAGCAGGTGGCGGCGGTGGGTACCGTTTTGGTCGATCTATTGACCCTGTGAGTAATTTGTTTGTAGACACGCAAGTGGGAAATATGAGCTTAAATGTTGGTTCAAATGTCACCTTATTTCAGGGTCGACAATTGGTGAATAATATTAAGCAATCGCAATCAAATTTGCAGGCAAGCCAATACAGCCTTCAAGATACTGAGTTTACCATTTCTGTAAATGTAGCCTCGCAATATTTAAACGTGCTTTTTGCTAAGGCTCAACTTGAAAACACACAGCTACAAGTAAAAATCACAGGCGAACAACTAGCTCGTACTAAGCGACTAGTGGAAGCAGGTGCTGCGCCACTAGCAAACCAATTAGATATTGACGCACAATTTGCTTCGGATGAATTGGCTGTGGTAAATGCGGAAAACCAATTAGCTATTGCTTTCCTTGGATTAAAGCAAAGCTTACTTATTCCCGCAAGTGAGCCCTTTGATATAGTTGAACCCATTATTGATATAGAAGCGCTACAAATAAGTATTGCAGACCCTGATGTGGTGTATGGCATCTCAAGTGCCACGCAACCAAGTATTAAGGCAGCAGAAATGAACTTATTGGCAGCCGAATACGGTGTTAAATCTGCAAAAGGGGCAAGTCTTCCTACAATTGGTATAGGTTATGCAGCTTTTACTAACTATTCTGATATTAGGAATCAAGTGTTCAGACCAGATGGTACTTTTCAAACAGTGGCCACCCCGGTTGGCTATGTAGGGTCCACAAGGGAAACGGTATTTAGAGACCAGCAAATTCCAGGAGGAGAAATACAAGGATACACCGTTGGTGGCCAATTTAGAGACAACATTTCACAATCATTAAACCTGCAACTTAATATACCGGTTTTCAATAGATTCAATGTGCGAAATAATATTTCGAGAGCTAAAATTGAGAAAAGAAGAGCAGAGGTTCAAACTAATCAAGCAGAACAAACACTAAGACAAACGATCGAAGCTGCATTTACAGATGCATCGGCAGCGTCAAAGAGCTACCAAGCAAATACACGTAGATTATCCTCATTAGAGGAAGCTTTCAGAGCAGCTGAGTCTAGATTTAATCAAGGAGCGGTGAACGCAGTAGACTATCAGGTGGCATCTAATAACTTGATAAGAGCTAGAATTGATCTATTGAGAGCAAAATACGAATTGATATTCCGCACGAAAGTGCTAGATTTTTACATGGGAAAACCTTTATCACTAAATTAAAATGGCAAAAGAAAAAAAAGGAAATAAGGTTCTTTGGATCCTTATTATTGCAGTAGTAGTAGTTTTTGTAGGTGCAATCATTGCGAAAAATGCCGGGCTAATCGGTGGCGTTTCTGAAATTGAAGTGGAACTTGGAATGGCTTCCAAATCATCCATTACTGAGAAAGTTTCAGGAGCTGGATCTATTCAGCCAGAAGTAGAAATCAAACTTAGTCCAGACGTTGCGGGTGAAATCATTGAACTAAATGTAATGGAAGGTGACTCCGTTTATATGGATCAACTTTTGGTTAAAATTCGCCCAGATAATTTGAAATCTGTATTGGATAGAACCAAAGCGACATTGAATCAGCAATTAGCCAATTTATCCTCTTCCGAAGCTAACTATCTGAGAGCGCAGGCAAACTATACAAGAGCCAAACAAGATTATGATAGAAACTTGGTTCTTTTCAATGAAAAAGTTATTTCAGAAGCTGAATACCAGCAAATTGTGGCAACCTTCAAAGTATCTGAAAATGATTTGGAGTCTGCAAAACAAAGCGTCCAAGCTTCTAAATATATTGTAGAAAGCTCTAAAGCATCCGTATCGGAGGCGGAAGAAAACGTGAGGCTTACCAATGTGTTTTCTCCAATCACAGGTATTGTTTCTAAGCTCAGTGTTGAAAAAGGCGAGCGTGTAGTAGGAACCTCCCAAATGGCAGGTACCGAAATGTTGACCATTGCCGATCTTAACAGAATGGAGGCTAGAATCAATGTCAATGAAAATGATGTGATTAGAATCTCAAAGGGCGATACCGCTATTATTGATGTGGATGCCTTTAGCTACACGGGTCAAAAATTTCAGGGAATTGTGACTTCTATTGCTAACACAGCAAATACAAAAGCAACACAGGATGCAGTAACTGAATTTGAAGTGAGGATTCGATTAATAAATGAATCCTACGCTGATCTAATGGCTGAAAGAGGTGGAAAACCTCCATTTAGACCAGGTATGACAACAAGTGTGGATATTATTACGCGTAGAGTTGATAATACACTTTCTGTTCCGTTAGCATCCGTTACGACTAGAAGTCCAAGCTTGATGGCATCGAATGTAAACAGTGATGATACTCAAACTACCACCGAATTGGTACAACCAGATGACTTGAAGGAAGTTGTATTTGTAAACGAAAATGGCATTGTGAAGATGGTAGAAGTGAAAACAGGGATCAGTGATTTCGATCGAATTCAGATTCTTGAGGGTCTTGATGAAGGTCAAGAAGTAGTAATTGGTCCATACTTTATATTGAGCAAAAGACTTAAAGAAGGTGATGCTGTGAAAAAGGCAACTACACCACAATCAATGCAAAATCAATCGCAAAATTAATTTACAATTAATACTCAATAAGGGTATTAAGATGAATTCAATAGATAAACAGTTTAAAATTAAACCAAAAAAGGCCGTTAATCGATGGCCTTTTTTGGTTTTTTATATTCGATTAAAACACCCATTCGAATCGTTAGCTCTCAATTTCATTTCCAAAATCAAAAAACTTGCAGTACACTGATTTGCCTGCTCCCCTATCTCATTTTAAAAATTAATCAAATGATTATTATTATTTTTCATTGAAATAGAGGTTTGAATTTGCTCAGCCATCGTATGAATCCTTCCCTTCTTCAAAAATATCTTTCAATTCACATTCTTTTTAATAGATTGGTGTGTCAATGCTCAATAATTGATAACAATTTTTTATAACAGCTACTTTACCTGATATGATAATAGGCGTAATTAAGGAATCCCCAAATGAAAATCGTGTAGCGATTCCACCGGAAGTTGCCAAAACCTTAATAAGCTGGCATTTGGACCTATGGATAGAGAAGGATGCTGGTCTATCCGCCTTTGCTCAAAATTCCATTTACGAGGAGGCTGGAGCACAGATCAAAACGAGGGAAGAGGTGCTTAAGCAAGCAGATATCATTTGTTGTATCCATCCCATCCAAGCAGAGGAAGTAAATAACATGAAGCCTGCTGCAGTTCTAATGGGGCAGTTTCAAGCTTTATATAATCTAGGACTGACCGATCACTTTCTGGCTTCGGGTCGCACAGTATTTAGTATGGAACTCGTGCCAAGGACCACTCGTGCGCAATCAATGGACGTGCTTTCATCCATGGCGACCGTACTTGGCTACAAAGCAGTATTGATGGCAGCCAATATCCTTCCTCGTTTCTTTCCGATGTTTATGACTGCCGCGGGAAGCATCACTCCATCCAGAGTATTGGTGATCGGAGCAGGTGTGGCAGGCTTGCAAGCTATTGCTACTGCCAAAAGATTGGGGGCTTCTGTATATGCCTTTGATGTGCGAAAAGCTGCCAAAGAAGAAGTTCTTTCGATCGGCGCCAAATTCGTGGATGTAGAAGGTGCCTCAGAGGATAAATCGGCAGGAGGATATGCCGTGGAGCAATCTCCAGAATATATCCAAAAGCAAAAAGATACCATCCATGAGCATGCCTCAAAAGCAGATGTGATTATTACCACCGCTCAAATCCCAGGCAGAAAAGCTCCTCTCTTGGTAGAAGAACGAACGGTTCATGCGATGAAACCTGGATCGGTAATTATTGATTTGGCAGCCTCTTCTGGTGGAAACTGTGCTCTTACACGGGCAGACCAAACCATCATAGTAAATGGTGTGAAAATAGTGGGAGTTGGGAATTTACCTTCCGACCTCCCGCAAGATGCCAGTAAAATGTATGGTAAGAATTACCTCAACTTTTTGAAGCTTATCGTTAAAGACGGACAGCTCAACCTCAATTTTGAGGATGAAATTGTTACCGGAACTTGCGTGTGCCATGCAGGCCAAGCCATTTCACCTCGTCTTATTCAACAACTGAAACCTCAGTCTTAATCTATGGAAAATATACTCAGCTTTATTGGCGACAACATGGATATGATCTACTTCTTAATCCTAGCAGTATTGCTGGGTGTAGAAGTAATTTCTAAGGTGCCCGCCATCCTACACACACCGCTAATGTCGGGTGCCAATGCCATCCATGGAGTTGTAATCGTCGGTGCCATTATCGTGATGCTGCAAGCTTCGCCCGATGATTATGTCGCACAAGCCATTGGTTTCACGGCAGTTGTCATGGGTACGCTCAATGTAGTGGGCGGCTTTGTGGTGACAGATCGGATGTTAGAAATGTTCAAAAAGAAACCTACCATTAAGAAATAATGAGCCTAAATATATTAGAAATAAGCTATTTGATAGCTTCTCTTACTTTCGTGATTGGGCTCAAAATGTTGAGCCACCCAGATACTGCTCGAAAAGGAAACCTAATTGCTGGCTTGGGAATGTTGGTCGCCATTTTCGCAACGATTTTTCTTTTTCAAGATTACGATTCTTCTAAAATCGCCAATTATGGCTTAATCGTATTGGGGCTTTTGGTGGGAACCATTATCGGAAATATCATGGCCAAAAAGGTGAAAATGACCTCTATGCCGCAAATGGTTTCATTCTTCAATGGAATGGGCGGTGCTTGTGCAGCCTTAATAGCCATCATCGAATTTCGCCATCACGACCCAAGCTTGAGGCTATCTTCCTTCGATGGAGCTATGTTTATTATGCTACTGGGATTGACCATCGGTAGCGTATCCTTTTCAGGCTCGCTTATCGCTTTTGGTAAACTAGAAGGCAAAATCAAGGATAGAGTATTGCCATTCAATCAAGCATTCAATATGGCCATGCTATTAGCCATAGTAATATTAATGGTGGTGCTGATGATGAATAATCAGATGAATAATCCACTATTCTATTTGCTACTTGTGTTGGCACTTGTCTACGGGGTGATGTTTGTGATGCCAATTGGAGGCGCAGATATGCCTGTCGTGATCTCATTACTCAACTCATTTACAGGCGTAGCAGCGGCTTTTGGAGGCTTTTTATATGGAAATAAGGCCATGCTCACAGGTGGAATATTGGTTGGCTCTGCCGGAACCATATTGACCATACTGATGTGCAAGGCAATGAATCGCTCCCTTACCAACGTGCTATTAGGCGCATTCGGTGGAACAAAAGCGGGAGGTTCAGGCAAGGAAGTAGGCGACCAATCCGTTGCTGAAATTTCCATAAACGATGCGGCAGTTTTACTCTCCTATTCACATTCGGTGGTGATCGTACCCGGCTATGGTTTGGCAGTAGCTCAAGCGCAGCATATTTGCCACGAATTGGATCAACTACTAGAAGAAAAAGGTGTTGAAGTGAGTTACGCCATCCATCCTGTAGCTGGTAGAATGCCCGGCCACATGAATGTGCTATTGGCCGAAGCAGATGTGCCTTATGAAAAGATGAAAGAAATGGATGAAATCAATCCTAAACTTAGCAATACGGACGTAGTGATTGTGATTGGGGCTAATGACGTAGTGAATCCAGCAGCCAAGAATGATACCTCCTCTCCTATTTATGGGATGCCTATATTGGAAGTAGATGCTGCCAAAAATGTAATTATACTGAAACGTGGAATGAGTACTGGATATGCTGGAATTGAGAATGAATTATTCTTCTATCCCAAAACAAAAATGCTATTTGGCGATGCTAAAGACTCCTTGCAAAAATTAGTGAGTGAGGTGAAGGAAGTATAATAGCGGTTTTGAAGAGGAAACCTAATTGAAAAGCTTGAGTAATCTAAATAGCCTGTTCTCAGCAACAAATCAAATTCATTTGTAAATTGCGGCCATGTCAGCATTCCTGATTATACTCACAGCCATTGTTGTATCCACCTCATCGGGATTGTTGGGAAGTTTCCTGATGCTTCGCCGTATGTCCATGGTTGGCGATGCCATAAGCCATGCTGTATTGCCAGGCATTGTATTGGCATTTCTCGTATCTGGCTCTCGTGAGTCTGTGTTGATGGTCTTAGCTGCTGGCTTGGCGGGTATGCTCACTACTTTCCTGATCGAATTTTTCCATCATAAAGGTAAACTGCAAACCGACGCTTCTATTGGCGTTACGTTTACTTGGCTATTTGCTATTGGTGTCATTTTGATTTCGGTCTTTGCCGGTCAAGTAGATTTAGATCAGGAATGTGTGCTCTACGGTGAAATTGCCTATGTACCCATCGACTTATGGATTACCGATTCGGGTACCGTGATGGGGCCAAGAGTGCTTTATATTACAGGCATTAGTTTACTTTTAGTTATTACATTTATTGTATTGTTTTTCAAAGAGTTAAAAATAACCACCTTCGATCCAGAGTTTAGCAAAGTCAATGGCATACGCTCCCAGCTAGTGCATTACTTACTGATGGGATTTGTAAGTTTGACTACTGTTACCGCTTTTGAAGCGGTAGGTGCTATATTGGTAGTTGCCTTTATGGTGAGTGCGCCCGTTACCGCTTATTTGCTTACGGATAAATTGAAGCGTCTTTTATGGTTGACCGTCCTGATTGGTATAATAAATTCTGTATTGGGTTATTTCTTGGCCACAGCCATAGATGGCAGCATTGCAGGTGCCATTGCGACGGTTGCTGGATTAACATTTGCAGTAGTCTTTGTCTTTTCACCTTACACGAGTGTATTCGAAAGCCGCAAGAAAAGAGTACAAAGCAATCCACAGCCAATCCATTGAACTATTTATCTATTAAAAATGCTTAACATTCAGATTTGAATGCACCATGAAAATACTCATTCACCTTTTTATCTTAGCCACAATCCTGCCCTTTTTAGTGTGGGCCAACCCTCCCGTTGATTCCCTCAAAGTAGGTAGAACGGTAGAATGGGTTGAGTTTGGGCATTTGGATTCGCTTTTAACAGAAAATCCACGCCTTATCATGATTGATGTATATGCTACTTGGTGCGGCTACTGCAAACAAATGGATCTTACTACCTTCCGAAACAAAAAAGTAAGCGAACAGGTGAATCAACATTTTTATGCGTTAAAACTAAATTCAGAATCAAAAGATCAAATTACCTTCAAAGGAATCACTACTACCGAGGCGGAATTAGCCGCAGCATTTGGAGTGCAAAGTTTGCCTACGATCTTATTTCTGGACCAAACCTTGCAGAAAGTTACGCCCGTACCCGGATTTAGAAACCCTAAAGACTTTGTAGCTTTGCTAGACTGGGTTCTAACTGCCTATCAAAATTAATGTCTGTCTCCTCTTTTTCTCAATATGACGACACCATCTTGGCGCTAGCTACCGCTCCGGGTGTGGGTGCCATTGCTGTTTTGCGTCTTTCTGGCAAAGACGCCATAGCTATTAGCAATCAAGTTTTTTACGGAAAAGATTTAACCCAGCAAAAAGGCTATACGCTGCATTTTGGTACGATAAAAGACGAAGAAAAGGTAATAGACGAGGTATTGATATCCTTGTTTAGAGGGCCAAAGTCTTTCACTGGTGAAGATGTCATAGAGATTTCTACGCATGGTTCACCTTATATAGTGCGGGAGGTGATGCGCCTTTTACTGCACAAAGGTGCTCGACTAGCAAAAGCAGGAGAATTTACACAAAGAGCTTTTTTGAATGGTCGTTTCGATTTGGCGCAAGCCGAAGCTGTGGCTGATTTGATTGCCGCCGATTCGGATATGGCTCATAAAGCGGCCATGCACCAGATGCGAGGTGGTTTTAGCCAAGAAATTGCCCAATTGAGAGAAGAGTTGATCCACTTTGCCTCGATGATCGAATTGGAACTCGACTTCTCGGAGGAAGACGTAGAATTTGCCTCACGCGATCAGTTGAAGGCTTTAATAGAACAATTGCTGGTGGCTATTCGAAGCCTAGCGTCTAGTTTTGCCCTAGGGAATGTAATCAAGAAAGGTGTGTCCACTGTGATCGCTGGCAAACCCAATGCAGGTAAATCTACTTTACTGAATGCCTTACTAAACGAAGAAAAAGCCATTGTTTCGGAAATGGAAGGAACCACTCGCGATTTTATAGAGGATACCATCAATATAGAAGGGATAAGCTTTCGATTTACCGATACAGCTGGCTTGCGCGATACTACAGATGTGGTAGAAGCGATGGGTGTCGCAAGAACCAAAAGCAAAATGAAAGAGGCTTCTGTGATTCTCTACATGGCCGATTTGAAAAGAATTACAATCGACCAATTACAAACAGAGGTAATAGAGCTTAATAATTTGCAACTCCCTATCCTATTGATTGGCAATAAAAGCGATCTATTATCAGACCAAGAAAGACTAGTATGGCAGCAATCCTTTCCAGCCATGTTATTTATTTCGGCTTCGAATAAAATCGGCTTGGACGAATTGAAAACCAAGCTGCTAGAAACCATCGAAAAGGATAAAATTAGCGGAAGCGATACCATCGTAACCAACGAAAGGCACTACCATCAATTAAGACAAACAGAGAAATCCCTTGTCGCGGTGATTACTGGACTAGACAATGGCATTAGCAATGATTTCCTCGCTATGGACATCCGCCAATCCCTACACCACCTCGGTGAAATCACTGGCAGCATCACCACTGAGGATTTGCTGGATAATATCTTTAGTAAGTTTTGTATTGGAAAGTAACCACCACAAAACAACCAAACACCAAACCCACAAGAAACATACATAAAGCCCTCTAATACAGGGCTTTTTTAATGCTTATAGATATACGTTTGTTTTGTGTTGATAGTTGTTTGTTTATTGTATATTTGTACCCTATTTGTACCTTGAATGGTTGAGGTACAAATTTTAAGGGTTTAGCCCTTTTTATTTTGCACCTAATTGCACTTAAATATACTTAACAGCACTTAAAGACACAAAATGAGTTCAAATATTAAGGTACAAAGGATTTGCCAGCATTGCGGTAATGAGTTCACAGCCCGAACCACCACCACGCTATACTGTTCGTCCCGTTGCAATAGTGCAGCATACAAAGCCAAAATAAGAACTGGAAAGGTTGAGGTAAGCAATAAGGAAACCCAGCGAATAAAAACCCAACCTATTGAGGAACTGAAAGCCAAAGAGTTTTTAACTGTTCGGGATATTGCAACCTTATTGAATTGTTCCGTTCGTTCGGTTTACTATTATATTGAAAGCGGTACAATTAGAGCCACCAATTTAGGGCAAAGGATTACGAGGGTTAAGCGTTCGGAACTTGACAAACTATTTGAGCAACCCCGACCTGTTACACCTCAACCCGAAAGCCAGCCCGAACAAAAGCAGTTTGATATTACAGACTGTTACACCATTACCGAAGTACAAAACAAATACGGTATTTCAGAAACAGCCGTGCAAGACCTTATCAAACGAAACGGCATACCCAAAATAAAAAAAGGATGGTTTGCTTATGTACCGAAAACCATTATTGATAAACTATTGACTTGAAAAATAAAGATTGTTTCAGGCAGTAACTTTAGTAACTAAGCATAAAAGACAATGAGTATAAAAGTTAAGTTAAGACAAAAGGAAATTTCAGGGAACAGGCAAAGTTTGTATTTAGATTTTTACCCAGCCATACCACACCCCGAAACAGGCGAACCCACACGAAGGGAATTTTTAGGGCTGTACCTTTTTGATAAGGCAAAGAACCCTATTGATAAGCAGCATAACAAAGAAACTTTACAGCTTGCTGAACAGATAAGGCAGAAAAAAGAAAACCATTTAAACAAGCCCGAAATTTACACAGGGTACGAAAGGGAACAACTAAAAATAAAAGAGCAGGGCGAACAAAATTTTGTTTCGACCCCTATAAAACAAGAGTATTCTTTTAAATTTGGTTAGTTAATTTATGCGGTTAATTTTTGTTCAAAAATAAGGTATTTTTCAGCGTTCCATTTTTCCATTGGTGTTATTCGTCCTAGTAATCCGTGTAGC
>JBDNFI010000091.1:0-75829 GCA_041689935.1 Cyclobacteriaceae bacterium
AAAACCTTTAGCGGATTCAAAACAAGAATCTTAGCAAAAATAACTGCCCTGACATTGATTCAATTTATCAACAAGTTTATATTCGATAGGAACATTAACAATATTAAAATTCAAATCACTTAATTTCACCCAACGGGTTATATTACTCATTTTTATAATTGAGCCTACTTCAAAAGGACCATTTCCCATAGTTAAGTACTCCTCTATTAACTTGAAATTTTTATTAGTTTTAAAGAGTTTATTTTGTTTGTCGTCAAGAAAAATATAGGTGTTAGGTAGGATGCGAATCCCGTTGATTTGGGAAAAAAATACTCCGTCACCGAAATCAAAATGAGCTGATTTTTTTGTTAGCGTTGAAACTACTAGTTCTTTTTCTTTTTGTATTTCACAGGAAGTTAATATTAAAATAAAAATGATAATTATATGTATTTGATTTTTCATTTTTGAGACTTTATAAAAAGAATATAGGTTTTAGCAAAAGTGAAATAGCCTATTTTTATTCCGAAATATTATTTAATACGTTCATTATCGGGAAATAACTACCATATTTTATGGTAAGCAGATTTTTTTTTCTAAAAATTCAACTATTTTCTGATTTAATAATTATGTAGAAAAAAGAGGCTCCTCTTTTGAGAAAGTCTCTTTTTAATCAGGTTTGAATTGGATTTCCTGGGCCACATTGAGGACATTCATGCGTATGGAATTTAACTCCATTACACTTAATGAACTCACATTCTACATGTTGACATATGCCTGTTGCGGCATTACACTGAATTGTAACACCAGGTCCGCAATCTTGGGAAGCGGAACATCCAGACCTAGCATCAAAAGATACTAGTGTAAACATTAGCACAAATAATGCGCTAGCGAAAAGGGTTGCAATAGACTTTTTCATAAAAATATTGTTTAGTGATGCGACAATACTAATAATAATAATACGCGAACTAAATTCGATATATATTTCCTAATAGAAGTATTAATGATTTCATAAGCCAATAATTAAGGTGAAATAGTTGGCTATTTTAATTATTAGCCAAATTATCTAAACATATTTCCTCACCTCACCTTCTGCTTCCACCAAGGCATAGCCCGTGGATAATCCTTTAGCTCAGTATACATATTGGTATCATAGTCACCTTTTAGATTGAGGGTATGCATATTTTGTTGTACTTGCAATTGCACTGTAGTTTCTTTTCCCTCAGTAGGAAAGCGCATCGTGCTATTCAAATAGAAATTTTTGGGAATGGTAGTACCGTCTACTTCATGGAAATGCATACTTGCCTGGCCTGAACCATAATAAAAGTTTAAATGTTTCGACATAAAGGAACTTTCAACAACCCATATTCGGTATTCTTCATTATTTTTGAATTTGGGCAACTCTGTCGGAAGCGGGTTATTTGTTTCAATTTTTTCAAATTCGAACAACACTGAAAGTAGCTTTCTTTCCTCCAAAGAGCAAACAAAGCGAATCTTTATCGGGTCATATACTTTATTCTTTAAATCTGATATATTTTCAATAACGAGTATGCTTTGAGAGTTTGTTTTTTGAAGCTTTATAATTCGCCAATCAATATCTCCCATTTTCTGCTGATTAAAGATTAGATTTTCAATCCACTGCTTCATCTTGTGCGTAGCGCTTAGATAAGAATCTAACCCTGTGTGGCGATCGTCACCCCATAAAAAAGTCTGAATTTGTTTGAAAATTGGAATGTCCACATATAAGCGAAATTTAAGTTCACCTCTAGCATTTAAAGTTTCTACATGATAATAAGTATCAGATTCTTTGCCTATATATTTTCTTTTTTCTCTGTTTAATCTGCCATGTGAGAGTATAATTTCAGCGGAGGCTTCAAAGGTAGTTTCGCCACTTTCAATCACTACTTCATGGTAATTCTGCATAGACTGAACGTGTCGTTTGGGATAACTTTCGTATAGTTTATTTAATACATCCATTACGAAAGCAGAAGGTTCCTCCCCTATATCAATTACTTGGAGTTCGGCGAGAAGTACCTCATCCTCAACTAACCGCACTACATTTTCAATTTCGCGGTTTAAACCAGCTATTGAGAAATTCTGGGAAATAAACCCTACAAATGAGATGGTGATGGTTTGAGCCATGCCGCTATTGAGGATAAGGGTAGCCTTGCCATCCATATCACTTACGGTTCCCAGCATTTGTCCATCTACTTGTATATTAGCAAAAGCCAAAGGGTCTTCATTTTCATCAAGTATTTTAAACTTAAATGCTTGGTCTTGAGCATAAACTGGCGAAAGGCCGATAACTAAAATACTTAAAAAAGTGAAGGCGAGTACTTTAAGTTTACTTTTCATCATTGATCATTAAGTTTGAAACGATACAAAACTATCTCCTCATTCTCACGATTTTCTGTTGAACCATCTGCATAATAGTATTCTCCCATTTTGCCAATCACTTTGAAAAAGGAAGGTACAGGTACATCCGCAATTAATTCAAAGTCTTTATAAACCTGCATACGCTTCGGATTATCGCCATAGCCAAAAGTAGTTTCACTTGTTCCTTGATTATATGTGCGAAATACTAGTCTATCCTCTTCTATTACTTTCAAATGCTTATAATAACCTTTACTTGTTTGCGAAAGAAACCAGTAGGAATCATAATCTTCCACATTAGTAACTTCATAATAATCTTGCTGCATATTAATACCAGCTACACCAAATGCCCTTTGTGGCACAAGCTTATCATCACAGATATATATAAGTGAGTCGGGCTCGAAACTCAGGTATATTTCATTAGCAGAATTAATATCCCAATAGTGATGGTCATGATGAGGGATTAAATTATAATTTGTGTAAATCGGTGGTTTTCTGCCTAAGATTTCGTCAATTTTTTTAGTGTTCAAATTTACTTCAGCGGCTATTCTAGCTTCTTCATAATAATTTTTGTGCATTACAAAATTATAGCGAGGGTTTGAAGACTCTATTTTAATTAAGAGCTTATCATGAATAAATAATGGCTCTTGCTCATAATACTTAAGTTCATAGATCCCCGCCATTTCAGGTTTTGGATTTGATCCAATTTCGTTTAATTCACTATTAGAATAAAAAGATATAGCCCCTTTATTGAGGTAATTCCAATCCTTATCAAAGTTAAAAAATGTCCAGTTGGATAGAAGAAGATTTTGATTAGCACTAGAGCCAAAGGATTGAAAACTGGGAATCTGATTGGGACCATCTCCTTTAGTTAGTAAATACTCTCCAAGTTCAAACTGATTCGTAATCCTTCTTACTTCAGTTCTAGCCAAATCAAAGAAAATTAACTCCCCATTTACAATTCTGCTAAAACCTTTTCCGACCCCATCCGGATGTGTAATTTTCAAGGTATCAATATTTATTATTGATTGAGTATCATTCAGAGCAGAACTTAAATGCAAATCATAATTGGCGTAGTATGCCGCTGTTTTTGGCTCTTTAGAATTACAGCTGATAACCAAAAGATAAATCAGAGCAACCGCAAAAGTTGCTCTGATTGAATTATTAAAAATTTTCATTTATTCGATTTCAGGAAGTTCCATACTACATGGCCAATTATTCTCACATTTTATATTAGCCCAATCATCAGCACAACTTTTTCTAAAGGACCATGAGTGTCCTTTTAAGCAAATGTCAGCTACTGAGTGACATCTTGGATGCTCGCAAGATGCTTCATCAGCTCTTGATTCTTCATTAATTCCCCACACTAATGATAATGTGAGAGCCAATGCAAATAGCATCGCCATTGTTTTGTTTTTCATTTGTTTCATCATCGTTTTGTTTAAAGTTTAAAATAATTGAACGCATGAATTAATGAATTAATATCCAAATTCTTGACAGAAAAAATTTTTAGAATTTAGAGCTGAAAGTTTAGGGTCAGATTATATTGTGGCTAACAAAGAACTCTAGTAAGTCAAAATAATACGCTAAAAAGCATAATTTGGGCATTATTCTATTGGTTTATCTTCCAGTCGACTGAACCCTTTCTCCTCCCGCTCGGTTTATTCGATATGCAAAAATATATTGGTCTAGCTTTATCAGAAAGTGCGATGGACTATCAGCAATATTTCGATTTCACCGAAAATTTATTGGCACAAGGCAAAACAACTGGTTCCAACCAGTCTCCCGAAATGATTGCCTATACCCAGCTTAACTTCAAACGCATGAAGCGGTGGAATAAGACTTATACTCCTTCCATAAAAATTGCCGAAGCCGCTGCTAATGTGCAAAATATGGTATGGCTGGTCATCACAGAGCCATGGTGTGGAGATGCCGCTCACAATGTGCCTGCACTCGCTAAAATGGCTAACCTAAGCGAGCGAATCAATATGAAAATTGTGCTTCGGGATGAGTACCCTGCGCTAATGGATGAATTTCTTACCAATGGTAGCAAATCTATCCCTAAGCTTATTTGCATAGATGAAGCAAGCACCGAAATACTCGGCACCTGGGGTCCAAGACCTGCGATTGTCCAACATAGGGTGCTATCCTACAAAGAAGCACCAGACAAAACGATGCCTGAGCTATACGAGGAAATCCATGCTTGGTATAATGCTAATAAGCAAGCTGCACTAGAAGATGAATTTATCCATTTGCTAACCACTTGGGCGAATACCCAAAAGCAATTGCTAGAATTATCGTAGATTGAGATGGCTAAAATGGAGAAAGTATAATGAAAGCATTAATTGCAGGAGGCACCGGATTGATAGGTAAAGAGTTATTACAAATGCTCTTGAAGGATGATCATTACACATCTGTTCATCTATTGCTGAGGAAACCCATTAAGCTTAAACATGCCAAGCTAACCCAATTTGTGGTGGATTTTGACAGGCTGTCTGCCTACCCCGATGCCTTTGCGGTCGACGATGTATTCTGCTGCCTAGGCACTACCATGAAGAAAGCAGGTACTAAGGAAGCCTTCCGTAAGGTAGATTATGATTTTCCGCTTGCGATCGCACAGCATTCGCTAAAGGCAGGAGCCAAGCAATATTTGATTGTGACGGCCATGGGTTCCGATGCTAATTCGCGGATATTTTACAATAAAGTAAAAGGAGAAATTGAACGAGAATTAAGATCATTGCCCTTTGAGAGCTTGCTCATATTTAGGCCATCTTTGCTACTTGGCGATAGAAATGAGAAGCGGGTGGGAGAAGATATTGGAAAGATAATAATGAAGCTGATCCCCTATATTGGCCCATTGAAAAAGTATAAGCCTATACTTGGCCGACAAGTGGCCATTGCTATGCAGAAGCAAGCCAAGCAAACCCACAAAGGTGTGGAAGTCTTTGAATCTGGTAGATTGCAGCAGTTCTAGTTTTGTAGGTTTGCTTTCCTTTGTAGCCCCAGAGTTTTCCGTTTATGTTCTTTGCGATTGATTTCTATTTTTAACCGCAATGAGCGTAAAGATTTATGCTATTTCTCAGAGGGTATGCTTCTTCTTTACGGTAAGTATCACCTGTATGATCAAAAAAAAATTTATTTCCGTATCTTCGATTAAATGAAAGAAGATGGATTTACAATCAAGAAAACTAGAATTTATAAAGAAATTTCTGAAAATCCAGCGTGAAGACGTTGTTGAGCGTCTTGAGAATTTATTGAAAAGGGAGCAACGGGAGTCAATTATAGAAACTGATTCTATGAATGAAGAGGAATTGAATAGTAGGATTGCCCAATCAGAAAAGGATTTTAAAAACAATCGTTTCAAAACTAGCGAAGAATTGCTAACCAAATACAAGTAAGTGGAATTTAGAGTAATCTGGTCTGAATTCGCGGAAATTCAGCTTGACGAAATTTTTGACTATTACAAAAAAGAAGCAAGCGTTCGTGTTGCAAATAAACTAGTTCGGAATATCATCCTAGCTTCTCAAAGTTTAAGAGATAGCCCATTCACTGGTCAGATCGAATTTAGGCTAGAAAAAAGGATGATTGAATATAGATATTTTGTTTATGAGCATTACAAAATTATTTAATCAATAAGTATAGATAAGGGGTTAATAAAAATTGCAGATGTTTTTGATACACGCCAATATCCTCCAAAAATTGGTCGTAGAAAATAGTGAAATTAAGGTAGATCTGGATGGTTGGTGGTCCTGAATTATGGGTTGGGAGAATAGTTGACGGAGGGCAGATGGCGAAATTAGCGACATCAGTGTAATCATCCCTGCGGGTACTTAACCCGTGATTTAGAAATTCTTCCTACTACGCCCTCAGCGTCTTCTCTTTCCGTTTAAATTCTTTTTTCAGAAACTACAAAGTGAAGAAAGGTTTAGGATGGTTTTTGCTTTTGGAAATGAAAAATCGCTACCAATATCAAATTCATAAGCACTCCATAAATCAGATAAGGCCAAATGCCATCCAAAAGACCATACTCTGGAAAAAAGGCTTCAAAATCCTCCCGCTTTATGACAGCGTCGGGTATTTGGCCGATTAGCTGCATCAATGGCAAAGAGCAAATCAAGCTAAGAATCCATTTCCAGTTTTCCTTACCAGCATTTTTTATCCCAAAAGCAAACAAAACGGGCGCTGAAAACATGATCAGTCTTGTATAGTCTTGCCCGCCTACTAAGCTCAGAAATAAGATCGAAAGGCCAGTAAGCACCAAAATCTTGTCTGCAATATCCCACCGCCAATCATTGCGAGTGGAAAATACCAAGGCAGGAATTCCGCCAAAAACAACAAAAAAGGCGGTAATCCATCGTAGCAGCCATTGTGGCTCCATCAGAAATATCCGTGCATAATTGTAAATGGAATAAAGGGCACCTTTGCTGGGTGTGCCCAACCCAGGAAATTGGATATTGACAAGGATGAGCTCAACAAATGTGAGGATTGAGGCGATTGCTAGCAGGGCTATAAATCTGTTAGATTCTCTTATCAACACGCTGGATAGTGCAAAAACTACAATTAGCGCTAAGGTGGATTCTTTGATTAGTAAAGAAACACCTACGAAGAGTATCAAATGGAAATATCGCCGCTGAAGCATGAGATAAATGCCAATCGCATAAATGGCCATTTGGGCTGGGTCGGTGCTGACGGGATCGGAAATATGTAGCCGCAACCAGCCAGCAAAATGCAACAAGAAAAAGAGCGATAGACAGATAATTTGCAGCTGAGATAAACGTAGAAATTGCCAGATTTTGAGCCAAAAGTATGCACCAACTAATGTGAAAATAAGGTTGATCCACAAAAAGGCATGGGTAGCATTTGTTAGGGGCAATTGCGCGGCAAGCCAAGGAATTCCTATTCGCTGATTGTATGGGAATCGGACTTCGAATGTAGCCGCATTGCCAGCAAAATAATCGAAAGCAGCCATGTAGTGATGATAATCGGCCAGTGGCAGTTCCTCAAAATCGGGAATAGACTGAAACATAAATGCTGCCAAGCAAGCAATAGCAACGAAGGCTAAATAGACCATTCCAAATCTTGGCAAAGGCTTCATGTAATTTATGTTTAGTTTTACATGAAATTAGTATTTATTTCTGAATGAAAGCAGAAACATGATCGTAGTGATACAGCGGGCAAGCGAGGCAGCAGTGAAAGTAGAAGGAAACATTGTCGGGAAGATCTCCCGGGGATTTTTAATATTGCTGGGCATTGAAGAGGCAGATGGGCGGGAGGATATAGATTGGCTTAGCAGCAAAATCTTAAATCTTAGAATATTCGAGGATGAAAATGGCGTAATGAACAAAAGTGTACTTGACGTGGGAGGCGAATTATTAGTAGTGAGCCAGTTTACCCTCCATGCCAGCACCAAAAAGGGCAACCGGCCTAGCTACCTAAAAGCCGCCAAACCCGATATTTCCATACCGATTTATGAATCTTTTGTGGAGACCATTCAACTAGGTTTGGGCAAGCCGGTAGCCACGGGATCCTTCGGTGCAGGTATGAAAGTGAGCTTGGTAAATGACGGCCCAGTAACGATAATCATAGATAGTAAAGACAAAAAATAATGGCTGATTTAAGCATAAAAGAAGCGCAACAAAAGGTGGACGAATGGATCAAAACCATTGGTGTTCGCTATTTTAACGAACTCACCAATATGGCCATCCTTGCCGAGGAAGTGGGTGAAGTAGCCAGGATAATATCCAGAAAATACGGCGAGCAATCTTTTAAAGAAGGCGAATCGGATAAGAAACTGGCAGATGAATTTGCCGATGTGCTTTGGGTGCTGATGTGCCTTGCAAACCAAACTGGTGTAGATTTGGAAGATGCTTTTAGGAAAAACTTAGAGAAGAAAACGCAAAGAGATTTGAACAGACATAAGGACAATCAGAAATTACAATAAAATGCGATTAAAAACGAGTGTCATGTTTATTGCGGTGCTTTTGCTCCTGCAAGGTTGTGCAGAGCGGGAGGAAGCTATCGATCAGGTAGCCTATGCCCAAGAAATAAACGAATGGCTCAAGAGCCGATTCAATACCTTGAATACACCCGATGGATATTTGTCCCTTGTAGGCCTGGAATGGATAGAGGAGGGTGAAAATACATTTGGTGGGAATCCCGAAAATGACTTGTTTATTGCTGGAGATAATGTGCCCGGGCAATTAGGCAAGATGGTATTGGCCAATGAGCAAGTAACAATTTTCCCGATCGCTGCCAACCTACTTACGATCAATGGAGAAAGGATAGCAGATGGGCAGGTGATTTGGGCAAAAGACGAAGAAACGCCCATAATAGCGCTAGGAAATATTTCTTTTTTGGTGATCGAAAGGCAAGGCAAAATTGGTCTCCGAGTGCGCGATAGTAAAAGCCAAACCTTGAGGTCATTTCAAGGCACTGACTTTTTCCCAACAGACCCGGAATGGAGAAAGGTGGCTACTTTCATCCCTTATGAGCAAGGCAAAGAGCTCCAGATTCAGAATGTGATCGGGACTGTCGAAACGCTTATTAGCCCTGGCTATTTGGAGTTTGGCCATGATGGTAGCGAATACCAAATAGATATAACTATTGAGGAGGATCAATATTTCATCAATTTTGGTGACATGACTAACGGGGAAGAAACCTATGGAGCTGGCAGATATATGTACACCTCTTTCCCAGATGAAAACGGAAGGGTAATTTTAGATTTTAATAAGGCGTTTGGTCCGCCTTGTGTATTTACGGAGTTTTCTACTTGCCCATTGCCGCCTTCACAAAACATCCTTCCCATTGCGGTTACCGCTGGCGAGTTGACGTATGGGGAGCATTGAGAGGGAAATTATGCGAATCGCTTAAGAAACAATCAATTTCCCGCCTTCAAAAACAGGCAAAATAGGAAAGAGGTTAAACTGTAGGCAATATTTCATATCCTTCTCCAAACCTAATTTACTAAGCCTAAGGTAATGCGAGGATTTATGCAAGTAGCCAAATAGATCGTTTTTGGCTGTTGAAATTATTGACTGAGTAGCCATTGCTGCATCACATTCAATAGTGTGTGATCTGCTAAGAGCTTCTACCAAAGCCCCAGCAAATAGGCTATCCTCCATGCTGAATTTCCCCTTCCAACCTGCGCATACGATTACCACCGATTCTTTTCGAGTTTGTAGGTAATTGACCACCGTCTCGATATTGAGAAAAGAGCCTACAATTACTTGTTTGGCAGTGCGTGCGGCCATAGTAAGTGCCACAGTGCCATTGGTGGTCGTCATAGCGATTTTCCTCCCGCTATATTTTGCCTTCAAGTAGTGGTACGGGCTATTGCCAAGGTCAAAGCCAATTACTTTTTCACCATTCCTTTCTCCAGCTAATACATAGCCTTGTTCTTTTAGAGGTAAGCATTCATCTATTTTTGCTACCGGTACGATATGATCTACTCCATTTGCCAAAGCAGTTACGATGCAAGAGGTAGCTCTGAAAATATCAGTTACCACCACGATTTTTCCTTGCAAATCATGTAAATGCATTAGCTCAGGACTTAGACAAACGTCAATTTCGGGAGAGGATGGCGAAGAATTAGTCAATGAAAATAGGGTTGAATGGGTTTTAGTTTCCTTTATACAGCGGGAATTTTTCGATTCGAGCTTTCAAATTTTTATTGCGAACTTGAACGTAAATTTCAGTTCCTGGTGCAGCGTAGTCAGTTTTTACATAGCCCATGCCTATACCTACACTCATGGATGGGGAACTTGTGCCGGAGCTTACTTCACCAATAAGCTCGCCTGCTGCATTTACAATTGGGTAATGCGAACGAGGAATACCTCTATCTTCCATGATAAAGCCGATTAGTTTACGACTTACACCCGCAGTTTTGATTGCTGCAAGTTTGTTTGAAGCGATAAAATCTTTACTGAATTTGGTGATCCAGCCTAGGCCTGCTTCGAGCGGATTGGTTTCGTCGGTGATATCATTGCCATATAAGCAATAGCCCATTTCCATGCGCAAAGTATCCCGCGCACCAAGTCCGATGGGTTTGATACCAAACTCTGCTCCAGCTTCCATTATGGCATGCCAAGTGGCTACAGCGTAGTCGTTTTTCACATAGATCTCGAACCCACCCGAGCCCGTATAGCCCGTAGCAGATATGATTACATGTTCTACTCCAGCCATCGGGCCAATTGCAAAGTGGTAAAATTTGATTTCAGACAAATTAACAGTGGTGAGCTTTTGCAGTGATGCGGTAGCTTTTGGTCCTTGCACTGCAAAAAGTGAATATTCATCCGATAAGTTTTTAATTTCTGCGCCTACTGTTTCGTTTTGCTTGCTTACCCATGCCCAATCTTTGTCAATATTTCCTGCATTTACCACCAATAGGTATTTTTCATCGGCAATTTTATAGACAAGCAAATCATCTACAATGCCCGCATTTTCGTTGGGCATACAGGAATATTGTGCTTGGCCATCTACCAATTTGCTGGCATCGTTGCTGCTAATTAGTTGGATAAGGCCGAGGGCTTTTGGGCCGGTAATTAAAAACTCGCCCATGTGCGAAACATCAAAAATGCCTACTGCTTCGCGAACAGTTTTATGCTCTTCGATATCGGAGCTGTAGCGTACGGGCATATTGTATCCTGCAAAAGGAACCATTTTGGCACCAAGTTTTTGATGCAGATCATTAAGGGCAACAGTTTTTAATTCCATTTTCTTCGTATTTGATATCCAAAGGTAAAAGCGGGAGGTGGATTCGGCAAATGAAAGAAAATTTATTCAGCTAAATGTTGACCTGTAAAACTCAATATTTCATTGGAGAGGCTTCGAAACATATTCAAAGACATCGAAATGAAAATGGTTTTCGTCCTCAGTGTTGTATTTTTTCTCATTATGAAGAATGAGTCCTTTCTCAGTGAAGTAGATCAATGCAGGAGTATAAACGTTATTGGGAATGATTGATTGTCCCAAAATTTCACCATTGGGTCTGGCAAAAATAAAAGCAGTTTTTCTAGGTAATCCTAAGGAAAGATTAGCTTCGGACCGTGGGTAATCATAGTGTCTTATCAAGATTTTTCTGAATGGATCGTAAGTAACTTGTAAGAAGCGAGAGTTAGTTAATGCAAAATTTTGGATATCTTTGTATTCGAAATTCAGAATTTCATCGAATGTAGTCATTGGTTTCGGGTCTGGACCATCGCTAGTTGTAAATTCAAAGGTGCTTAAAGAGGAGTCCTTTTGAATGTATATTTCAGGTATTACTCCATAGCTATGAAAAAAAGTGTTGTTTTCTTTGTCTAATGCACTTGAGTAGGATAATATATTAGCCTCAGCACCAAAGAAGTATTCTGATATTATTTTTGGAGCGTCTATTAACGGAGAAAACGAACCATCAGTCGGGTTAAATGAAATAGCAGAAAATGAAGGCTTTACTTGCATATAGGCGTATGCATCTCTCACATTCAAATGGAGACGATTGTTGTACCATTCAAACAAATTATGATAATTCAATTGATATGCGTAGGCATATCCAGCATCAGCCCCACCCGGGAGTTGAGCCTTGCTAAGGATATTGAGATCGGAATCTAAGAAACTAACCCTAAAGGATTCTTTGCTTATAAATATAAGAGAGTCAGAATTTATTTGGCGAAAAGCTACAAAGTTGAAACTACCAATACCATCAGGGCCTTGTTCATTAATTCGAACTCTTTTGATTAGTTTGTTTTCGTAAAAATCGTATTGCGAAAAGTAGCCTGTAAATGTGTTGAAAACATTTAGATAATACTTGTTATCAATTTCATTTTTATAAAGGTCAAACCTAGAATTATTAAATAAAGTAATTGAATCGAGTGAGATTTTAATAGTTTCGATATATTTGAGGTCAATCTCATTGAATTGATCGCTTAACGTTAAGGTATCAATATTATGATTTACGAAAGATTCCTCATTTTGAGTGCTTTCTTTTATTTGGCAACTAGTTATAGTTGCCAAAATAAATAAAAATATTAATATTTTCATTTTTTATCTAAATTAATTATAAAAATGAGCAATCTAATATGATTAAATTGCCCAAAACAAATTCAGTGAACTATTCAATAGTAAAGATAAAGTAGCATCTTGGTGCTAACCAGTTTGGCTCCAAAGTACAAATTTCAAAATCAAACTCTGCAACAACACACGTTCCAAAATTTGCTTGTGTAGCTTTAACAATACAAACACTGTACGCATTAGAAGCAACAAGCACAAACAATCCGACAATCATAATTTTGAGATACTTTTTCATATTAAAAATAATTTAGTTTGTGGATGCATAATAATAATAATAATAATAATAATAATAAGCAAATATAAATAAGATTTATTGCCAGTTAAGTACTCAATTTAATCGTTAAAGAGTTTTTTGACCTTAAAAAAGGCATAAATCGGGTGTTGATTTTAGAATTAGTTTTCGTTTGCAGCTAAGTGTGAAATATTG
Source organism: Cyclobacteriaceae bacterium (assembly GCA_041689935.1). Taxonomy (GTDB): domain Bacteria; phylum Bacteroidota; class Bacteroidia; order Cytophagales; family Cyclobacteriaceae; genus CAXBDP01. The sequence goes on from JBDNFI010000091.1 coordinate 12,824, forward strand.
ATTTCTAATTCTTTTAGCTCCTCAGCCGTCATTTCCACTACCTTCACATTCAGTTTTATGTTTTCCATTGGCTTATTGCCTGCATCCCGATCTACTGCTACAATTGCATCGATGATATCCATTCCCTTGATCACTTGCCCAAAGATGGTGTAGTCACCATCGAGCCGATGTACGCCATCTTTGTTTTGAACAATGTAGAATTGACAAGCTGCGGAAAGTTTACCGGGATTATCATCCCTTCCGGCTCCAACGGCTCCGTAGATATGGGTAAGGCTATCGACAAACTCCGGCTCAAGCAAGTAAGGCGAATCGCCAAAACCTTCTTCGGTATCGGGACAGCCACCTTGGGCTACAAAGTTTGGGATTACCCTATTGAAAGTAAGCGAATCCCAATAGCCTTGGTTTGCGAGGTCAATAAAGCTTTGCTTGTGAGTGGGAGTGCCCTCATGCAGCCAAATATAGACTTCGCCTAGTCGAGTGTCAATTTTGCCAATTTGGTAGGTTTGCGGTTGTTCACAGGAGCTTAGTGTAAAGAAAAGCCCAAGCACCAAAAATAAGTTTTTCATGGTTTTTGTATTTTCAATAAATATAGAATTGAAAATAGGATTGGGCAATTATTTTCTATGTTATGGCATTTCGAAGATCACAACTTATACCTAAGAATTTTTTCATTCATATGATCGACTCCATAAATATAGCCATTGACCTCATCTACAGTGAAGCTGATTAAATATTCTGGAATAGTGAGTTTCTGAATTGGATTACCATCATAGTCAAATACATGAATTTCTACTTCCTTTGAGACGTTGTAGTATTCAGATTGTTTTTGATTTCGGTACATTGCGTAAAATTGATTTTTACCAGCAAATATGTCAGCATAATAGGAGTAGTCTTCCTCCTCTTTTTCCTCCTCAGTTTTCTCTAAATTTGCCGCAGCATCGAATTCTTCCACATAATTACCAGTTGTGATTGTAGTATGCAGTTGTAAATCTTTTGTGAACATATCTATTCGGTTAAAGTCTGACATTGCTGAAAGAAACTCTCCACTTGGAGTAATTGCTATATAATCCATATAAATAAAATACAGCATTGGTCCAATCATTTGTTCGCCGTTAAGCAATTTTGGCTGCAAACCACTATCATATACTATATTTTCGGTGATGGGATTATAACCTTTCAGTCTAGATTTTTCAATTGCCTGGTAACCTTGATTGCCTACCAATAGTGTGTCATTTATTTTGAACACTTCTTGATCTAAACCACTATTTGGGTTAATTCTTATTTCCTCTTCAACCACGAGCTTATCCTCTTTTAGCGATTCAAATAGAGAAACCTTCTTTAATTGATACTTTCGAGAGTCGAAAAGCCATACTTTATAGTCATTCTCCTGATAAGTGAATTGACCACTGTATTTGGGTGAGATAAATGCATGCGGAGAATCTCCTGTTCTTCCTACATGACCAAGATGCTCTAGATTATTTACATTATAAACACTCCAAATTCGTTCATCATCCATTAACTGAAGCATTAACAAAGTGTCCAACATTTTGACTGTAAAACCTTTGATTTCATCTTCCAGAATTAATTCTCCAGCTAAGGTTTTCTCTTCAGGAAAGTTTATAACTTTAATTAACTCCTTCTCTTGAAGAGTTTCAATTTCACTTGATTTTTGAGATTCATTTGAAGTCTCTTCAATTTGTGAAGAACATGCCGCAAACAATATAAGGAAGAATAATATTTTAAGTGAACCCATATCTGTAATCAAAGATTTGTTTGTAATTGGATAATAGTAGAACAAATAATATACTAAAAATAGTAATAAACTTTGGAAAGCTTCGAGGATATAAATTCTTTCGGGTTCTTTTTTTCTAAAAACTCTTGCCGGCAGTTTATCTTGCTTCCCTATAAACCAAATAATACACCTCAAAAGCTTCCATATTGCCTTGTTCGGCTTGAATATAGGCTCTTACAAAAATGGCAAAGCGGCTTTCGGAGGTTTTTTCGTAGATATAGCCATTCCATAGAGTTTCTGGGCTACCCATTGCTTCCCAAGTGTCAGCTTTTACCAATGCAAGTAATTCATTATTAGTATTATAGATATTTACTAATTCTTCCTCACTGGCATCCCGAATCATTTTCCGTTTGGCATAATAGGGTAAATTGTGCAAGATTCGATCTTGCATATAAATAGGCGTGGAGGAGGAAGGAACTGTTTGGTTGATGATCTTGCCGATCTCTTTGTATGGTCTGTATTTTTCTAGCTGAGGCAATACAGCCAAACTGAAAATAAACAAAGGCACAAACACACACATAAAGGGAATCAATCGGATGGTGTTTTCCCTGCCAGCTCTATAGCTGAGCCAGCCAATAAGCAAACCAATAACCAAGGGTATTTCTAACCAATTGCGACTTAAGTCGAGGTAAATAACTAAGGCAATTCCTGCCACAAAAAGTAGGATGGCTGGAAATAATAAACTCACATTCCAAGCGATCTGCCATTTTCGGTTCGATAATATCTGTGGATTTACAAAAACCCAGGCTACCATTATCGCCATGGCCGGATGCGCCTGAATAAAGTATGTCGGGATTTTCCCACTACTGATGGTGAAAATAAGGAGCATCGCAAAAAACCATGCTAGTGGCAATGCCAATTCCTTTCGCCATTTTTTACTCCTAACAATCAGTACCAGCGCCAAGTAAAAGGCCAATGAATAAGGCAAAAAGCTCCAAGAGATAACGGCAGGATAAAAGAAAGGATCATCCCATGAAAAAGGCTTTTTGCCTACCGCTCTATTGATCGTTTCGGCATTCAGCACATCTTGAAAAGCTTCTCCATAAGCGGAGTTCATGTAGACAATCCAACTTAGCCCGATTATCAAACTGATCAAGATACCGGGAATGTGAAGGAAGAATCGCAGCTCCTTCCATGCATTTTTGATTTGCCAATTTTGGTATATCAATACAAACAATCCGATAATGGCACCAATCACAATAAAGTATGGATAGCCTTTGACTAGGACAGTAACCCCTAGCGTAACAAAAGCGAGAAACAACCACCATTTATTTCGGCTTTGCCATGCGATCACAAATAGCAAAATGCATAGTGTGAAAAAGAAGGTTAGCGGTGTTTCGGGAGAGGCATATTGCTTATTTCCTACAAATTGGAAGGAAAAAGCCATCGTGATAAAGGTCCATAAACTGGCTTTTGGGCCATATAGCCTGCCAGCAATTCCTGCGGCTGCAAAATTGGTGAGGTAGGCGAGGAGGACTATTGGCAAGCGGATGGCCCATTCGTTAAGTCCAAATAATACTACCGAACTCGCAATGAGCCAATAAGTAAGCGGTGGTTTATTAAATCGAGGCTCGTAGTTGTAAAAAAACTCTAAGTAATTCCCACTTTCAAACATCTCTCTTACTGCCTCGGCATAGAAACTCTCATTGGGAGTCCATATAGCATTGGTGCCAAAATTGGTGAAATACAATAGGGCAGTAATTCCATATATCGCATATTTGAACCAAGGCTGATCCATTACAGTAGTTTCCTTAGGAGCTAATTTTGCCATATTATAATTTTTGCCTGCCTTGCTGATGAAGATAACGGTAGCAATATTTCAGAAATGTGCTGTATCCACTAATAGTCGCAATAAAAAAGCCATCGAAGCCATCTTTGAATCCGGCTTTTAGTAAATAATCTCTCCAAAAGCGATAGCTAGGGCTAAACATGATTTGCCAGATGGACGCTTTTTTGCCTATGCTTGCCATAGCCCCAGCAGCGATAAAGGCGTATTTTTCGGCACGCTCTACATGCTCTTGTACCGTGTAATAGGAATAATGCAGCAAATCTCCGCTTAGTTTGTGAATCGAACTACCCTCAATCAAATCTACTTGGTCATGTGGATTCATTCCTCCCCATTTGCCTTTGCGTCTGTCCCAAAGCCTTGTTTTGGTATCTGGATACCAGCTGCCGTGCCGAATCCACCTCCCGCAATAGTTCGTAAGTCGGTTCATCCGCCAGCCGTCATTCTGCCAATTATTTTTTGCCGCCAAAATCGATTTTTTCAATTCATCAGACAAAGCTTCATCCGCATCTAATGCCAACACATAGTCGTATTTTGCCAAGGATACGGCTAGGTTTTTTTGCTCTATATGTCCTATAAATGTCTGCGAATGAAAACTCACCTGATATTGCAGGCAAATATTTTTGGTGCCATCCGTTGAATTAGAATCGAGCACCACAATCTCATCTGCCACGCCTTGCAAAGAATCCAAACACCTCTCGATATTTTTCTCTTCGTTGTAGGTGATAATTACCGCCGAAAGTTTTACAGCTTGGGACATAGGCCACAAAATTAAACAAATTTGATTGCCTAAGATTCTTTAATTTGTAAGATTACGATACCAAGCGGTATTGTCGTAATTTTGTATTAAATATTGGGAAATGATAATTGTAGAAAAAACAGTATTGAGTGATGATGTAGCAGAGCAGGCGTTTGTATGTGATCTGGCAAAATGCAAAGGAGCCTGCTGTGTAGAAGGTGATTCAGGAGCGCCACTTGAAGATGATGAATTGAAGATTTTTGAAGAAATCTACGATGATATTGAGCCATTTTTGAGTGAAGAAGGAAAAAAGGAAATTAAAAAACAGGGCTTATATCTAAAGGATATTGAAGGAGATTACACCACGCCGACTATTGGCGGGAGGGAATGTGCCTATGCCGTTTATGATAAAAATAAAATGCTCCAATGTGGTATCGAGCTGGCTTGGAAAGCTGGTAAAACCCATTATCGCAAACCCATCAGTTGCCAACTATACCCAATCAGAGTAACCAAATACGATCAGTACGATGCCATCAATTATCATAGATGGCATATTTGCAGTGCTGCCTGCGACTTGGGTAATAAACTACAAGTGCCGGTGTATATCTTTTTGAAAGACGCGCTAGTAAGGAAGTATGGAGAAGAATGGTATGCCAAATTGGAGATTGAAGTAGCAAAGAAAAATCGAAAACAATATGAATAGGATCCGCTTCGCGAATGTCGCATTTTTAGTGCTGACCACGCTTATTTTAAGTAGCTGCGCTGCCTTATTTGGTATTCAGGAGGAAATAGTATTTGAATCAATCTCAGGCAAATTGAAAGGCACTGAAATCATGGTAGAAACTGGAGCGCAATTCAACAGAGGTTATCCAGGGTTAATCAGAGATATTTCTAGGAGCATCAAATATCCGGATGTTTCTCGCAGAATGTCCAAGCAAGGTACAGTTTTCGTAAAATTTGTAGTGGACGAAAATGCTAAAGTAAGAGATGTGAGTGTAGAGCGTGGTGTCGATTTCAATCTGGATCAGGAAGCTGTAAGAGTAGTGAAAAATCTTACTCCGTGGAAAAATGGTGTTTATAATGATAAGCCAGCAGCATTTGAGTATATCGTTCCTGTTCCTTTTAGGCTTTAGCTATTTATCAGCTGCTAAAGTATGGGGATGTTTTTGGGTGATAGATGCAGCAATAAAAAAACCGCCGAAGCGGTTTTTTGTCTTTATACATCAGAGAAATCAAAGCTCTCTAAGAATTTCGTTGTGTAGATTCCTTTCTTAAATTGAGGGTCATCCATCAATTTGATATGGAATGGAATTGTAGTCTTAACTCCTTCTATTACAAACTCTTGCAAGGCTCTTTTCATCCTTACCAGTACTTCCTCTCGCGATTGTCCAGTCACGATCAATTTGGCAATCATAGAGTCATAATTGGGCGGAATGGTGTAGCCGGCGTATACATGGCTATCGATTCTTACTCCATGGCCGCCGGGCACATGAAGGTTCGTGATTTTACCTGGGCTCGGCATGAAATTCTTTCTAGGATCTTCCGCATTTATACGGCATTCCATAGCGAATAATTTCGGAGTATAGTTTTTGCCAGAGATCGGTATTCCCGCTGCAACTTTGATTTGTTCTTTGATCAAATCAAAATCCGTTACTTCTTCGGTAATTGGATGCTCTACTTGGATACGAGTATTCATTTCCATAAAGTAGAAATTCAAGGCTTTGTCGACCAAAAACTCAATGGTTCCGGCACCTTCATATTTAATTGAGCTGGCACCTTTAATAGCTGCATCGCCCATTCTTTTTCTCAAATCATCAGTCATTATCGGGGAAGGTGTTTCTTCTACCAATTTCTGATGTCTTCTTTGTATGGAGCAATCTCTTTCGGAAAGGTGGCAAACCCTTCCTGTAGAGTCGCCTATCACTTGGATTTCGATATGCTTGGGTTCTTCAATAAATTTCTCCAAGTAGAGGCGATCATTGCCAAATGCGGCACCAGATTCTTGGCGAGCATCATCCCAAGCTTTTTTAAATTCTTTTTCCGCTTTCACGATCCGCATTCCACGGCCACCACCTCCCGCTGTTGCTTTGAGGATCACCGGGTAGCCCATTTCATTGGCTAATTTTATACCTTGCTCCATCGAGCTAAGAACGCCCACAGAACCGGGGATGGTTGGTACCCCAGCTGCTTGCATAGTAGCTTTTGCAGTTGCTTTATCTCCCATTTTATCAATCATCTCTGCACTTGCACCTATGAATTTGATACCTGTTTCGGCACAAATTCTAGAGAAGTCGGCATTTTCCGAAAGGAATCCGTACCCAGGATGGATGGCATCTGCATTCGTGATTTCGGCAGCTGCGATGATATGTGGGATATTTAAGTAAGAAAGTTTGCTTGGTGCTGGACCTATGCAAACTGCCTCGTCGGCAAATCGTACGTGGAGGCTTTCTTTATCGGCTGCAGAATATACTGCAACAGTTTTTATTCCCATTTCTCTACAAGTCCGGATGATCCTGAGAGCAATTTCGCCTCTGTTAGCTATTAATATTTTTTTGAACATGAATGAGGAAGCTAAATGAAACAATAATTAAGAAGGATCTACTAAGAAAAGTGGCTGATCGTATTCTACTGGAGTAGAATTATCGATAAGTACTTTTACAATGGTGCCCGATACTTCTGATTCAATTTCATTAAACAATTTCATGGCTTCAACTATGCAAACCACTTGGCCAGCCTCTACTTTATCGCCAATCTGGACAAATGCAGGAGAGTCAGGGTTTGGCATACGATAAAAAGTCCCGATCATCGGTGATTTGATTTCTAGGTAGTTTTTATTGCTTTCTTCTTCTGCCGGAGCCGCTGTCGGAGCCGCTGCTGGAGCTGCGGCTAGAGGTGCAGGGCTATGGGCTACCACTGCTGCTGGAGCTGGAGCAGCTACTTGAAGTCTCGTTACTTGCTCCAAAATTTGAGGAGCATCATTCGACCTTTTTACTTTTATCTTAAATTCCTCAGTTTCAATATTCACTTCTTCCAATCCAGTTTTGGATATGAAATCGATAAGTTCTTGGATGTCTTTTGCTTTCATTTTTCGTTTGGTTAATTTTAGAAAACCAGTAAAGTTTTTTTAAACCTTTACTCTTTCAACGTAAGATTTATTGCGAGTATCTACTTTAATATACTCATCTTGATCTACAAATAAAGGAACCATGATGGTCGCTCCAGTTTCAACTGTAGCTTGTTTTAATGCATTATTGGCCGTGTCGCCTCTTAGGCCAGGCTCGGTATACGTTATTTGCAAAACTACATGCGAAGGGAGATCTACCGTTAGCGGTGTTTCCGTTTCAGCATGATACAAGATTTCGCATTCTTGGCCATCTTTCAATAAGTCGGCAGCTTCAATAAGATTTTCTTCAATCATTACCTGATCGAAAGTCTCAGAATCCATGAAGTTATAACCCATGTCATCTTTATATAAAAACTGAAAAGGTCGTCTTTCAATTCTAGCAGTGGTGATTTTTACGCCTGAGTTAAAGGTATTGTCAAGTACTTTTCCCGTGCGGAGATTTTTTAGCTTGGTCCTCACAAAAGCAGGGCCTTTACCAGGCTTTACGTGCATAAATTCAGTGATTATATATAAATCGCCGTTGAACTCTAAACATAAACCATTTCGGAAGTCTGCAGTTGATGCCATTATTAATTTTTGATAAGGGTTAACAATTTACTCAAAATATTCGAAACCTAGCTATGCTGATTTGCCATCGTAGCACCATTTTACATATATGGCACCCCAAGTAAAGCCACCGCCGAAGGCAGCTAATATTATATTATCACCTTTTTTCAATTGGCTTTCGTATTCCCACAAGCAAAGTGGTATGGTTCCACTTGTGGTATTTCCGTATTTATGGATGTTCAGCATCACTTTTTCTTTGTCTACTCCCATGCGATTGGCGGTAGCATCAATGATCCTTTTATTTGCCTGATGAGGTACCAACCAAGCGACACTGTCGGCTGTAAGATTATTTCGCTCCATTACCTCCGCTGCAATATCTGCCATATTGGTTACAGCAAATTTGAATACAGCAGTACCTTCTTGAAAAACAGCGTGTTGTCGCTTATCTACCGTTTCATGACTGGCTGGCAATCTACTTCCTCCCGCTTTCATGTGGAGATGACTAGCACCAGATCCATCGGATTGGAGTTTAAAATCTATTATTCCATAATCCTCAATAGTTGGTTCTAGCAATACGGCGCCGCCGCCATCACCAAAAATAATGCAGGTTGCGCGATCTTGATAATCGATAATCGATGACATTTTGTCTGCTCCTACTACGATTATCTTTTTGTATTTTCCTGTTTCAATAAACTGACTACCAGTAGATAATGCATAAAGAAAACCAGAGCAAGCTGCTTGAATATCGTAACCAAAGGCATTTATTGCACCTATTTCGTTTGCTATAATATTGGCTGTAGCAGGAAAAACAAAGTCTGGAGTGGTGGTAGCGCAAAGAATCAAGTCAATTTCTTCCGCTTTTGTATTAGTCTTTTTTAGTAAACCATTGATTGCATTCACTGCGATAACAGATGTGCCTTGCCCTTCACCTTTTAGTATTCTTCTTTCCTTGATGCCTGTGCGGGAGGTTATCCACTCATCATTGGTATCGACTAGTGTTTCAAGTTCTTTATTGGTAAGTACATAGTCTGGTACCCAGCCATTTATTCCAGTAATTGCAGCTCTGATTTTTTCTTTCATAACAGAAGGGTGTAATAAAAAAAGGCTTATTCGTCGTAAGCCTTCTTAATGATTTCATGAATTTTAGAGTCAGCCATATTTTTTGCCTGTAATAGCATATTCTTAATGGCAATACTACTAGACACTCCATGACCAATGATTACATTAGCGTTTACCCCTAGAATTGGACTACCACCTATTGCCTCGTAGTTGAATTTATCAAAAAACGGGTCACTAATATTCCGTTTTTTCATTAAGGAATATATGGATTCGGCTTGTTTGAGGATTACATTTCCTACAAAACCGTCGCATACAATCACATCGGATTTATCTGAAAATAGGTCATTGCCTTCGATATTTCCTACAAAATTGACTTTGCTACTGACCTTGAAAAGTTGATAGGCAGCTTGAGTTAGCAATGTTCCCTTTTGCTCTTCTTCACCAAGGTTCATCAAGGCTACTTTTGGGTTTGGTATTTTCATCACATGCTTGGCATATAACGAACCCAACTCTCCAAACTGAACGAGTACATCAGGTTTTACATCCGCATTGGCACCTACATCTAATATGATTCCGAATTCACCATTTTCGCGCGGAACAAAACTTGCAATGGCAGGTCGGATAATTCCTTCAATGGATTTGATGGTAAACATGGAGCCAACCAGCATGGCACCCGTATTCCCAGCCGAACAAAATACATCAATTTGCTTTGTTTTGAGCAAACTAAAGCCCACATAAATAGAAGAGCGAGGCTTTTGGGAAAAAGCCTTAGCAGGGTGTTCACCCATGCCAATTACATCTGGCGCGTCATAAATTGAGATTCTCCCGTTGTAATCATCTTCGTTTATTCTGGAACGAATCAATTCTTCTGGGCCAATAAGCAGGATATGAACATAGGAGTCAAGCTCAGCCAAAGCAGTAATTGCTCCTTCGATAGTTACATCGGGAGCAAAATCACCGCCCATTACGTCTAACGCAATTTTCATCGGCAATTAAACGGCCACTTCTTTTTCTATAGCTGGTTTGCCTTTGTAATGTCCACATTCAGCACAAACTCTGTGACGAAGTACGGGAGCTCCACAGTTTGAGCATTCCATAAATGTAGCAGCTACACTTTTGTAATGTGTTCTTCTTTTGTCTCTTCTTGTTTTGGAAATTTTCCGTTTAGGATGTGCCATGACAATATTTGTAATTAAAGTTTTTCTTCGTTTTTCAATTTTTTGAGTGCTGCCCACCTTGGGTCAACTTCCTCTGAAGGAGCCTCTTCTTCGATCTTGGTCTGGAAGATAAACTCCTCATCTATATCTTCACCTTCGTATCGAGGGTGAAGTTTCTTCATCGGAATAGCCATAGTTATCAATTCGTAAACCGTCTGCGCTACGTTTATCCGATGTGCATCTCTGCTTATTATTTGTATCTCATCAGTAAGTTCTCCCTCTTCTTCTCCGTGTTTGAAAATGACTTTTTCATTTACATTGAGTGGGAAATCAAACAAGTCGAGACTTCTGTCACAAGTCAATTTTATAAAACCCGTAATTGCAAAGGTAGCTGAAATCATTGATTCACTCTTATCAAGAATCAAATCTACCTTTCCCTCACCTTCAGAAATAAGGCTATTTTCGAATTCAACAAAAAAATCATTGTCAAAATCAATTTCATACTGATGCTTTTTATTGCTCAGTCGTAATATATCGATATTAAATTTTTTCAATTGATCCACCTCAGTATTTTTAAAGGGATGCAAAATTAATCATAGATTTCTAAATAATAAAAGAATGTGTGATTTAGCTTTGATCAAACGTAGCTTTATTTTGCTCGCGTCGATTTTTCACAATATCAGCTGCTAGAAAAAAAGCAGCTCTGAAGGATTCCTCATTTGCTAGTCCTTTAGTCACAATATCATACGCTGTGCCATGGTCTGGCGAGGTGCGTACTATTGGTAATCCTGCGGTAAAGTTCACTCCATTGTCAAATGCCAACTGCTTGAATGGGATAAGTCCTTGATCGTGATACATGGCCAGCACTCCGTCGAATTGCTTTTGCGACCTTGTACCAAAAAATCCATCCGCGGGAAATGGGCCGAAGACTAAATTCCCTTTGTTTTTAAATTCATCAATTACGGGTTTGATTGTATCTATCTCTTCATTTCCAAGCATGCCGTCTTCTCCCGCATGTGGGTTCAGTCCTAGCACAGCGACTTTAGGCTTTTTGATGCCAAAATCAATTTTCAAGCTATTGATCATCAATTTTAGTTTCCTGCGTACTAAATCTGGCGTAATCGCCTCACTTATTTCCTTTATCGGAATATGGCCTGTCACCACGCCGATTCTGAAATCCCCATTGACCAAAAACATGAGGCTATCATCGGCTTTGAATCTACTAGTAAGAAATTCGGTATGCCCCGGAAAGTTGAAATCCTCTCCCTGCATGCTATGCTTATTGATAGGTGCAGTGACAAGTGCGTCAATATTATCATTTTCTAGGTCAGCGCATGCGGCTTCAAGAGACTGTAATGAGCGCTTGCCACTTTCGGTGCTTGCTACTCCAGGGGTGATATCCACATGGTCGTCCCATACATTGATTACGTTCACTTTGTTTTTTGCAAACTGCCCGTCTCTTGGGTTGAAATAGACAAAGTCGTTGTTATCAAGGGCCTTTTTATAGTAGGAGAGCACCTTGGTATTACCATAGATTACTGGCGTATATAACTTGGAGACGCGCGTGTCTGATAAGGTTTTGATGATCACTTCCGGGCCAATGCCATTTACATCGCCTATACTTATGCCAATGGTGATTTCGTCGTTATTTCTTTGTGGATTTTCCATTTTTTTCTTCTACCAACGATTGAATGAAACGATAAATTAATCTAACTCCAAAACCTGTCCCATTTTTTCCTCTATAGCTATCTACAGTTTTAATATAGGCTGGGCCTGCCAAATCTACGTGAGCCCAAGGTTTTTTGGTAAATTTACTCAAGAATATTCCAGCTGTAATTGCTCCTGCATACGCTCCTCCCAAGTTTTTAAAATCAGCAATATCTGATTCTATTTGCTTATGATAAACGTTCCATAGCGGAAATTCCACTAATCTTTCTCTGCATTTATTACCAGCCTCGCACAATTGAGATTTTAATTGCGCATTCATATTGCCCATCATTACGGCTCCCTCTGGGCCTATTGCCGCAACTGCCGATCCTGTAAGTGTCGCAAAGTCCATTATCCATTCAGGGTCAAACTTGTCTGCATAAGCAAGTGCATCCGCTAGGATCAATCGTCCTTCGGCATCTGTGTTTAGCACTTCCACCGTTTGGCCATCAAACATGGTAATGACATCGCCAGGTGTAATGGCATTTTGGCCTGGCCGGTTATCTGTGGCCGGTACAAGGCCGATCACATGCACAGGCAGTTTATTTAAGGCTATAGCGTGTATACCTCCCGCTACTGCCGCTGCGCCTGCCATATCGCACTTCATCATATCCATGGAGTTTGGCGTTGGCTTCAAGCTCAAGCCTCCTGTATCATACACAATTCCTTTTCCTACAAGGATATACGGTTTGGTATTTATCGGATTTTTAGGTTTGTATTCCAAAATCGAAAAAGTAGGAGGGAGCAAGCTACCAAAATTCACTGCAAGCAAGCCTCCCATTTTAAGCGCTTTTATTTTGCTATGATTCAGCACCTCTACTTTTACCCCGCTTTCTTTCCCATAATGAATGAGTTCTTTACCCAATTGCTCCGCCGTAAGGGAAATCACGGGCTCATTCACCAAATCTCTGGCAACAAAAGTGGCTTTTACTAAATGCACCAATTCCTTCGTGTGCTTAGCTAGAATCTTTGTTGAAACCAAACTAATAATATCTAAGCTAAAGTTCGATTTTTTAGTTTTGTACTTCTCGAAAGTATAACTGCTTAAAAGCAGACCTTCGATAAATTCTAAAACCTGAAACTCGTTATTCAATTCAGATCTAATCTGAATAGTCGTATACTGAGTTTCTTTTAGTTTTTGAAACAACTCCCATCCTGCATGTCTCAGATTTTCAGCTTCTTCGAAAGGATCTTCATCGCTTTCTTTCAAAATATATGCTTGAAATGAGGCTCCGGTATTGATGTAAAGCTTTTTATTTTTTGAAAGTTGAGCCTGTAGGGCTGGCAAATCTTCTTTTTCAAAATAATCTGCAAGAGTTTTCTTTTTCTCCAGCAATACTACTTTACAAACAGAATCCTTCTCTTGATTTAAAATTTCTATGGTTGGCAACATGAATTGTTTTAGCTTTATTGCTTCTAGTTCTGCAATAATAAGGATATTTAAAATGACCTCTGTAAAGCCAAAAAAGTTCCTCGGTCAACATTTTTTGAAAGATGAAGGAATTGCCAAGAAAATAGTAGATAGTTTGCTTCCCAATACCCAATACCAAAAGGTACTGGAGATTGGGCCAGGTATGGGTGTGCTCACCAAATATCTGATAAAGCGGGAGGAGGAATTATACCTCATAGAATTGGATAGGGAGTCTATTCCATATTTGCAGAGTCATTTTCCTGCACTTAGCAAAAGAATCATTGAAGGTGATTTTCTACAGTTTCATTTGCTGAAAACAATCCCTTCGCCACTTGCAATTATTGGAAATTTTCCTTATAATATTTCATCTCAAATATTTTTTAGAGTATTGGAATATAGAGATGATATTCCTCAAGTTGTAGGCATGCTACAAAAGGAAGTGGCTGAAAGAATTTGCGCCAAGCCTGGCAAAAAGGATATAGGCATTTTAAGTATTTTATTGCAAACATGGTACGACTGCGAATATTTATTCACTGTTGATCCAAGCGTTTTCAATCCTCCGCCCAAGGTTCAATCAGGGGTGATACGGATTCAAAGGAACGAACGCATGAGCTTGGAGTGTGATGAGTCTCTCTTCAAGAGTGTTGTAAAGTCTGGTTTTCAACAAAGGCGGAAAACATTGCGGAATGCATTGAAAAGTCTAAATTTGCCAATTGAAATGGCAGAAATGCCCATTTTGCAGAAAAGAGCAGAACAGCTAAGTGTGGAGGAATTTATTAGCCTCACCAAAGATATTGCGAAATATAGAAGCGAATGAAATTTGAACTGTCCAAAGAATATGTAGAGTTGCTACAGGAGGCGATCACTTCCCGAGATACCTTATTTATAGTGAGATCTCTGGAAGGTGTAAATCATGCAGATATCAGCACCTTGCTCTACGAATTCGATTCGGAGGATTCAAAAATCATAGTTGATCTATTAGACAAAGAGCGTGGGGCAAGGATTATTGGCGATTTGGAAGATGATACTAGGATTAGGTTCCTCAAGCATTTTTCAAGTAAGGAAATCGCTCGATTTATCGAATATCTCGATTCTGATGATGCTGTGGATATACTCAATGAACTCTCTGTACAACAGCGAGAGGAAATCATTGGCGTATTAGAGGATGAAGAAGTCGCCTCAAATATCAAGGAATTACTCCATTATCCCGATGATTGTGCGGGTGGTCTGATGGCGAAAGAATTGATAAAAGCCAATCTCAATTGGACAGTCGTTCAGTGTATTGAAGAAATCCGCAGACAAGCAGAGAATGTAGATAAAATATACTCAGTATATGTGGTGGACAATTCCAATAGGCTGCTAGGCAGAGTTGGGCTCAAAAGGATTATTCTGGCTGAAGACCATACCAAAATAGCGGACATCTACGATACAAATGTAATAAGTACCGAAACGCATGTGGACCAGCGGGAGGTAGCAGAAATTATGCGAAAGTATGATTTTGAAGCCATACCAGTAGTAAATGTGAAAGGGAAGCTTGTTGGTAGAATTACCATCGATGATGTAGTGGATGTGATGCAGGAATTGGCCGATGAGGAAAGACAAATCATGGCTGGTATTTCTGCTGATGTGGAAGAGAGTGACTCTGTGTGGTTGCTGTCCAAAGCGCGATTGCCATGGTTGCTTATTGGCTTGGTAGGAGGGATGCTGGGTGCCCGCTTTATCGGTCTGTTCGAAGCGGATATTATTGCTATTCCTGCGGTAGCTTTTTTTATTCCATTAATTACGGCAACTGGCGGGAACGTGGGTATTCAAAGTTCGTCTATTATTGTACAGTCCCTCGCAAACAAATCCATTTTCGATAGTTCTACCAAGGAAAGAATGTTGAAAGGATCGGCTGTAGCCATAATAAATGGATTGGTATTAGCCCTATGTGTACTGGGAGTCAATTTATTAATTGGGCATGACCCCAGGTTGGGCTTTGTGGTATCCATTGCGCTATTCAGTGTGGTGCTATTAGCTTCTTTTATGGGCACCATTACCCCTATTATACTAGATAAATTTGGAATCAATCCGGCCTTAGCCTCAGGGCCATTTATCACCACGGCAAACGATTTACTTGGACTTTTGGTTTATTTCTCTGTTGCCCATGCTTTATATGGGCTTTGATATCCTATGAAGAAAAAGATTTTAATAATTGACAAAATGCATCCGGGCATTGAGCCGATGCTTATTGAGCGTGGTTTTGAAGTGGACTTAGTTCCTTCTATTTCCAAAGAGGAAGTATTTGAAATAATTCCAAAATATCACGGGTTGGTGGTGCGATCCAAAATGACCATTGGTAAAGAGCTAATTGATCGTGCGGTTAATCTAGAATTTATAGCACGGGCTGGCGCTGGCTTGGATCAGATTGACCCAAATACCCTAACTCAACGAAATATTACCCTACTAAATGCGCCCGAAGGAAATAGAGACGCACTGGGCGAGCATGCCGTTGGGATGCTTTTGTGCTTGCTTAATAATATGCATCGTGCCCATCAGCAGATATTGAATGGAGTTTGGGATAGAGAAGGAAATCGTGGATATGAAATAATGGGCAAAACCATCGGTTTGATAGGTTTTGGCAATATGGGGCAGGCTTTTGCTAAAAAATTGCAAGGCTTTACCTCCCGCATTATTGCTTACGATAAGTACAAGACAGACCTGAAAACTTCTTTGGCTCAAATGACAGATATTTCTGGTATTTTCGAAGAAACGGATATCCTTAGCATTCATGTTCCTCTCACCTCCGAAACCAACGCTATGGTGAATTACGAATTTCTTTCTTCCTTCTCTAAGCCTATTTTTTTGATCAATACTAGTAGGGGTGAAGTATTGCCTCTAAAGGATTTGGTAAGGGCAATCGGCGAGGGGAAAGTAAGAGGTGCTGCTTTAGATGTATTGGAAAATGAAAATTTGGATGAGCTATCTACTGAAGAGTTAGAAACTCTGAAAGCCTTGCAAGCATCAGGAAAGGTTTTATTCACTCCTCACGTAGGTGGATGGACATTTGAGTCTTATGAAAAGATAAACCTGGTCTTAGTGGACAAAATACACTCGCTATATAGAAGCGAAAGCAAATAATTTTTCTTTACAATACAAAATTGTATCTTTGCAAAGGCTTTTAACATAAAGGTTTGTCATAAGAACTTTAGTTAATAGAAGAACGTAAATAAAGACATCTCCAAATTAAGAAACGGTTTCCATCGGATGCCGTTCTTTTGTTTTTTAAGGCCATTGGAGTTTCTTCTTATTTCAAAAATCAAATTGATAAAAACAGGGCAATAGCTCTGCAAAACGTTAAATACATAAATTTTATGTCAATATCTTATTACACCGAGGAAGGTCTAAAAAAATTGAAAGACGAACTCCACTTTTTTAAAACAAAAGGAAGGTCGGATATTTCTAAGCAAATTGCCGAAGCAAGAGATAAAGGAGATTTGAGTGAAAATGCGGAATATGATGCGGCAAAAGATGCTCAAGGATTGCTGGAGTTGAAGATTTCTAAACTGGAAGAAGCGGTCGGCAATGGCAGATTAATTGATGAATCACTAATTGACACGTCAAAGGTTTCTGTGTTGAGTACAGTTAAAATCAAGAATACGAAAAATGGAATGATCGTTTCTTACATGCTTGTTTCGGAGGAAGAAGCAGATCTGAAATTGGGAAAAATTTCGGTAAAATCACCCATTGGAAAAGGCTTACTTGGAAAGAAAATTGGTGAAAAAGCAGAAATACAAGCCCCGGCAGGGAAGATGGAATTCGAAATTATAGATATTAGTTTGTCTTAAAGTAATGGCATCTATTTTCACGAAAATAATCAATAAAGAAATTCCAGGGAAGATTATTGCCGAGGATGATAATTTCATTGCTTTTTTGGATATAATGCCATTGGTAGAAGGCCACGTACTTGTGGTGCCAAAGCGGGAGGTAGATTATATTTTCGATATCGAGGACGATCTCTTTGCTGAGATGATGCTATTTGCAAAAAAGATAGCCAAAAGTCTCAAAAAAGCGATTCCATGCAAAAGAATTGGTGTAGCTGTGATTGGACTTGAAGTGCCTCATGCGCATATTCACTTGGTGCCATTGCAAACGATGGACGATATCAATTTCACAAGAGCAAAACTAAAGCCCAGCCAAGAGGAATTGGCTATAACGGCAGATAAAATTAGAAGTGAAATTTCCTTCTAAAGGTTAGAGCGACCCGGATTATCTTTGATAAAGGCCTTCCATGTGGAAGAGCCTTTTTGTTTTACGCCTCCATTATAATAGTGGCAAACTGCCACCGCTAATGCATCTGTAGCATCAAGCAATTTGGGCGCATCGTCAAATTGAAAAATATTTTTCAGCATTGCTGCCACTTGCTCTTTTGATGCATTTCCGTTGCCAGTTACCGATTGCTTTATTTTTCGAGGAGCATATTCTGTAATTGGAATTTCCCTAGCCAAAGCTGCCGCCATAGCCACTCCTTGTGCTCTACCCAATTTTAACATGGATTGCACATTCTTTCCATAAAAGGGTGCTTCAAGAGCTACTTCATCGGGCAAGTATTCTTCGATCAAACTTGTAATTCTTTCAAAAATCTTTTTAAGCTTAAGTTCATGGCCAGTATATTTACTTAGCTGAATTACACCAAATTGCAATAATTTAAGCTCTCTGCCTTCCACTTCGATGATGCCGTATCCCATCACCGTAGTGCCAGGATCTACTCCAAGTATAATCTTTCCTCCTACTTTATTCTTATTTTGCATCGATGCAATTTAAACAGATAGCACCATACAGAAAAGAAAAGGTTTTTCGCTTTATCAATATCGCGATTAGAGTTGCCACACTTTTAGCAGTAGCGCTGTTCATTTATGTGAAGCTAGGAAAGGAATCTGTTTCTTTCGAAAACACATGGGATGAATTGAAGAGTGTTTTTAACAGTAGTTCTGTTTGGATTATCGCATTGATTCTATTTCTGATGGTGGCCAATTGGGGAGCCGAAGCTTGGAAATGGAAAGTGGTTGCAGCCAAGATTGAAAAATTGAGTGTTTGGCAGGCGGTAAAAGGAGTACTTACTGGGCTTTCGTTGGGCTTTGTAACTCCCCATAGCTGGGGCGACTACGCTGGTAGAATCTGGCAAATGGAAGAAAAAAATCGCGAAATGGTATTAGGCGGAATATTACTTTCTCGTGGAGCGCAGTTAGCGATCACATTAATTTTTGGATTGCCCGGCTTCTTGTATTTACTCGGTCATTCGGGCAGCATTACACCAGGTGCCGACAATCTATTTTTTTTCTTATGTATAGTTTTTGCCATTATTACGCCAATGAGCATTATTTACATTGGGAGTATTTCTTCTTGGCTGGGTCTTTTTCTAAAGCAATTTAAGTGGTTTGCCTTTCTGGAAGTACTCACGCATTTCACACCCAAAGATTCCCTCCAATTATTGGCAATTTCTTTGCTCAGGTACCTTATTTTTTCCACTCAGTTCTTGATTGTGCTCCTGCTTTTTAATGTCGATTTGCCCATAGAAGTATTGAGTATGGGGATCGGATTTATTTTTCTGGCCAAGTCCGTTATTCCTGCATTTAATTTTCTGAGCGATCTGGGGGTTAGAGAATTCTCAGCCTTGTTGTTTTTTGATACCACAGGAGTTGATTCTTTGCTGATTATTTCCGCTAGTTTATTTGTTTGGATCGTCAATATTTTGATACCTACCATTGCTGGAACTACCTTCGTATTTAGCATGAAAACCATCAGAACAAACAAGTAGCTCATGGCCTGGATCATATTAATAGCAAGTTTGATGTATGCATATTGGGTGTTAAAACTCCGAAATGCCTGGCAAAATATTCCTATCAAATTTCCTGATTTGGGAGTGGAGCCGACGAGTCGTTTTTCGATAATTGTGCCTATGCGGAATGAGGAAGCAACGATTGAAAAGCTCCTAAAAGACTTGCTAAAGCAAAATTATAGCCATTTTGAGATTTTGGTTATAGACGACGCATCCACAGATAAAAGCCTAGAAATCGTTGAACTGTATAGAACAAATCATCCAGAACAAATCAAGCTGATTGCTCTTAAGGGAAATCCTGCAGGAAGTCCCAAGAAAAGAGCTATTGCCGAAGGGATAAAGCTGAGCACAGGGGATATTATTGTCACCACAGATGCTGACTGCCGCGTAAATGAATCGTGGCTCCAAACACTGGCTTTAGAGTTTTCGGATGAAAAAATAAAGATGATAAGTGGCCCAGTCACTTTTCTTCAGGGCGAATCCATTTTCGGGAATTTTCAAATAATAGAATTTGCTTCTTTGGTAGGTACGGGCGCGGCATCCTTGTATTTGAAATTGCCCAATATGTGTAATGGAGCCAACCTAGCATACCGAAAAAGCAGCTTTGAGGAGGCGGGAGGTTTTGCTGGCTCAGAACATATTGCCTCTGGCGATGACGAATTCCTGATGCATAAGATTTTTGCTTTGGATCCAGATGGAGTGCGATTTTTAAAAAACCCTAAAGCAATTGTTCGGACTAATCCTCCCGCTAGTTTGTATGAATTTGTGCAGCAGCGGAGGCGGTGGGCTGGGAAGTGGGGACAATACAAGAATAAGGATGCGTCCAAATTAGCGGCCTCCATCTTCCTCTTTCATTTTCTGTGGATACTCAGTCTTGCCTTCCTTATTTTTGGCCAAGTGCAAACAGACATAATTTTGGCAGCTTTTGTTTTGCGAATTTTTACCAATTGGTTGTTTCTGAAAGACGTTACTGAATTTTTAGGGCACCGTATTAATTTTTTTAATTTTCTCCTTTTAGAAATTATATACTCCTTCTATGTGGTTTTCTTTGGATTGCTTGCTAATTTTGGGGAATATGAGTGGAAAGGAAGAATTTTTCGTCGATAATATGACCTCCGATGAATTTGATTTATTGGACGAGCTCTATTTTGTCACTTCATGCAATGAATTAAAAAGCTCATTGAATTGGACAGACGAAAGAATATATAAATCCATCATTAGCTTATTTGACAAAGCCTGGTTGAAGTGCATGAACGCTAAAAGCGAAGAATTGTCAACTAAGGAGATTGATTTGGAAAATGCGTTTTGCGAATATCACTACCTAGCTACCAAGCAAGGTTTACTTGCTCATAACGGTCGATGAATATAGCATATAAGATAAATAAGAAGGTTGAAATTGTCCATCTCGAACTAAAGTCGCTGTTGGAGATTACGCAGGCTATTAATCAAAATCTGCCTGAAAATGACCTTTTTAAGATATTCCAGTTTACGCTATTGGCCAATTTGAATATCCAAAAACTTTGCTTGTGTATAAGGAATGAAAATGAGGAATGGGATTGCAAAGTAAAACATGGGCTGGAATATGATCCTGACCTCAACGAGCTAAAACGCAGATTTGATAAACTCGACAAAATAGCCGAGTTAAATATGAATTCGGACAACTTTTTCGATAAGGAATTCAAATTTGCGGTTCCTGTGATACATAAGAAAAAACCGCTTGCTATTATCTTCATTGAGTTGAAGGATAACGGTGCAAAGACCGAAAAGCCACAGGAAATTTTGGAATTTGTGCAGACACTTGGCAATGTAATAATGGTTGCTGTTGAGAATAAGAAGCTTGCCCGAAAGGAAATCATGCAGCAAGCAATACGAGAATCCTTAAGGAAGGAGCTGGAAATCGCTCGCAACGTACAGAATTACCTTTTTCCTGATTTTTTGCCTAGTTCAGGGATAGTACAATGCTTTGCCAGCTACTTGCCGAATGAAACAGTAGGTGGAGATTATTACGATTATATTCCGCTCAGCCACGGTCGTTTTCTTATTTGCATTGCTGATGTTTCCGGCAAAGGAATTCCAGCCGCACTGTTGATGTCTAATTTTCAAGCATCGCTCCGAACCCTCGCTCGCCGTGCCATTGATTTGGAAGAAATGGTTCATGAACTGAATTTTCAGATTAAGCAAAATGCGAAAGGTGAGCATTTTATTACCGTATTTATTGCCTTGTTCGATCCCAATGCCAAAGAGCTTAGCTATGTAAATGCAGGCCACAACCCGCCTATATTTATTAATGGTTCTATGAAATCTCAAATGCTGGAAGCGGGAACCACCATTTTGGGTTTTTTCGATCCCTTGCCATTTATTGATGCTGTGAAGATTACGGATGTGGATAATTTCTTGATTTTCACCTACACCGATGGCCTTACGGAAGCCATGAATGCCAATGATGAACAGTATGGAATAGAGCGAATTGAAAAATATGTTTCTGAGAATGTCTCAGTGGGTTTAGATCAATTGCATAAAGGACTACTGAATGAAATTCAGCTATTCAAAGGCAAACTTGCGTACCATGATGATTTGACGATACTTTCTTGCCGTGTGAGTACAACTGCTGGAGATGAATCATGATTTCCGCTTATTTCCATAAGACACCTTTTTGGTTACGGAAAATGTACCCTTCGTTGACTTGGCGGATGGCTGGCAAAGAAAAAACCATTTATCTCACGTTCGATGATGGGCCTATCCCAGATTTAACTCCATTTGTAGTCAAGGAGCTAGCAAAGGCGGATATTAAAGCTACTTTTTTCTGTGTGGGGGATAATATCAGCAAACATCCTAAAATCTTTGAACAACTAATCGATGCTGGACATACGATTGGAAACCATACTTATAATCACTTAAATGGCTGGAAAGAGAACACCTTTGAATACGAAGCAAATGTGGAAAGAACTACAGCGCTAATCCAACAGTATTTGCCCAATTGGAATAAGATTATGCGACCTCCTTATGGAAAAATCACCTCATCTCAAATCAAAACCTTAGAGCAATATACCATTTATATGTGGGATGTGTTGAGTGGAGACTTTGATCCTAAGTTATCTGCTGAAAAATGTTTGACCAAAAGTATCAAAGCAAGTGAAGCGGGTTCCATTATAGTATTTCATGACAATATCAAAGCGAGCGAAAGAATGAAATCAGCCCTTCCAAGGTATATAGATCATTTTTTGGAAAAAGGCTATTCTTTCCTCCCGCTATGACCACCTTTCTTTATATAGCTATAATTGCCGTTTCCATTACCGCATTTGTAGATTTTCTGTTGATTCTTCTTTGGAAATCAGTCCCATCGAAACTTCCTATCCATTTCACGGCCTTTCCTCATATTTCCATTTTAATAGCTGCCCGAAACGAAGAGCAAAACATTAGACAATGCATTGATTCGCTTCTTGCCCAAGATTATCCTTTAGAAAAAATGGAAATCCTAGTTGGAAACGATGGCTCAGAAGATAATACACTGGAGATACTTTTGAGCCTAAAGAACAGTCATCCAACTATTAAGGTGATAAATATTACCACGCAGCTTGGTACAGCCAAAGGGAAAGCCAACGTTCTGGCCCAGCTGGCACAAAAGGCAAGTGGAGAGTATTTTCTTATTACAGATGCGGATGTGGTTCAGCCCAACACTTGGTGCAAATGGATGACTTGCAAAGCAATGGAAGGGTTCGATTTAGTCACAGGCATGACGGTAGTTCGAGGGGATGCATTTTTCTCGACCATGCAGCGCATCGATTGGGTGCTGGCTCTGGGAATGGTGAAAGTGGTGAGCGACTTGGGGAAACCGATTACAAGTATGGGAAATAATATGCTGATAAAAAGAGCCGCTTATGAGCAAACAGGTGGGTATCATCAAATGCCGTTTAGCATTACAGAAGATTTTCAGCTATTTAGTAAAGTGGTAGAAGCGGGAGGGAAAACCATAAATTTGATGCAGACTGAAGTGACTGGCTTTACGCATCCTATTGGCACTTTTACCAAATTACTACATCAGCGTAAGCGATGGATGACTGGTGCAGTCCAATTGCCGTTTGTGATGGTGTTCGCCTTATTAATTCAAGCGTTATTTTTCCCAGTTATCATCTTTTTGGCCTTTCAAAATATAGTATTGGGCTTAGGGATTTTAGGTGGTAAAGTTTTATTTCAATCTATATTTATCAGGAAAATAGCTAAGAGCATTTCTGTAAGCACTTCTTGGTGGAGTTTATGGCTTTTTGAGTTTTATTCGGCGTGCTTATCTTTATCTTTGATGCTTTTCTACATATTGCCGATATCGCCGGTTTGGAAAGGCCGAAAGTATAAGGTATAAGGCCCTACATTTTGAGAATATGCAGTTGAATCCAATAATAGATACCCATTCGCACCTATATCATAAGCAGTTTCAGGAAGATATGGACTTGGTTATCGCCAGAGCCAAGGAAGCTGGGCTCAGCGATATTTATTTACCAAATATCGATTTGGAATCTATCGAGCCGATGCTTCGATTGGAGGAAAAAGATCCTGATTTTTTTCATGCCGCTATGGGTTTGCATCCAAGCCATGTAGATGAAACCTTCGAGAAAGTACTTTATGAAATGGAAGCGTGGTTATCTAAAAGAGATTTTGCAGCCATAGGTGAAGCTGGCATTGACTTGTATTGGGATAAGACATACGCTGAACAGCAAAAGGATGCATTGCGAACACAATGTGGCTGGGCGGCAAAATGGCAGAAACCTATCATCTTACATACAAGAGAGGCCACAGAAGAAACGATAGCGCTGATAGAAGATGAACTGAAAAAGCATACATTTCATGGAGTTTTTCATTGCTTTGGAGGAGATGCTATCCAAGCAAAAAAGATTATGGAAATGGGTTTTTATTTAGGAATTGGCGGAGTGGTTACGTTCAAAAATACCAATTTACCAGATATATTGCGGGAGGTAGGAATGAGTAGGATCGTATTAGAAACGGATAGCCCGTATCTTGCCCCTATCCCATATCGAGGCAAAAGAAATGAAAGCTCTTATACAGCTTTTGTTGCCGATAAATTAGCAGATGTATATAATTGCAGCTTAGAAGAAATATGTCGGACAACAACAGAAAACGCCAAAAAGCTATACCAGGCTTAAATTACAAAATTGTGAATATTCGGACTCAAGCCATTGGTGCTGATAGTGGATCTATATTAATTATATATACAGGAGGGACTTTAGGCATGTCCTACGATGAAAACGGTTCACTTATCCCTTTCAATTTTGGAAAAGTGGTCGAAAAAATTCCTTCTTTAGAGTTTTTGAATCTCCGACTAACAGTAATATCCTTTCCCGAGCCGATAGATTCTTCCAATGTTTTACCGATACATTGGCAAAATATAGCCTACATCATCCATCATAATTACGATAGCTACGATGGCTTTGTGATCATACATGGTACCGATACGATGGCTTATAGTGCATCAGCATTAAGTTTTATGCTCGAAGGTCTTTCCAAACCTGTAATTTTCACGGGTGCGCAACTTCCAATTGAGATGGCAAGGACAGATGCAAGAGAGAATTTGGCGACTGCATTGGAGATTGCCGCAGAAAAAAAGATTGATGGGCAGCCACTAGTCAAAGAAGTTTGTATTTTTTTTAATCATATATTGCTTCGTGGAAACCGTTCAAAGAAAGTTCAAAGCTCGCAATTCGATGCTTTTGAGTCTGAAAATTACCCGAATTTGGCTGAGGCAGGGATAAAAATTGAGTACAATTTTTCCGCTTTGCAAGAGATAAAAAGCAAAAAGAAATTGAAAGTTCAAACCCAAATGAGCTCGGATGTCGGCCTATTAAAATTGTTTCCAGGAATCAATGAAGGTTTTGTAAATGCTGTATTAAATACGAAAGATTTGAAGGGGGTAGTTTTAGAAACATTTGGATCAGGAAATACACCTTCATATCCTTGGTTCTTAGGATGTTTGAAGAGAGCTATTGATAATGGTCTAGTTATTTTTAATGTGTCTCAATGTAACGGTGGGCAGGTATCGCATGGGAAATATGAAACCAGTAGTGCGTTAGAAAAGATGGGTGTAATTAGTGGATTGGATATTTCTGCTGAGGCAGCGATCACCAAAATGATGTATTTGTTTGGAAAATATTCGGATACAGAAATGGTGAAAAAAGGCTTGCAATTTCCGTTAGTTGGCGAGATGTCAAAAAATGATTCTCACCTAAAATAAACGAAGTACTTGCATTGGGAGTAAATATGTAATTTATTTGTTCCGTTTCATTCGAAAGATGAAAATAAGGAGAGGTGTCCGAGTGGTTGAAGGAGCACGCCTGGAAAGTGTGTATACTTGTAAGGGTATCGAGGGTTCGAATCCCTCTCTCTCCGCACAAATTGAAATTTTAGTTTCATTTGATTTTTGAAATAATTAACTTTAGAACCTTTTAACCTTAAAGCAGTCTACTAAAACTTAAACTATGAAAAAGTTACTTGTCTTAATCACTTTTACGGGAGTATTAGCTTTCGGTTTCTCATCAGTAGCTTCGGCAGATACCGCCATTGCAAGCGCTGACATGGCGTTTACGGATGCCACATTATTACAAGATGGCTTATCTGATGAAGTAGCCGTCGAAGAACTAGGATTTCATCAAGTTGTAAAAGAGAAATTCATCGAAGGTGGATGGCAGTTCATGGGTATCGTACTTATTTGTTTGATCCTTGGTCTTGCAATTTCCATCGAAAGAATCATCACGTTGAACTTAGCTACAACCAACACCAAGAAATTATTAGCTAGAGTAGAAGAAGCTCTTGAATCAGGAGGCGTTGAAAAAGCTAAAGATATTACCAAAGGAACAAGAGGTCCAGTGGCATCCATCTTTACGCAAGGTCTTATGAGAATGACAGAAGGCATAGAAATGGTTGAGAAGTCAATCATCGCTTATGGCTCTGTAGAAATGGGACGTCTTGAAAAAGGACTTGTTTGGATTTCACTTATGATTTCCTTAGCTCCGATGCTTGGTTTCATGGGTACGGTAATTGGTATGATCGAAGCCTTCGATACTATCGAAGCTGCCGGTGATATCTCTCCTGCACTTGTTGCTCGTGGTATTAAAATCGCTCTTTTGACTACAGTTGCTGGTTTGATCGTTGCGGTAATTCTTCAGTTGTTCTACAACTACCTTGTGTCAAAAATTGATGGGTTGGTTAACGCAATGGAAGATGCGTCTATCTCCCTTGTCGACATCCTAGTAAGATACAACCTTACAAAGAAGTAATATTCACCATCTAAATTAAACGTATTCATGGAATCATTTATAGGTCCAGCACTTTATATAACTTACGTACTAATTATCGTTGGTGCGGCTGCAGCTGTATTACTTCCACTGATCCAGTCTTTTAGTAACCCTAAGGAACTCCTAAAGTCAGGTATTGGTGTAGTAGCTCTACTTGTTGTATTCTTTATAGCATACAGCATTTCTGGAGACGAAGTTCTTCCTTCTTATATAGACAGAGGCGTTGATGCCGGCTTGTCTAAAATGGTTGGAGGTATTATGACAATGATGTATATATTATTGTTTGGAGCACTTTTAGGAATTGTTTATACAGAAGTATCAAAAGCATTCAAATAATGGCAAAAAGCAGAAATCGTGGAAGCCAAGATATAAACTCAGGATCGATGGCAGATATTGCCTTCCTTCTCTTGATTTTCTTTCTTGTAACAACCACAATCGCATCCGATAAGGGCTTGCCTTTAGTATTGCCGCCCAAGCAGGATCCGAACGAACCACCGCCAGAGGTGGAATTTAATCAGAGAAACATTTTTAAAATACTTATCAACTCCCAAGATCAATTGCTTGTGGAAGATGAGCCTTTAGAAGATATTAGTCTGATTAAAGATCAAATAAAAACGTTTCTTACGAACAACGGACAAGATCCTGCCTCTTCAGATAGCCCTAAAGATGCTGTAGTTTCTCTTAAAACAGATAGAGGAACTAGCTATGATGTCTACATTCAGGTGTACGATGTAATCTTATCGGCATATAACGAGTGCTACGGTGAGAGAGTTGGGTTAACTGCTGATCAGTTTAGAAACCTCGACTTAAGAAATCCCAGAGAACGAGCAATGTATGATGAAGCTCGATTGGATTTTCCTAGAAATATATCCATTGCAGAACCAACTAAAATTGGAGGTTAGCCATGTCAAAGTTTAAAAAGAAATCGAAAGCAGATACTAATATTCCTACGGCTGCATTGCCGGATATTATCTTTATGCTTCTGTTCTTTTTCATGGTAACTACCGTGTTGAGGGAAACAGATATTCTCGTGAATCAAAAAGTACCGAAGGTAGAACAGCTCACTAAATTGGAGAAAAAGTCATTGGTTAGTTACATTTATATAGGGGAACCTAAAAACCCAGCTATATATGGGACTGAGCCAAGAATCCAGTTAAATGATGTGCTAGCAGATCCTTCGGATATAATACTTTTTGTTCAACAAGAAAAGGATAAATTGGACGAGATAGAGAGAGATCAAATAACCATTGCTATGAAAGTGGATATTGAAACCAAAATGGGAATCATATCCGATGTTCAGCAAGAGTTACGAGAAGCGAGCGCACTTAAGCTGCTCTATACGTCAGTTCCAAAGCTTATTAAATAGATAAATCAACCATAATAAAAAGTCTTCCCATATTAGGGAAGACTTTTTTTATATGACCCAAATGGTAAATAAAAAGAAGCAGGTTAATGGCTGGGTTATGTATGACTGGGCAAACTCAGTGTATAGCTTAGTAATTACTTCTACTATTTTTCCCATTTACTTCAATAATGTAACCTCTACGGACGAATCAGATAAAGTAATTTTTTTCGGAATTGAAGTGATCAATACTGTTTTATATTCTTATTCCCTTTCTGCCTCATTTTTGATTATTGCTTTTTTATCCCCGCTCTTATCCGGTATGGCCGATTATGGTGGGAAAAAATTAAGCTTCCTTAAATTCTTTGCCTATTTGGGCTCTGCATCTTGTTTCCTCCTTTATTTCTTTGATGGTTCTAGTGTAGAATATGGAATAATATTAGCCGCGATGGCAAGCATTGGCTATGCTGGATCAATAGTATTTTACAATGCCTATCTACCTGAAATTACAACTCCTGATAAGTTTGATTTTGTAAGTGCTAAGGGATTCTCTTTGGGCTATATAGGTAGTGTAATAATGCTAATAGTAAATCTGGCAATGATTAGCAGTCCAGAAACCTTTGGGCTAGCAGATGCTGGTGAAGCCTCTCGTATATCTTTTCTGATGGTAGGAGTATGGTGGGCAGGTTTCGCTCAAATAACCTTTGCTAGGCTCCCCAATAATCCGCACGGCAGAAAGCCAGAGGGGAGTTTATTCAAAAAAGGATATAGAGAGATTCGAAAGGTATTCGAAAGTCTAAGGGAGTTAGACACGATGAAGAGATTTCTCTTGTCCTTCTTCTTTTATTCGATGGGAGTACAAACCACCATGTATTTAGCAGCCAGCTTTGGTGATAAAGAATTGAAACTTTCCGGCGATCAATTAATCCTGACTGTTTTGATTATTCAGCTAGTGGCAATTATGGGCTCCTATTTATTTGCCTACCTATCTAGACTAAAAGGAAATAAATTGAGCTTGCAAGTGATGATAATCATTTGGATTGGAATCTGTATTTTGGCTTACTTTGTTTACACACCCACAGAATTTTACATCCTTGCGTTTCTTGTTGGGATGGTCATGGGAGGTATTCAATCCCTATCCCGAGCTACCTTCTCTAAATTGATTCCTGCAAATACAATTGATAATACCTCATACTTCAGCTTTTTTGACGTAGCTGAGAAATTGGCCATTGTAATAGGCACTTTTTCTTATGGGATGATTGAGCAATTAACTGGCAGTATGCGCAATAGTACGGTAGCTCTAGGATCCTTCTTTGTGCTAGGCTTTATCTTCCTTTGGTTTACAAAAATGCCCAAAGCTCAATTGGTAAAGAATAAGTTTTCCTAAATCCTCTTTTGGCACAAGCTTTGTCTTATCAGAATCAATTGTGACTGAGCGCGAATTCAAATCACATTTTCATTAATAATTAAACTTTTCGTGGGATTGATTCCCAAATATTCATGGTTGTTGGTTGTAAAAAGAGCCTTTCTCCTTTAATAGAGAAAGGCTCTTTTTTATTTATGTATGCAGTTTTCAACGTTTTAATTGCCTCCTGTTTTCAACATAGACTGTGAGCCAATCTTTTCCACGATTTCGCCTGTTATGCTTATTCTAGTAAGCTCTTTACTGTTTGCTCCAAATAAAATTAATTCATCTTTGAAGTTACCAATCTTTTGAGCCAGTACTTGAAATTTTACCTCCCGCTCTTCACCAGGCTGTATTAAGCTTTGGGAACTTGGGTCGAGTCGGATGCAATTACACGTAGATTTTATGGCTACGATGAGCACTCTGGCATCTTTTGGACTGGTTAGCTTAGCGGTAAATGGCACCCAAGAACCTTTTTCCATTTTACCCAAAATCATATCTGTATTGGCTGCCGTTAGTGTCTGATTTGTATTCTGTAGTTCTGAAGCAATGTTTGTAACGTTCCCTTTTACGTAGAGTACTATATTGCCATTTTCCGCATTCGACCATACAGAAATACTTTTATTAAAAGCCCCAGGCCTATTTCGACTATCATATTCAGCTACAATTAATTCTGTTTCGCCAGGTTTTATAGGCTCCTTGGTCCAAGTAGGCGTGGTGCATCCACAGCTGGCATTTACTCCTGATAGAATCAATGGGGCATTTCCGATGTTCTTAAATTTGAACTCATGTCGAGCCAATGGACCCTCTGGAATTTCACCGAAGTTGTGAATTTCGGCTTCAAATTCAATCTTAGCTTGCGAAAACGCTGTGATTGCCAAAAAAATAAATGTAAATAAGCTAATTGTGAATTTATTTTCCATGTCAATATTATTTTGTGCTAAATGTTGGGACTACAAATATAAATGGAATGTTTGGGAAAATGCCAAATTCTAAATATTTACAATATTTCTCTTAACGGTTCTACTTGATAGAGGTGAAATTTTTGGCTATTTTTGAGGACGATGAGTAATCGATACAAAATTTTATTCTGATTAACGAAAGGAAATTGTGGCTACAATAAAAAATATAAAGAAAACAAAGGCATTTGTAGAAGAAATTTTGGCTGATTATCGTTTGGCCAATGAAAGTAGGCAGGCTAGTTTACTCGGCCGAAAAGAAGTATTTATGGGGAAAGCCAAATTCGGAATTTTTGGCGATGGTAAAGAAGTAGCCCAACTTGCCTTATCTAAGATTTTTAAAAATGGTGATTTTAGAAGCGGATACTATCGTGATCAAACTTTTATGTTTGCGACTGGTGAGCTTAGTATGCAACAATATTTCGCTCAACTATACGCCCATCCAAGTGTAGAAGCAGAACCTGCATCAGCTGGTAGATTAATGAATGGACACTTTGGAACACGTTCGCTTGATGAAAATGGAGATTGGAAAGACCTGACGGCCATGAAGAACTCCAGCTCTGATGTATCGCCTACAGGCTCGCAAATGCCACGCTTGCTCGGCTTAGCTTATGCGTCTAAGCTGTACCGTCAAAATAAGGCATTGGCCAATTTCTCTCAATTTTCGATCAATGGAAATGAAATAGCCGTGGGTACTATTGGGAATGCGTCCAGCTCAGAAGGGATGTTTTATGAAACCATAAACGCCGCCGGAGTATTGCAAGTCCCAATGCTTATCAATGTGTGGGACGATGATTATGGCATCTCAGTACCACAAAAATACCATACCACTAAGGAATCTATCTCAGAAGTGCTTAAGGGCTTTCAGCGTGATGAAAACGCAAAAGGGTATGAAATATTCAAGGCAAATGGATGGGATTATCCAGCCTTACTTGAAGCTTATCGTAAGGCAGAGAAAATTTGCCGCGAGGAGCATGTACCTGTATTATTTCATGTGGTTCAAATGACGCAACCACAAGGGCATTCTACATCTGGTTCGCATGAGCGCTATAAGTCCAAGGATCGATTAGTATGGGAGGATGAATTTGATTGCATTAAGAAAATGCGTGAATGGATTTTGAGTGAGGGTATTGCGGATGTCGCTACACTCGATGTAATCGAGGCCGCTGCTACCACTGCTGCCAAGGCGGCGAGGGATGGAGCTTGGAAAGCTTTTGTGAATGAAATTAAGGAGAAGCAAAATGAAGTAAGTGCGCTTATTCAAAACCTTGCTGAAAATAGCCAAGAATCAGAGGCGCTTTTTATCATCAAAAAACAAGTGGATGCTGCCTTGAATCCTATCCGGATGGATAATATCCGTGCTGCAAAGAAAGCGTTGCGATTAGTGCTACGCGAAGATTCCAGCGAACGAAAAGCATTGCTTGATTGGCTAAATGTAAACTTAGAGGAAAATGAAGACTTATTCAGCTCTCATCTGTACAGCCAATCGGATAAAAATGCACGGCAAGTTCAAGAAGTAAAACCCAAGTATAATGATGACTCTCCACGTGTGGATGGGCGGGAGGTTTTGCAAGCCTGTTTCGATGCCGCATTTAGCCGCGACCCAAAAATATTCGCTATTGGCGAGGATGTAGGTAAAATCGGTGATGTAAATCAAGCCTTTGCTGGTCTGCAAGAGAAGTTTGGTGAAATACGCGTGACAGATACAGGAATCCGTGAATGTACCATTATAGGCCAAGGGATTGGTGCTGCACTGCGTGGCTTGCGGCCAATCACTGAGATTCAGTATTTAGATTACCTGCTATACGCTATTCAGATATTATCTGATGACTTGGCTTGCTTGCAATACAGAACAAAAGGAGGCCAAAAGGCACCATTGATCATTCGTACGCGTGGCCATAGGCTTGAAGGAGTGTGGCACTCAGGCTCTCCAATAGGCATGATTTTGAACAGCATACGAGGTATTTATGTGCTAACTCCAAGAAATATGGTGCAGGCAGCAGGATTTTATAATACCATGCTACAATCTGATGATCCAGCATTGATCATTGAATGCTTGAATGGCTACAGACTTAAGGAGCAAATGCCAGCAAATGTCGGTGAATTTACGGTTCCTCTTGGTGTACCTGAAATATTGCGTGAGGGTGAAGATATTACCGTAGTAACCTATGGCTCTATGTGCAGAGTAATACTGGAAGCCGCAGAGCAATTGGCAGAGGTTGGTATTTCTGTAGAAGTCATTGATGTGCAAACGTTGCTACCATTTGATATTCACCACAGCATTGTGGATTCGGTAAAGAAAACCAATCGAGTAGTATTTGCAGATGAAGACGTACCAGGTGGTGCTTCAGCTTATATGATGCAGAAAGTGTTGGAAGAGCAGAAAGCGTATTTCCACCTTGACTCTGAGCCAATAACAATCGCTGCAAAGGAACACCGACCAGCTTATTCATCTGATGGAGATTATTTCTCCAAACCAAATGTAGAAACGGTGTTCGATAAAATTTACCGATTAATGCACGAGGTAGATCCAAACAGATTCCCAGAGATATACTAGTTGATTTAGTCTTAATATTAAGAAAGGTGCGGGTGGAGATTCGCACCTTTTTTTTGGTTTGGAATTGAAACTAAAATAATAATTGTATCTTTCAAAGACGTTTAGAATTGATGCGAAAATTATTTTTTAACGGCTCCTATTAACAATAGATTAAGTTTTTAAAAGTAAACAACGTAAAAATTGTAATAAACGACTATCATTGAAATTGTATTTATTAAAAAATATTCAAAATATATTTACAATGTTCATTTTTTTATTTACTTTTAATTGCTTCCAGTTTGGAAGTGAGGGGGTTGAAAGACTCTTTCTTTATTCAATTTAATATTTTGTCAGACGAAAAAGTTAATGATTACAGTTGGTTTAGTATTAATTTCTTTCTTATCATTTTCAGATCCACCATACAATTGTTCTGGTGGTACTCATTATTGGTGTGGTATAGAAATACAGCAATGGATTTTGTCCCTTCCAAGCACATGTAACTGTGGTGTTGATTTTATCTTCATCGACTTTTGTAATGATCCTGAGAATCCTATTCCTGTATCTTTTCCTTGTACTCCTGAATAAAGTAATGAAAATTTTTAAGTCAATAACATACTTTACTTTTTTTATTTTAATTGTAAATTTGATGTTTGCCTGCACTTCGAAGCCGAAGCAAGTGCAGGAAACATTGCTTAATAGGGGCATTAAAATTAGCGAAGTATTGATGCCCATTCCAGATGATATTACCAACACATGGGATAATAGAAGCGCTTATTCAAAGGATGGAGAAAAGAGATTACTGGTCTATGATGTCTCCACAAAAGCCATTCATGATTATTCCTTAAATCAAAGTTCATTACTGAAGAGTATGTACGTCTTTTCGGATACACTTGATCCAAAAAACACTTCTGTGAAAATGAAGAAAACAGAAAGTGGATATATTTTCAACTCTTCTGAATTTTTTGGTCTTTTTGCCTTTGATGGGACGCTAGTTAAAAAGTGGGATATATTTTATCCTAGAGGGAATGAAATAAAAAATCATACTTATGATTTTAAAATACTTCCAAGGTCTAGTATAAATTCTTTTCAATCTGTAACGGGAATCGATAAGTTGCCAATACGTTTATTCTTAGCAAATGTGTTTTGGCAAGGTGTATATGAAGATGAATTTTATGCTTATCCTCTATTTGGAGAATTAGATTTAAGAACCGGAATTCTAAAGAAATTGCCTGTAAGTTTTCCATCGAATTTTAGAGAGGGAAACAAATCGTATCCCTATAAATTTCAACCAGCCTTTACCGGATGTGATGATGGTCGTATAGCTTATCAATTTGGAATTGATAATATTATCTATACAATTGATGCTGATACAGAGGAGATTAAATCTTTTGAAGTGGCTAACCCAGAGTTATCTGTTAACATCTATCCAATTGGGGTTGAAACTCTTAATGATCTAGCCGAAACTCGAATTTATTTGGATAATCAAGCCACTTATGGAGAGATATATTACAACCAATACACAAATGGTTTTTTAAGAAGTTATTCTGTGGCAACTAATGGGAAGAAAAGAAGCTACATGGAAATCATAAATGAGGATATGGAAGTAGTATCCTATTTTGAAATCGACATCAATTATTCTACAGTTCCCATGATTTATCCAGACGAAATATGGTTTCCATTTCAAAGAGGATATAAGGAGAATGAGATGAAATTTCTAAAAATAAGTCTTTCCAATTTAACCGATTGATCTCGGATCAACCTCCAATTAATTCCGCCGAACTCCTGCCAAAGTAAACTCTACCGATTCGATGGTATTGCTTCTGTTGAGGGCTCTATCCTGTATTTGGATTCGCAGTTTGATGGTCTGGGTGCCAAATAAGTTGTTAAACTGTGATGAAACCAATCCGTAGCGTAAAGTTCCTGCCAATGGTCTTATCTCCTCGGTGCGATTCAAGAGTGGAAAACGCCCATTGAACGTTTGAAAGAAGGGAGGATTGCGTGGATCCAATGAAATGAAATTCCCTCCCGCTTGTTTTACCATAAACTCTACAAAATAATTGTAATGATTATCATTGGTGCGGATTAATATGGTGTCCCGTATTACCTGCCCACTTACTTCCGGATTGATGATCCAGTCAATTGGATTGTAAGGCGGCAGACCGGGTCTGCTTCCGAAGCTGATCAAACTGCCACTGTCATCTCTTATAAAATCGAAGGCTTGGTAGGGAGGAAAAGTCTCATCTCCTCTAAGTCCCAAATCTCCATCTCCATCTTCAAACTTTACAAAAACGATTAATGAGTCGAGAAACCCAGCTTCCACAAATTCCACTTTATCGAAGTCGATTTTTGGCGGAAAACCCAAATTTGGCTCGTTGAAGCAGGATACAGTGATGCAGATTAATAAAAGCGACAGTCCGCCTAAAGAGAGTAATTTCTTCACATTCAATTTATTTTCAACTAATATAACGGCAAAATTAGCAATTCCTCAATAATAACGATATTTGAGCGAATTTGATCCGAACAATTCGAAATTTCTCTTCATGCATTCATTCGATTCTTGCGCATTATCTCTTTTTCACCATCAAGCTTCGGCTAATCCTATTTACAAAGCTTATTTGGAAGCTTTGGGAAAAAAGGCCGAAAACATACGTCAGATCAAGGATATTCCATTTTTGCCTATTCAGTTTTTCAAAGATCATGTTGTGAAAACGGGCACTTGGCAGGAAGAAAAAGTTTTTACGAGCAGTGGAACTACTGGAGCGATTACGTCTCAGCATTTTGTAAAATCCCAAGCAGATTATTTAAAACAGTGCGAAAAATGCTTTCAGCAATACTATGGAGCTATCGAGGATACGGTATTTCTTTGTCTACTACCATCCTACCTAGAGCGGGAGGGTTCTTCATTAGTTTTGATGGCGGAGCACTTTATCGAAAAGAGTGGAGTGCAAGCTTCTGGGTTCTATTTATACGATTTTGAACGGCTGAAAAATGAATTGCTAGTATTGAAAGGAGGAGGGAAGCGGGTGGTTTTGTTGGGAGTCACCTTCGCCTTGCTCGATTTTGCAGATCGCTATACTATATCTTATCCAGAGTTGGTCGTGATGGAAACAGGTGGTATGAAAGGCCGCCGCCGAGAAATGATTAGGGTAGAAGTGCATGAACAACTGAAGCGTGCATTTGATGTCAAATTTATTCACTCCGAGTATGGTATGACGGAGTTATTCTCTCAGGCATATTCTACAGGCGAAGGCATATTCAAGCCAACAGCCGATATGCGTGTAATTCTGCGTGATGTAAATGACCCATTCGACGTTGAGCCAATCCGAGGCTATGGGGCTATCAATGTAATAGATTTGGCCAATGTGCATACTTGTGCATTTATTGAAACACAAGATTTGGGAAAGCTACATTCGGATAGTACTTTTGAGGTGTTGGGTAGATTGGACAATTCGGATTTACGCGGATGCAATTTGTTGGTTTATTGAGGTTGCTCATACCAAATTATTACGCCCAACGTTGATAACAGTGATTTCTAATAAAATTTTTTACTATGAAAAAGGTATTTTTTATCCTTGCATTGGTTTTTGCCTCAGGTGTTTTTTCATCATGTGCTCGCAGGGCTCCTTGTCCAGCGTACACAGATGCAACCGAAATGCCTAGTGAGCGCTCCGTGCGCAATGTGTAAATAGGATCAGAAATAGGTTGTTGCCTTATTTCAAATCTCCATATTTTTTCACATCAGCTTCTGTAATTTCCTTTTCAGACATAATTACCAAGCGCTCTACCACATTGCGTAGCTCACGAATATTGCCTGTCCAATCATGACCTTGTAAGGCTTTTAAGCCGCCTTTTTGGATTTCCTTTTTTGCTGCTCCATATTCTTTGGCGATATCACCTAGGAATTTATCCACCAAAAGTGGAATATCATCTTTGCGCTCTCTTAAAGCTGGCACTTGGATAAGGATTACACTCAAGCGATGATAGAGGTCTTCTCTGAATAGCTTTTGCTCAATCATCTGCTTCAAATCCTTATTGGTGGCGGCAAGTATCCGTACATCTACTTTTATATCCTTATCGCCACCTACGCGGGTGATTTTATGCTCTTGCAATGCGCGGAGCACTTTTGCTTGGGCAGATAAACTCATATCTCCGATTTCGTCCAAAAATAGGGTGCCACCAGTAGCTTGCTCAAATTTCCCAATCCGTTGCTTCACAGCCGATGTAAAACTCCCTTTTTCATGTCCAAACAATTCGCTTTCAATCAATTCGGAAGGAATAGCAGCACAGTTGACTTCAATAAATGCGGCCGCTGCTCTTGCGCTTTTATCATGTAGCCATCTTGCCACAAGTTCTTTTCCTGAACCATTTTCTCCTGTTATTAATACGCGCGCGTCTGTAGGCCCTACTTTCTCAATCATGGCTTTCACCTCCATAAGAGGAGCTGACTCGCCAATGATGTCATAGGTTTTGTTGAGTTTTTTCTTCAGTTTCTTGGTTTCTGTTACCAACGTCGATTTGTCCAGCGCATTCCTTAAGGTCAATAGCAATCGATTAAGATCTGGCGGTTTTGGGATAAAATCGAATGCTCCTTTTTTGGTCGCTTCTACGGCAGTTTCGATGGTGCCATGAGCAGAAATCATTACAAATTGAGGTCCATGGCCAGCTTCCATTACTTTTTCGAGCAATTCTACGCCATCCATTTTGGGCATTTTTACATCACAAAGTACAAGGTCGTAATTGCCATTGCTTATTTTTTGCAAGCCTTCTTCTCCATCCGACGCTTCGTCTACCTCATACTTTTCATATTCAAGTATTTCTCTCAGTGCAGTTCTTATGCTTTTTTCATCGTCAACGATCAGAATCTTTATCATAACTTCAGTTTGTGTTAAAAAAAATAGATGTAAGCCTATAAGCCGGGTTCTGTATTTGCCCGAAGGCAAACCCTTATCATTTATCTAGTTGCGCAGTCGCCCGCACAATCCATCGATCTACCCGTTTCATATCGATACGAGCCGCATCGCTCCACCCAAAGGCAGATATGAAACCTATTTGATCTTTCAACCCATAAGGTTTACCCTGCCACCAATGTCGCCATTGGTGCGGTGAGCTCTTACCTCACCATTTCACCCTTACACCAGCCGAGGCTGGAGCGGTATATTTTCTGTGGCACTTTCTGTGTTCCGTTTGCACGAAACCCTTCCCGTTAGGAAGCATGGTGCTCTATGTTGCCCGGACTTTCCTCCTCCCGCATTTGGGAGGCGATAAGGCAGCTTACATCTTCGCAAAAATACAATTTAATTGAAGCCTACCGTATTTTATTAATTCTTATTCAGGATGAACTTTGATTTACTGTTAAATCTGACTCGATTTAGAAGAGTAATATCCTATAAATATAGGTCATTATGGCATCTGAACGTATCGAAAGAGCCATTTTGGCTGTATTTGAATGAATTAAATCCAATGGAACGATCTATGCGTTAAAGAAATAAAAAAGGAGGAATAATGCGATTTGCAAATGATTTTAATGTGGATATGAACGTGCTAGATATACAAAACACGCTCGCGGGAGGTTGTGCAGCGCCTTTGATTACCTTGGAAAAGGAAGAAGGACGCTGGCTTGTGTTTGCTAAGATTCCCGGACTGAAAGAAAATAGATTTGAGCTGGAACTGGATAAGCGCAATTTGCTTATCAATTACCAAATCGAGATACCAAATATGGGAAAGCCATCGGAGGAGGCTATCCGCCTGTTGGCCGGCTATATGGAATTGCCCAAAGAAGTAAATGCTCAAGCAATTGAGGCAGAATTTGAAAACGGATTACTTAAAATAATCATGCCTATTGATGGGTATTTGGATAGTAACCCAAGCTACCCTTTTTCGGATAATTAACGTTTTTGATGTTGAAAAAGGGAGGTTCTGATAGCAGCTTCATCCAATGCCAAATATTCTCCTGGCGGCAGTTCTCCTAATTGCAGCCCTTCTATCGCCACACGAATGAGCCGTAAGGTTGGGTGGCCTACCAAAGCTGTCATTTTTCTTACTTGCCTGTTCTTACCTTCTCGTAATTTTATTTCTATCCACGTCCTTTCAGGGTGTTTTAGGTAATTCACAGGAGGATTTCG
Source organism: Cyclobacteriaceae bacterium (assembly GCA_041689935.1). Classification (GTDB taxonomy): domain Bacteria; phylum Bacteroidota; class Bacteroidia; order Cytophagales; family Cyclobacteriaceae; genus CAXBDP01. Next base: position 51,628 of record JBDNFI010000091.1, read on the forward strand.
CTCTATAATAATCGGTTGAGGATGCAAAATTTTCACTTTTGCAGGTGCCGTTTTGTGGAGTTTGCCTTTCAGATTTATTTCCACTCCATTTTCTAGTTTGCTCATAGTAAAGGCACTTGGTCTGCCTTCTACTTCTATCCAATAGCTACGCCAATGCATAAATTTTGGATTTAGTAGCTGATTATTTAGGCTCTTATCATTGGTGATGATCAGCAAGCCTTCGCTATCCTTGTCCAACCTGCCCACCGGATATACATCTTTTGGTAAATTAAATACACTGCCCAATCCAAGATTTCCATCTTCGTCGGTGAATTGCGAAAGCACTCCAAAAGGTTTGTGGATAATGAAATATTGGTTGGTCATGATAAGATATTTTGAAGATAAGAAAATTGTGGGAGGGCATAAGCCTCCTTTACCCAAAGAATTGCTGCTGTTAAACCCAATGATTTCACCTTTTGGCTAGTATTATGAATGGCAATGTGTGAAACTAATTGTATTGAGTTCTTAAATTCCGCAAAGTGCTTTACCAAGACCATTTGCAAGCGACCAATTAATCTGAAAAGTAAAACATTCATCAGCTCAATAGTTTCACTAAAGTGGCTCCATACCCAAATTTCTCTCGCTGTGCGTCTTTGAAGGTCAATCGTGGTGCTAGTCTGCTTAATCTTTTATGGATTTCATGCCGAAGGGTGCCATTGCCGACACCATGCACAAATGTGATTTCATTCATATTGTGATAGATGGCACCATCCAACGCTTTTTCGAAGGCCTCCAGCTGAATTTGCAGCATATCTTGGTTTCCGAGCAAATCTGCATTGGGAACCAAGGTCTCGATATGTAAATCTACGACAGTATCGGGCACAGCTTTGCGGGAATTATCTTTACTAGCTACTTTGTGTCCATCGCCACTCATTGCTTCCTTCAATTGCTGTATAGGCACGTCTACATGTTCTGCATCTAGTTGATACAAATGCGCCTCTTGCTTGATGACTGGCGCAATGGCTTTCAGCTTAAAGAAAGTGTTGGCTTTAGGTTTTAAATTTTTACGTAGCGTAGAAGGCCTGTTTTTGCTTTCGACTGCATAGTATATGGCTTCTACAATGAACTCAGGCCAGTTTTCGAATCCCTCTAGGAAATAGGAAGTGCTCTTCACTGCACTTTTGGGTTCGAGTATGCCATGAGCAAGGCCCGTTTCTTCTATGCCTCGCTTCTCGAATAGGGCATAGATCAATCTATAATCTGTATTATTAATCAGTTGGCAGTCGAGCTCTCTGTCGCTTTTGGGTACAAAGGCCAAGTATATTCCATGACTAGATTTGATTTCTCTTTTTGGCGTAAATGCGCTTTCCCTACTACTCGGAATGGCTTTTTCATCTTCAAAAAAACTATTTTCTTCCTTTGCTACAATGACTAACTCACGGATAGAAACAGGAATAAAAAAGCCATCTTCTATTTCAACTTCTACAATTCCGTTATTCTGAATTTTCCTAATTACGCCTTGTCCTTTGCTATGGAGCATACGGACTTTATCACCTACATGCATTTTTCGATCTTTTTGCAAAGATAGGGATTATGGAAGCGAAAGAGCTTGCTGGTTTTCACTTAGAATTGAAATAGGATAAATAGATTGGATTTTTTGTTTCCAATTAAAAAGTAGAGAACGTAACTATGTATAATTTACGGTATTTCAAAAATATTTTTCAAAAAATCAGGAATTGAGGTTGGTTTTTTTGGTGGACAAATGAATTTCTAAATCCTAACTTCTTCTTATTATGAAAAAGATTTTATGCAGTTTTGGCTTTGCTCTGATATTAATTGGAGCATCTACTTTTGCAGCTAATGCAAATGGTGGGTACAATTGTAATGCTACAGTGTAGGCATGTTCAACTAATGGTGATTTATCATCACAAATTCAGAATTTTTGGCGATGGTGTGATTGTGGTTCTTTAGTTACTTTCATTGATGTATGTAATGGTGATTTTCCAGTTGTTGTTTCTTTTCCATGTACTGTTGAATAGTGGTCAATTATGAAAGCTCCCAGCCTATTTAAATTAAAATTGATTTTGATATTTTTAATGTCTTCTTCAATTGTTTGTTGCAACAGTTCGGAAGAAAAAGAGCTTTCATTTTTTCCAGAATATTTAGATTTCGAAGAATTTACGGTTCCTATTCCTCCCTATATGACCAATGCTTGGAACGTTATTTCTGAAGTCCACAATTCAGATACAAAGAATATTGTGATATGGGATGATTATAAGAAGTCCTTTTTTGAGTATTCAATAGATAAAGGGCAAGTCGTTGATAGTTTAGTTTTGAATGGCGATACCTTGAATTTGAATGGATTTAATATATTTTCTAAGAATGAAAAAGGATATTTTATATCTACCAATTTCGATTTTTATTGGCTAGATAATAAAGGACAACTATTGTCTAATTGGAGTAAAATACCCAAAGGAAGAAATCCATTAAAGAGTAATGATTTTTCAAAAGTAATTTTAAGTTATGATGGTTTAAGGCAATCAGTTTTGAATGAAACAACGCTGCCATTAACATTTAGATTAATAAATGAATTTGGAATGGGTGTATATGAGAATAGTTTTTATGAGTTTCCGGTATTGGGTTCCTTGAATATGGAAACAGGCGAAGTTTCTCAATTCGATGTGTATTTTCCCAAAGAAGAATTTAAAGTTGGGGAAGAGTCTTTTCCAACAAAGGCTTTTCTAAGTTTTACATCATGTGGACCTAATTGTTTAGCCTATATCTACGGGATCAATGAAAAGATATATTTTCTGAATACCAAATCAGGTGAGGTTAAATCTCACTCGTTAAGAAACGAATATTTTAATGTGATTATTAACCCAATTAGTAAAAGTAATTTTGAAGACAACACTATTAAAGCTGAATATTTCTCCAAGATTAGCACATATTCTAAAATCTATTATAATCCCTATAATCAAGGCTTTGTAAGAATCGGTGAGGAAAAAACGCAAGGTTCTTCAAGGTATATATGTGAGATTATTTCAAAAGAACTAGAAATAATATCCTACATGTACCTTCCGCAAAATTATATGAAAAGACCAATATTTTTTGAGGACGAGATATTGTTCTTATACTTCCAAGGCTATAAAGAAGACGAAATGAAATTTCTCCGAATTAGGCTTGACAGTAATTAGAAATATAAACCATGCCCTTTGAATCCATCTTTGCGATTGAATTCCAACGTAGGAGCTGGAATTTTAATTAGGTTGAGCGCGTCGAGCAAGGTGTTCAAGAAAGTACTTCGGCCTTTAAACGCTCTAAAATCTACATCTACTGATAAGAAGTATCTTCTGTATGGATCCAAACCAGCCGCTATATTTTCTGGGTCACGCCCATAGATCATATCTGCTGCGCCGTAGCCAACAGAAAAATTGAGCCATTTGGGCAAATTACTTTTCTTGTTCGAAAGCAGATACGGGTTGGCAGAGAACCAGTAGGTTTGACCATTGTAATCCTTGAGCCATTCTTCATGCAGTCCATCACCTAATGTGCCTGGACGCTGCGGAGCATACGCCGTTCGCTGAAAAGACCCCTTGGGTTGTATGCGCACTTCTCCCCAAGCTAGTTCTTGCGCTAGAAAAAGTCCAGCGCCCAGGCTATTGGCGGCAAGGTCGCTCCAAGAAAAGCCATAATCTTGAGAAGTCCCGTCTAATATTTCCACAGGCAGCATCATAATGCCACTTGTAGCAGCTCCCCAAATAGCTGCTTTGCGGTTGCTCATTCCTGCCCATCGAAAAGTACCTGCTGCTGCAAAACTTATTTGATATGCGGAGTAAATATGCCCTAACTTATCCATTTGCTTCCATTGTGGCAGGTCATCAAAAAAATGGAAACTCCGTGTAGATTGATCGGCATACCAAGTAGCACTAAGGCCTGCCATTCCCAACGCATAGGCAGCACCACCTCCCGCCAATACCCAAGTCAATCGCTTATTATCTATACTGTCTCCATGGCCGTAGTCCTTTAGATAATCCATTTCGCTAAATGCAAAAATTGGATTGCCTAGGAAAAGGAAGATAATCAATAGCCTTGATTTCATAGTGTGAAGATACTAAGCAAGGGTTAAAAATGAGCTGAGAATTAAATTCCTGCGCAAATTGAATATTAAATTTCTACACAATCCACTCAGGCTAGTGCTGCTTTATAGGTATCAATCGCTCTTTGTCTTGCAAATTTATGATCCACCATTGGTTCTGGGTAGCTGTTGGTACCATATTCAGGAACCCATTTTCTAATGTATTTCAGTTCTTTATCAAACTTCTCCGTTTGCGAGCTCGGATTAAAAACCCTGAAATAGGGTTGCGCATCGGTGCCAGTTCCTGCAGCCCATTGCCAGCCGCCATTGTTTGAGGCTAATTCAAAATCTAAAAGTTTTTTGGCAAAATAGGCTTCTCCCAATCGCCAGTCGATTAGTAGGTGCTTGGTGAGAAAACTGGCCACAATCATGCGCACTCTATTGTGCATAAAGCCGGTTTGGTTGAGTTCGCGCATGCCAGCATCTACAATCGGGTAGCCTGTATTGCCCTTGCACCATTTGCTGAAATCCTCCTCGCTGCTCCGCCATGGAATCTGATCGTATTGTGGCTTGAAGGCATGGTCCACCACCTTAGGATTGTGGAATAGTATCATCATATAGAACTCCCGCCAAATAAGCTCAGATAGATAGGTTTCGTTAAGTTTATGTGCCTTTATTGCCAATTCGCGAATGCTTATCGTGCCGAATCGCAAATGAATTCCAAGTCTGGTGGTTCCTTTTTTTGCAGGAAAATCTCGATCATTATCATATTCTGATATAATGCTTTCGTCCATCTCTGCAGAAGGAATTGGAATTTTGGATGGATTAAAACCCATTTGCTCCAAGCTTGGAATTTCAAATGGTTCAGTTTGGAAAAATGGCGCGTTAGATTTTGGCACTCCTAATGAAGATATCCGGCTTTGCTCGAAGGCTTGCATCCACTTTTTCTTAAAAGGGGTAAATACTTTATAAAATGTGCCCGAATCGCTTAGAATTTCACTTTGTTCAAATATAACTTGGTCTTTGAATGTATAGAACCCAATATTCTCAGCCTGCAGAAAAGCATCAATTTGGCTATCTCTTTCTTTGGCGTAGGGTTCGTAATCTCGGTTGGTGTAGACTTCCTCTATTTGATAATCTGCGGTTAACTGCTCAATTACCTCCCGCGGATTTCCGTAAAACACTTGTAAACTGCTGCCATACTTTTGCAATTGTCTGGAAAGTTCTTTTACACGATTATGTAAAAAATTGACTCTGGCGTCATCTTTATCTTCAAGCTTGTCAAGTATATTTTTGTCAAAAATGAAAATTGGTAAAACAGCCTTTCCTTCCTGCAATGCATAATGCAACGCTGTGTTATCATTTATTCGAAGATCTCTTCTAAACCAGAATATGTTAGTTTTTTCCATCATGAATCAAAACAGAAATCAAAATGCAATGTTCAAAAAGTAGCGTGCATTTGCTAGCAATTTTGTTTTTTTGATTTGAAAAAAGCGGGAGGATAATTACTGCACATTGGGCGTTTATAAGCATCAATTACTCATTCAAATCCCAATTGTAATCCATGTAATCTACTTTCGCTTTGGCGTTTATCTTCACCTCGCTATATTTATTCAAATAGTCGATGAGGCTCCCATTCTTTTTGAAATCACCTGAAAACCAAGAGAATATCTTAGAAACTTCGATATCAGAAGCTTGAATTTTGTTGTAAGCAGGATGGTTGATAAAAATGGCGGCTTGCTCAGTCAATTGCTGCTCTAGTTTGGTAGCTGTGAACGCTTCATTTCTGAGCGGAGGGCATGAAACCGATGCGCAATTAATAGCGAAGTGAATTTGTGGCTCATCAAATTCCTTTCTCAGAATGGCATGTTCAATTTGATCTAAGCTTGCATCCTTTCCACCAATTTGGAAGAATTTTTTATGCCAAACAGTATTTAATAGTGGAATTTTGATGGTAGGATGGAGGTCTTGAATACTCTTGACTGGGTAATTATCCACTATTAATTTCACCGTAAAGGCATTGTATGCATTGATCCAATAGGCCAATTGCTCTGCTTCCGACCAAGTAGCCTTATCAGGTGGGGTGTTGCTAAGGGTGTTTAGGTAGCTTTCGAGGGCAATTTTATCTTGGATAAATCCTTCATAGTTTACGTTTCCCTGTTCAGTTACATGTTTTTGTAGAAGTACCGTCCAAGGGTTGTGGTTTGGTGCCTGTGTACCTGCTTGGCCTAAGCTTTCGCTATGGCAAGAAAATAGTGAGACAAAAATTAAGGATAAAAGGAATAGGCGTACCATAAATTAAATTTCAATGATATAAGAAAGAAAAGCTTTGTTTAGTTCAACTGAGTGGCAACTTTTGATCATCAGTTTCCTTTGAGCTTTCTTTATTCTTTTCGATTTCTTGTTCTTCTTTTGTTAAGTTTTCTCTCCGAATAGCTTCTGCTCTATTTTTACCTCTAATGCTTGTAAATAGCTCATCAAGTTTATCAAAACTTTGAGTGTACATTAAGCTAATACCCGTGGTTGTAGCTGTATTATTTAATGCTGTGGAGGCCATATTCAAATTGGTACGGCTAAAAATTTTCACTCGGAAGGCGCCGTCTGCGCTTAATAAATATTCCGCTGTCCAATCGCCAGCCAAGCTAGTAACATCCACTTCATTGCTCAAATTGGTAATGGCGCCATCGCGGGTTACTCTAAGTCTGCCATTTAAGAAGGTATAAGAAAGCCGCAATTGAAAGGTATTTAAGGCTTGTTCATCGAGCCCAGCCAGGTCTATATTTACTTCTAAGTTTTCATCAATCTGGGAAACATAGTGGCTCAATTGGCTGGAGAAAAACTCACTTACTGATCGGCCAAAGCCGCCTCCACCACCGGTGCCAAATGAGTTTTCAGGTGAGAATTTACGTAAGATTATCAAAGAGAAAACCTGTCGATTGAGTTCCTGTTCATCGTTTTCTAGTCTGAATTTGAAACTGGTAACCAAGGTTTCTAATTCAATATTTCCTTGCGGATATTCGTCAATGACAATCCCAAAGTCTATTTCTGGGGATAGCATTGAGCCTGTCAAATCCATCGTAACTCTTGTAGGGTATCTGCGCTGCACTGCTGGGTCATTTAGCGCCGATTCATTGCGAACCAACGGAGCGAGTGAGGCTAATTGCCTGTAGGATGCTTGTATATCAAGTATAGCTTCGTAAGGATCTCCCAGCCAACTAATCTTACTTCCTGGCTCCACAATAAATTCCTTATTGATAATCCCGTAAAGTGTGAAATTATAGGCTCCCTCGGTGATTTCATAATCACCAAACATATTGAATTGGCCATTGGTATCAATTTGCAATTTGAGATTTCCACGCCCTCGCGCGCGAATGATATCGCCCGCTTTTTGATCGAAAATGATTTCGGCATAGGCATCAGGTGTTACGGCAATATCAAAATCGAGCTTTAGGCCAGATAAAACCACCTCTCTTTCTAGGTTGATTTCAGCCAATACAAGACTATCTTGGAAATCGATGAAGTGAATAAATTCACTTTGCTCTACACTGTTTGAGGAGCTTATGGGAATGTATAGGTTTGTGCCTTTGTTCGTAGTAGCTCTTACGCCCACTTCCAGATTGCTAAAAGGGCCTAAAATATTGAAAGTTCCTGTGGCGACTGCTGTGCCGTAGTAAAGTTCATTTTCGCGTATAGTTGTGTTTAGCACGAGTAGATTACTCATGCTGCCGCGAATATCTACGACGAAATCTTTGAACCCATCATGGAAAATACCGCCAGTAATTTGCCCGCGATTATTGTCTTTATCTATCAAATTCAACCCTCTAAAACCAATCTCATTTTGATCGAAAATGATGCTTCCATCGAAATTATAAACTGTATTTAGATAATTGAATTTTAGTTTACCATTATCCATTTTCCCAGTGCCTTCTACCACAGGATTATCCAATGAGCCAGTAACGCTGATTTGGCCAGTAACCTTACCCGCCATTTCGGAAAATAGCCCAGCTAGAAAAGGCTCTGCAATATTGAGGTTGGCATTATTGAGATTGGCTATTAGCTTCAGTTGATCGTCAATTTCATTTGGAAAATAAAACCCATCTAGGGCAATCACTTTCTCGCCATCGCGAACAACGCCAAGAGCAATATCAACAAATTGTTCCTCGGTGTTCCACTTGGAAACGAGGCTAACATCACCCGCCAAAAATCTTTCAATACGGAATTCTAGAATATCCAGATTTGCATCGAATATTTGGTTGTCATAGAAATCTTGAATATCCAAATACCCATCGGCCATACCAAAGAAAGGATATGGGCTAAATGGGTTTAGGTTTTCGATTTGAAAATTATCCATTACCAATCGTAAATTCTTGCTCGGATCCTCCGAAATGCTGCCTGTGAGGGAAATACTTTGGTCTTGAGAGACAATACGTAAATTTTCAAAATCAATTTCTTTGCCTGCAATAAAGATTCTATTGTTGTCTGCGAATTGCCAATTCTGCTCTAAAGCCAATAAATTAGAGGGTTGGAATTTGATTTCCGTACCCTCCCGCAACAAGTTGATAGTACCAAAGACCTCCGCAATGCTATTAGTAGGTGCTTGAACTATTCGGCTGCTAAAGTCAATCTTCTTTTCACTCCAAATCAAATTCACATAAATATCTTCCAACGTGCCTTCATCAGCATCAGCATCATACCGTTTTGACTCGATATATGCACTGGCAAGTATGTCTGTGCTGTCTGCAATTTTGGAAGTGTTGATATCAATAAGGTTATTATTGAAGGTATTTGTGCCCACTCGGACAGTTTCTATTTCGGAATTTAAAGCAAATATGGACGTGTACCCGTTGATAAAACTGCCTTCCACATTCGTATTTTCCGACACGTATATGTATGGGTCGAATAACTGAATGATAGGATTTGCGTCTTTTAAATTAAATGTGAAATCTGCTCGATAGTATGCCGCTTCTGAGGCAAGATTTTTTTCAGAATAATAGCTGTTGATTTCTTCTTTGTCATTGATCAATGCGAGTTCAATTTCTTTTGCAAAAATCTGAGCATCTTCAATGATCGTAGTAAAATTAAATTGACCGAAAATTTCCGCATCAATTAAGCTTGAGCTGAGTCTAATTTGCCTGTCTTGATTCTTTTTAATACTCTGAAATTCCAAAGAATCGAGTTTTAGGCTTCGACCATTGTAGACTATATAATTGTCAAGAAATTCCGCATAGCCTGTTAGACTATCAATTTGTAATCCTCGCAAATCAGTGTAAACTTTCGTGCTGACAAAAATATCCTCCTCCGTCAAATTCAATTCTCTTAGAAATGCCGTGTCAAGTTGAGCGGTGATATTTATTAAATCGAGATTATTGCGGAGGTCAATAAATGCGGTGGCATTAAATTTAAGGTTGGGATCATCTATTTTGATATCCCCTTGGAATAGATTGCCAGCAAAACGAACATCTGTAGTGATATTTGTGTAATCATAGCCCTTGAGGCCTAAGGATGAAAAGGAAGCATCCAAGAGTAAATCGGCATCCTCTTGGTTAAATCCCTGGCCTTCGATATTCCCTTTCATGCTCACTAAGCCAACATTTTCAGTGTTATTTATAAACTTGCCTAAATTGAAATTCTGCAAAGCCAATGCTCCTCTGTATTGAGGAATTTGGCCTGGCGATAGTTTCATATTTATATCTGAATTTATATTTCCTAAAGCCGTTTTGAAACTTCCGTTAGCAACAAAGTCATTGAATAATCCGATAAATTCTCCTGTGAAGTTGACTCTCCCTAATGAGGATATTTGCTTTAATGACTCTCTATCTAGATAGGGACTCAAATCGCTCATTACTACCGATGAATTGAGCAAATTTGCCATTACAAAGGTATTGTCAATGTCGGGCAATCCCTCGAACGAAAGATTTCCCGAAAAATGACTTGCTCTGCCAAATCCAAGTCGAAAATCATTCATCGAAATATTGCTGACGGGCCCAGAAATTTCGCCGTCTAATATGTAAAATTGATCATATCCTGCTACCGCTGGAGCGAATAGAGCCAAATCTTCGGAATAAATTCTTGAATTATTCATGCTAGCCTCGATGGAAACACTATCGATGAAGTAGCTCAAATTGGAAGGGTTGCTAAACCTAAACACTAGCGAATCTTTAATCACGCTTGTGCCAGCAGATAAATTGAGTTCAGTCAGTCCAATCTTAGTTTTTGAGTAGTGGAAATTCGTCCGAAGATTATTGATTCGGAACCCTGTTTTTGGTTCTAAGCCCTCTAGTCCCAATATATTTAGCTCTATGGTGTCATTGCTTACCCGCAGATTCCTGATGTCTCCAAAAAGCTCAGCAAAATGTAAGTGATTATAATCTACACCATCTTCAATGGTGTCTAGGCTGGGATTGCTAATAATAAAATCACTTTGAAGCAATCGAATTCGATCAATTTCGAATGGTTTGGCACTTGCTGTTGTATCCGTCGACGTAGAAAGCTTGTTAATCTGAGCGATAAATGCGTTGATATTCAAATCTCCATCAACGGCATTATTTATCAATTGAACTTTCAGCTTTTCAGTTCTGAGTTCATCTAAGTTTATACTTTGCTCCGAAAATAAATCGGTGATATTAAAATCGATTAAAATTTTATCAGCACCAATCATAAGGCTGTCCTGCGTATCGCGTATGGCAAGTCCTTCTAGTTCAATTTCGTCCAGCCATTTAATGCTAACTTTGCTGAGTGTAGTGGTAAAACCAGTCTTTTCTGAAAGATAATTTGCTGTCTTTTTTGCAATAAATGTCTGAAATGAAGGAACTTGTAATAGTAATAGCAATCCTAAGGTCAAGGTTAATAAGGCTATAATTGTCCATGATATTGTTCTTGCAATACCTTTTTTGATAACTTGCGCCCTAGTTTTCTTTTCTGACAAAGCCTTAAAATGAGTGAAATTATACTTGCAATAGAGTCTTCTTGTGATGAAACCTCAGCCGCAATAATTGCGGGTGGAAAATTAATCAATAATATAATAGCAACGCAACGAATACACGAGAGTTATGGGGGAGTGGTGCCTGAGCTTGCCTCCCGAGCACACCAACAAAACATCGTGCCAGTAGTGAGTGAGGCACTCAAGCAAGCCAATGTCGCAGTAGAAGATTTATCGGCTATTGCATTCACTCGTGGGCCAGGTTTATTGGGTTCATTATTAGTAGGAGCCTCATTTGCCAAGGGTTTGGCTCTTTCATTAGATATTCCTTTGATTGAGATCAATCACATGCAAGCACATGTTTTGGCGCATTTTATTGAAGACCCTAAGCCAAGTTTTCCTTTTCTGTGCTTGACTGTAAGCGGCGGACATACCCAAATCATCAAAGTGAAAAGCACTACCGACATGGAAATAATCGGGCAAACACAGGACGATTCCGTAGGTGAGGCTTTCGACAAGGCGGCAAAAATGCTGGGATTGCCCTATCCAGGTGGGCCACATTTGGATAAGTTAGCGCAAAAGGGCAATCCAAATCGCTTTGCGTTTTCCGAAACCCAAATGCCTGATTTAGATTACTCATTCAGTGGAGTGAAAACGTCTATTTTGTATTTCTTGAGAGACGAGCAAAAGAAAAATTCAAATTTTATACAGGAGAATCTCGAAGATTTAGCGGCAAGTATTCAAAAGACATTAGTGTCTATGTTATTGACAAAACTTGTGAAAGCAACCAAATTACATTCCATCCATCAGATAGCGATTGCGGGAGGAGTGGCTGCAAATAGTGGATTGAGACAGAGATTACGAGAGCTAGCCGCTACCCATCAGTGGTCTATACATATTCCCTCCTTCGAATATTGTACCGACAATGCCGGTATGATTGCTATGGCGGCTTATTTTAAATATCACGCTAAGGATTTTGTCGGGCAAAATGTAAGTCCAAACCCCCGCATGGCATTCACATGATCAAGGTATTTTCTACTTTGTATTTTAGGAGAAGTCAAATTAGCCTAATTTTGAAGAATGAAGGATATCTTTAAAAAGGGCGATAAAAAGGTTTATATCCATAAAATTAAAGAGGAAGATATCGCTGCTTTTCATGGCGAAACGGTGCATCCAGTATATGCTACCTTTGCGCTAGCAAGGGACATGGAATGGGGCGGGAGGTTATTTGTAATAGACATGTTGGAGGAATCAGAGCAAGGTATTGGTACATTTATAGAAATAGATCATAAATCACCAGCGTTCGTTAATGAAAAAGCTAGGATTGAAGCTACCATTGAGGAAATCCATTTGCATGAGATTATCTGCAAAGTAGAAGTGACCGTTGCGGACAGAGTAATTGCTCATGGACGCACAGGGCAAAAAATATTGAAAAAAGAGAAGGTAGAAAGATTATTTAATAAGATTAAAAATGGCTAAGAAGGACGAAAGATTCTCAAACATCATAAATATAAAAAATCGTCGAGCTTCTTTTGAATATGAGTTTATCGAAAAATTTGTAGCGGGTATTCAATTGCTGGGTTCAGAGATAAAATCAATAAGAGAAGGAAAAGTAAATATTACAGATGCATTTTGTTTTGTATCCAACGAGGAAGTTTTTGTTAAAAATCTCCATATATCGCAGTATAGCAATCTTAGCTTTAATGCTCCTGACCCGATGCGTCAGCGGAAGTTATTGCTGAATAAGAAGGAAATCAGGAAGATTGTGGCGAAAACAGAAGAAAAAGGATTGACCATTATTCCCACCCGCCTTTTTATAAATGACCGGGGATTAGCCAAATTGGAATTTGCCATTGCCAAGGGAAAGAAACTCCATGACAAGAGAGATTCTATCAAAGACAAAGACTTGAAACGGGAAATGGATCGGATTAAATACTAATCGTCCATTTTACACTTGCCAGATTATAAAGAATAAAATACCTTTAGTAGATTTTATTCTGATTATATGTTCGGTATTATCCGTCAGTCGCTAGTCCCTATTCGTGTAGAAGCTTCCCACAGAAGCGAAATGGTTTCTCAACAGCTATTTGGAGAACATTATCGTGTATTAGATAATGACACAGAGAAGTATTGGCTTAGGATTTCCAGTGCTTTCGATAATTATGAAGGCTGGATTTGCCGATTGCAACATACGGAAATAAGCGAGGCCTATTTCGAGCAAATTGAATCATCCGATTATAAAATCAGCCTAGATTTGTCTTCACCAATCCTTTTTAAAAAGGAAAGGATGAATATTTTGTTAGGATCCGTATTGCCATTTGGCAGCAACGAACTCTTCAAAATGGAAGAAACGCTCGCATTTGGTGGAGAATCAAAACCACTTAGTCAACAGTTGAAAATGCCTTACATGAAGGATATTGCGCTTAAATATCTAAATGCTCCTTACTTGTGGGGCGGGCGTAGTCCGTTCGGTATCGATTGTTCGGGATTTATTCAGCAAGTATTTAAAATTTGTGGTTTTCGGCTAAACAGAGATGCTTCACAACAGTTTTTGCAAGGGTTGGAAGTGGCGTTTGAAAATGCGAAGGCTGGTGATTTGGCTTTTTTCGGAACGGAGGATAAAATTGACCACGTGGGGTTGATTTTAGAGGAGAGTAAAATCATACATGCAAGCGGCTACGTCAAAATAAATGAGATCAATGAAATAGGAATTCAACAAACCAACGGAGAATTTACGCATAAATTAAAAGGAGTCAGACGATTGATAAATAAATGAAGCAGCGAGTGTTGGTTTTGAATCAAGATTACAGCCCTATTACTATTTGTACAGTACATAGAGGCTTTTTGTTGGTGTATCTTAACAAGGCGGAATTAATAGCTCCCTATAAGTCTGCTGTCATTAGAACTATTGATCTGCAATTTGAAATGCCCGCAGTCATTAGAATCCAACGATATGTTAACGTTCCTTACAAGGGAGTGATCCTTACTAGGCATAATATATTCAAGCGGGATACGCATTCTTGTCAATATTGTGCGGCAACAAAAGAGCTAACCATCGATCATATCGTTCCTCGCTCCAAAGGAGGGAAATCCACTTGGACGAACTTGATAACAGCATGCAAGAGATGCAACTCCCGCAAAGGTGACTTTTCGCCTGAGCATGCAGGAATGAAACTGCTAAATAAACCCTATAAACCGAGTTATACTATATTTTTGAGAGATCATTCAGGATTTACTTGTGAGGAGTGGGAGCCATTTCTTGGTGAAAGAGTACCTTACCTTTGAGGAAGTAATTTTACCCTCCCGCTAAAATTTCCTGCTAGTGAAGTGTCCGATTTTGACTTTAATATGTACACTTTTGAACGGTTTTACGAAAAGAGAAATCATGAAACCATCAAAATTTAGCTTTTTAGGCACGTTTTATTTTCCGCACTGCATTTGTATTCATGCTGGCAACAAACAAAAAACAGCAATGAAAACTATACCATCGATCCCATTAGTATTTTTAATCTTTTTGTTCACCGCCTGTAGTATGGATATGTCATTTGGAGACATCTCGAATAACCCAGTCTTCACAAAAGAATACCCAATCAATGCAGGAGCAAACCTGGAGTTAATAACTTCTGGAGGCTCTATCAAAGTAACTGGTGAGCAAGGCCTTGACAGAGCCATTGTAGACTTCCGAATAGGAGGGAAGAATACAAAAAATCTAACTGAAGGTGAAATTGAGCGCTTATTTGACGAGCTTGATATAGAGGTTGAAAGTAGCGCTAATCGTCTTTATATCAAATATAATAGGGCCAACAGTGGCTCCGGATTTTTCTCCGGAATGAATACCAGATCGGTATCCTTTGATGTGAGAGTACCGGAGGAAATTTTTGTAAAATTATATACCTCTGGCGGTTCATTAACGATTGATAATATGGTCGGGACTCATGAGTTGAGGACAAGCGGAGGCTCTATCCGAGTAAGTAATATTGATGGAGAAGTGGCTGGTGCGACTAGTGGAGGTTCCATTAAAGTGGATAATTCGCATGGAATATTGAGCTTAAATACCTCTGGTGGAAGTGTGCGGTTCGAAAACTGCACCGGCTCGCTTGTAGGCAAAACAAGCGGGGGGTCAATAAGGGCAAGTGGATTGGCTAATCTTGAAAAACTGGATTTGAAAACAAGTGGCGGATCCATTAGAGTTGATTTGGACAAGGCACTTGATATGAGTCTGTATGCTAGGGGGTCACGAGTGAATGTGAGTGATCTAAGCAATTTTAGCGGTGAAATTAAAAGAGATAGAATTGATGGAAAAATTGGCAATGGAACCATTCCAGTAAGTCTGGTAACCTCTGGCGGTTCTGTTACTATTGATTTTAACTAGATACAGGAATTATTAATAATAGGAAAGGC
Source organism: Cyclobacteriaceae bacterium (assembly GCA_041689935.1). Lineage (GTDB taxonomy): Bacteria > Bacteroidota > Bacteroidia > Cytophagales > Cyclobacteriaceae > CAXBDP01. Next base: position 67,002 of record JBDNFI010000091.1, read on the forward strand.
TGGGAAATTCTCAGCTTTTTTTATGCCAAAAAACTTCTAATATTCAGATTTTTAGTACCTTTGCCATCCGTTCAAAATGGACGGCTCACAAATTGTGAGAATTTAACTAACAAGCATTCTGTTTTTCTGATCCGAAGGCAGAATCGTAATAATGGATCAATAATAATATTATGTCAAATTCTCCTGAAGATTTTAACTGGGAAGACTACGAATCAAAAGGTTTCGGCGAAGGCTATTCCAAAGCTAGGCGCGAAGAACTTGAAAAGATTTACGAAGAAACCTTAACTGAGATCACTCCACGTGAAGTAGTTACGGGTGTTGTGGTAGGTGTAAACGACCGCGACGTAATCTTAAACATTGGTTTCAAATCAGATGGTTTGGTGCCTCTTTCTGAATTCCGTGATTTGCCTAAATTAAAAGTAGGTGATGAAGTGCAAGTTTTTATTGAAGAGCAAGAAGATGCGAATGGACAGTTAGTTCTTTCCCGTCGTAAGGCCAAGATTGTAAAAGCTTGGGAAACCATTACTAAGGCTCATGAAGAAGATTTAGTAATTGAAGGTGTTGTAAAAAGACGTACGAAAGGCGGTCTTATCGTTGATGTTCATGGTGTGGAATCATTTCTACCAGGTTCTCAAATTGATGTGAAGCCTATTAGAGATTTTGATGTGTTTGTAGGTAGAACAATGGAATTGAAAGTTGTGAAAATCAACTATACAAACGATAACGTTGTAGTGTCTCACAAAGTACTTATCGAGAAAGACATTGAGAAGCAAAAAGCAGTAATCTTGAACAACCTTGAAAAAGGTCAAGTACTTGAAGGTGTAATCAAAAACATGACAAACTTTGGTGTATTCATCGATTTGGGTGGTGTTGATGGCCTATTGCACATTACTGATATTTCTTGGGGCCGTATCAACCATCCAGAAGAAGTGCTTAAGCTTGACCAAAAAGTTAACGTTGTTGTTCTTGACTTTGATGACGAGAAGAAGCGTATTTCTTTGGGTATGAAGCAGCTTGAAGCTCATCCTTGGGATTCACTAATAGCCGAAACAATAGTAGGTTCTAAAGTGAAGGGTAAAATTGTGAATGTAGCCGATTACGGTGCATTCCTCGAAATCCATCCAGGTGTTGAAGGCTTGATTCACGTATCTGAAATGAGTTGGTCTCAGCATTTGCGTAATCCATCTGACTTTATCAAAGTGGGTGACGAAGCAGAAGCAGTAGTACTCACGCTTGATCGCGACGAACGCAAAATGTCTTTGGGTATTAAGCAATTGAGTGAAGACCCTTGGACGAAGAAAGATGTATTGACTAAATATGGTGTAGGCACTGTACACAAAGGAATCGTGCGTAACCTTACCAATTTTGGTTTATTCCTTGAGCTAGAAGAAGGAATTGACGGATTAGTACACGTATCTGACTTAAGTTGGACGAAGAAAATAAAGCATCCATCTGAATTTGTAAAAGTAGGTGAGGAGTTGGAAGTTCAAGTTCTTGAGCTTGATGTTGACAACCGTCGCTTAGCTCTTGGGCATAAGCATTTGGAAGAAAACCCTTGGGATACTTTCGAAACAGTATTTACGATTGGTTCGGCACACAAATGTACCGTCACTAGCAAAAATGATAAAGTCGCAGTACTTGAATTGCCTTATGGTATCGAAGGTTTTGCTTCTATTAAGCATTTGAAAAAAGAAGATGATACAGTGGCTGAAGTAGGCGAAACATTAGATTTTAAAGTATTGGAATTCTCTAAAGATGATAAGAGAATAGTGCTTTCACATACTAATACGCATGCTGCTGAGCCTGTAAAAGCTACAGCTCCTAAAAAGAAGACTACTGCTAAGAAAGAAGTGCCAACTGCCAAAGATGTAGACAAGACTACTTTAGGCGATTTGGACGCTTTGGCTGGTTTGAAAGAGCAACTGAAAGATGGCGGTAAAAGCGAATAGTCGTTAAATTGATGATAAACTTAAAAGCCCGAATTAATTCGGGCTTTTTTTATTTTGGCTGAACCTTTTAATTAGGAAAGGTATTTACTAATTTTGCCATCCGTTATATAAAATGGTCCTGTGGCCGAGTGGCTAGGCAGAGCTCTGCAAAAGCTCCCACAGCGGTTCGAATCCGCTCGGGACCTCAATAGATTCAGCTTCATCCAAAAAGGGTGGAGCTTTTTTTATGGTTGCTTTAGCAAAAGAAAGAGCGGATGCGAACCGCTCGGTTCGAACCGAGCGTGGCGAGCTCGCCTGCATCAAATGGTGCTTACACCAGCAGGCAATCCGCTCGGGACCTCAATAGATTCAGCTTCATCCGAAAAGGCGGAGCTTTTTTTATGGTTGATATAGCAAAAGAAAGAGCGGATGCGAACCGCTCGGTTCGAACCGAGCGTGGCGAGCTCGCCTGCGTCAAATGGTGCTTACACCAGCAGGCAATCCGCTCGGGACCTCAATAGATTCAGCTTCATCCGAAAAGGTGGAGCTTTTTTTATGCCTTGCGATGGCTAAGAGAATAGCGAATGAGAACCGCTCGGCCAAAACTTTAAATGCTAAAAGAAGAGGCAATTTTTGAAACTGCACAACAAGCCAATAGGGTTATAGAGTGCATGTGTAATTAGTCAAAACTGGAGTAACTACAAAATAATCCAGTTGAATCCGGATTTGCGTTTGCAGCACGGAGCATTGGAAGTATAGCTATTCAATTGATTATGCTGGCGGAAAGAGCTTATTGGAAATTGATTATCTTGAATATGAAATACAGTCTTAGGAATGGCAATGAATTATAGCACCTCAGAGGATTATACTGGTCAAAGGCTTTATGGGATAAATAAATTTGGGTAGGAATCACGAGCTAAAGGTTCGCGCTAGCCGGGAGTTTCTTTGGTTTTCTAAAGAAACCAGCGTGGACGAAGAAGAATCCGATTTTGTGATTATTTTCGCAAAATCAAGCTTAATTAATTATATTATGCCTTCGTTAATAGCAAAAATATTTTATATGTTCAAACAAATCAAACTCATACCAATCTTAGCCCTAGCTTTTGGACTATTCATTATTATAAGTTGCTCTTCAGATGACAATACTCGAGGAGGTACAAAAAGCAATGCAATTTATTCAATGCAAATTCTTGATTCATTGCAAATTGAATATCTAGGTCAAATTCACCTAATTGATTGGAATGAAAGAGGACAATTTTTGCTTCAAGATCCTCAGAGAAAGGCCTATTTAGTAGCCAATGAAAAGGGCACAATTATTCATCAATTTATCATTGCGGCAGCTGATAAGGATTTCCCGGGTTTTACCTTTGAGAGTCCTGCCTTTTATCAAAATGATCAAATCATTTTTAATTCACCCAAAGGTTTATTTTTCCTTGATTTTGACGGCAACTTACAATCCAAGACTACGGAGCCTCTAGAGAGCAATGTCTATGCTTCTCGCATGGGAACGAAAGCCATTTTTGAGGCAAGTATTGAGGGGGAAGAGTACATCTTGGTCAATCGGATGGGTTTCCTTAACGGGGATGCGAATACCCAAGCTTATTATGATAGTTTTCAAGCGATCACCCAGTTTAATCCCACCACGCAGCAAACGAAAGGCCTTGTAGGATTAGAAAATGAGAGTGCCTACAGGGATGGTAAGTACAATGAGCCATACCGAATGCAGAATCGATTTGATATTGAAGGAAATCAGTTAGCGATAGCGTTCAGGAAAGATGCCAATGTGTATCTCTACACTTTGACAAAAGATTCAGCTTTATTGAACCAAACACTATCCATGAAAGACGAAATCCTTTATATCGATAAGCAAAAAGATACGGGTGTGCCCAATAATCCAGGTGCACCACCAGCTCCAGTCAATATTTTGACCTTAAAATTGGGAGAGTCTGAGGTCGGAAACGTGGCTCTAATAGAAGGGAACCTAATCATGGTCCAATATAATCCAGGTCTGCCTATGGAATTACGCCAATCAGTCAAAATTATAGAAGGCAATAATGGCACCCGTTTCGAAGATCCTGACAATATACCAAGAGATCACTATGTGGTATTCAAAGATGGTAAAAAAGCGGGAGGTGGAGAATTGCCCTCTCAGCTGAAAAGTTTCATTTTCGAGCGCGATGGCTTTCTATGGTTTTCATCTGTACCCAATAAAGAAATGGAAGAAGATGTTGTGAAATGGTATAAGGTTAAACTTTTTCCGGAATGATATTTTAAAATATGAGAATTATGAGAAATAGAATTATCCTTTTTTTGTTCATGCCTATTGCCTTTGTTTTTGCTTGTAATAGTCCTGAAAAGGTTGAAAATACGGCAAATGGAAATGCACAAGAGGCACTTGTCAATATTGACAGTATTCAAATTGACATTATAGGTCGAGTTGGTTTACTAGATGTTTCTAGTGATGCATCCTCATTTTTACTTTATGATTATGCACGCAGTTCTTATATAATTTGGGATCGAGATGCTGCTGAAATAAGGTATAGTTTCGAAATAAATACAGATAAAGAACATGCAGGTTACCCACTTCGAACGCCTTCATTCTATAGTGAATCTGAACTTTTATTTGGAGGCACAAGAGGTCTTATTTTTTATGATTATCATGGCAATCTGCAACGATATTTTGCCCATGAAAAGCCACTTTTTCCAGCCCTAATTTACTCTTTACCAAGCAATTTTATTTATCCAGTAAATTTTCAAAATAGGGAGAAATTTCTTTTTCCACCATCAAAGCACATCTCCCACAGTCCATCTGAAGAAATCTTTTATAATGAATGGCGATGCCTGAGCGTATTTGATCCGGAAAGTGGCAAATTGGAGCACATTCTTCCATTACCTAAGGACAGCCGGTTTTTCAATGGAAGGGCATATAATTATTCACATCTAAAATCAACCTACGCAGTAATCAACGATACCTTATGGTTAAATTTAGGTGGAGAGGATATATTAAGGGCCTATAGCATTAGTAATGATTTCGAACCCATCATATCCATTTCCCTAAAAATGCGTGGTTATGAATTACCTGATGCACTCAACCCTGAGAATCTTGATTTGAATAGTGTCATCAACTATAACAGAACCATGCAAGGTGTAAAAAGCATTTTTGCCTATGGTGATGATTTGGCTTTGGTATATTTTCGAGGCTTTAGCAAATCACAAAGAGAAAGCATGAACATGGTAAAAGATACCGATGGAATGTCTGCATATCAGGAATATGCTACAAAATTATTTGAAACGATCCCGAGTCGTTTACAAGTCATAAGTAAAAGTGGAGAGATAATAAAGGATGTTGCCATTCCTATAACACATAAAGCTTTCGAACTCATTATTCGAAATGAGGAAATATGGGTACAGAAAAAAGAAAACTTAGAGTTTGAGGAAGATTTTATTCAATTATACAGACTAGACTTCTAGTTTTTTTCTATTCTAAAAATTAAGCTTTTAGTATATTTTTCACAAAGGCCAATTAGATGAATACACTTTAGAATATTGAATTATGAGAGGTAAAATAGCTTTTGTTCTTGGCCTAACAGCTGCCTTTTTTTTTGCTTGTCAAAGTTCTGAAAAGGACGAAATCACAGATAAGCAATTTAGTGAGCCCTATGACTTAAAGATTGTAGATTCCCTGAAAGTGGATTACTTAGGATATTTGAGTTTACTTGATATCAATAGTCGTGGTCAATACCTACTCAATGACCCACAAAGAGAGAAATACCTTGTTGCTGATGAGAATGGTGAAATCATCGAGCAATTCATATTGAACCCTGACTCTAGGGCTTTTTCGAGCAGACCTTATCATGGCCCGGCATTCTTTAGGGATAGTCTGCTCGTATTTAATATACCCAATGGCATTTCTTTCCATTGGTTTGATGGAACCCTTCAATCCCGTGTAGGAAGTGATGAACCTCAAAGTACGCCCATTATGATGGGAGGTTCCAAAGCTGTATTTGATGTGACTATCAATGGTAAATCAAAGGTACTTTACCGTAACACAGCCGTTTTAGGTGAATATCCAGGCGAGGAAGAGGTTTTTCTAAAAGGTTTTAAGGCTGCCATGCTTTTTGACCTTGAGGAAAAGACAACCACAGCACACATACCCCTTTCGCAAGAAAGCGAATACTGGAATACGGGTATATTCTATGAACCGTTGCGTATGATAAATCGCATGGACGTACAGGATGACCAATTAGTCATAGTTTTCAGTAAGGATCCTTTCATCTACCGTTACCAGATCAAGGATGATGAGTTTACACTGATAGAAGCGATCCACCTAGATGAAGAAATAGAGTATTTGTACACAAAGGAAAACTTTGATAGAAAGCTCTCGGGAGAATCTTCCATCAGTTACGTGGCAATGCTTGGCGATAAGGTATGGGTACAATACAGCCCAGGCTTACCCATCGAATTGCAGCAGGAAAGAAAAAGTTTGGTTGATGGTAATCGGGTGAGCATTAAGCCTGCTTCAAATTTGCCTAAATCCCAATTTAGCATATTCAAAAATGGTCGAAGAGTAGGAAATAAGGTTCTCCCTGAGTCCTTGGGGGCTTATTCTTTAAAGAAGGATGAATATTTGTGGTTCAAAGCTCAAGCAAATCCGGACGTGGAAGAAGACTATAGTACCTGGTATAAAGTGGCCATTTTAGAAGAATAAGCAAGCAAATATGGCTATCAAGCCTTGTGTTAATTCTGCATGGAAACCACGAAAGGCCATTTAGAAATTACCAACGTTGCTTTTACCATAACAAAAATGGAAATCCATTATAACTTCAGCTCTATTATTTTTAGAAAGGGTTGTGCATCAGCTACTAAAAGCTTACGCCGGCGGTGTTACAATACCTATTCATAATTTATTGAACTTCTCCTTTAATATATAAAACGTCAGGACTGGAAATGGAATTTGAATAAACTATGACATTTCGATGAAATAGACCTAACTCACTGGCGTCAAATGTTACTAAAATACGACCCTTTTTTCCCGGCGGAATGGCCATTTTTGGCCATTCCGGGACAGTACAACCACAAACGCTTTCGATTTTATTTATTTTTAATGGGTAGTCTCCTTCGTTCGTTATGTAAAAATAAGTTTAGGCCGGTGAGCAACGCTCAAGCATTTTAAAATCATAAGTATCATAGGAAAGGCTCATTACTGTTTTATTAGGTTCAATCTCAGCTAACTTCTTTTTGGCAATACTTATTACCACAAAGCTCAAAGCAAAAACAGCAACCAGAGTCAATATTTTTTTGGCACTCATGTCAAAATTTTTGAAAGTTGTATTCTAGGATAGTATTATCTGTACTAGATTTAACTCCGTAAATTTTACCTCTACTTTCATCTACCGTAAAGTTTGCTATATAATCCGGTATCCTAAACAAACCAATCGGAGTTAACTCCCAATCAAATACTCTGATCTCCACAGGCTTTTCTGTACCATACTCTCTTACTAGTTGGTTATGGTAGAGCGCGTAGATATAGTCCTTAGTACCAAAGGCACCCATATAGTAACTCTTTATGTCTGATTCACTCCCAGGTTCAGTTGATAAATAGTCGTCTATAACGCTTTTTTCATTCGGAGGTGAATAATAAATTGAATTAAGAAGGTTGAGTTGCGTGTCAAACACATCCATTCTATCAAACATATTTAGGAGTGAGGCTATTTTATGCCTATCAGGATGAATCACCGGTCTTCCAACATATAAGTAGTTATGACGATAGTACAAATAATTGATATCATCAGACTTCTTTTTTACTTCAGGAAAATTTTCGACTGTCCTAAGGATTTTATCCTCCGTAGGATCAAATAGCCGCATCCTACCCATCTTTATATCCATATTGGTTATAGTCCCAATAATTTTTGTAGGAGTCAAATAGAGGACTTTACTAAAATTTGCTTTTGGACTAAGTTGAATGGTATTTTCAATTACTAATTCATCCCCTTTTAGCGTTTCGCTCAAATTAACCTTGTAAAGTTTATAGGTATTTATTTCATAAAACCAACAAATATAGTTTCCATTTTCAATAGTAAAATCTGTAAAATATAGGGGTGCAATAAACTCATTTGGGCCACTTCCTTCAACTCCAAATTTTAAAATCTGTGTAAAGTCATTTGGATTGTAAACTGCATAAAGATGGGAGTCACCCCTTAACTCAGCCAAGAGCAACGTGTCAATAGTGTGTAATCTATTGACTGTGATATCATCCTCTAGAATTGTTTTACCAAGCAATTCAACTTGTAGCGGGAAAACTATATTTTCAGGATTTTCACCAGGGTTTGTATTACATGAAAAGATTAAAATGCACAAAAGAAGTACTAACTGTATTTTCATAAAGATATTTTAAAGAATAGGAGAGCAAACACCGCTCTCCTATCAACTCAAATTAATTGTCATTCAACTGTTGGATTTTTGCATCCCCATTGCTGTGGACCGGCTGCATCACCAGGCACATTAGTGCAGGCATTGCAATCAAGGTGTCTCCCATCACCACCACTAGAAGCTGTCCAACAGGCTTTCTTATTACCAAGAGACCCGTCCGTCTGCCTTAGCGGGCAAAAAAGCTAAGACCGAACCCAATAGCATTGACAAGCTTAATGCTAAAGTGAATAATTTTTTCTTTAGATTTTCTATAAGGTTTTTGTTTTAATTGTTTAATAACTTTTTGAAAGTAGTTTAAAGTTTTTATAAATCAAAATTTTAATATAAAAGATAGGGTTACTCATTTAGGCCACTAAACATTGTTTATCAATATATTAAGTAGTATATTAGAGTATAAAATCACCCATATGAAACTACTTCAATTAGACCGAAAAACCTTTGAAAAGCAATTTGGAGACAAATCTTCCTGCT